>JAPPOG010000069.1 GCA_028818225.1 Gammaproteobacteria bacterium | reverse complement strand
ACTGATTTTAGCTGAATGCTACTGAACGAATGTGTGGCGGAAGAGGCAGGAGTCGAACCCACCAAGCCTGTCATTAACAGACTTCACCGAGTTTGAAGTCCGGGCACCCCACCGGGGATGATACTCTTCCGCCGGTGAGTTTAGCACAAGCAACTTTTCGAAAACCAATCCGGCATTATGGCGCACGATTCAAATCCCAATCGTAACGAAGGAAACGAATACGAATTGCATTTTCTTGCAATCGTGAAATGTCTGAGGTTGTCAATTTCAGCTCGTCGCCATAGCGTGACAAAAACTCTGACACCGAATCCACACCTTGCCATCCCTGCTCAAAGTCTTCTTTATACCAATCGAATATTCTCGACACAAAAAGCTGCTCATTAGAATAATAGTTTCTGTTACTGTCACTTAGAAACCGCTTCGTGTTGTCTTCCAGTTGCTCTTCCAGTCTCTCACCAATATAAGCTTCAGCCCGCAGGGCTGGGCATCCAATGGCAGCGCAATTAACCGCAAAGTGAATTCGTGGCTCCTGGTAAATATCCCAGCCCCGAATCATTCCGTGTTCAACATCGTCAAGTGAATAGCTTTCACCGAATAGCTGCACGATATTTCGACGCCATGCTGAGAAAGGGAAGAATCCAATTTGCCTGATGGAGCGCAAGTCAGGGTATTCTGATAGGATCAACTCAACGGTCCAGGCATTATAGGTGTTGATCAAGAATGCCAACTGAGTTGACAAAGACCAGGAATCGAAGTCGCTGCGCTCTACTGAAGCAATGCTGGCAAGATAATTTCGCAAGACTGGGCGGTCGACAAGCATACCAGCATATTCAACCTGCGTTGTTTTACCCTCATCGATCATATTTACATGCTTTTTCAGGAGAGTATCCCAGTCAGAATGGTCGAATTGAGCCAGTGCATCGACGGAAAAAAAAGACATGCAGAAAATCACTGCTCGCAGAAATCTTCGAGCATGATTACTGCTAATTTTATTCGAATTCGAAATCACTATTACAAAACTGTTCCACAAACTTGATGAGCCTATCCAGCCTCGGGAAAATACAGTATTCTTCTTGACTTAGCTATGCTTGCCAAGGGGTCTCTCGATCATGCTTGCCACCTCCCGGGGATGATCAGTAGGGGCAAAGCTTAATAATAGCTGGCTAACGAATTTGATCGTCGCTCTAACTATTTTTAGCGGAAGATCGATACCTAATATAACCGGAAAAGCAAAGATAAATTTCGGCAAAAATGGAGAGATTGCATGAAGCATGCAGAAATTACTGGCTGGGGTAAATGCCTTCCCCCGGCGATTCTCAGTAATGCAGACCTTGCTACGTTTATGGACACGTCTGATGAGTGGATTGCCTCGCGGACCGGCATTCGCGAGCGCCGTGTCTGCCACTGCAATTTTTCTGATATGGCGCTGGTTTCTGCTAAACGCGCCCTGGCCGCGGCCGATCTCGATCCATCCGAGCTTGATTTGATCCTGTTGGGAAGCCTTACCAATGACAGCTTATGCCCCAATACCGCATCCTTAGTCGCCGACGCACTGGGCGCTCGAAACGCTGCAGCAATAGACATTAACTCCGCGTGCACTGGATTTCTCTATGGTCTTCATATTGGCACTAATTTAATTCGCACCGGCGCTCACAAAAAAGTACTGGTGATTGGCGGCGAATTTATTTCCCATTACATGAACTGGAGCAGACGAGATGTTGCAGTATTATTTGGCGATGCCTGTGGTGCGGTCGTCATCGAGGAAAGTGATGAAGAAACAGGATTAGTCGCAGCGAGTATAGGTTGTGAATCAGATGCAAAATACGCCATTCAGATTACCAATCTGGGATCTGCCTATTCCCGCATGACTGACGATTTTCTCTATATCAATTGGAACTTCGAAGGACAGGAAGTTTTCAAACGGGCCGTCCGTGCCATGGCGCAAGCCTGTGAAGAGGTTCTCGAGCAAAAGGGGCTTTCGATTTCCGATGTAAACCTGGTTGTTCCACACCAGGCTAACAAACGCATTCTGGATGCTTTAGCAAAAAAAGTAGGGCTGGATGAAGATAAAGTTTTTATCAATGTTCATAAATATGGGAATACATCTGCTGGAACCATACCTGTTGCCTTAACAGAAGCCCTGGAGGAAGGCAAGATAGAGCCCGGCGGACATGTTCTTATGGCTTCTTTTGGCGCTGGCCTAACCTGGGGAGCAGGGCTAATTAAATGGTCAGATCGAATCACTCCTCTCACGCAATCAGATGCCGATTTGCCTCCCTGCAATAAGACAGCACTTGAATTAATCGAAGCCCAGATTAAGCGCTATGAAGAACGAGCAAAAGTCACTGCTTAATTTAAATTCACGATAGAATCCAATTGTTGCTTCGGTATGTATTCGGAATTTTAATTGTCACTATCCTTACTTTTCTGGTCTACAGTTGCTGTTGCATTCGTTTCGTTCTGGTGGCAAAGCGATAAAATTAAACTGTACGCCATGCATCACATCGTCCATTACTGTCGCAGCAGAAATTTACAACTGCTCGATCAAACCATGGTATTAAAAGGATTATGGCCAGTGAGATCGGATGAAGGCTCAATTCGACTGAGGCGGCGTTATCACTTTGAGTTTACCTCCACTGGACAAGTGAGAAACAAGGGAATGATCGAACTCATTGGGCGAAAGATTCAGGATCTGCAGCTGGAAGCTCATATCCTGCCGATGGAAGAGGACAATCTGCACTAGAGCCATAATCTCTTTTTTCTTGCAAATCGCGATGAATACTCCCGCTTAATCAACGAAATAATAGAGCGTGAATACGGCTAGTGAGATACTTGAATCACAGCGATCTGGTCTTATGTTTACAATTATCATCCGCATAAAACTGCTGAAATTTTCACTGTTCTCGCAGACAGAGCTAATTCCCATAATCGAGAGTCGATCAAGTCAGCAATCTAATAAAGGAGCCGGGAATGACCGACATTGATAAGCTGCAAAAGCATAAAACCGAACCTGCTGGCATGATCAACACTGCAATAAATATAATTACTTCTCCTGCGGAGGCATTTGCAGAAATACAAGAACGCCCAACGAAGATATTTCCCATGACTGTGGTGTTGTTTAGCATGATGTTAGTCATGCTCTGGTATTACAACATCGTTGACTTCGATTGGTTTATTGATGATGCGATGCGTTTATCGAATATATCCGAAGTACAAATGGAACAAGCGCGGGAACAAATGGGTTCAATGTCCCAGGCAACGTTTACCGCTGTAGGCATACTGGGCAGTACTGTATTTCTGGTTGTTTTATGGATTTTACAGGCTGGTTACCTGAGCCTGGCTTCAGCCCTTAATGGTGATCAATTCCGATTTACCAATTGGTTTTCTTTAGTTGTCTGGACTGCACTACCTTACCTGCTATCGACTGTCGGTATGGCCGTAACTATCATGTTGTCACCAAACGGACAATTGAGCGCATTTGATCTCAACCCGCTCACCCTGAGAAACCTGGGAATTGCTACCAGCATCGATTCCCTGAACAGGGTTTTTTCTCAACTCGATTTGACCATCATTTGGGGAATTACACTCACGGTCATGGCCTACAAGCAATGGCTACAATCGAGCTGGCCCAAAGCCTGCGGAATTGTGCTGGCGCCTTATCTACTGTTTATAGGGGTTTGGACTTATTTTGCCCTCACTTAGGCCAAAATATGCTAGGTTTGTCGCCCGAAAACTGTGAGTCTCGGGTAAGCTGGGTTGCAGGGTGAAACTTATAAGGAATTGGAACAGCAGTGATTAACCTCAAGAAGCTTTTGGTTGTAGGTTTTTTGGCAGGGACAGTGATCGCCCTGCCATTTATTAACCGGACTGTCTTTGGCACCAATGCCAAAGAAGTAAACGTATCGGTCATCAGCCAGCGAATCATCAGCCCCTCAATTCTCGCCTCCGGATTTCTCGCCCATGAAGAAGAGGTTATGCTGAGCTCGGAAGTTATCGGCAAAGTCTCGGAACTTTTCGTGGAGGAAGGCGATCGCGTTGAAACCGGCGATCTTGTGCTTCGTGTCGATGACAAGAACTTCCTGGCCGGATTGGAACAATCTGAAGCTGCAGTTCGAATTAATACTATCGACATCGAAAGACAGGAAGTCAGAATTGACAATCTCGAGCGTCAATACGAACGCAGCAAGAGTTTGTACGAACAGAATTTAATTGGCGCCGAGGAATATGAGGCCTTACTAAACCAGTTGGAACTTGCACGAATTGATTTTCTTTCTTCCCAGGAAAGGTTAGCTCAATCCGAAGCCCAACTCGATCAGGTGCTGGACCAACTTAGCAAGACTCAAATTATTTCGCCTATCGACGGAGTCATAACCAGCCTCGATATTAAAGTTGGTGAAACGGCTATCGCCAGCTCCACAAACATTCCCGGCTCTTCATTAATGACAATTGCAAATCCCGCCAGTATTTACACCGAGGTTTTAGTTGACGAAGCGGATATTGCCAATGTAGAAGTAGGACAACGAGCCGAAATTGTTGCGATCGCTTATCCCGATCAACCCATGCAAGGTGTCGTGCGCTTTATTGCCAATACAGCAAAGGTTGCCCAGGGAAGAACTGGATTAAGTTTCGTAGTAAAGATCGACATTACAGATCCCGGCGATGTGGTTCTAAGACCGGGCATGTCTTGTCGAGCTGAGATTTTTACTCGGCAGGACCAGCGTGTCGCGGCAGTTCCAATCGAAGCAGTAATCTTTGAAGAAGATCGCGCTGAACTTAGAAGCGAATACTTTATCTTCATCAATGACGATGGTGTCGCCCGTAAAACCAAAGTCGATGTTGGCCTGTCTGATGACGAATATCAGGAGCTTGTTAGCGCCGTTGATGGTGACATTGAGATAGTCATCGGTCCAAATCAGGAATTGCGTCACCTTCTCGATGGCGACCGCCTCGACGCTACCTTAATCGAAGAAGAGTAGCGAGCATTTAGCTAGAGGCTCACATGGCTCTAATTCAACTTCAGGGTATAACCAAATACTACGAGATGGGATCTCAAGTCGTTAAGGCTTTGGATGGCATCGATATTGAGGTATTGAAGAACGATTACCTGGCATTCATTGGATCGTCGGGTTCTGGCAAATCTACCATGCTCAATATTCTCGGTTGCCTGGATAAACCCACGGACGGTCAATATCACCTGAACGGCACTAATGTGGAAAATCTGGACCAGAATGAGTTGTCCGAAATCCGCAACAAGGAAATTGGATTTATCTTCCAGAGCTTTAATTTGCTTCCCCGCGCCAATGCCCTGGGTAATGTGATGCAACCCCTCATATACCGCAATATCGGTCTTAAACAGCGCAAACAGGTGGCAATGGAAGCGCTAGAACGAGTGGGTTTGGGAGACAGGACAGATCATTTGCCCAACCAGTTATCGGGCGGTCAGAGACAGCGTGTCGCTATTGCCAGAGCACTGGTAACCCATCCTTCAATTCTCCTGGCTGACGAACCAACGGGAAATCTGGATTCTCGAACCACTATCGAAATCATGCAGTTGTTTGACGAACTCCACGCCGAAGGCCATACCCTAATCGTGGTAACTCACGAAGACGAAATTGCCCAGCACTGTCAACGCATAGTAGAAATGAAAGACGGCAAGATATTCAATGATCAGGTAGTTGAAAAAGGCACTGCGGAGTTAACCAGCTAATGTTCTTTGCCCTTATTGAAAGCTCGCGTTCTGCCCTGATGTCGATATTCGCTCATCGCTTGCGAAGCTTCCTTACCACATTGGGAATAATCATCGGCGTCGCCAGCGTCATCGCCGTAATATCAGTCACACAAGGTATGAGCGCTTTCATAGGCGAAACTTTCGCATCACTGGGCACCAATAGCCTAACCATTCAGTCGTACACACCTTTCGAAGATCAGATGAAGGGAATTCGGGCCCGGCTTACGCCTGACGACCTGGAACTAATTGAACGACGGGCCGACGGCATTGCGTCCATAACTCCTATTCTTTACGCAAACCGCTCTTCGCAAATCAAATATGGTTCCCAAACTGCGTTCAGCCAGATAATGGGAACGACATACGCCTATCAGGACGTTGCCCAGTCATACACACAAGCGGGTCGCTTTCTGGCCCAATCCGATAACCTGACGCGGCGCCGTATCGCAGTAATTGGCGAAGATGTTCGAGAGAACCTGAGCCTGCCGGAAAATCCAATAAACGAATACGTAGAAATTGGTGGCGAGTGGTTCAAAATCGTAGGTTTGCTGGATTCCATGGGCGACATCATGGGAATGAGCAGAGACGATATAGTGCTCGTTCCGTATGCAACCATGGTAAGCCTGCAAGGAAACCAGGCGCGTACAGATATCCAGATTCAACTAAGCCTGTCAGAGAGTGCTGAGCTTGAGGACGTGACTACCCAACTGTCCACTCTATTACGAAATGCTCACAATCTGGGCAGCGATGAAGACGATGACTTTCGCATTCAGACTGCTGAACAACTTATGGAAGAGTTCAACCAAATTATCGGTATGGTCACTGTGGTTATCGGCGGCATAGTCGGCATTTCATTGCTAGTAGGCGGGATTGGCATCATGAATATTATGCTGGTATCGGTTACCGAACGGACACGGGAAATTGGTATCTGCAAGGCCATCGGTGCAAAACGTCACCACATCCTGATGCAGTTTCTGATTGAAGCTCTTTTACTGTCCTTATTAGGAGGACTAATTGGTTTGGCCACGGGATTTGGCCTGGGTACTTTGATCGCCAATACGATTCCTGGCTTTCCACCGGCCAGCATACCTTTTTGGGCTATCGCACTGGCTCTGGGATTCTCGGGATTTGTTGGCGTTCTGTTTGGTATTCTTCCCGCCGCCAAGGCCGCTAACCTGGACCCTATTGATGCACTGAGATACGAATAAGTTTATTCATTAAGGGGCAGGAATAAAAAAACCGGTGTTTGAATATTCAATCACCGGTTTTTTTAATGCAGAGGATTTACTTTGCGATTAATCTACCCGTTCGATATTGATATCGCTGTTAGTTGTTTCGATAAAGATTCGATCACCACCACCATTAATTTCCCCTGAAGCGGTGATATCGCCATCATCGTCCTGTGCATCATACGGATGAGTAGTCGCCAGGTTTCTAAGTGCGGCTTCACTCTGGATGGTAACGTAGTTCTCATAGTCATCGACTTCGAACAAGGCTTCCGCAGTATCAACAATTTTCCGTACTGTAACAGCTGCGATATCTATCGGATTACCGTTACTGTCGGCAACTTTCAGTGCTTCGGATTCAAAGTTTCTAACTCGCAAGGAAACCTTAGCCCTCATGTAAAGTGGGTTAGCCCAACGCAATCCTTCACGCATTTCACTGCCGACGTATTTACCAAGCAGTTGCATAACTCGTCCCTGATTGGGAGCCACCATAAAGAATCCAAACCAACAGATAAAAACAATAATTCCTAAAAATCCGAAGACGAAATTGAAAAATACCGGCATGCTTAAGACTATGGCGAGCCTAATAAGCTGCAGAGCCAGGAGCACTATGATAGACGTGTATCCGTTATAGGTAGCAGCCTGCTTTTCTTCAATCATAAGACTACCCCTCCCTGTTCCTGCTGTTCCCTATACATTGCCGACGCATGTCAAGCATGTTGGCTTGTATACTGTTCTGGGAATCATCCTGAACAGTAGTGCTGTAAATCCCTAGATGGCCCGAAAATACAGGCCTGCGGGATTGATTTTTCACTTTCTCGAGGTTACTGTTTGGCACTGAGCTTTCCCCTTTTCCGACCTGTTTGGTCCCAAGAAAAACAACAGCAGGGAGTGCCTTGCCCATGAATCCAAAATTATCTCGACGCCGCTTTATCAAGGGCGTGATCTATTCCAGTGCCGCTGCGGCTTCCGGCACCGGCTATTACCTGGCCACAGCCCAGACGAATTCCAATGCTGTTGTTGAACGCTTGCTGTCCTTAACCGTTAACGGTCAAACGCGACTGGTTGATGTCGCGCCTACCGAAACCCTTGCTTTTACCTTACGCAACAAGCTCGGCCTAACCGGTTTAAAAGTCGCATGTAATCGTGGTGAGTGTGGCGCCTGTACAGTGCTATTGGATGATGTTGCCAACTACGCCTGCTCACTGCTTACCCATACGGTTAAACAAACAGTGATAACAACAGTTGAAGGCCTGCGAGCCGCCGATGGACAATTGAGTGCAGTGCAGCAGGGATTCGTAGAAGAACTGGCACCCCAATGTGGGTTTTGCACACCGGGACAAGTAATGTCAGCAACCGCATTATTAATGGCCAATCCCAATCCCAGTCGGGAGGAAGCTCGACAGGCACTGGCTGGCAATCTTTGTCGTTGTGGTGCCTATGATCACTACCTGAATGGCGTCATGCGCGCCGCGGAGTTGCTGTCATGACATTTATGCATATTGGGAAAGATTTCACGCCACCGGATGTCGAAGGCAAAGTAACCGGTGATGCCAAGTATGTCGAAGACTTCGCAATGGAAGGAATGGTCTACGCACGGCTTTTGACCAGTCCTCTCCCCAGCGGCCGGGTGGTCAGTATTGATGCTGCAGAAGCACTGCGCATGGATGGCGTATTAGGAGTGCTAACCGCCGATGATTTGCCCCCATCGTCCGCACCTGATGATCCTGTTCTTGCTGCAGATGATGTTACCTATATCGGCCAACCCATAGTGGCCGTCGCAGCAATCTCCGATGCAATCGCCGAAAACGCCATCGATAGAATTAACGTGGAATTTGAGAGACGTGGATTTGTAACCGACCCACTAGAAAGCCTGGTTGAAGGTGGGCCGAATGCCTATCCCGATGGCAACGTCTTAATGCAAACCAATTCACTGGAGGATGAGAACGCCACGATTCGTGGTGGCATCTCCACGATTAAATGGCCTGCCAGTGAAGTAGACAAACTGCGGAATGGGCAGGAACCCCAGGGGGTCGATTTTGCCGATGGCTGGACTTACGGTGATCTTGATGCCGGCTTTGCGGAAAGCGAAGTCATAATCGAAGAATCCTTTGTCACCGCCGGTACCCCCCACCACTGCATGGAGCCACGCAGCAGCATGGCAAAATGGCAAAATGGCAAATGCTATTTCTACGCATCGACTCAAAGCCAGAGTGCCGTGGTTGAACCATTGGCAGACTTGTTGGGAATCGATCCTGCAGACGTTTGCATGATTTCGGAAAACACCGGCGGCGGATTTGGGTCAAAAGGCCGCGTGTATCCAACCATGGCCATTACCGGTAAATTTTCACAACTGCTTAATCGTCCAGTGCAATTGCGCATTACCCGGGAAGAAGAGTATTACCTGGGTGTTGGACGCCCTGGCATGCAAGGCTGGGTCAAAACCGGCGTAAGAGCCGACGGGACAGTCGCTGCGGTAGACGTAATTATCATTAGCGATGGTGGACCAACGGGTCGTAATAGCGCTTCTTCATCGGCCCAACATATTTCGGTGGTGTACACACCAACAGCAATGCGCTTACGTAATATTCCGGTGTTTACCAACACCGCACCTCGGGGTGCGCAACGCGGTCCGGGTCAGAATGAGATGTCTGCAGCCATTGCACCAATTATGGATAAGGCAGCGCGGGAACTCGGTATGGATCGAGCTCAGTTTCGTCGCGTAAATGCTCCCCATAGCGAATCACCGGTCTACGAATATCAAGGTCCGGTTACTAGTGCGTTCATGGCGGAAGCTATCGACATGGCTACCGAGATGTTTAATTGGACAGAGCGAGAAGCGGCGCCACGCCAGCGCGTCGGCAATAAAGTTCGTGGCCTCGGTGTTGGACTTGGTTACCACTCGGCCGGTGGTAATGGCTATGACGGACTGGTGCGCATTACACCTGATGGGCGCATTCATCTGCACAATGGTGTTGGAAATCTTGGCACCTACTCTTATGCCGGCACGGCACGTGCGGCTGCCGAAGTATTGAAATGTCGTTGGGAGAGTTGCGAGATTGTTCGTGGCAGTACCGATCGCCATTTACCTCATGCTTCTACTCAAGGTGGTTCAAACACTATTTTCACTCACACCAGAACTAATTGGGTTGCCGCAGAAGATGCAGTAAACAAGCTCAAGGCAATTGCAGCAACAGAGTTTGGTGGATCAGGGGAAGAATACGACATCGGTGACGAGCGCGTATTTAGAATTGATGATCCCGAACAGGGAATGACATACGGTGAAGCTGCCAGCAAAGCAATGGAAATGGGAGGCAGCTTTAGTGGCGAAGAATACCCGGATGATATTCATCCAATTACGCAACGTGCTGTGCAGGGAATTGCCGGTACCGGACTGGTTGGCGTTGCCAAGGATAATCTTGAGAAACGGGGAATTGCCCCGGGTCTGATGATTAGCATGGCAGAAGTTGAAATCGATTTGGATACCGGAAAGTACGAGGTCATCGATTATGTGGGTATTGCCGATTGCGGCACCATAATTCACCCGCAAGGACTATCGCAGCAAATTAATGGTGGCGCAGTCTGGGGATTTGGTATGGCTGCGTCAGAACGCCATGTATACGATCCACAAAATGCACTTCCAGCAAACATTGGCTTCTATCAGGCAAAACTTCCCACTATTCTTGATGTGCCGATTGAAATGCCCAATGGTGCAGTTGATATTGCGGATCCTTACAATCCCGCTGGAGGTAGAGGTGTTGGTGAACCTTCACAGGGTAGCGCGGTAGCGGCAGTTACTTCTGCACTTGCCGATGCCCTGGGTCACTCCTTTAATCGGGTACCGGTTACGCCTGACATGATTGTTAATTTTATTAATGAAGAAGAGCAGGAAGCAAAATTACTTGCGCTCAATACTTTTTAACAAGCTATTGTGAGGATAAAGGCCGGCTCTAGTCGGCCTTTATTTGTTTTAACTCGCTTGCATCCCACCGCCTGCCCCTCTTACCGACTTTACTAACCGATTGACTTACTTAAATTTTTTAAAATCGTCCCCATATATTAGTTTACTGGGTACCCCAATCAGATCAATAATGGCGAATTGCTAAAAAGGAGACGAATCATGGATTTTGCCCTTATCTATTGGCACTGGATTGTATTCGGCATCGCCTTGATGCTAGCAGAAATCTTTCTGGGATCATTTTTTATTTTCTGGTTTGGAGCGGCTGCCATAGTCGTAGGTTTACTCATGGTGCCTCTGCCAGCAATGTCAGTAATTGCACAGATAATTATCTGGGCAGTTTCTTCCGCAGCGTTCGCTATTGCCTGGTTCAAAATAATCAAACCACTCAATATCGACAAAACTAAAGCGGGCCTTTCCAAGGAAGCACTGTTAGGAGAAATAGGCCAGGTTTTGAGAGTTCCCAATGGTGAAAAAAGAGGAAAGGTAAGATTTCCTGCTCCAGTTCTGGGATCCGATGAATGGCTTATTATTTCGCGAGATGAATTGGATATTGGCGATCGCGTAAGTGTTACAGATTTATCTGGAAATGCACTAATTGTAGAGAAAGCCTGACACTGGGCTCACTAAAAGGAGTATTGCAATGGAACCAGGAATGATATTGGCAATAGCTATATTTGTGTTTCTACTAATTACGGTTGCACAGGGTGTGCGGCAAGTACCACAGGGATTCAAGTGGGTAGTACAGAGACTCGGAAAATATAATAAGACGCTCAACCCAGGCCTAAACTTCATAATCCCATTTATCGATGCTGTTGCATTCAAAGTCACTACAAAAGACATAGTTCTCGATATCCCTTCACAGGATGTAATCACTAAAGACAACGCCGTACTTATTACTAATGCTGTTGCATATATCAACATTGTGTCACCGGAAAAAGCTGTTTACGGTGTGGAAAATTATGTACTTGCTATACAAACCCTTGTACAGACTTCATTACGCTCCATTGTAGGTGAGATGAATCTTGATGATGCTCTCTCTTCCCGAGATCACATCAAGGCAAAACTGAAAGCAGCGATATCAGATGATATTTCGGATTGGGGTATTACTCTGAAGACAGTTGAAATCCAGGATATTAATCCATCCGGAACCATGCAGCAGGCCATGGAAGAGCAAGCGGCGGCCGAACGTGCACGTCGTGCCACCGTCACCAGGGCGGATGGTGATAAGCAGGCAGCAATTCTGCAGGCTGAAGGTGAACTGGAAGCATCTAAGCGAGAAGCCGAGGCCCAGGTGATCCTGGCTGAGGCCAGCAAGAGAGCCATTACCAAAGTCTCTGAAGCGATCGGTGAGAAAGAACTACCTGTGATTTACCTGCTGGGTGAAAAATATATTTCTTCACTGCAACAATTATCTGAATCAGGGAACTCCAAGTTTGTGGTCTTCCCGGCAGATATTCCTACTGCACTGCAAGGCATGATGGGCAAGAGATAAAGTAGGCCATGTCGCGGCTGTCAGATTCCTCAGCTTCAGGAAAACGGGCCAGATGTTCCTACCAGCATCTCTAATATTCACGCATCAACTGGTTCAAGTATTTGCATATTTCTTGTTTTTACAAAACGCATCAGGAGGTAAACGGCAAGTCCTGTGGGCCCTAACATAAAGGTAAGAGCCAAACAGGGCATTACAAACCAGTGAGATAGCCCAATCTTTTGTGAATCCCTCACTGCCCAGGCACCAACAAACAGATCGAATGCCAGGTAATGAACCCATCCAGCGACCAGTATGTAATCATTGCTAAAGCCAGCCCTCACCGCTTCAATTGATCCGAATCCTACCCCTTCTGGCAAATTACCTAACTGGGAAATCATCAAGCTTATGTAAACCACTCCCAGGGTGAATGGAATTATAACCGCAGTTACCAGCGCTAACGTCCATCTCCAATTCGGCAATAGGATCAATAACAACCATCCTGGCAATACGAGATTCCCACAAATCGAAAAAATAAAATCGGCAGACATTTGAATCCCCCACGCAGAGTAATTACCGGAATTCTAATTAGAGTAAGAGTTTAAAGGGAGGGAATTAAAGAAAAGAAAGGCTCAGAACCGCTATTTAGTAAATTTTAACAATGTGCGTTCAGTAATTACTGTCACCTTGGCGCCTTCTCTTTTTAGTAACAGCGCTTTTTCAATTTTCCTGCCATGACTGGTGTACAACCAGTCTCTACTGGCTAGAGTTCCGATAACAAGAAAGTCGACATTCTTATTCACATTAGGAGATATTTCGCCCCCTCTCAAACGCAGCATGGTATCGACAGCATCCCTATCACCACTCACAAACTCGCCTGTAAGACAAAAAGTTTTCCCAGCGATTTCCAGATTATCGACTTTATCTTCCCAAACCTCCGTGGAAGATTCGTAACTGACATCACCATCGTGTGATGAGCTGCCGGTAATTTGATTTACTGTTTGCAATAAATCCTGACGCTCTTCCTCCGTAATAATGCCATCTTCCAGCACATTGTTCAGGCGATTAACTACCACACTCGCTGGCCAGGTGTCCCTTAAAGATTCATTTGCATCTAACCAGCTAGAAAGTGCATCTACTTCCTGATCATTTAGTACTCCATCGGAAGCAACGCCTGTTAGAAATCCCACTAATTCCTCTGCCTGGCCCACGCCGGTTTCCGGAGCTTCTCTGTTTAAAACCGTATCCTCAATACTAGTTTGCATATCCTCGAGTTCTTGTGGGCTTATTTGACCGTCTTCGAGAATGTCACCTACCAACTTCAGGATCTTAACAACATCGGGATCTTTAGCGAGATATTGCTGAGATTTTAGCCAGGCATCCAGGAACAATAACTCTTTCTCATTGAGGAGTTTATCCGCAACTATTCCGGAGAGAATTCCCTTAAGACCATACACAGCGCGTTCCTTTTCTCTTGAAAAACTGAATGCCTGGCTTAAAGGTTTGCTGTCTAAATCTTTCGAGACTTTCATACTTTACCGCTGGGATTTTGCCCTAAATGAGCTGAGCTGCTCCTATAGCTTGGGTATCATAAAACTTTAAAGAATGACTGACGAAGGTTTCGCAATTCCTGAAAGCGCCACTATACAAGGGGCGAGTGGGGAATTGCAGTAAATGAGTACGAATACCAACCATGAATCCTTGATAGTATAGGTATTCAATAGAATTAATTATGCGCTAATCTTTTGTTTTTTGGGCATTTTCAGAGAAATTTTCGTGGGTTACACTTAGCTCCAGGAAACCACTATGACTGATGCAGATCAACTAGCCACTCGCGACGAATTTGACAACAGATCCTTTGCCCAAAGATTGGTATCGGGGGAATACGGTCTTGCCATCACCTACTGGGCGCTTTTTTTCTGTGGTTGTGCGCTATATTTCTTTTTCGGAAGCAGCGCTGTCGACTCCGAACATTGGATTCCTTATATGCTGATGGTGGCAGCTCAACTTGCCTATACCGGATTGCTGCTAGTGGGAATTCGAGCAGCCTATAAGGGCCCACAATTGTGGAAAGTGATGTCCAGAACCTCTTCCATTTTTATGATCATAAATATCCTGGTTGGAATTTCTACACTGGGGTTCATATATTAAAACTCACTGGCTGGACTTTAGAGAATTAAGCTACACTATCTGGCTTTAACCCTGAGACTTTTCACTTGAACCAATCTACTGCCAATAGGATTACTGTCGTTATAAAAAAAGACTGTCCAACCTGTGCTCTAATTGAACCGGTGCTGGCAGAATTAGTCGACGAATTCGAAAATCGTATCGCAATTTACGTTCAGGACGATCCCGCTTTCCCCCAGAGTATTCGTGTAAAACTTGACGATACTTCTCTTGAATTCTCCTATGCCAACAAGATTGAAATTGTTCCTACCCTGATCTGCTCCAATGACGAAGAGGAATTAGGCAGAACTGTCGGCTGGGATAAGTCGGAATGGCGTCAGTTGACTGGCCTAACAAATCTAGGAAATGAATTAGTAGACTTTAAACCGGGTTGTGGCTCAAAGACACAAGATCCTGGCATGGAAGAAATACTCGCGGCCCAATTCGAAAAAGATTTATTGCAGGCGAGAAAAGTAGAACTTGCACAATCCGAGGATGAGATTGAGGCCTGCTTTGATCGTGGCTGGAGCGATGGCTTGCCAGTTGTTCCTCCCACAGTCGTGCGTGTGATTCGCATGCTTAAAGCAACGAACAGGGCGCCAGATGAAGTGATTGGCAACATACCTCCAAATAATTTGCCCTGTACTATCGAGAAAGTCGCCATTAATGCGGTACTGGCAGGCTGCAAACCCGAATACTTACCCGTAGTTCTCGCATCAGTGGAAGCCGCACTGCAAGATAAGTTCTGCATGCACGGTTTGTTATGCACTACTTACTTTTCCGGACCAGTAATGATCGTTAACGGACCAGTTATTAAAAAGATTGGCATGAACAGTGGCGTCAATGCATTGGGCCAGGGTAACCGGGCAAATGCCTCCATAGGGCGCGCCTTACAGTTGCTTATTCGAAACGTTGGAGGTGGGGTACCCGGAGGAATCGACCGCGCCGTGATGGGTAATCCCGGGAAATATACCTATTGTTTCGCCGAAGATGAATCCGATGAAGATTGGACCAACCTGGCACAGGATCGCGGCTATGAACGAACGGACTCCGTAATCAACTTATTTGCCGGCGAAGGCTTGCAGGCAATTGTTGATCAGCAATCCCGCGCTCCGGAATCCCTTACAAAAAACATTGCAAATAGCTTACGCAGTGTTGTTAATACGAAAATGTATGGCGCTGCAGATGCCATCCTGGTAGTTAGCCCGGAACATCGCCGTGTTTTCAGACAAGCCGGATGGACTAAGCAGGATTTACGAGAAGCTTTATACGATAATTTGATGATAGCTGGCAGCGAAGTCATACGCGGGGCAGATGATATCGCCGAAGGCATGCCGGTAAAATTTAAAGACAAGTTACTTAACAAGTTCAGAGATGATGGGCTGCATATTGTCACAACCGGCGGAAGTGCAGGTATGTTCTCTGCCATTATCAGCGGCTGGGTTGCCTCCGGAGAGAAAGGCAGCCAACTCGTTTCACAGAAGATTCAATAACAGGAGGTCAACATGAGTAATTCGATCATGCTAGATCCAACGGCAGAATTAGATCCTGTCGAAAAACAACTACTCCCGAGACTGGAGACTTTATCTGGCGCTACCGTTGGTTTGCTCGATATCTCAAAGCCACGCGGCAAGGAGTTTTTGGATGAAATAGAGAAGCACCTTGTGGAAATGGGAGCAACGGTTAAGCGCTACATGAAACCAACGTTCGCTCGCGTAGCCCCCCAGGAACTCAACCAGAAAATCAGTGTTGAATGTGATGCAGTCATCGAAGGATTAGCCGACTGAGGTTCATGTACCTCGTGCAGTTTGCATGACATCATGGACCTGGAAAGTCGCGGATTACCCTCCGGATTTGTAGCATCTTGTGAATTTGAGCAGGCGGCCGACGCTCAGGGCAAATCACTTGGTATCAAACCGGCGCGTGTTTTCGTTCCCCATCCTATTCAAGACAGAACTGATGAGGAAATGACGGAAATAGCCAAAGCTGCTATTAATGAAGTAACTGCATTAATACTTAATCACTAACACGGATATAACTTGTAACGCTGGAGAATGTAATGACTAGAGAAGCAGTAATCGTGTCAACGGCACGCACACCAATCGGCCGAGCCTATCGAGGTGCGTTCAATGATACCGATGCACCGACACTGGGCGGTCACGCTATAGCCCACGCCGTGCAACGCGCAGGAATCGATCCTGGTGAGGTGGACGATGTGATAATGGGCTGCGCCATGCAGCAAGGCTCTTCTGGTCAGAATATTGGTCGTACCGCTGCCATCGCTGCCGGACTTCCCAATACAGTGTCTGGCATGAGTATCGACAGACAATGCTCTTCGGGCATGATGGCTATAGCCACTGCAGCAAAGCAGATTATCCATGATCAAATGCCGATTGTGGTGGGTGCTGGCCTGGAATCAATCAGCCTGGTGCAAAACGAACATCGCAATGGCTATCGCGCCCAGGATCCCAATGTAATCGCAAAATCTAAACATGCTTATATGTCCATGCTGGAAACTGCAGAAACTGTTGCCAAGCGCTATGACATTTCTCGCGAACAACAGGATGAATATGCTTTACAGAGTCAGCAAAGAACAGCTGCCGCTCAGGAAGCAGGCAGATATGACGACGAAATTGTGCCTCTGCCTTCCAAAATGATTTTTGTGGACAAGGAAACCAAGCAGCAGAGCGTGCACGATACTAATCTGGAAAAAGATGAAGGTAACCGTCCGACAACGACGCTGGAAGGCCTGGCGGGACTAAAGACAGTGTTTGAAGGAGGTGTTATTACGGCAGGAAACGCGAGTCAACTGTCTGATGGTGCTTCAGCTTCTGTCTTGATGGATAGCAAGCTTGCCGAGCAGAAAGGACTGGAACCGCTTGGTGCTTATCGAGGTGTTGCGGTTGCCGGCCTGGACCCAGACGAAATGGGTATTGGTCCAATCTATGCCATACCAAAACTGTTAGAACGTTTCAGTCTGTCAATGGACAATATTGGGCTTTGGGAATTGAACGAAGCATTTGCCGTTCAGGTCATTTACTGTCGAGACAAACTCGGCATTCCTAATGATCTGCTTAACGTAGATGGTGGCGCTATCTCGATTGGTCATCCTTATGGCATGAGTGGGGCCCGCATGGTTGGACATGCGCTAATCGAAGGCAAGCGCAGAGGCGCAAAATACGTTGTATGCACTATGTGTGTGGGTGGAGGGATGGGCGCCGCCGGTCTCTTTGAAGTGTTCTAATTTTAGAGAACTACTGCGCTCAAAAATACTTCGTTAAACTCCAGCTCGAAATGCTCACCTATTCACTATAGGCTCTGCTTTCTTACTGGAGTTTGCCTTGTCTTTTTTTCGCTGGTGACGTTTTTCATGAGACTGCTGGTATTTGCGATTGCCT
This sequence comes from Gammaproteobacteria bacterium, assembly GCA_028818225.1. Lineage (GTDB taxonomy): Bacteria > Pseudomonadota > Gammaproteobacteria > Pseudomonadales > Pseudohongiellaceae > UBA9145. Next base: position 133,649 of record JAPPOG010000069.1, on the reverse strand, counting down.
CGATCCTTCTGCGCTTATGACCGATGAAAAGTAAGTTTGCCGACAATGCAGACGCAATTATCGGTTGAGACTCTTTTCTTGGGACCAAGCGCTCTTATTAATCACACACAAACCGAATCGATAAAACTGATCACGCCTGCTTCGTCAAATTCAGATGAAGGTAACTGCTGATTACTTACTGATTCAGTTTTTATTTCATTGATATTGTCGAGCAGGAAGGTGCCAAATTCGTCGGCAACTTCGTTCTGAAAATCCTCATCAATAGCGATGTATCTCTGGATACGCTCGTCGAGATCTCGCAATAAGCTGAAACTGAATTCCGCTCGTTCTTCGATGGTCATACGACCATTCTCCGGATCACGGTAAAACCGACACATCGGTGAGTTTGCGTTAAATCCACTACTGAATTGTTTGAAATAGAACTCAAGCAAATCCATGAAAGCTTCCAGGTCAGATCCATCAATGCCCGGGTTGTTCACCAGCCTTCCGGTATTACGAAAAGTTTGTAATGTGGTATTAATGTAGCGGAAACTTTGTTCTGCACTTTCGAGGGAAGATTGGGCATTAGCCCCAGGTACAGGCCAGGTAATTAGCAAGCAGATAATAGTTAAGTTGAGGAACCTCATAACTATTCTGACGATTGGCCGTTTGAAGTGATGGAAATTATCGCTGCCCACAGCATTAACCCCATCTTTCCAGTGAAATAAATAAGCTTATGGGGAAGATCAGCAGCGCCATCGATGTCCTCATAGCCCAGGCGATCATGTATTCGTTTGGCGTCGGTATTTAGTTCAAATACCAACAGGCTAAATCGTTTTAAACCCAGCTCAATACACCGATCGTCAGCGGCATCCATTAGTATATCCCCAATTCCAGAATCCGGAAATTTATCATCGATTGCCACATCATTTATATAGTAGCCATTGCCCTTCTCCAGTAATACCTAAGAAGTGAGAGTCGAATCTTCTTCCACTTAGCCCGAATCCACTTTCAAGGGGACAACGCTCAGCAAACCCTCAGGCACATCGTCAAGTATTGTAATCTGGCAAATTTGATAGCAAAACTTGGAATTTTCCCGCATATAGCGGCGGGCATCTGCATCAATGAGAGGCTTACCAGGCCCTGACAATATACTCCAGATGTAATCCACAACTCCGTCAGATAACATCTGATAAAAACGCGCTATCAGTTCGCGTTAATCTTTTCGCACAGGCTGAACTGAAACTTCTTCACTGTGCTTTTCTAGTCATTTATCGACGGCTTTCCCCGCAGCTGTTTTTTATCCCCTGCCTTTTTCTTTTCCTGCAGTCGCTTTTCCTTTGATGCCCTGCTTGGCCTTGTTGCAATTCTTTTTTTCTGTGAGCTCGTTGCCCGCTCTAGCAATTCATGCAAGCGCTCAAGCGCATCTTGTTTATTTTTTTCCTGGCTACGATATCGCTGGGCCTTGATACGCACAATGCCGTCTTTTGATATTCGCTGATCTTTATAGTTAAGTAAGCTCTGTTTTTCATGCGCACTCAATGAAGACGCCATTATGTCAAACCGGAGCTGAATGGCTGTCTCTACTTTATTGACATGCTGCCCACCAGGCCCACTGGCTCTGATGGCAGAGTATTCAAAATCGTTAGCAGGAATTTTGCTTGAAGACATGGAGTTTCATCATCTGACTCTGAGCTTTTCTTGATTCACACTGCCACCTAGGTTATGTTCGTGATTCACTGCATCCAGGGAATTGAGCAGCCAAGTTAATCCCAAAAACTACAGATAAAATAAGAAGTTAGCAATGAGAACAAGCCACTTACTAAGAAACTTTATCCTGTCCCTACCTCTCCTTATCAGCAGCAATAGTTTCGCTCAAGAACCTGTTCGCATTGCTTTCATGGATCCGCTCACCGGAGCGTTCGCCTCAATAGGAAACAGCGGTTTAAAACAATTGGAATTTGCTGCGGATTACCTATACAACTCGAAGGGAGGCATTCTCGGTGGCCGAATGATCGAGATTGTACCCCTGGACAACAAACAGTCTCCCACTGAATCGCAAATTCAATTTCGTCGCGCCGTTAGCGAAGGGATTCAATACATTTTTCAAGGTAATGGATCCGCTGTGGCAAACGCTCTGAACGATGCGATAAACCGTCATAATCGACGTAATCCTGGCCAGGAAGTCATGCAGGTCAATTATTCGGCGGTGGATCCAGTATTAACAGAAGACAATTGCAGCTTCTGGCATTTTCGTTGGGATGCCCATGCCAACATGAAATTAGATATCCTGACCGATTACATCGCCGACAATGAAGACATAAATTCCGTCTATATCATTGGACAAGACTACTCCTTTGGCCAGGTTGTTTCAGATACTTCCATCGAATTGCTGCGCCAAAAACGGCCAGATATTGAAATAGCAGGTAATGAATTTCATCCGATAGGACAGGTCAAGGATTTCACGCCTTATGTCACCAAGATCGTAGCGTCTGGCGCGGATGCTGTCATCACAGGTAACTATGGTGCCGACATGGTCTCACTGGCTCGCTCCATCATCGATAATGGTCTGAATATCCCAATTTATACTTTCTATGCAGCTTACGATGGCATTACTGCAACACTGGGCGCCGATGGTAAAAACAGAATCCGCCTGATTCATAATGAAACATCGAACCCTATTCCCACTGAGGAACGCAAAGAATTTATTCGAGCCTTTAAAGCAGCAAATCCTAATAACGACGTTACTCAGCCACGTATTACCAACGCTTTGATGATGATCGTACAGGCCATGGAAGAAACCCAAAGTACCGATCCTTATGATATTGGGCTGGCGCTGGAAGATATGCGCTTTACCACGATAGGCGGAGATGAAGTATGGATGCGCGGGGAGGATCACCAAGTATTTCAATCGCTACATATTTCTGTGCACACTGATGAAGGCATAGAGTTTGATGCTGATAATTCCGGATTCGGTTTATACACAGAATACAGTGTTCCCCTGGAAGCCACTGTTGTTCCTGTTAACAACTGTCGCATGCGACGCCCTCGCCGATAAAACCCGGGCAGAAACCCAGTAGAATAATAATCCCAGATGCTAGAAGTTTTTATTTTCGCCACCCTTAATGGCCTGGTAACAGGGCTTTTATTGTTCATGCTCGCCAGCGGCTTGACCCTGATCTTCAGCATGATGGGTGTCTTGAATTTTGCTCATGCCAGTTTTTATATGCTGGGGGCCTACTTCGCTTACTCAATCAGCCTCTATTTCGGCTTCTGGTCCGGTTTGATTTTTGCCCCGATCATCGTTGGCGTGCTAGGTGCATTGGTTGAGCGTTATGGCCTGCGCCGGGTTCATCAGCAGGGCCACGTCGCCGAGCTGGTTTTCACATTTGGCCTGGCATTTTTGATTGAAGAGGCGGTGCAATTTTTCTGGGGCGCCGACACAAAAAATTATCAATCACCAGACCTTTTGGATTTTCCATTGTTCACACTGTTTGGGCAGGAATTTCCCGCCTACCGTGGATTCATGATTGGCATCTCTGTGGCGATTTTTATCGGGCTTTATTATGTGCTTACCAAGAGTCGCATAGGAATCATCATTCAAGCTGCTATTACTCATCCTCATACCGTTTCGAATCTGGGTCACAACGTACCATTAATATTTATGGGCGTGTTTGGTGTCGGATCGGCCCTGGCTGGTGTTGCCGGAGTAATTGCAGGTCCGGTGCTAACCACCTTTCCCGGAATGGCAGTTGTGCTGGGGAGCATAGTCTTTGTGATTGTGGTTATCGGTGGACTGGGGTCTCTCGCCGGCGCTTTTATCGCTTCTATTCTTATTGGTTTGCTGCAGTCATATGCAATTGCCTCCAACCTTGGCATGCCCGATTTACTTAACCTGTTGGGTTTGGAATTTGGGCGAGACCATCCGTTAACAGATTTGTGGACTTTGACGCTGCCACAAATAGCGCCGATTCTCCCCTTCTTACTATTAGTACTGGTGCTAATTTTTAGACCAACCGGACTAATGGGTAAGCGAGAACAATAATGGCGTTAGTAAAAAAATCAGCCCTCTGGATTGCCTATCTGCTTGCCCTGTTGTCGCTACCGCAGTTCTTTGACTCCGTGCTGGCCATTTCCATCTTTAACCAGATGGCAATCGCAATCGTATTTGCACTTAGTTACAACATGTTGCTGGGTCAGGGTGGCATGCTCTCATTTGGTCATGCTGTCTATTTTGGCCTGGGAGGTTTTCTTGCGGTTCATGCCCTGATTATGATCGAGTTTGAAACCGTTTACTTTTCCATAATCTGGATTCCACTGGTAGGTGGTTTTATAGGATTACTGGCCGCACTGTTTATTGGCACCTTTTCTACCCATAAAGCCGGCACCGTGTTTGCCATGATCTCACTGGGAATAGGCGAACTGATCGCTGCTTCTTCGCTTATATTCGTGAGTTTTTTCGGGGGGGAAGCTGGTGTTAGTGGCGATCGAACCTTCGGACCACCCTTCTTCGGTGTCGAATGGTTTCAGAATGTAGAAATCTACTATCTCGCTGTTGCATGGGTTTTTATCGCCACCCTGTTCATGTACCTGTTTACCCAAACTCCCGCCGGTAAAATGGCAAATGCTGTCCGCGATAACCCCGAAAGAGCAGAATTTATTGGCTACAGTGCACGCAGAGTTCGGTACATTACTTTCTGTGCGGCCGGATTGTTTGCTGGTGTCGCCGGTGGCCTGTTCGCGCTTAATTATGAGTTTATAACGGAAGAAAATCTTAATGCCGCCACATCCGGCAGGGTTTTATTAAGCGCTTATATCGGTGGGTTGGGCTACTTTATTGGTCCAATTGTCGGTGCCGTCATACTTACCCTGATGAATTCCCTGCTGAGCAACTACAGCGACTTATGGATGCTCTATCTGGGCATCATGTTCCTGTTAACAGTGCTGTTCCTCCCTCGCGGCTTCGCCGGTTTCATCATGATGCACCAGGTTGCGTGGATAAGAGGAACCATGAAGCAGTTAATTGTGCCTTACCTGTTATCCGGTATCCCTGCAGTTGTATTCGTGATGAGTAGCATCGCCCTTATTGAATTAAGCCATACCGAAGATGCCGAGTTTTATTACCTGGGATTAACCTTCGATTCCAATGGTGCTATGGATTTTGGCTTGATTGCTCTGGTGGCAATCGGAGCTCTAGTCTGTGTGCGCAAATCTTTACCGCAACTAAAAGCTGCCTGGGAAAGCGCTAACGAAGTTATCGATGAAACTGGGGAGAGCGAGTCATGACCGTACTTTCCTTAAGAAACGTTACTAAAAATTTTGGTGAGACCGAAATAATCCGTGGGGTTTCATTAGATATCGAAAAAGGTGAGAAGCATGCCATCATCGGTCCCAATGGTGCAGGCAAATCTACACTATTTCATTTAATCAGTGGTCTCTATGGCGTCACCGGTGGCAGCATAAAATTTAAAGAACAGGAAATACAGAATAAGCAACCCTATGAAATAAATCGCCTTGGTCTCGCCCGCAGCTTCCAGGTCACAAATATATTTGCTCGCTTGAATGTATTTGAAAACGTTCGCTGCGCACTCCTTTGGTCCAGTGGTTACAAATATTCCTTCTGGCATCTATTGGGCAGGCAAAAAGAACTCAATGAAAAAGCCCTTGAAGTTCTCGAACAGATAGGCCTCAAGGACAAAATGCATTTTCCGGCCGGTGAACTGGCCTATGCCCACCAGCGAGCGCTGGAGCTCGGCATTGCGATCGCAAGCGGCGCCGAGGTGATTATGCTGGACGAACCAGTTGCAGGCATGAGTCATTCCGAAGCTGAAAACGCTGTGGAGCTTATTCGCAAAATTACTGCTGGCAAGACTCTAATTATGGTCGAGCACGATATGAATATCGTCTTTGATGTTGCCGACAGAATATCCGTCTTGGTATATGGCGAAGTAATCGCCTGCGACAAGCCAGAAAATATTCGTGCCAATCCGAAAGTCCAGGAAGCTTACCTGGGAGAGGTAGTTGGTAGTGCTTAACGTCACGAACCTTCACGCCTATTATGGCAAGAGCCATATTCTTCAGGGTGTAAACTTCAATATCAAGGAAGGCGAGATCGTCAGCCTATTGGGAAGAAATGGTGTCGGCAGATCAACAACCGTAAAAACCATTATGGGAGAGGTGGAACCACAAGGCTCGATTCAATTCAAAAACATTGAGATCGCAGGGAAGAAGAGTTTTGAAATTGCCAATATGGGCCTCGGTTATGTGCCTGAAAACAGGGACATATTCCCCACTTTAACTGTGCGTCAGAATTTACTGCTGGGGCAGAAGTCTGATGCAAGTTCTTCTCGCTGGAGTATTGAAGAAATGTTTGGCATGTTTCCAAATCTAGGAGAGCGTGCCGAAGTTGCTGGCGGAGTATTGAGTGGAGGAGAGCAACAGATGTTATGCATGTGCAGGACTCTCATGGGCGATCCCGAACTTATAATGATCGACGAGCCAACTGAAGGCCTGGCACCCAAAATTGTTGAACAGGTGGCTGAGCTCTTGCAGGAAATTGCCAACCGTGGCGTTGCTATCTTGTTGGTTGAACAGAAACTCTCCATTGCACTTAAGATTTCCCATCGACTCTATGTAATGGGCCATGGGCAAATAGTTTATGAAGGAACGCCCGATAGCCTGATGGCAGCCGATGATGTTCGCGCTGAGTGGCTGGAAGTTTAAGCACACTAATCTACTCAACTGCACAAACCTTTTCTTAAAACCATGCTAAGCTGTTAACTCATACGCTATGAAATGATCCATGGGTTTATTCAAATCATTCGCAATCAGTCTCGCAATACTTTTATCTCCCAATCTACTTGCCTGGGACAGTGTGGGCCACAGGATAAGCACCACTATTGCTTTGTATTTTATCTCTGAAGAGATAAGAGCAGAATTAATAGAAATTTTACAGACGCATCCACGCTACGAAGAGGATTTTAGAGACCAGGTTCCAAACTTCATTGATCAATCCAATGAGTTTGAGGTTACTTCCTGGCTGTTAGGCCAGGCTGCTTTCTGGCCTGATATTGCTCGTGGCTTTCCTCAACCATACCGGAATCAATATAACCGCCCTGACTGGCACTATACCGATGGCGCCTGGATTAGAGGTGCCGCCCAGATAAGTGGCGATGTGTATGTTGGTGTGTCATCCAGGCCACTGGTTGCAGGTGAACCCGCCAGCGCAATCCGTAACTCGAACCAGGTTCAAAATGTAGTCACCGCAATTGATTACAACACAAGGATGTTATTAGACAGGTCTGCCGAGTCTGCGGATAGGGCTATCGCGCTGTGCTGGGTTCTTCACTTAATGGGAGATATCCATCAACCCCTGCATACTGGCTCATTGTTTACCCAATCGTTATTCGAACGTGGCGATCAGGGCGGCAATGGCATCGAAACTGATACAGGGAGAACATTACACAGCGAATGGGATCGAGCTTTAAGGGAAGCAGGCATTGACGACAGCATTCCGTTAATCTTGAATGCAGTTGAAGAAATTAGCGAGTCAGAGCTAACCCGGGAAGACTCTGATTGGACAGCTTGGATGGCAGAGAGCAGAGAGATTCTCTTAAGCACCGTTTACACCACAGAAATGAAAGATGCTATAGCCACTGCAGATCAGTCTGGTAGTCGCCTGAATCAGCAGCAATTAGGCAATACCTACCGAGCCGAAATGCAGATTATCTCCCGCCTTCGTCTTGGACTAGCAGGATTACGCATAGCAAATTTCCTGAATAGAGAGCTCAATTAATTACCCTGTTAGCCTCAGCCTCTTAATTCATTGATCTCCTCAATCACATTGCGGGTCAACTGGCGACTTCTTGGTCCTTCCAGACTCATTATCCACCCAGGGTGAAATTGCATAGCGCTAAGGGGTAATTCTTGACGTTGAAGCGCCATCATCATCCGCAGGTGCAGAAGCCCCGTAGAAACAACTACCAGGTCGGCGGAATGCTCTGCCAAATACTTTCGAGCTGATTCTGGGCGCAGGGTAGTGAAGTCAACTTCACACTCATGAAAATAAGAAGCAAGGTAAAGGAACGGAATTGAGAATTGACGCTCTCTTCCTCAATAGATACATAAGCCAGAGCAGGAAAATTTGGAATTTTTCCATTGTCGTTGCCATCAAAGCGTTAGACGCTATACTGCGCCTTCCGTAACAAATCATAACGCTGAATTTAGCTTGGCAGCGGTAGCAAGCAACATTAAAAGGGGGCATCTTGTCTCTGCAAAAAATCAGTCTTTCCGTCCTGGATCAATCGCCGATTAAATCTGGCAGCGATGCAAGTAATGCCTTGCAGGAAACAATGACCTTGGCTAAGCGCTGCGACGAACTGGGTTATTTCCGCTATTGGGTTGCTGAACATCACGCTTCCGATGCTCTGGCGGGATGCTCACCGGAAGTGTTGCTGGGTCGCCTCGGCGCTGAAACAGGGTCAATTCGTATCGGTTCGGGTGGAATAATGCTGCCCCACTATAGCCCCTATAAGGTCGCTGAAAACTTCAAAATCCTGGAAACCCTCTACCCAGGCCGGGTTGATTTAGGCGTGGGTCGGGCACCGGGTACCGACCCATTTACAGCAGCGGCGATCCGCTATGGTTCAAGTATAGGACCAGAATATTTCCCCAACATGGTTCTCGACCTGCAGGCATTGCTGAACGATACCGATCCGTTGACACCGGGAATGCAAAATGCCCGCGCTTTTCCGACAGTAAAGAATCCCCCGGAATTATGGATGTTGGGTTCCAGTGAGGACAGCGCCTCTCTGGCAGCGAAGTCGGGCCTGCCATACAACTTTGCCTACTTTATTAACCCGCAAATCAGACCTGATATATTTGATTATTACCGTGAGCATTTTAAGCCGGGACCAAACCTGGACGCGCCACACAGCGCACTAACAGTATTCACCATTTGCGCGGAGACTGAAGCGGAAGCCATTGAACTCTCGAGAAGCAGGGATCTCTGGTTTATCCGTTTACTCCGCGGGAATCCGGGACCTTTTCCATCAGTTCAGGAAGCGATGGATTATGAATACAGTGACGGGGAATTACGCGCCATTGACGAAAATCGTGATCGACGTGCCGTGGGCACCCCGGAACAAGTTTGCGACAAGCTCCATACCTGGGCAAAACGATTTGAACTGGACGAACTGATGATTCTCACGATTACCCATGATTGTGACGCACGCCGGCACTCATACGAACTCCTGAGTACTGCTTGGCAATAGCAATTAGAGTCTTTATGCTAATCCCAAACTACCTCAAGGAGCATAAAGTGAAAAAATTAAGCTCATTATTCCTTCTTTGCCTGCTCGCACCAGCTGCCCTGGCCCAACTCGCGACGCCAAATGACAATGGCATCACCTTTGGCCATGTTCATTTAAATGTTTCCGATATCGAAGAGCACAAGCGCATCTGGGTGGAACATTTCAACGGATCAATCGTGGAAAGAGGCCCGCTAACCGTTGCCAAACTTCCCAACATGATGGTGGCTCTAACCGAGCAAGAACCTACCATGGGCTCGCGCGAAACGGTCATGCATCATTTCGGCTTTAAAGTACGCAATATGGATAAATTCCTGGATAAATGGCGAGCCGATGGCCTGGAAGTGGGAAGCATATTTTTTGGCTCTGAAGGTCAACTTAATGCCTACGTAATATTGCCTGACAATATTGCTGTCGAGATGCAGGAAGACAAAGGGTTACATCTGGAAATTACCGGCTATCACGTTCACTGGTTTCTAGATAACCCGGAAGAGATACTGCAATGGTATGTCGAAATGTTCGACCTGGAGATTAGACCGCGAGGACGCATAACCACGACTACTAACGTACCTGGTATGAATATGAGCTTCGGCGCGAATACTAGCGGTAGACAAGCAACACAGGGTACCGCTATCGATCATATCGGGTTCGAAGTCGATAACCTGGAAGAGTTTTGCCGCCAGTTGGAAGCCAGAGGTATCGTGTTCGATGTACCCTATCGGGAAATACCAGCCATAGGGCTTAATATTGCTTATTTCACGGACCCTTCCGGTGTATATGTAGAATTAACCGAGGGCTATGATGAATACTAATTTCGAATGAAAGCAGAAACAGTATTAAGCTATGGAGTTGGATTTCTGGCGATAGCTGGAATAGGCGGCTCTATCTTTTTTATGCTACGCGGCGGAGCAAATGAGAGCTCTGCCTATTTTCCAACAATTACAAATTTGCATGTGATACCTGGCGCTATCTATCTGGCTCTGGCACCGCTACAATTTTCCGCAAATGTCCGTTATAAATTCCATAGTTATCATCGTTGGGCGGGACGCTTGCTAGCTATCGTTGCCATAGTTTCTGGGGCCAGCATACTATTCCTGGGAGTCATAATTCCTTATTCCGGCTTACCCGAACAATTAGCCATCGGATTTTTCGGATGTTTGTTTTTGTTTTCTAGCGTCCGGGGATTTATAGCAGCACAGGAGAAACAGATCGATACCCACAGAGAGTGGATTCTGAACCAGACACCCGCTCTCGGCATCAGCTAACGGAAAAACTCATGAAAAAACTATGTCTATCTGCAGTCTTTTTACTCTGCTCTGCGCAGCTCTTAGCCCAAGAAATAAGCCTGGAACAGGCCATGGCTCACCCGGATTGGCTTGGCAGACAACCGCAACAGCCTTACTGGTCGGACGACAGCGAATCTGTTTATTTCCAACGTAAGCGCGAAAGTACTGAGCAAACGGATTTGTATCGAATCTCGATAGATGGTGAAAATTTAAGACAACTTTTTGCGGAAGATTTCAGTGCCATTGATGTGGCCGGAGACATTGTTTCGCCTGATGGTCGCCTGAAAGCTTATGCTCGGGAAGGTGACATCTATGTTAAAAATTTGAGGAATGGGGAAATCTCACAATTAACTCGCACAGCTGTGAACGAATCTAATCCGCTGTTTTCAGCTGACAGTAATAAAGTTATTTTCGAGCGAGATGACCTTATTTTTGTGCGTGATCTTTATTCAGGTCTTGAGTCACAGGCGGCAGATCTCCGTTTTGAAAATCCTCCCAGAGAAGAAGAGCAAAATTATCTCGATGAACAACAGCTAAGACTCTTTGACATTATCGAACTGGCTAGAGAACGGGAAGAACTGGAACAGGAATATATTGAGGAAAATCGGGAGCTGGACAGTTCTCGCCTCGCTCTTCCCTACTATCTGGGCGAAGATAGCGAACTGCTTAACGCCGCGCTCTCGCCAAACGAGAACTGGATGCTAATCTCTATTCGGGACAAAACTGAACGAACACCGGGACGGGCAGGAAGTATGCCTGCCTACGTTACAGCCTCGGGTTATGTTGAAAATCGGGAAGTGCGTTCCCGGGTAGGTACTACTGACTTCGCCCCTCAGCGCCTGTATCTGATTAGTCTCAGTGAGCATAAAATTGCCGGCATTGATTTAAGCGGGCTACCAGGAATCACCGAGATACCACTAAGAGACCAACTAGGAGATGACTATCCAGAGCCAACAGTTGAAGAAGATATCCGTGAACTGTATTTCATAGATTTGGATTGGAGTGATGACGGCAGCAAGGTGGCATTCCAGGCTATAAGCCGGGATAACAAGGATCGCTGGGTATTAAATCTCAACACCAACGGACTCAGTCTCAGTGACCGGGAAGATGATGAGAGCAGCACTGAAATTTCAGATCTCACTGTCCCAATTGATCTGGATAGCGGCCATATGCAACTGGCGCTTCACAATCATGATCCAGCCTGGATTAACCGGCGCATGTTCTTTGCGGGAGAATGGTTACCGGATAATGAGTCTTATTTCTTTTTAAGTGAACTGGATGGCTACCAACATATTTATGTTTTCGATGGTAACAATACCCAACAGATTACCCGAGGCAAATTCGAAGTTCTTGAGCCACAGCTAACTCGGGATAGTGAACAAGTTTATTTTCGTGGCAACCTTGGACATCCTACCATTTATGAGATTTTTCGAGTCGATCTGGGTGATGGTGAAATCGAACAATTAAGCAGTCTTGGAGGAATGAATGAATTTCAGTTATCTCCTGACGAAGACAAACTACTAATCATCCATAGCGAGGCCATCAAGCCGCCGGAACTTTATGTGGCGCAAACCCGCCCCAATGCAAATGTAACTCAGCTCACCGATACCATAAGCGATGCATTTAAAAGCATTGACTGGGCACAACCTGAGTATGTGGAAGTCCCCTCTGCGCATGTGAGCAACCCCATACATTCTCGTGTGTATACACCAGACAATAATGAGACAAATCGTCCGGCAGTGATTTTTATTCATGGCGCCGGCTACTTACAAAATGCCCATCAGGGCTGGTCAGGTTACTTCCGTGAATTCATGTTCCATAGCTTCCTGGTTCAGCAGGGTTATGTTGTGCTGGATATGGATTACCGCGCTTCCGAAGGTTATGGAAGAGACTGGCGCACCGCCATCTATCAGCAAATGGGTACGCCGGAAGTTGAAGATCTTGCCGATGGCATCGATTGGTTAGTGGCAAATAAGAGAGTCGACAGAGATCGAGTCTGTGCTTATGGAGGTTCCTATGGCGGGTTTCTCACCTTAATGGCAATGTTTCAACATCCCGAACTGTTTGCTTGTGGGGCGGCATTGCGGCCGGTCACCGATTGGGCACACTATAATCATGGCTACACTTCAAACATACTCAATATCCCTGCCATCGATCCGGCTGCATTCGAGCGCAGCTCACCCATCGAATTTGCCGAAGGATTGGAGAAGCCATTACTCATTGCTCATGGTATGTTAGATGACAATGTATTCTTTCAAGACTCTGTGCGGCTGGTACAACGCTTGATTGAACTCAAGAAAGAAAATTGGGAGCTGGCTGTATACCCTATAGAACCCCATGGCTTTCGGGAACCCAGCAGCTGGTTAGATGAGTACCGACGAATCTATAAACTCGTCGAAGAAACCCTGAAGAATTAAGACCGTGAGTAAATTACCACTGCCCGTAAATCATCTGGGTTCTCTATCTCAAGAAGGAGCGCCACTGCATCTGGCAAGACAATTTTCCCGGCGAGACTTTTTGAAGATTGCCAGTGCCGGCTCGGCGGCGGGAGTACTGCTTGCCAGTTCATCGTCTGTTGCTGCACAAAGCCTGACTTCTACTGAACGAGAGTTATTGCAACATGCTATCGATGTTGCAATGTCAGCAGGGGCTGACTACGCTGATGGAAGAATAATCCGCACACAGTTCGAAGCTATCGGTACGCGCGAGCAAACTATTACCCAGGTCCAGAACACTGATTCATTCGGCATAAACGTTCGCGCATTAGTCGGTGGTAGTTGGGGCTTCTCTGCTACGCGTAATTTGAATCGACAAGACATCGCCAACATGGCACGGGAAGCGGTAGCGATAGCCAGAGCCAATAATTCTGTTGCGCCAGCGCCAACAACCTTGGCACCGGTAGATGTTTACCCCAACGAGAATTGGGTAACTCCTCATAGTATCGACCCTTTTTCTGTTTCACTGGAAGAGAAGGCAGCGCTCCTATTGAATGCCAATGCGGAAGCATTGCGGGAACAGAACATCCGCTTTACTTCGAGCTCTATACTCTCAGTAAAAGAAGAACGCCTGGTTGCTACCTCGGAGGGATCTTTCATCGATCAGACTCTGTTTCGAATAAATCCATCAATGAATATCACCGCCATCTCTGCTGATGGCACGGATTTTCAATCCCGCAGCGCGGTAGTTGAACCGGCCGGCAGAGGTTATGAATATGTATTGGGCCTGGACCTGGTTGGTAACGCACCCAGATGGGCTGAAGAAGCCGCGATGAAGCTGAACGCAGTTTCCGTAGAACCTGGGCAATGGGATCTGGTATTACAACCTTCTAACCTCTGGCTAACGATCCATGAAGCTATTGGTCACCCAACAGAACTGGATCGTGCTTACGGTTACGAAGCAAACTATGCCGGTACTTCTTTCTTACATCCTCCTGAAGAGGTATTAGGACAACTTCGTCTGGGTCCGGAGTTCATGCAGTTCGTGGGCAACCGAACAGAAGTCGGCGGTTGTGCGACTATCGGCTGGGATGATGAAGGGGTTCCCGCAGAATCCTGGCCGATTATCGAAAATGGCGTGTTCGTCGATTATCAGACTACCCGTGAGCAGGCGGCGTGGATTGAATCATTGACTGGCGTGAGCCGGAGTCATGGCTGCGCTTACGGACAGAACTGGGAAAGCATGCCTTTTCAGCGCATGCCAAACGTTAGCTTGATGCCAGGCGAAGAAGACCTGAGCGAAGAGGAAGTTATCGCCGCCACTGACAGGGGCATATTAATCGAAGGACGTGGTTCCTATTCCATCGACCAACAACGTTATAACCTCCAATTCGCAGGTCAGGTATTCTGGGAAATCCGTAACGGCCAGAAATACCAGATGCTCCGGGATGTAGCTTATGTAGGCAGAACACCTGAGTTCTGGAATTCGCTGGATGTATTAGGCGGCGACAGTACTTATTTTCTCGGCGCTTCTTTTGGCGATGCCAAAGGACAACCCATTCAGGTCAATGCAGTTTCCCATGGCTGCCCAATTTCGCTGTTTCGAAATATAGATATTATCAATACGGCATAGCAATTTTACTATGGCAGAACAGAAAGGATTATCAACTAACGATTTGCGCTCAATAAGCGATCGCATTCTCCTTTTGTCGCAAGCGGACCATTGCCGTGTCAATATCGATTCGGGCTGGCGCGGCTATACCCGGGTTGCAACCAATCGCATAACCAGTGCAGGCGGCAGAGACAATACCGAAATCACTATTACCAGCGTTTTCGGTAATAAAATTGCAACCGTCAGCACTAATCGTTTCGACGATTCCGAGCTGGAACAGGCGGTAAGGCGCTCCGAGGAAATGGCACGTCTCGCTCCGAACAACCCGGAATATATGGAAGAACTTGGGCCGCAAAATTTTAATCGTGTAGCGGCTTATTATGACTCTACCGGCAGCCTGGAACCACAAACACGCGCGGAAGCCGCCGCATTGGCCATCCGCCAGGCACAAGCCGCCAATCAGGTCGCCGCTTCCTATATGGATGTCAGAGCCGGAACTTCTGCAGTAGCTACGTCAAGTGGTTTGTTTGGCAGTCATTCCAGTACCGGCGTTGCGTATACCCTGACCTCTCGCTCACCTGACGGACTCCAATCGGGATGGGCCGGCGATGAAGCCAATGACTGGAATAATATCGAGAGCACACGAGTCGCAGCAGATGCCGTGCGCAAATGCCGTAATTGGAACAAGACCGCCCTGGAGCCAGGAGAATACACTGCCATCCTGGAACCAACCGCCGTTGGTATGCTCATGCTAAGGATGATGAATGCCTTTAATCAACGAACTGCTGACGAAGGCAGATCGTATTTTTCAAATCCAGCTGGCGGTAATCGTATCGGCGAAATTCTTTTCGATGAGAAAGTCACTTTATACAGCGATCCTGCGCACCCCGATGCTGAAACAGCGCCTTTCTCAAATAGCGGCCAGCCTGTGAGCCCAAAAGTCTGGGTAAACGCCGGTAAGCTGGAAAGTTTATCCCGCTCCCGCTATTGGGCCAAGCAACAAGACCAGGAGCCAATTGCAGGCCCTTCAAACTTTATCATGCAGGGTGGCGATTCCAGTTTAGAAGAGATGATAGCCTCGACCGAACGTGGAGTCTTGTTGACGCGCTTCTGGTACATACGGGGATTAAATCCTCGTATCGTTTCTCACACAGGCCTGACCCGGGACGGTACTTTCTTAATTGAAAACGGAAGAATTTCGAGACCAGTTACAAACTTCCGCTTTAATCAATCCCTGATAGCGATGCTGCAAAATGTGGAAATGCTGAGTCCGAGCACAAGAGTAGCTGCATCTGAGAACAGCTCAGTGAGTACACCAATTGTTGTTCCAGCTCTGAAAGTCAATGGGTTTAACTTATCCAGTGTGAGCGACGCTATTTAGCCAGAAGTTGATAGCGAAGGATTACTGGCGATGCCACAAGAACCAGGGCTGGAAATTAGAATTAACCGGGAACTAATAATCGAAAAAGTTTAGTTTAGTCTACTCTGCTCTAAGCTTTTTCTTTATCGATTGACTTAGCTTGTTCCTGGCCAATTACTTTTTTTGCTGAATGCAAATTAGCAGACGCTTTCTTTGCGGATTTGGCGATATTACGGGAAATTGACTGCGCCCTGTCTTTTGCCGGCTCGACAATTTCATTGAAGTTCTTCTTTAACTCTGGCGAGAACTCATCCAACTTTTTCATCCATTGCCCGATAGGAAGCTCAACATTGCGCCTTGCTAACTCAACGCCCACCCAGTACCCGAGATAAGCAACTAATACCCAGATAACCATTGAGTCCGCGGGCCAGTACATGAACCAGACAAAGGCCTGAATAACATTGCCCAACTGGTTGACCATGAATTCGACAATAAAACTAATAACACCATCACCGAATAGAGCTTCGAAGCCTGGAAAATTAAAGATAAAACCGAAGAATTGAGAGATTTCGATTACTGCAAATGTCCAGAGACCAGCAAGCCCGTAAAATCCTGTGCCAAACCAGGTCCATTTTTCATAAACGTAGTTGGCGTTCTGATTCTCATTTTCCGCAATGACCTTCTTCATTTTTTTAAGTCTGCTGGCAATTGTTTTATGATCATCTTGGCGGTCTATCTCCCCGGAGCTAAATAACCAGGTGAAAATAAACCAGCTGAGCGCAACCAGAGGTGCACCCAGCAAGATTACTGCCTGCAAGAGATCCAGAGTATTCATTCGTACCAGAACTTGAGAAGAGGCTTATTCGTATCGGGCTTCCTGTGGCATCAGGGCAGCGCGGATAATGGATCCCCAGATCAAATTACCCATGTCATTCAAATGTAATCCGTCTTCAATGAAGATGTCAGTCATAACTGAGCCATCGGCTCGCAGAAAAGGATTAGCTGAATCAATGTAGTAAACAAGGGGATTGTTCTCAGCTACTTCCTTGTAACCCGCACTAACTCTCTGGGCGTTTTCCCAGACATTAACTCTCAGGGTAGAAGGCTTCACTGCCATGACATAGATTCTGGTTTCGGGCAGCGCCCTATGCACCTGCTCAACAATTTGTTTAAACGAAGCAACAATCTCTTCTTCCGGAATACCATAGGCCGTATCGTTATCACCTTCATAGATGAGAATGGCTCTTGGACTATATTGAAGGGCCACGGCATCCAGGTGATAGAGCACATCATTCATGACGCTCCCGCCAAATCCGCGGGGAATTATCGTCAGAGGCGCCAGGGCTTTTGCCGCCTGATCATTCCAGCGAGCGATTGATGAACTTCCTGTCAGCACAATTGCACCAGATGGCGGAGGATTCATACGATCCTCTCTGGCAAACCTGTCCATGGCATCGTTCCAGACCGTTGGATCTGTCCCTCGCTGCGCGCTTGCCGGTAGAGCAAGCAGGGCAAATAAGAGCAGAATGATACTGTTTTTAACTATTGAAGCTGCGAATTTATTCATGATGTAAACCTTCTTGTAGGTTTTTTTGCTGGTGAGCTTAATCAATACGTCCACCGAACTCCAACCACCTGGCAAGTTCAGGCCCGCATTCAGTTAGTGCTATTTCATTGTACTTGGCAATCTGCTCATCCGTGAAAATGCCTTCCCAACGCTTATTGGTTCCCTTGTGGAAAAAGTTACTGGTGTCTTTCCACATACCTGCTGTCGCACCGGGAGCCATTTTTTCAGCATTTGATTTCATCGACCCAAACGTCACACCTTCAACAAGCGTTGGCCAAACTTCTTCATCAATCGGAATGTCGAGATAGTTTGATATTCGACGCATCTCTCCATCCAGATCTTTGAGTAGGTCTTCAAAATGCACTATCAAGATATTTGGCAGATGGCGATAATCCCACCAGGTTTTAGCATGGTGTAAGTGAGACCAAAAAGGGTAGCCATCATTCTCCCAGTCATAAGTCCCTCTGGATAGCCATTCATCAATCGCAGGGCCAATTTCATCAGGAGCATGAGCTAGAGGTGGCCCTTCCCTGCCCGGTGCATTATTCATTTCATCGATGACCTCAGGAATCATGTTATGCCAGTGATTCCACATAGACATAAACACGTCTTTACCATCGCGACCAACGAAGATGTACTTGATTTCATCGAAAAACTTAATGCCATCTAAAGGCAAATGGGTCTTGATATATCTTCTATTTGTTAGCGCGCCGAATTGAGATAACACCTCTTCTACGGGCCCGAAGTTAGCATCCAGCCAGGGCGAAAGTTCGTCTTGAGGAACTGGTGGTTCTGGTGCCTGAAAGACAAGGGCAGCGCATATACCCTGCATCCATGTCGTCCCCGCTTTATATGATGTAGTTATAACAATGTCGCCCTCCCTGACATTGAAATTATCCCAGCGATTGCTATCACAGAGGGCACTAACATAACGATGATTAAATTCGGGTTTTGCACTACTCACCTTAACTCCTGCCTTTTTTAGTTCTTAATCCGGATTAAGAGTTTATGGCATGCCTAAATTGGATGCTAGTGCTAACCGTTTTAGCTTTAGCTTCAGCTTTTGCTTTATCCCACCAGACTCAATCGCTTTGAACCGGAAAATATTAATTTATGTCCACCGCGTGCTCTTTCAGCTTTTCCAGATCGACTATTTCGAGGGCACGCTTGTGAGTTCCCATTAAATAAACCTTGGGTGCCATGCCCTGCTCATAGGCTTCCAACCAACGGGAAGCGCAAAGACACCAGCGGTCCCCTGGCTGTAATCCCGGAAATCCAAAGTCTGGCATCGGGGTAGAGAGATCATTGCCGCGAAAGCGGGAGTATTCGAGAAAATCCTGAGTCACTTCCACACAAACAGTATGGGATCCAAAGTCTTCATCACTGGTATTGCAACAGCCGTCGCGAAAGAATCCTGTAACAGGATTATTACTGCACGGCTGTAATTGCTCATCGTATACGTTCAGGGAATCATCCATCTGCCAGCTTACTCTCCTAAAATTAGCGATCAGCCAGGTCGACCCATTTCTGACTGCTGGGCGCCTGGTAATTTTCAAACGTCTGCAACATTGAATTGATGTCTGTATCTACCACTATCATTTCTCGATGTTGAAGTCTTATGAATTTCTCAGCAACTGCGTGATCAAGATACTCCAATAACTTATCGAAAAATTTGCTTACATTAAGTAAACCCACAGGTTTTCTATGCAGACCTAATTGCAGCCAGGTGAGTATTTCGAAGAGCTCTTCCAGTGTGCCCAGCCCTCCAGGCATGGCAATAAAGCCATCAGAAATCTCTGCCATCTTGGCCTTTCTTTCGTGCAGGGAATTAACTTCGATTAACTCGGTCAGGCCAGCGTGGGGTACTTCGGTGCGGAATAAACCGACAGGTAAAATGCCTGTTACAGATCCTCCCAGTGCGAGCACTGAATTGGCAATGGCTCCCATCAATCCCACTTGCGCACCACCGTATACGAGCCCAATCTCTTTAGCGACTAGTGCGGCTGCGAGTTGTTCTGCCAATTCGACATACACCGGATTGGCGCCCGCCGCCGAGCCGCAATACACACAAATCCTTTTCACCGACCTTTACATTACCTCAACGTCGTAAAACCAAAAACCATCGACCAATATGTAACACATTTGCAAGCGCAGCAGCAAAGTAAGTAAGCGCTGCCGCTTTAAGAATTTTTCTAATAGCAGGAATCTGTTTTTCTTCTACGTATTCCCCTTCCTCCAGTATGGGCAACGCTTTATTGAAACTCGCATCCCATTCCTCCGGAAGAATAATCAGATAAGCAAACGCGCCGGCCAACTGCAATAACAGGCTTAGTCCGATAACCATGCCTACTGCAAATGGCGATCTGAGCACCAGACCAATGATTGGAAATGACCACATAATAGCAACACCGGCCTGATTCAGAGCCTGGGCTGTCGGCAGATAGCGACTCCGCAATTCAAAGATTTTCTCTTTACGATGAAATTGAATGGCATGACCGACCTCATGGGCAGCGACGGCAACAGCAGTTAAGGATTTGCCATGAAAGTTCGCAGGACTGAGTCTGACTTTCTTGTCTTTGGGGTCGAAGTGATCTCGCATCGGATCCGTTTCTTCAACTGAAATTCCCTCCAATTGAAATCGATTTATCAAATGTTGCGCCAGTTCACTCCCGGTCCCGGGCAGGCCTTCTATTTCGGCACTGTTATTCGACATAACTCGACGCACCCAGTAGGAAGGTATATAAACCAGTATGGCGAGAATTGCGCCGATAATTAGAAAAGGCATAGGATTTGCCTTCGCACAGCCTTAGATTACGCGATTGAATTTAGGGGAAGCTACTTTTTCTCTGCGCTGCCTTTCCGCTGGACTGACTTCCCGCAGCTGTTGCTCTCTAAACCAGAAGTTACAGGCCCACTTTTCACCCTTTAGCACCGGCATGCCTCCATGAAGGCTGTCGGGGTGTCTTATCAGGCTGCCACTATGACAATTATGGAAAAGTACCATGCGGCCTTTTTTCGCGCGAACCTCCATGTCCAGTTTCGGAAAACAAGTGCCCCCTCTCTCTTCAACATCATTGAGGTATAACAGGCAGGTAACCAGCCGTTGCCCACCTTTAGCCATACAGCGCTGACCACGCTCTGTGGCTGCATCCCAGGCATCATAGTGGGGCGCATACTCCTCGGTTTCTTCGTAATAAATAACTTGCAGGGATTCAGCAAATTCAAGACCTGTGCCGACGACTTCAGCAACACGCAAGGAAAGTTCTTCGATATTGGGACTGTAGCTATGGGGTATCCAACAATTGCTGCCAGAGCGCCTCGGACTGGTGACTCCCGATTTTGCCGAGCTTACCAAAGCCTGCTGTAACTTGGGCCGTGCCGCATCCAACAAACTCTCAATTTCTTTTGAGCCCAGAAAGTCTTCCATTACATAGACCAAAGGGTCATCATTCACTTTTTGTCCGATCTCGTAAAATTCTCGTAAGTGGATGCTCATAATCAACTTCCCTGATCACCAAACTCCTAAAAAAGCAGGAATTTGGCGAAATTCAGAAATTATTTAGGCTGGCATAGCGATCTCGATGAAAAGCGGCATCGCCCAGATACTGCTGAGCAACTCGGGCACGCTTAATGTAAAAACCAATATCGAATTCATCGGTCATGCCGATACCACCGTGCATCTGCACACCTTCATTGCTCACCAAAAAGAAAACTTCTGAAAGCTTGGCCTTGGTAATACTCGCCAGTTCAGCGATCTCATCGCGTTCACTGCTTTTGTTATCAAGCGCAGCCAGTGCAGCACGCACGACGGATTTACACAACTCAATTTCACTGTACATATTTGCTGCACGATGTTGCAAACCCTGGAACGAGCCGATTAGAACACCGAACTGTTCTCGCTGTTTAAGATACTCAACAATTCGTTCGAACACTTCTTCAATACTGCCCAGCATTTCAGCTGCCAGTCCGATCCGCGCGATATCCAAAACATAATCCAACGCGGCAAATCCGCCATTCTCGTCACCCAATAAACATGCAGCATCGATATTTACATTATCGAAACTTACTTTCGCAGAATTGCGACTATCTACCATCCAGGTTCTACTTATGTTTACTCCAGCCAGACCAGTATCTACCAAAAATAGGCTGATGCCTTCAGCATTTTCCGTTTCACCAGAGGTTCTCGCTACAACTATTAACTTATCAGCGACATGACCGTCCAACACAAAAGTTTTTTCGCCACTAATACGATAACCGTCTTCCGATTTGGTAGCAGTTGCTTTAATTCTATTCGGACAATGGACTATGCCTTCATCCAATGCCAGAGAGAGCATCAACTCTCCGGCGGCAATCTTTGGTAGCAGTTCCCGTTTCTGCTCTTCAGATCCTATCTCGTTTATCGCAGTGGCACCGATTAGCACAGTTGATATAAGTGGCGAACTGGTTAATTTGCGTCCTGATTCCTCCAGTACGATTCCCAGTCCGCTATAGCCAAAGTCGAATCCACCATAGGCTTCAGGAATCGCCATACCAGCCCAGCCCAACTCGAGCATTTGCTTCCAAAGATTCTGGTCGAATCCGATTTCGTCCTTGCTATCTCTCAAGCGGCGAAGGACGGATACTGGTGAGTTTTGCTGACAAAAATTCTTTGCAGAATCTTTCAGTAATTGTTGGTCTTCATTAAGTACTAAAGCCATCGTCCCTGTCCTCACTTATCATTGGTCTTACTCATGCTGAGTATATCTGGTAGCCCCAGTACCCGTTTCGCAATGACATTCAGTTGAATTTCCGAAGTACCTCCTTCGATTGAGTTGGCTTTCGAGCGCAGCCATTCCCGGGTGACAAGCAATTCATCGTCATCAAATCCATCGCCTTCCCAACCAAGGCCCTGACTACCCAATGCTTTCATTAGAATCTCGTAGCGCCGTTTATTTAATTCACAACCATAGTTCTTCAACATCGATGACGTGGCATTAGGGCCCTGTCCATGTTTTGACTCTTCCACCGAACGCTGGGAGGTTAATGCAAATGCAGCCGAATCAATTTTGAACTGCGCGATTTCATCCCGTAATACTGGATCAGATAATTTTTCCCTATCACCGCGATAATGCATGGCCGCCCCTTCCAGGCTTGCGACGGTAGAAGTAGTACCACCACGATCTGATTGCCCACTGGCAAGACCAAAACTGGAGATCATGGTGCGTTCGTGTTGAAGTAAGCGTTTGGCGATAGTCCAGCCATCATTGAGTCTGCCAACCAGGTTGCTGGCAGGCACTTTTACGTCATCGAAAAAAGTTTCACAGAAGGGAGATGCGCCACTAATTAACTGAATAGGCTTGGTGGAAACACCTTCGCTGGACATATCAAACAGGATAAAACTGATACCCGAGTGTTTGGGCACTTCGAAATCGGTTCTTACTAAACAGAAAATCCAATCCGCCTTATCCGCATAAGATGTCCAAACTTTTGAACCATTAATCAGGTAATGCTCACCTTGTAACTCTGCCCTGGTTTTCAGGCTCGCCAGGTCTGAGCCGGAGCCTGGCTCCGAGTAACCCTGGCACCAACGAATTTCACCACGAACAATCTTGGGCAAATGCTCCATTTGCTGTTCATGACTACCGTACTCCAGCAGCACCGGACCGAGCATGCTAATTCCGAAACTGGTTAGGGCCGGTCTGGCATTAATTCTTCTTAACTCTTCATTAAGAATGATTGCTTCTTCTTTGGTAAGGCCGCCACCACCGAATTCAGTTGGCCACGTAGGGCAGGTCCAACCCTTTACCGCCATACGTTCTAACCAGAGTTTAGATTCAGGATTTTCAAAATGAGGATTTCGGCCACCCCAGACTATCTCTTCCTGTACCATGGCGGTCCGCATAGAGGGAGGACAGTTTTTTTCCAGCCACTTTCGGGTGGAGATGCGAAAATCATCGAGGGCCTGTAATTGCATATTCATGATCTTTTAACCGTTAACCAGTACCTGCCGGCCTTTAACTTTGCCAGCCTTTAAATCAACCAGTGCATCGTTCGCTTCTGCCAGTGGGCGCTCAGTTATCTCAATTGGCGCAATCTTTCCGTCACGCACCATTGCCATTAAAGCATCCATATCCTGTAAGGTACCCACGTAACTGCCCTGAATGATTCGCGCATTCATTGGGATAAAAGGAATAGGCATGGTTAATGCACCACCATAGAGACCAATGATTATTAGCATACCGCCTTTACGCAGACAGCCGAGCCCATAATTAACGCTGACTTCCGCACCCACGAAGTCCAAGGCCGCAAAAGCACCACCTGTGCTCTTGCGAATTTCTTTAGCGGTTTGCGGATCCGATGAATTAAATGTGCGACTAACACCCAATTCTTGTGCAGCAGCCAGCTTGGAGTCATCAATGTCAACCACAATAGGATCCATTCCCAGCGCACGAGCAATTTGGATTGCCATCATGCCCACACCGCCTGCACCGATAATGACAATCTCATCACCATCCTGCAGTTCACCGACTTTTTTAAGCGCTCCGTAAGCAGTAAGACCAGAGCAGGCATAGGTTGCTGCGAGGGAATCCGGCACATTACCTTTATCAAACAAGTATCGACTGTGCGGAACCAGTACATGATCGGCGAAACCTCCTGGCTGCATGATTCCCAAGGCGCGACCCGGAGTGCAAATATTTTCTTCGCCACGCTTGCAGGGAGGACATTCACCGCAACCTATCCAGGGAAACACTACCCGTCGGTCCCCAATGGATACCCCTTCAGCTTCTGGTCCAACCGCAACAACTTCACCAAAAATTTCGTGACCGAGCACCATGCCTTCGCCACCCACTTCCAGTTTTTTACCGCCACCGAGTTCGAAAGCACCTTCATGGATATGAATATCGGAGTGACAAACGCCACAGGCTACAGTCTTAACTAAAACTTCCGTGCCGCGCGGTATTGGTGTATCAGATTCCACCTCTACTAATGGCGCACCGGGGCTTGCAGTTTGATAGGAAATCATCAGGCTGCTCCTCTCTCTTTGTCCCACTGGGCGAAAGATTTACCCTGCTCTGCCAACTGCTGAAGCAGTGGCGCAGGTTGCCAGTACTCTTCACCATAACGATCACGGAACTCGCAGATTTTGTCATAGACTTTTTTCAATCCGACGGAATCGGCGTAATGCATTGGTCCACCCTTGGCTACCGGGAATGCATAGCCATAGATGTAAACCACGTCGATGTCGCTGGCACGTTGTGCGATACCCTCTTCCAGGATTTTTGCTCCTTCATTTATCAAAGGATAAAAGCATCTAGCCAGGATTTCCTCATCACTGATTGCTCTTTGCTCAATATTCAGTTTAGCTGCCTCTTCTTTTATAAGCGCTTCTACTTCGGGATCTGACATGCGCTTACGGGTTTCCGGATCATATTTATAAAAACCTGATCCAGTTTTCTGACCATGACGACCCATCTCTACCAATAGAGTTCCCATGCGGTATAACTTTGGGTCATCAGGAAGATCTGTTCTCGCCTGACGCGCCTTATAGCCAACATCCAGACCAGCCAGGTCACCCATTGCCAATGGCCCCATGGCCATGCCAAATCCTTCCAGAGCACCATCTACCTGGGCAGGCGTACAACCATCCATCAATAACATCTGGGCTTCCCGGCCATAGCCACCCAACATACGATTACCGATAAATCCGTAACAAACACCTGAAAGCGCACAAACTTTGCCAATCTTCTTGCCGATCTGCATTACTGTAGCAAGCACATCATCGGCTGTCTTGGCACCACGCACCACCTCTAACAACTTCATGACGTTGGCCGGACTAAAGAAATGCATACCTACAACATCCTCCGGCCTTGAAGTTGCTTCGGCAATCGCATCGACATCCTGGTAGGAAGTGTTTGTGGCCAGGATCGCACCCTGCTTGCAGGCAGCGTCCAGTTTTCCGAAAACTTCTTTTTTCAGGTCCAGGTTCTCGAATACCGCTTCGATGACCAGATCCACGTCACCAATATCATCGTAGCTGGTAGTACCACTGATCAGGGCGATACGATCTTCCATCTTGTCCTCAGCCAGCTTGCCCTTCTGCACAGTAATCGTGTAATTCTTACGAATGATTCCCATGCCCCGTTCCAAGGCCTCATCGTTGATCTCAAGCATAACTACTGGAATGCCAACGTTGGCGAAACACATGGCGATACCACCTCCCATGGTGCCACCACCTAATATCGCAACTTTATTGATTGGGCGCAGCGGCGTGTCTTTCGGGACGTCTTTGATTTTCGCGGCCTGCCTTTCAGCAAAAAAGATATGTCGCATTGCTGCGCTCTCAGGTGACGAAACCAATTCCTTGAACAACTCGCGCTCCCGCTCGAGTCCTTCATCCATCGGTAATTCCACGGCGGCTTCCAAACAAGATACGATTCTGTCCTGGGCGATCTGACCGCGCGCGCGTCTCGCCAGTTGCTTGCGGGCGTTAGCAAAGAAATCTGGCTCGATGCTGGAAGCATCGATAGTAATATCTCGAATGCGTTTAAGTGGGGCATCCGACTGTATCAGACTTTTCGCATACTGAATTGCACCAGCGCACACATCTTCATCCCCTAATACCTCATCAATTAATCCCATGTCCCTTGCTTTGCTTGCTGCCACTGGATTTCCGCTGGTAATCATTTCCAGCGCTGCCTTCACGCCGGCAACACGGGGGACCCGTTGCGTGCCACCTGCTCCCGGAAGCAGACCCAGCTTAACTTCTGGTAATCCAACCTTGGCCGAAGGAACAGCACAACGATAATGGCAGGCCAACGCGACTTCGAAACCACCACCGAGGGCAGTACCGTGAATAGCGGCAACAACGGGCTTGGAGGAATTTTCTATTGCAGAGAGTACTTCGGGCAACCAGGGATCCCTGGGTGGCTTACCAAATTCGGTGATGTCAGCACCGGCGATAAAAGTTCTACCTTCGCAAGCCAGGACAATGGCCTCAGATCCATCATTCTGCGCCTCAGTCACTGCATTTAAAATCCCTTCCCGCACCACCTGGGCGAGTGCATTAACCGGTGGATTATTAACCCTGATTACACCGATGTTTTCATTTAATTCGTAGCTAACTACTTCAGACATGTTCTTTCCTTTCTAATCTTCGTTATTCTGTATTTGTTTATACGCGCTCGATAATGGCTGCAACACCCTGGCCAATACCAATACACAAACTGATTGCCGCATATCTACCCTGCATGCGCTCGAGTTGGCGTGTAGCGGTGATGGCGATGCGTGCACCAGACGCTCCCAGCGGATGTCCGACTGCAATTGCACCACCGTTGGGATTAACTCTGGAGTCATCGAATTTTACATCCAGCATTTTTAAACAGCCCAGAACCTGTGGCGCAAAGGCTTCATTAATTTCAATAATATCCATCTCAGCAAGAGACAGATTGGCGCGCTCCAATACTTTGCGAATTGCAAAAACAGGACCAAAACCCATGACTCTTGGCTCAACTCCTGCAACTGCTCCCGAGATAATTCTCGCTCGGGGAGCAACACCGTGTTTCTCACCAATGGCCCGGTTGCCAACGATAAGTGTTGCCGCTCCATCGTTTATCCCGGAAGCATTACCGGCGGTAACCACTCCGCCTTCGAAAAGCGTTCGTAATCCTGACAAGGTCTCGATAGTAGTTTGTGGACGGGGATGCTCATCGCGATCAACAGTAAGAGTCGGCTTCTTGCGCCCCTGGGATACTTCGATGGGAATAATTTCATCGATAAAGAATCCATCGGCTCTGGCCGCTTCATACCTGGCCTGGGAACCGGCGGCAAATGCGTCAGCTTGATCCCGGGTAATACTTGAATCTGCAGCAATATTATCCGCGGTTTCTGGCATTGTGTCGTTGCCAAACGCGGAAGCAAATGCAGGATTGGTAAAGCGTGCACCAAGTGTACTGTCAGCAATTTCCTGGCTGCGATCATAAGCCGACTTGGCCTTACTCATGACAATAGGCGCTCGGCTCATGGACTCAACACCGCCGGAAAGGAACAACTCTCCTTCGCCTACTTTCACCCCTCTGGCAGCATCCAGAGTCGCAGCCAGCCCGGATCCACACAGGCGGTTTACCGTTTGCCCCCCTACTTCCACCGGCATGCCTGCCCGCAGGAGTGAAAATCGAGCCACGTTACGGCAATCTTCACCTGCTCCGTTGGTATTACCCATGATGACGTCTTCATAGGCTTCGGCAGGAAACGCGTTACGCTCGACTACGGTTTTAATGGTATGCGCCAGCAGATCATCTGGCCGAACCGAGGAAAGAGCCCCAGCGTAACGTCCAAAAGCGGTTCGCCCACCGTCATAGATGTAGGCATCGGATAGTTCAGACATAAAGCTTCTCGTGTTACTTACAAATACTTGTATTCTGGCCTGCTTTCACGCTGTCATATTCCTTGCCAGGGGTGACTCAGCAGGATTTTGTGCGCCCCAGAAAAAGCACTCTTTCGATGGGGACAAGGGGCGGCATTCTACCATGGCATTCGTAAAAAACGGGAGCTTGTGGTAGCTTAGCCGTTCGATTTACAGCTTGCCAAAAGCAGGATTTTCAAGGGTTTAAGATGATTCGAGATCAGGAAATACTCAACCAACTTATAGACTTAATCGATCGATTTGTACGCGAGCGATTAGTGCCCAGAGAAGAGGAGCTGGCGGAAACTGGTGTATTGCCGGAAGACATTCTGGCAGAAATGAAAGAGTTGGGTTTGTTTGGCCTTACTATTCCAGAAGAATATGGTGGCTTGGGCCTGACTATGGAAGAAGAAATCCAGGTTGCGATTTCCCTTGGCCGAACATCACCGGCTTTTCGCTCAATCATAGGAACCAATAATGGTATTGGATCAGCCGCTATAGTCTTCAACGGCACCGTAGAACAAAAACAAAAGTATTTGCCTAAATACGCCAGTGGCGAATGGATAAGTTGTTTCTGTTTGACGGAACCGGAAGCTGGGTCCGATGCTGCTTCTTTAAAAACTACGGCGGTCAGAGATGGCCACCAATATATCCTCAATGGCACCAAGCGCTACATCACCAATGCCAAGGTTGCTGATACCTTTAATGTCATGGCACGCACCAATCCTTCGGTTCATGGAGCCCACGGTATTTCGTCTTTTATAGTAGACAGGAACTCCCCTGGCATAACACTTGGATCGGTGGACAAGAAGATGGGACAAGCGGGCTCCATGACCTGCGATGTCATCTTTGAAGACTGTCCTGTTCCTGCGGAAAATATAATTGGCACTGAAGGCGAAGGCTTCATTACTGCCATGAAAGTTCTGGATCGTGGTCGTTTACATATTTCCGGCGTAAGTGTAGGTGTCGCTGAAAGATTAATTAGCGATGCTTTGGATTACGCCATTCAACGCAAACAATTCGGACAAGCAATCTCTGAGCAACAATTAATCCAGGCCATGTTTGCCGACTCACAAACCGAGACCTATGCAGCGAAATGCATGACCCTGGAGACGGCGCGCAAGCGTGATGAAGGAGAAAATGTCAATACCGAATCTTCTGCCTGTAAACTTTTCGCAACAGAAATGGTCGGTCGCGTCGCCGACCGCTGTGTGCAGATCCATGGTGGCGCTGGGTATATGTCGGAATATGCGGTAGAAAGATTCTATCGAGACGTGCGCTTGTTCAGACTCTATGAAGGCACCAGCCAAATCCAACAATTAATCATTGCCCGAAACATGATCAGAGACGCCAGCTAATGCACATGACTATAGCCTTCGGTAGGCACCGAGGGCTTATATTGAGTATGACATCCTTCGCAGGTTTCTATTAAGTCATCGCTGGCAACAATCAACGCAGTCTTATCTCTTAAGCGCGCACTGGTCAGCGCCAGCACCGCCGCCTCATTCATCTGACCAACAAGTCCAGGTTAATTCGTGTGCGCAATGCCCTGGCCTGGCTTTTTACCCCCTACCTCTGAGGCCCAAAACATTAGCCTCGCTGCTTGACATAAGTCAATCAGCAGGCACAGGATAAAGGTTCAAATAGAGGTTAACGGAGAGCTTTAAATCTAACCAAAATTACAAGCAAACGGAGGTTCACCTCATGTATAACAACGTATTAGTAGCTGTAGACCTTTCCAACGATTCGCAAAAAGTCATCGACACCGCTGTGCGCATGGCAAAAGGGGGAGCCAGCAAATTACAACTGGTACATGTAGTCGAACCTGTAGCTGCCGCTTACAGCATGGATATTTATGCGGTCAACGTAAGCGAATTACAGCAAGAAGCAATTAATTATGCCGAACAACGACTTGAAAAAATTGGCGCTGAACTGGAAATTGATGGAGACCATTTACATACAATCATGGGTGCACCGGCTCCCGAAATCAGGAACCTCGCCAATGAGCTTGGTTGTGATGCGATTGTAATCGGTAGTCATGGCCATTCTGGCTGGAAAATCCTATTAGGATCCACCGCGATCAAAGTCCTCCATGGATCTACCTGCGATGTACTCACGGTGCATGTTGGCGATGACGAGTAACAAGTAACCAGCCACGATATAAAAAGTGTAGGAGTTTAGGCTGCTCCGCTTTTTTCTGGCCTGGTATCGACAAAACTTATAAAAGAATCTTGTTTACTGCCGGCATCTGGTCAGGCTTGACCACCAATACATCGCAGTCGAGATGGTCGAGTACTTTTTCGGCAGTATTGCCTATAAGAATGCGATCGAAGCGCGAGCGGGAAATCGCTCCCATGACCACCATGCTGGCTTTTAGTTCTTCTGCCATTTGCGGCAATGCATGCACGATATCATTGGTTGACCAGTGGCAGTTTGCCTGGGGGATACCATTAATATCAGCCAGGCGGTTTAACTTCTCACCCTCTTCCTTCTCATTCGCTACTACCGGGTACATACCAGAGAGAGGAGGTAACCACGCTGAATGAAACAGGTGCACATCTCCGCCCGAGATCGAAGCCACCGATTTTGCCGAAGACACAATCTTGTTATCCAGGGAAGCTGGCTTGTCATGCAAATGATCAGGATCCACCGAAGCGAGAAAAATTGGATTTGCGTCCCATAACTTACTCTTCACCAGCAATAAAGGTGCCGGACAGTAGCGCACCAACTCCCAGTCTTCATTGGAGAGCACCAGGCGCGAAAGCTTGTGATGATGCCGAGTTGCCTTGATTACCAGCGAAGGTTTGGTGTCTTTAATGCGAGTTACAATTTCTCCATAAGGGGGGTTTCCCCAAGCCGTTGAGACCGAGACTTCCAATCCCTGTTCTCTCAATGGTGCTGCCAGTTCTTCCAACTCCTTGATGCGTTGATCGCCATGCTCATAGCGCAATTTTTGCGCCTGAACAGGATCAAAATAGTATCCGTCTTCAAGATAGGCGTTATAGTCCGCAATCATCAATTCGATTTCAGATTCGGCGAATTTTGCCAGTTGTTTGGCCTTATCCAGGGCTGGCTGTGCGTCAGCATCTGGCTCGATTATCACCAGTATTCGGCTCAGTTCTAACATCTGTAAACATCCTCATTGTTGTCCCACAGTGCCGCGATTGTAGGTTTACCCAGAAGGCAGCAAATTAATCTAAATCAATATTCTGGACTCTGAATCTCCCTAGAATCGAGCGCAATAAAGTTGATTCGTACTATGGTATGCGCTAGCCGGCGCGAAAATTCAGAGGTAAGGAGGGTTGGGTATGAACGAGGGTAGCTCCAAAGAGGCACTGCTGCAGTCGATTAGCATTGATGCCAAACCCCAGAATCGTGCGCCAAAGTTCTGTCCCCATAGTTCCAATGTCTCCTGCACCAGCTGCCGGCTAAATGAGCTCTGTTTGCCAATCGCGCTAAACAAAACAGAGATTCATCAATTGGACCAGATCGTTGAGCGCAACCGACCCTATAAAAAAGGCGATCATCTTTATCGGCAAAACGATAAGTTCAAGTCGGTTTATGCCGTACGCTCGGGCAGTTTTAAATCCTATGTGGTAAGCGACAATGGCGTGGGACGGGTAACTGGGTTCTTTCTCCCGGGAGAGATCATTGGCATGGACGGTATTGCCAGCACGCAGTATGTAAATTCGACACAGGCGCTGGAACATTCATCTATTTGTGAAATCCCGTTTTCACAATTAGAAAAACTCAGCCATCAATTGCCTAACTTGCAGCATCATTTCTTTGCCATCATGGATAACGAGATTGCCAAAGACCAGCAAGTCCATACTTTGCTGAGCAGTTACACCGCAGAGGAGCGCACCGCATCGTTCCTGCTAGGGCTATCAAGTCGTTTTGCCCGGGTATCGCTATCTCCAGTGCGTTTTTTGTTACCAATGACTCGGGGTGATATCGGAGAATACCTGGGCCTGACAGTTGAAACCGTTTCTCGCATATTCACTGCCTTACAAAGGAAGAAACTAATCGAAGTAAATAACCGTGAAATTGTTCTCTTGGACATGACGGAATTACGCAATATCATTGGCGCAAATTAATCCCTGCCGCCAGAGAGTTCATGAATTTTAGCAATAATCCCTATCCTCGATTATTCGAGCCGCTCGACCTTGGCTTTACCACTTTAAAAAATCGCGTCCTGATGGGCTCTATGCACACGGGACTGGAAGATATTCCTGGCAGCCATGAACGCATGGCGGCATTTTATGGCGAGAGAGCCAGAGGCGGTGTGGCCCTGATCGTCACCGGCGGATTCATGGCCAGCCAGTACTGTCTGCCTCCTGGCGAACAACCTCTCTATAAAGATCCCGCGCAAGTTGCCAAACACCAATTGATCACTAAGGCCGTACATGAACATGATGGCAAAATTTGTCTGCAGATTTTGCACACAGGTCGTTATGCAAGACATGAAAATCTCATCGCTCCCTCCCCCATTAAGTCCCCCATTAGTCGCTATGTTCCCAATGAAGCCACCGAGGAACAGATCGAAGCCGAAATTCAGGCCTTTGTTGATTTTTCGCTATTCTGTAAACAGGCCAATTATGACGGCGTCGAAATAATGGGCTCGGAAGGATATTTTATTAACGAATTTATAACCGAGCGCACTAATAAGCGAACAGATAAATGGGGCGGCAGTTATGAAAACCGAATTCGACTGCCACTGGAGATAGTAAGCAGGGTTAGAGAAGCTGTTGGCCAGGACTTTATCATTATTTATCGATTATCGATGCTGGATCTCGTTGAAGGCGGCAGCACTGCAGAAGAAGTATTACAGTTAGGTCAGGCAGTTTGCGAAGCAGGCGCTAGCATCATTAATACCGGCATCGGCTGGCACGAAGCTACGATTCCGACGATAGCTACTAAAGTTCCCCGTGCTGCTTTCACCTGGGTAACCGCTCAATTCAGAGATAAGATTCCAGCACCGGTCATTACCTCGAATCGAATTAATACACCTGAAGTTGCGGAAAAGATTTTGAGCCGCGGCGATGCAGACATGGTTTCTATGGCCAGGCCATTGCTTGCAGATGCCTTCTTTGTAGCCAAGGCAGAAGCCGATCGGGCAGATGCTATCAACACCTGCATCGCCTGTAACCAGGCATGTCTCGATCATATCTTCAGTGCTCAGGTCTCCAGTTGTCTGGTTAATCCTCGCGCTTGCCACGAAACAGAGTTACAAATTTCGCCTGTTACTAAAGAGAAAAAAATTGCCGTGGTCGGTGGCGGTCCTGCAGGATTGGCTGCAGCAGTAACGGCAGCGGAACGTGGACATTCAGTTACTCTCTTTGATGCTGATAACAAAATCGGCGGCCAGTTCAACCTGGCAAAACGCATTCCAGGCAAAGAGGAATTTTATGAAACCCTGCGCTATTACCAGCATCAATTAGAACAGTTTGACGTCGCAATAAATCTAGCCACTCGCGTGTCTGCGGAAGATTTAAATAAATCTGACTTTGATGAAATAGTAGTTGCCACAGGGATAAAGCCACGTGTCCCGGATATAGATGGGATCGACCATAAATCCGTGCTCAGTTATGTAGATGTGATTACCGGCAAGGCTACAGTTGGCGATCGAGTAGCTATTATTGGCGCGGGCGGAATCGGTTTCGATACCGCAGAATATTTAAGTCACGCCGGTGAATCAACAAGCCAGAATATTCCTGCATTCATGAAGGAATGGGGCATCGATATGGAATTAAACGCCAGGGCTGGGGTAGAAGGCATGGAGGCCGAAGTTGTTCCATCTCCCAGGACAATTTTTCTTTGTCAACGCAAACCCGAAGGCCTTGGCAAAACCCTGGGCAAGACTACTGGCTGGATTCACCGCATTGGCCTAGTGAAAAAAGGGATCAAGATGTTGTCGGGCTGCCAGTATGTGCGGATTGACGATGCAGGCCTGCACTTACTGGTCAATAACGAACCACGCACTCTTGCGGTGGATAATGTGGTTATTTGTGCCGGCCAGGAACCACTAAGGGAATTAACTGAAGGCCTGAACAAGCCGTTCCATTTGATTGGAGGCGCAGATATTGCAGCAGAGTTGGACGCCAAGCGTGCAATCGATCAGGGCACACGCCTGGCGGCTGAGGTATAACTTAATCGCTGTAGCTGGCACCACCTTCCAGAAGATGTTGCTTGAACCAGGCCACGGAAGCATTTGCAGCCCGGGTTGCGTCGTCGCCTCTGAATCCATGTCCAGCTCCGGGAATAGTAATGAAGTCTGACACCACAGAATGTGCTTCAAACTCCGCCTGCATGATTATGGAATTGCTTATTGGCACCAAATCGTCAGCATCACCATGAATTAACAGGGTAGGCGGATCACCGGCATCAGCAAAGAGAATCGGGGAGATACTTGCCGCCTTCTCCTGAGGAAAATCCAAGGCTGGAAAACGATCATTAGGGCCAGTTATCTCACGCAGATCAACCGGCGGAAAATAGGCAACTACTGCAGCAACTTCATTGTCATGGCGCATGACCTCATCCCGAGCACTGGGATTGCCTTGATCGGAATCCATTCCCAGCATCAAGGACAAGTGACCACCGGCACTGCCTCCGAACACACCGATCCGATTCGGATCGATTCCATGGGCTTCGGCATTTAGCTTGATATGGCGAATTGCGCGACTTACATCGGCATAGGCTTCGGGCACTTTGTAACGTGGCGCACTGCCATGATGTACAGGAATTAAAGTGAATCCTTCATCAAGATAATAGCCAAACTGTTGTATCCGATTTTCTGCCGGGGCCCAGCGAGAAAACCAGCCACCGCTCACCATGAATACAACGGTAGCGCCATTGGCATTTTCAGGCGTTATAACATCATAAACCAGGGCCATGCCGTCCTTGTGTCCATACACAACATCAGACTTAATTTTAACGTCGGCAAGTCCCGTATACCCCATACAGCTTATTGCGAATATCAAAATCACTTGCGCTATTTTTTTCATAATTATTTCCGCTTTCTAATTATCTCTGAGCAGGTTTCCCGGGGAATACTGGTCGGTAAGCTCACGCCGACTCATGTCCCAATCAACTCGGGTATTTAATCGTCTAGGGTAATCCGTTAAAGGTACACCATATTTTTCCAGATTGCCTGAGAGCCTCCTGGATTCCTCCACCAGTTCATCACGTGACGGCAAGGTATCCAGTTGCGCAATGATGATACGGTTACCTGAAGTAGGAAGTTTAAAATTATAAAATTCACCAAATGCTCTTTGATAAGTTACCGATTCATGATCATAAAGACGACTGGTGGAAAATGTGTTTGCTACCAGCACGCTGTCTTCAGTCATGATTGTCTTTACTTCGCCCAGAAATTCACTGGTGAGCATATGCTCGGGAATGTAATCACCACTAAACGCATCCAAAACAATGTAGTCATATTTTTCACCGCGTATCCCGGCACGCTTGATGAAAGGCCTGCCATCATCAATATAGACTTTCATATTCTCGGTATCGCTGTAATAGAAGTACTCTTCTGCAACTCGCACCACGGCTTCGTCAATTTCAACAATATCTATCTTTGCGTCGGGAAACAGATCGGAAAAAGTCATGGGAATAGACCCACCACCCAGACCTATAACCAGGATACTTTGCGGGGCAGAATTTAACAGCATGCCAGCGAAGCTCATGCGGGTGTAATCGAATACCAGCAAATCCGGATCATTAACCATCATGCAGGTCTGGTTACGATCGCCGCGGTGTACGTTAAACAGCAAACAACGACGCTCTCCCACCTGGGTCACAGTAATGTCGCGGTACTTGGATCGCTCTTCATGAATAGTTTCTGCAAGTGAAGAAACAGGCGGAAGCAGAAGGGCTGCCAGTGTAATTATCTGGAGAATTTTTTCAGGCACGCTTCTTCGCATAACTCGCACTTTGATCTGCTGTTTTTGGTTTTTGCATGTAGTCGGTTAAGAGAATAATTCCGCCGGCCAGTACCAGAGCGGCTACCGCTCCCCATAGTATCTGGTTTACCTCAAACCAGAGTACAAAATAAAAACTAGTACCCAATGTACCGGCCGCACTACCCAGTGTAGAAATAAAATAAAGTAGCCCCGCCATGTGACCGCTGTGCTCTTCCGTTTCAACCATTAATCTTACGGAATAAGGACTGATCATGCCGAGAATACTGGTGGGAATAAAAAACAGGAAGATTGAAGCAAACAGGGAACCATAGCGGGGATCTTCGATTGTCAAAAATATTGGCTCCATGATGGGATCGGCAAATAAAATGACCGGCAGCGAAAACGCGGCTGCGCCGATGAAAAACATGGCGTATGTAATTGCGTTGGGCCGCCGGGTAGAGAGCCGTCCGCCGAGCAGATAGCCCATGGCAAGTGCCAGCATGAAGATGGTAATAATACTGCCCCAAACGGAAAGACTACCGCCAAAATAAGGCGACAATATGCGCGCACCCAACATCTCAATGGTCATGATGCAGAATCCACTGACAAAGGCCATGCTGGCGATGACAGATCTGGGAAGAACTCGAGGCTGCTTTTTACTCACCGCTACTACAACTGTATTCTTATTATTAACGAGATCGCTAAACTAACACCGTAAGCCATGGAATTAAACGGATTTCAAGCCACTAGCGTGCCTGATAAGCCGAAAGGAGCTCCCTGGAACGCCCTAATCCCTGGCCGCTCCCAGGTTTCGACCGCCGTCCAGGGCGATTACCTGCCCGGTTAAATATTTGGTCGCATTGGAGGCCAGATAGATAGCAAGCCCGGCCATATCGTAAGGATTGCCGATTCTGCCCATTGGATTTTCCTTGGCAATCTTTTCCCCGAATTTTTGCAGCATGAAATCCATCATCTGGCTTTCAAATGGTCCGGGCGCAATGGCATTTACGGTTAAGCCTTTCGGTCCGAAACGTACCGCGAGATTTTTCGTCAAGAAATGTACGGCGGCCTTACTGGCGCCATAGGCGAAATTGTCAGTGCTAGATACCCGCAAGCCATCGATAGAACCGATATTGATAACCCGACTCGGATTTTCCTGGGAAGCATCCTTTAATAACAGCGGCATTAAATCCCGGGCCAGAGTGAATATGGCTTTAACATTAATGTTCATGACTTTGTCATAACCATCATCGGGATACTCTTCGAAAGGTGCACCCCAGGCTGCACCTGCATTGTTAACGAGTATGTCAATCTTTTCTTCCCGTTCTTTTATTTTACCGACAAAGTTATCTCTTCCTTCTTTGGTAGATAAGTCTGCAGGAAAGGCAATACACTCACCCTTTTCTGACAACTCTTCTGCAGTTGCTACACAGGCTTCCGCTTTACGCGCTGAAATATAGGTCTTAACACCATTCTCGACGTAGCCCTGTGCGATCATCTTGCCAATGCCGCGGGATCCACCGGTTACAATCGCCGTTTTGCCCGCAACAGAAAATAATTCACTTACCTGAAATGACATGAATGCCTCCTTAGTCAGTTACTTCACCGGCAATTATCATTTCGCACATACGCTGTAACACATGCGCTTTCGTGAGAAAGCCTTTAAAGCGTTCATCTTTGGTGTGGCCGTGATAAAAACGGTAGTAAATCTGCTGTCCAATCACGCAGAGTCGAAACAAACCAAAACAAAAATAGAAAGGGAAGTTTTCGACGGATAATCCGATGCGCTCCTGGAATCGAGCGATGATCTCGGTCCGCTTTGGAGCACCCTCTATATCCGAAGGCATGGTGCGCGCTTCACGAAACCAATCCGGGTCATCTGTTTGCACCCAATAGCCCAGAGTGCATCCAAGATCCATTAATGGATCGCCGACGGTGGACATTTCCCAATCCAGTACACCAATTACTTGCATTGGATCGTCGGCATCGAAAATTACATTATCCAGCTTGTAATCATTGTGAATGACACTGGCCTTACCACTCTCTTCCGGCATGTTGTCATTCAACCATTTAATCGTGTTATCACAATTCACAGTATCCGGAGTGACAGCATCTTCCCAGCGACGACTCCATCCCTCTACCTGGCGACGCACATAACCAACAGGTTTGCCGAAGTCATCAAGGCCTGCCTCCTTGAGATCCACAGAATGCAGGTCTCCCAATACATCAAAGAAGTTCAGGAGTTGCGTGCGAACCTGATCCGGACTGAGGTTTAAATTGGAAGGATACTCGCGACGAATTACCAGACCCTGGATGTAATTCATTAGATAAAAGTCGCATCCGATGACGCTATGATCATCGCAAAAATGAATGGGTACCGGCCCGTAGGAATAAACATCTTTTAACGCGGACAGAATTCGGTATTCCCGCGACATGTCATGGGCAGATTTGACCTTACTACCAAACGGCGGTCGTCTTAATACCCATTTCTCGTCTCCGCTGCATAACAGGTAAGTCAGATTGGAATGGCCGCCAGGGAATTGGGAGATTGTCAGATGTCCCACTTTAGCGCCAAGCACTGGCTCTAAATGTTGTCTTATGGCATCAAGATCTAGCTCTTCCCCTTCCCTGATGCTTCCTGCCTTGTCAATTAACTCTTCTTTGCTCAATGCTGTTATCCAGTTTAACTAACGGTAAGTAACGAATTCTTGCATGCCTTCCTTTTCCAGGTGCGGCAAGCTGTTAAATTGGGTGAGGGAAATCTTACCACTTCCATAGCGTATCCGAGTAACCGAACTATTGTGCACCATCCAATTAGTTCTAATGACCTGTTCATCAGGAAATTGCAACACACGTTGCAGTGCCAGGGCAATTACCCCCCCTGACGTGGCAACCAGAACGCGACTGCCACCGCTGTGACGTGCCATGATGTCATCGAAGGCGGCGAAGACCCTGCTCTTGAATTCATTCCAGGATTCAAAATGGGGCTCAGTTTCTGACGGTTCTAACTCATCATTTAGCCATCTGTCTGTGGCCTCTTCAAATACAGACTGGAAAGACCTTTTTTCATCTTCGTTATTGGCAAAGGTACCACCAAATTCAAAATCTGATTGTAACTCTTCACCTTGATCACGCAGATGTATCTTAACTATGGCATCGCCACTGTATTCATTCAGCCCCTCGTGGGTTTCTGGCGCTGAAACATTATTCTTCACTAGCGGTAATAGCTCACGGGCAGTTTCCTGCTGACGTAGCAGAGAACCGGCGTAAATATGATCGAATTCTTCCCCCAGTGCTTGCCAATGCTGAGCGAGAATTCTAGCCTGCTCGATGCCGAGCTCACTGAGTTTATCGTAAGATTTCTGGCCGAAGGACGCCTGCCCATGCCGAACAAAAACAAGTTCACTCATGGCAGGATCCTTCTGGAATTATAGAGAGGCGAAACGCTCGGTATGATAATCAGCATTGCCGAACATGATATCGATTGCCGTTACCCGTTTGAATAAGTGCCCAACGTCTAATTCATCGGTCACGCCGATGCCGCCATGAATCTGAATAGACTCCTGACCGACATGGCGTATGGCTTTACCGACTCTGCTCTTGGCGGCAGAAACAGATTTGGTTTTCTCCAGGTCTCCTGCCGAGCTGTCCAATTGCATCGCTGCCATGACGACAATAGAGCGTGCCAACTGGCATTCGATAAACATATCTGCCATGCGATGCTGCAATGCCTGAAAGCTGCCAATAATGGTGCCAAATTGCTTTCTGGTCTTGCTGTACTCGACGGTCTTTTGTAGCAGGGATTCCAGCGCACCAAGGGCTTCGGCGCTTACTCCTACCGTGGCACGGTCAATGATTTTTTGTAAGGCAGGCAGTGCTTTTCCAGCCTCACCGAGCCGGCTCTCCGCAGAAACTTTCACATTCTCAAAAGTAACCTCGGATGATTTCTTGCCATCCATATTAGTAAATGCATTTATAGACACACCGTCAGCATTGGCATCTACCCTGAAAATGGAAATACCCTCAGCGTCTGTCTCTTCGCCAGACTCCCGCGCTACTACCAGGATCTGATCAGCATTTGACGCATTTAATACGGCGATCTTTTTGCCATTGATAAGCACATCATCACCGCTCGTTGTCGCGGTCGTCGCTACCTTACCCAGATTAAAACGACTGCCTGTTTCAGCATAGGCGCAAGCTAACTGCAAGTTTCCTGTTACTAATTGCTCCAATAAACTGGCTTTGGTTTCTGCTTCCGCCAGTTCCGCTATCAGTCCGCCACTAAGTACTGCTGTAGCAGTAAATGGCTCAACCAGGTTGGCTTTGCCAAACTCTTCCATAATGACTATTAAATCGACTGCGGAACCACCGAGCCCACCATCTTCTTCAGTAAATGGTACTGCTAGCCAACCGAGTTCTGCAAACAGCTGCCAGTTTTCTTTGCTATACCCATCTTCACTTTCGACAATCTTGCTGCGTGTTTCATGGTCATAACTCTTATGCACAAATTTCTGGACAGAGTCTTGCAGCATTAATTGAACTTCTGAATATGAAAAATCCACTTTACTACCTCTTTATCCTTATAAGCCCAATACTGCTTTGCATATTATGTTACGTTGAATTTCATTAGAGCCACCGTAGATTGACGCCTTGCGGTTATTGAAATAAGTCAACGCGGAAGCTGCTGAG
The DNA here is from genome assembly GCA_028818225.1 of Gammaproteobacteria bacterium. Classification (GTDB taxonomy): domain Bacteria; phylum Pseudomonadota; class Gammaproteobacteria; order Pseudomonadales; family Pseudohongiellaceae; genus UBA9145. The sequence continues at coordinate 93,128 of JAPPOG010000069.1, read as the reverse complement.
TTACCTGGCCCCAATGGAGTACCCTGAAAGCCATCTTCGAATTGTTCGGGCACAAAGGGAAGACAATGATAGGCAGCAAGATCCACAAAGATTTCATCGATACGTTGTGCCAGCTCTGTGCCAACAATCTTCAGAATCGATGATTCCGGACCAGGGGCCTTGCCTGTAGATATAGATGCAAGTGTTCGTAGTTCTGCGTATTCAAGCGCCTTCAATTCTATTTCGATACTGGCAACTCGATTGCGGAAAGTCTGGTTTTCCATCATAGAATTACCGAATCCGTCGTCGGTTTCTGCTGCGATACGTTTCAATGCACGCAAGCGACGCTTGCCGCGCGGAACACCTGAAATATTGGTGCGCTCATGGGTAAGCAGGACTTTGGCATAAGTCCAACCTTTGTTCTCTTCGCCGATCAGGTTTTCAACGGGGACTTTTACGTCATCAAAGAAGACTTCGTTTACTTCCGCATGCCCATCCAGTAAATAAATTGGTTTAAGCGATACGCCGGGAGATTTCATATCGATAAGAAGAAAGCTAATCCCTTCCTGTTTCTTAACGGTGTTATCGGTTCTTACCAGACAGAAGATCCAGTCTGCATATTGGCCATAAGTATTCCAGGTCTTGGCTCCATTAACGACATAATGATCACCATCGCGTACTGCGGCTGTTTTTAAGGATGCCAGATCGGAGCCGGCATTGGGTTCAGAATAGCCCTGGCACCACCATACATTGCTTTCCAGAATATCCGGCAAAAAACGCGCTTTCTGTTCATCATTGCCATAAGCCATGATGATTGGCGCAACCATTTTCATACCAAAGGGAACAGGATCCGGTGCACCAATCAATCCCATTTCAGTGGCAAACATATGCTGCTGAATTTGCGTCCAGCCGGTGCCACCATACTCTACTGGCCAGGAGGGAGCTGCCCAACCTTTTTTATAGAGAATTTTCTGCCAGTTAATTATCTCCTCTTTGCTAAGGCGAATATTGGCATCGATTTTCGCTTGATACTCTGCTGGAAACTCGTTCTCCAGAAAGCTGCGAACTTCTTCCTGAAAGGCCAAATCTTCTGCTGTAAAATCAGCGTTCACTCTTCATCTCCTCGGTCGGACTATCCCTCTAGGCTTATTCCTGCAATTAGTTGCGCTATCTCAATCGCGCCGGTTTTTTGTAATTGCATGCAATAAGTTGTTACTTCTAAAAAGCGACAAGAGATTAACACTAAACTCCCCAAATAGGGTAGAAGAATCGAACGCTTGCTCGACGCCATGCCAGACCCATAGAAATACAAAAATCTTCAATAAATTCAGCACTCAAGCTCGCTTTGCCAGCCCTTAACTATTGAGTTCACTGAATGGATTTGAACATACAAATGGGGTATTCTGCGCCTTCCATTTAAGACACTGACTTGCCGAGATTTTCTGCCCTTGTCTAAAAGCAGGTATTCAACATGAAAATAAATCATCTCTTTAAACTTGCACTACTCCTATTCGCCTTAAGCACGGTAGTAGCCTGCAGCTCTACCAGTGAAGAAGCCGATGCAAGTGAAGTTGCAGACAGTGGTGAGTCCGGGATTGATGCTACCACCAGGCGAACGCAAGAATTAGAAGATGCCGCCGCAGCTCGGGCGGCAGCCGCAGAAGAACGTATGAGACGATCCGCGCTTGCAACTCGCGTGTTTTACTTCGATTTTGATATCGCCGATTTTCGCCAGGCTGATCGTGATGTATTGAACTTTCACGCACAGGACTTAGCTGCTAATCCCAGTAAACGTATTCGCTTGGAAGGCCATGCCGATGAGCGCGGTACCCGGGAATATAACCTGGCACTGGGCGAACGACGCAATAACAGTATTCAGAATTATCTGATTGTTAACGGTGCGGCACGTAACCAGATTGAATCTGTGAGTTATGGTGAAGAGAGACCAGCTGATCGCGGCACTTCTGAAACTGCCTATCAGCGCAATCGTCGCGTAGAAATAGTGACCGAGTAATTATTCATTACAACTAACAAAGCCGAGCAATGCTCGGCTTCGTTTTGACTACAATTCAGTTTTTAGTCTGCTTGCAATTGCTTCGATTAATTCCATACCAGCCCCGATACCTCCGGCGAATGATATAAATCCGTGAATCATGTCGGTATAGCAAACATGCTCTGCTGGCACACCCTGTTGTTCGAGGTGATCAGCAAAGGCCTTACCCTCATCCCTCAACGGATCGAAACCGGCGGTTACAACAAAAGCGGGGGATAAACCACTGACATCTCTTTCTAAAAAAAGTAAGTCAGGATCATTAGCCTGAACTGGTGATTCGAGATAGTGACTGCGAAACCAAGTCATCCCTTTGCTAGTGAGAAAGTATCCTTCACCGAATTCTTCTACGGAAGGGAAACTCATTGGCAAATCTACCGAGGGATAGATTAGTACCTGGTACTTTGGAACGGGATAGTTTGCTTGTTTGCAAAGTAACTCGACACCAATAGTTAAATTCCCACCAGCACTGTCTCCGCCAACAGCAATCCTGTTTTTGTCAATCCCCAGGTCGGCTGCATTTTCTCTGATCCAGCAGTATGCATCGAACCCATCCTGGTGAATTCCTTTAATCTTGTTTTCTGGAGCTAACTGATATTCCACTGATATAGCAATGCAACCACTCTTGGCGGCAAGATGTTGAACAACAGTATCGTATTGTTCAACATCTCCAAGCACGAAACCTCCTCCATGGTAGAAAATCAGAGCCGACCCTAATTTCTGTTTCCAGCCAAAAGGTCGGTAGATTCGAAGCATCAGGGAACCAGATTGAATAGGAATTTCGATATCTTCGATATTTTCAAGCTCCGCGGGGTCTGGCGCAAAGGGATTGCCTCGCTCACGACGCATCGCGCGAGCATCCTCCGGCGAACCGTCTTCGATTTGCGGTAAACGCGCGGCTGCATCGGCCACTTTCTGCGCCATGGGATCAAGTTTGTTGGCTCGGACCGCTTCCGGACTGCGCAAAACTTTCATGGGATTGCTCTAGAAAAACATGTTTTTTGGCTTGGCCGGTTCAAAACCAACAAGCCAGATCATTAATGTAAATAACAGAAAACCTGGGACAACATACAAGGCGATGTTGCCGATTGATTGAGTCACCAATTCGAAAAAAGCGATAAACCCATACAAGATCATTCCCGCCACATGTGCCATCAAATAATAATTTATAAAAGGCGCACTATTGTGAGTCATGGGCCAGGGTTTACATAGCAACAACCAACGCAGTGAAACTACAACTCCTAAAATATCAGTTGGCCAGAACAACAAGAGGTTTATATTGTGGTGGGTGTCCACGTGATCCGATACGAACCAACTTCCCAACATCAAGATGCCATAGACGCCACTGAATACTGCCGTAAGTAATCCAAGCAATCCCAATATCCTGAAATTAATTCCAGCCGCTTTAAAGCCAATGCGTGAGTGAGTAGCGAAATAGGATTGTGGAATTCGTTTTAACATTAAACCCAGAAATAATACCGGAGCGACTAAAACCAGCGATGCTATCTGGTAAGGGTTAGAATCAGCTGTTGGTGGTGGGTATGAGTCAAAAATCTGTGGGTCAGATAACAACATGAGTTGCTCTCCGTTCTCTGCAACGTCCGAACGAACGCCCATTAGACGCTCACGCAATTTCAATGGCAGAAACATGTCTTCCCATTCCGTCATGTTTCTATCGATATTGCTGTTCATCAGAATTTCGAGCGAGAACCCGACCAAGCCAACCGACTCATAGTGAGCCTGCACCTGTTCTCGAAACGTAACAGCGGTGTCGCCAGTATATTGCTGACTGATACTACCAACCAGTGCCTCATCCAGATAGTCTCTAACCTTGGTCGTGCAATTATCAAAGAAGTACTGATAAGGATACTGGACGTTGGCTGGTTCCAGGTTCCACAAAAGGCGACGATACAATCTTGCCTTCTGCGGATTAGTCAGATTTATTCTGTCTTGCCATACCGTTCTTTCCTGTGCGCGGTACATTGCAAACTCCTGGCGGGGAGAATTGGTAACCAGGCTGTAATTCATTATTCCCTTAAAAAAATTCCAGGAGAAGGCAACAACTCCATCGCCAAAACTGAAATATCCCCAATTAAAAACTGTATCAGTATTGTTGCTTTCATCCCGCACCCTGAGAGCGGTATGGCCAAAGTTATCCCAGACTGAATCTCCTACATCCACGGTTATTAGGTAGAAATGCACATTGCTCATGTCTGCCGGAACCGCGAAATCCGCTATATCAGCGGTTTGGGCGCCAAGCCGAGGAGAAATTGCCAGAAAACTGGCCAACAGAATGGGTAACCAGAACTTTGAAAATCGAGAGGGCGCGAGGCTGCTTGCTGTCATTGGATTCTGCGGTCCATCGCGCAGTCTTCCCCGCGCGAATGGCAAAAACTGAATCTTATCAAAGATTTACTTCAGATCAAGCTGGCAATAAACCCAGAAAAATCGAATAAGTTGAAAGGAATAAAAAATCCCCACTCCCTATCCGCCATATAGATGAGTGGGGATTCACGGAAATAATGTCAGCACTAAACAGGACAACAAGATGTGGGTTTTGCGAGGAATGCCTGCTTTGCCTAACGATTCCGCTAGTTACAGGAGATTAAAGAGTACAGCCTGAACAGAATATGAACGTGTCTTATTAATTTTTGAGCAGCAATTTAAGTGATAGAAGCTAAACTATTGCGGATTAAGTCAGCCTGGCGAAAGAGCACCTAGCCACCCAAAATAGTTCTAATTCCCAAAGCATCGCTCGTGATTGGAAAATCTTTTCATGTTTGCTTGCTGCAATTGCTTTGACCGCTTTCAGCATTTCATCTGATTCCGGGTCCTCAAGAACACCAGTAAAATTGACTCCATAGGTTTTTTACCTGAATTCTCAATCACCATAATTGTCCCATGGAGGAACAGGCCGAAATTTTCTCGACGTTCGCATGCAAAATACGAATTACCGCGTGATGCTTATGATCGATGCTGCACATAAGAACCGCGATTCGTTTCAGTTTTTGGGTTTTAACAGGATCAGGCGTGACGATTTTTCCAAAGGGCAATAATTTCCCGTTCACGTTCACGACTTAAGCCTGCCCGTCGATTTTCTCGTTCCGCTGCCGGTCGAGCTTTGTCCCATTCAAGGGTATCTCTGGCAGTTTGTTCGATGCTGCGGAAAGTTAATCCTGTATTCAGCGCTCGCTCAATATCGACATAGGAAAGAGTATCACCGGGAATCCATGTAGGCATGTCACTCCAGGGAGCAACATTTTGTTGTTCCAAAAAACCCTCAGGAATCCAGCTAAGAACATAGTCGCTGTCAACGGCAGCACCAACAGCTGAGAGCAGCGTACTCATAGTCAATCTGAAGTCAGGACCAGTGGCGTTAAAGTCGCCAGCCACGCGATTTTCTGCGAGTCTCACAATCCATTCCGTTAAATCCCGTTGATCGATAATTTGATTGGCGTGATTCGGATTGCCGGGAGCCAGTACTTCGCCGCCTTCATCTAGTCGTACCGGCCAGTAAGTAAATCGATCGGTTGGATCGCCAGGCCCAACTATGAGGCCAGGACGAACCACTGCGCAGCGATTGGGGAATGCGGCATGGGCAATATCTTCACAAAGCGCCTTCATTAAACCGTAAGACGCATCATCACCATCGTTCCACCCTTCAGGCGGGCGCAGTCGTTCATAGTCTTCGTCAATTAATGGCTCGAATACTAATCGCTGCCAGTTCTCGTAGCCAAAACCCTCTGCTGCATAGGCAGAAATAGAGGAAACCAGAATATAGTGCTCAGCTACGTCTTTTAATAATGCAGTACTGGTTTGTACCCACCGGTAATCTTGTGCATTGTTATCGAGAATAACGTCCCATGATCTACCTTCCAGCGCAGTATGATCGTTATTACGATCGCCTACCAAGTGCTCCACACCAGGAATATCCAGCTCTCGATTACCACGAGTAAATATCGAAACCTGGTGTCCACGGGAAACAGCATAGTTCACCATGTGTGGCCCAATAAATCCGGTACCACCAAGTATCAATATTTTAAGAGGCGTCTGTGCACGCACAGGAAAACTCAGTCCTGCAGCTAACAGTCCAGATGCCTTGATAAACTCTCGTCGTGAATTTTTCATCAGCTCAATTTTTTTGCTATTTACAAGTTTATTCTGCCCGTTGCGACCAAGCGTGCAGTATTCTCTTACTTGATACTAATTTTTCCGGGCTAAACAATTTTCTCTAACCCTTCACAATCGAGTATGGCACCACTCAGTGAACTACAACAATAGTTTAGAATCCTGCACCTAATAGTGACTTATAGCAGTTTGAGAAATTTTTCATATAAAAAAGGCCGACAATGCCGGCCTTTCTGAATAAAGATTGATGACTACTGCGAATTTTCTGCTTCTCGCATTTCAGTCATTCTTTCCCCGCGCAAAATATTAACCATGCCGTAGTTACCTTCGTGGCATGCATATTCATACAGTTGGCCATCGACCTTTGACATTGGAATCATGACAGTAATCTTGTCCTGAAAGGTCGCTGGATCTTCAACGGTGAACTCATATTCAACTGCATAAGGTCCAGTTCGAGTAAAACGCTCTGTCAGCAATTTTTCTTCAGCCGTTCCGTAAACACCGAAACTCTGGGTAAAGCTATTGAAGTTGCGCGTTTCAACAACCAGTGTGTCGCCATCCCAATAGCCGCGAGAGTCTCCAGTCCATAGACGAATGTCGTCCGTTAGGCTGGCATCACTATCAAGCGGCACAATGCGGGCATCGTGAATCATCTCGGTAAAAATAACTGCGGTGTCTTTGCTCTGAATTATCTGTACGTTGTTGTTATAGAGACTTGGAAACATAGGTGGTCCAGAATTAAAGCCTACGATGCAACGCTCGGAAAGACCGCGGTCTTCTGGTCCATCTTTGGCAATACCACCAACGACCATACGCACTGGTCGATCGCCTGGCTCATCAGGGCCAAGGCCACCGACTTGAACAGGAACACCTTCCTGCCTTTCGGGAATCTGACCATCTTCCGGGTACATAATAAGAGACGTTCGATTATCTCCACTCTCTCCAGTTTCAAACCAGAACGAGTTATAGCCCCCAACCCCAATATTATTTAAAGCTTCCAGTCCCTGTTCTGTTTGTGCAACAAGCGCTGCTATTTCTTCATTGGTAAGGGTTTTCTTGTCACCAAAAAAAGCCGGGCGCTCCATAGGAATCACCGAACTGAAATTCCATACCCCCTGCAAATCTGGTTGACCCCACTCCGTGCGAGGAGCAGTGTAGTCATCTTGTGCTTGCGCGATTCCCGCGAACAGTACTGTTGCAGTCGCGAGAGCTAGTACGCGTGTTTTCATCGTATCCCCCAAAATCATCAAAACGAGATAGAACAAGGGCGCTAGTTTACAGTATTTGGGCCCGCGCCGCTTGAATAAGTGTGACTAAAGTCGACGAATTACGGGCATTGCAGACAAAAGGCAGCAATAATGAGTTACTGATTTGCAAAAAGTCCTGATTTAACTCCTGCTGCTGGAAAAGAAGCCATGGATGTGAAACAGGTGCTTATTTGTATGGCCATCGCCCGCCGGGAGCGGGCGCCGAGTCTATATGGGTGAGGAGAGTGCCAATCATCCGCAAGCATGATACGCAGCCGAGAGACGCCAATCTAAGATTGGCGACTGGACCTGGTTTCAGGTATTGACGGCGCACCCAACAAATAAGTCGCTGTTTTACATCTACTGGTGAATTGCAATGAACTAATTTCATTTCTTTTTCTTTGGCTTTTTCCTGGCTGCAGCCCGTAAGGCAGCACCAAAGCCTTTATTGGCCCATGCGGACATGACCTCGATATTTTCCATGGCCTCTTCCGGAGCCTGCAGGTAGCCTAGATGCATTTTCTTGCCTGACTTGTCATAAGTGAATGGTTGCAAGCCAAGCTCTTCGAATTCATGACGCGTTTCGTCATCCACTTTGATGTAATAAACATTATCGGCAATAAGTCCGAACATGAGTCCTTCCAGGAAGATTCCGAATCCTCCGAACATACGCTTGGAGTAAACCGGACCAATAGTCTGGGAAAGGTCAACCACATGCGCCGCAAATTCTTTTTCTTCTTGAGAAATAGCCATAGTTGGATGCTATGATAACCAGCCTTTAAGAAAACAGATTTTCCAAAGCAGGGAAACAATAACATGAATGGAGCTACCGCACTGATAAATACCCTCGCCGATTGCGGCGTGGAATTTTGTATAGCAAATCCAGGGACTTCTGAAATGCATTTAGTCCAGGCATTGGATGCAGTACCAAGAGTTAAATCTGTGCTCGCTTTATTCGAAGGAGTTTGTACCGGCGCCGCCGACGGTATCGGTCGCGTCACTGGCAAGCCTGCTGCCACACTCCTGCATCTCGGTCCGGGAATGGCCAATGGTATTGCTAATCTACACAACGCCAGGCGAGCTAACTCTCCCATGATCAATATCGTTGGCAACCACCCAAATTTTCATGTCGGGCATGACGCGCCACTAACCTCGGATATTGGTACCCTTGCACAAAATTTTTCCTGTTGGATTAAATCAGAATCCACAGCGGCATCTTTGGCACAAGATGGAGCTGATGCCTACACGGCAACCTTAAGACAATCCACTGGATCAACCGGTCAGATTGCGACATTAATTATGGGTGCCGATGCCGCCTGGGGAGAATGCGACGGTCCAGTTACACCAAATGCGATCCCGCAACGGGCTAAAGTAGAAGAACAGGCAATCGAAGATGTCGCAAAAGTCATAGAAAAAGATGGCAACACTACCGCAATTCTTTTGGAACACCATGGTACCGAACAGGCAGCAATGGCAGCGGCAAGCAAGCTTGCCAGTAAGTATGGCTGCAGGTTGTATAACGGCACTTTTCCGGCCAGGGTCGATGGCGGCCCCGGCAGAGTTAAAATCGATCGCCTGCCCTATTTTCCCGAACACGTATTTGCCACCTTGGACGGCATTAACAATCTCGTTCTCGTGGGTGGCTCGATTCCGGTCAGTTTTTTCGCTTACAAAGATCAGCCCGCCCAGTTAATTCCTGAAGGCTGTCAGGTCACCAGACTTACCAATGTCGAAGAAGATGCTATCGACGCGATGGAAAGGCTTGCGGACAGACTGGGTGCGAGCAACGCAGCAGTAAGCACGTTTGAAAAACAAGAATTTGATAAACCTACGGGTGAACTAAATACCAAAATTATTGTTCAATCCATCGCAGCTACACTACCGGAAGATGTGGTCATCTGCACCGATTCCGGCGGCGGTGTTGCTGCCTACCCAATGTGTCAAAGCACTTCTCAGAATATCTGGCTGAGTCTTACCGGTGGTGCGATTGGCCAAGGGGGTCCGTGCTCGGTAGGTGCTGCCCTGGCCAGCCCGGGTCAGCGCGTGCTGGCAATGCTGGGAGATGGCGGTGCGGCTTATACGATTCAGGCATTATGGACTCAGGCCCGCGAAAATCTGGACGTGACTACGGTTATCTTTGCCAACAACTCCTACAACATCCTCGATGTTGAATATGGGCGACTGGGTGTAACCGAGGTAGGCGAAATTGCCGCCAGCCTGTTCGACATCGGCAACCCCTCTATCGATTGGGTGGCACTGGCGAAAGGCTTTGGCGTACCCGGTGGCAAAGCAGACACTGGTGAAGAATTATGCGCACTGCTGGAACAGAGTTACGCCACACCGGGCCCTTTTATAATTCAGGCCAATGGTGAGATTAAGCGCTAGCTTTTTCGTTAGTCCACCTGAAATTCTTTTGTATTCTGCCAAGCGTGCGGTAGAAGCTGTCTTTATTCGCATTCGCTTTTTCATCATTGGGAAAAATGAATGTGAATAATGGGACGACTAGCATAGGGAAGATGAAGGTGGCAAAGGCCGGATCGGTCCAGGCGCCATACTCAGTGTAAAACTCATGATAGAACTGGGCGAATCCCCCGGCATTGGCATACTCCGGACTGTCGAACCATACATTAAATAACCACATGACCAGGCCACCGGCAAAACCCGAGGCCATGCCATAAAACGCCGCCTTTTCTGACGTTCTTTTCCAGTAGATAACAAATCCAACAGCGACCGCCGGTGGCACTACCATGGCAAATCCAATTAACACTAACCCCAGCACCGAAGTGATATTGCCTAACCAGGCAATCAAGGCAGCAATTGTTCCGTAAATCACAGCAACAACTTTATACCAGCGCAGTTGTTTTTCCGGCGTAAAATTTTTCGATGATGGAATCCAGTCATTTACAAACATGGTTGAACTGGCCAACAAGATTGGCGCACCGGATGAAATTACCGCGGCCAGTACTGCAGCCAATGCAATACCGCCGAGAATTTCCCCACCATCGATAGCAAGCTGAGCGATATTCAGATAGCTGCTTAATCCAGCATCAGCACCATAAGCCGCCATGGTTAATATCCCAATAAAGCCCGCTACCAATGGCATAGCGGCGGCGATTAAACCGGCAAAGAAGAATCCGGGAATCAGTGCATCTTCAGATTTTGCTGATGAGGCATAGTTCGCATACACCGAAGCCGCCGGTGTGTGAATGGTTGCAGAGATAAACATGGCAATAATGGTGGCAAAGCCGATGCCAGTAAAACTCCACCAGGCAACTTCATTGCCTCCAGAGGCTGCCAGATTCTCCGATGTCCGTTCTACAACTACACTCCAGCCTCCCATGTCATTCATGGCTATTAGGCCAACCAACAGCAGGCCAAAAATAATGACAGAACAATGCACGATATTGGCATAGGCCGTACCTTTCAAGCCGCCGAAGACGGTAAAAGAAATAATCAGGAAAGCACCAATTGCAACACCAACTGGAAAAGGTATATCAGTAAATCCGGAAACAATCGCACCGATAATGTAGGGCTCAATGATGTTGACGATGAAATATTCTGCCTGGACACAAAGACTGGTTAGCCACTGGCAACGGTATGAACCAAAACGGCGATCGAATACCTGTCCAACGCTAACAACCCTGAGGCGACGATAAGGGATAACAAAGAACAGGCCAACAAGAAAAAGTGCGGCGAAGGAATTAAAGCCATACCACATATGACCAATACCTTCCGCAATTACGTCACCGGCAACGCCATAAGTACCCGCCCCACCAATCCGGGTTCCGGCAGCGCCAGCTGCAATCATGAAAATTCCCAGGGTACTGCCACCAATCGCCCAATCAGTAGCACTGCCTTTCTTACTATTTAAGTAAAGCCCGAAGACGATAAAGGCGCCGAGATAAACAATAATGACGAGGGAGGTAAGATTCATGCACAGCTCCTGCTACTTTTTATTTGTTAGCCCGGCTATGCCCTGACTGTTATTCCGGCATACTATAACAACGAATCCGAAAGTATCTATAGCTGTAATGCTATAAGCTAGGTATCAGTAATGAACAATCGCATCGCTGTTAATCTTTTGGGATAGTATTTCTTGCAATTCGATACCCTAATTTTCGACTTGGACGGCACTCTGTCGGACCCCAAGCTGGGCATAGTACGCAGCATGAACTATGCCCTCACCAGTTTTGATTATCCGCCCCGGGCAGAGGCCGATATCGTCCAGCACATCGGTCCACCGCTGGAAGAGTCGATGCAGAAACTCACTGAATCCAGCGATGCACAACATATCGATGATCTAGTAGTTAAATACCGCGAACGCTATTTCGAAGTGGGGTACACGGAGAATGAACTGTATTCCGGTGTTATCGACATGCTTTCTGCGCTAAGCCATAAACAAATACCCATGGGAGTTTGCACATCCAAGCATAAAACCGTGGCAAGGAAAATCATCGAGCGATTCGAAATCGGTCACTACTTTGACTTTATCGATGGCCCCACAGGCAGAACAACCAAGGCCAAACAGCTGAGTCAATTGTTGCTTGAAAACATAATCAGTATACATTCTATTATGATTGGGGACAGATTTGTCGACATCTCAGCGGCCAAAACAAACAGTCTCGCCAGCGCTGGCGTACTCTGGGGTTATGGAAGCTCTGAGGAGTTATCAGCGGAGGTACCCGACTATATTTTTACGACGCCGCTAGAACTTGCGCAAACTTTTAGCGAGGATTGATTCTCTTGATAACGGCACTGCTATTTAAAATGGGTTTGCCGTCGACGCTTAATTCACAACGACTAAAAACCATAGACTTGCCGCGCCTGATAATCTTGCACTCCCCTTCGACCAGATCGCCTTTATAAGCTGGCGCGACAAACTCATTACTTAAACTTACCGTGGCTACGCTTTCACTCTCGCCCATATTAGCACCCAGACATAAAGTGTAATCGGCAAAGGTCATAAGAACACCACCATGCACGGAATCGTGAGCGTTGCAGTTATGTTCCTGTACTCGAAAGGCGCTGCGCGGGGTATCGCCATCCATATAAAAGAAGAAAGGACCAATATAATCTTCTGCTTTGTCGCCTACCCAGTGTTTGTAGTGGCTGGGAATATCGTAATCTTCCGGATTAAAACTCATTATTTTTAGTTCTAGTTCTCTTTGGTTTGTAATTAGTCATCGTCGTCATCAGGGATAGCCAAATCTACCGCGACACCAACGACTTTAAAAGGTACTTTAGCAACTTCAATCCCAGTATCTACAGCAGCACCGACTATGGCTCCAACACAGGATTGTAACCCCATAATAATCAGTAACAGAGTGAGTACTCGCAAGATTGACTATTTCCCCTTCATAACTTCAACTACCAGTAACCCACATCGATAAATTTGTCGAATTTCTTTCCGACTTCGTTAAACTGTCCGATCTTTCCAAAGCCGAGTTTTTCATGGAGCTAAATGCTTGCTTCGTTAGGCAAGGCAATACCGGCGATTAACCTATGTATCGGCATCACTCTGATTTCGTCGATAAGAGACTGCAAGAGCTTTAATCCATAGCCTGTTCTGCAGTAATCTTTATGGATATAAACACTGGATTCTTTGGTATAGCGATAGGATGGGCGAGTTTTAAAGGGAATTGCGTAGGCATAGCCCAGTAATCTTTCTTCATCTTCCAGTATTAACCAGGGATTGGAGTCATCTACTCTGCCGGGGCGCGAGACTATTTCGTCAGTACTAACGGGCGCTTCTTCGAAGCTGGCAATCGTATTATCTATATACCAGTTATAGAGCTCGGCAATTGCTGTTGCGTCTGAGAATTGAACCTGCCGGATAATCATCTAACGATCTCTTATTGCGATGGGTCGAATGTAATCCAGCCCCTCACCGGTTTCTACCAGGGTGCGGAGCTCCAACGCCAGTTGTTCGCTTTTCTTGATGACTTCCTGCCAGACTTCGACTCTCTTCTCATAGGGATAATTCTGAAAGTCTTTTCGGTCCGGAATCTTTTCTCCTGGTAAGCTGGCTACAAATTCCTTGCTCGGCGCCAGAAGCACGACATTGTCTAGATACTCTTCTTTAACCTTCCGCCATTTCAGTGACTTATCGAACCAGCCAGGAATTAATTGTGCACTGAAATGTGGGTAGAGCACTAATTCTGGCCCATGATGAAAGTGCCAGTCGAAATGATAGTCAATAATGCCGCCATCCCAATAATGACCTCGCTTTGCACCTTTAATTTCATTTACTCCCTCTAACACAAAAGGAATCGACCCGCTGGCAATCATCACGTCGACAAGATTGGATTCATCTAAACCAGCAGAAGTTGTGCTGATATCAGATAAGGCTGACCATGGGGAATCCGAGGCCATATTTGAGAAAAGCGTCCGCTCAAAAAATAATGATAGCGATCGTCGGGAAAATATATTAAATGTCGCACTCGCTGACAGGTGAATCGCCTGCAAATATTTCAGTTTAGAAGAGCCAAATCCTTTACATCTATCAGCTACAATGTGTGTACGAAAAACGTCATTCACGACAATTTCATTTGCGCCACTTTCACCTAAAACTCTGTGCAGCATGATTCGCGCGCTATCAGTAATTTCCTTTACTGTGGGTTGCTTTGAATATTTTTCGTGACTGTAATAGCGAGCGAGTCGCTCAATACTACCAACAGGATCCTGTGTGGCAAGACAACACATGCGCCAGGCTCCTACCGAAGAACCGACCGTAAAGAGTTCCGCGGTGCGTCCACTGAAAAACTCTCCGAACAAATAGCGGTCTAAACCGAGCAAGACAAACCATTTCGGCCCACCGGAAGAACCCACCAGCACTTTGAAATGTTCCTGGCGAAAACCATCCCTTTGCAGCTTTTTCAAAGCACTGGGGCCAGCGTAAATAGTAAGAGAAGCCATAGACGAGGAATGATATAATTGCGCACACACGCAATCTACTGTGTTTGATTTGCCTCTCAGTCAATCCATGCAGTAATTCCACAATTCAGATCGACAGTATGAATCTTCTACAGTTAAAAAGCCGTAAGGCACTGCTATTCCTGCTGGCAATAGGCAATACTATCGCCTTCGCTACCTGGCAGGTTCTACTTAATAACTTTGTAGTTGAACAGGCTGCCTTTACCGGTGAAGAGATCGGCATCCTGCAAAGCCTGAGGGAAATTCCAGGCTTTCTCGCCTTTACTGCAATCCTGGTAATGATTTTAGTAAGACAGCAAACCTTTGCCATACTTTCACTGATTACCCTGGGTATTGGAACAGCGATTACGGCGATTTTTCCCAATGCATTATGGCTGTATATCACCACGGTTGTTATGTCCATTGGATTCCATTACCTGGAAACTTTGCACAATTCTCTAAGCTTGCAATGGTTAAGCAAGGATGAAGCACCTCGAGTTCTGGGAGAGTTACTAAGCGTAAGAGCGATTTCGAATCTTGTAGTACTGGGAGCGATCTATCTTTATCTCTTGTTCTTTGCTGCCAACTATTTCCTGATTTACATGCTCGCCGGTGGAGCGGCTGTGGCGATCGGTTTATTCTGTTGGTCGGCTATTCCTCATTTCGAAGACCAGGTAGTTCAGAAAAAATCGCTTTTCTTGCGTCGACAGTACTGGCTTTACTACCTGTTAACTTTTCTCGCCGGTGCGCGCCGACAGATCTTTGTCGTTTTTGCAGGCTTTCTGATGGTGGAGAAATTTGGTTTCCCAATTGAGAATGTCGTACTTCTGACATTGGTAAACGCTGCGCTGACTTTTTGGTTAGCGCCCAAGATTGGCGCCCTGATCAGTTTTATCGGTGAACGACGCGCTTTAACACTGGAATATGTCGGATTGATAATAATTTTTGTCAGCTATGCTTTCGTCAATACCATTGAAGTAGCAATCGCTCTTTATCTTCTCGATCATTTGTTCTTTGCTATGGCTATCGCCATCAAGACTTACTTCCAGAAGATAGCCGATCCACGGGATATCGCTGCTACTTCATCTATCAGCTTTACCATTAACCACATCGCTGCTGTTTTTCTGCCTGCAGCTTTAGGATTTCTCTGGGTTATAAATCACAGCGCCGTTTTCCTGGTCGGTGCTGCTATCGCCTGCGGTTCCCTGATCCTAACTCAGCTAATCCCTGACCGACCCCAGCAGGGCCAGGAAACCCGCTGGATTCAATTGCCACCACCCCCGCAGGCATCACAAATTTCAAAGTAAGCTATTTGCGATAGTTTGTTTCACTGCAGTGGCAATCAAGCTGCCAATTTTATATGCTCGACATCTTTTTATTTCTGTACTTATCAGGGACTTAGCTTATCAAGAGCTTAGCGAGCAGTTGAAAATGCAAAGCAAAACCCTATTGGGGATCATTTGCATAGTATCGCTGATATCTGTGCAGGCTGTACTGGCGCAAGAGGATCAGTTTGAAGAAGTCGTTGTTTGGGGACGCTCCCTGGATTTACTTGGAGTAGCTGATTCCGCCTCTCAAGGGATTGTTGGTTATGCGGATTTTTCTACTCGCCCTATGTCGCGAGTAGGAGAACTGGTCGAAGTAACACCAGGCATGATTGCCACCCAACACAGTGGCGCTGGCAAAGCTAATCAGTATTTCCTGAGAGGATTTAACCTCGATCATGGCACTGACTTTTCCACCTTTTTCGACGGTATGCCAGTTAATCTGCGCACCCATGGACATGGTCAGGGATATATGGATTTGAATTTCATCATCCCTGAAATTATCGAGCGCATAGAATTTCAGAAAGGGCCTTATTTTGCAGACACCGGTGATTTTTCATTGGCCGGCTCAAACTCGATGAAGACTCACGATTCTCTCGACGAAGGATTCACCGAATTAACACTAGGCTCCCGCGATGAAGTACGGTTCGTCACCGCAAACTCATTTAATACAACTGATAGCACCTGGCTGTATGCACTAGAACATCACCAATCCAATGGATTTTATGATCTTGAGCAAGACCTCCGAAAGCTAAACGGCCTGCTGAAGTACACTGGTAATATTGGCGGCGTTCCGAGTCGCATCACCCTAAGCGCCTACGATTCAAATTGGACATCTACCGATCAGATTCCATTACGCGCAGTTAGCAACGGCCTGTTAGATCGCTTCGGGCATATCGATCCAGACCTGGGTGGCGAATCCCATCGTTACTCGGTTACTGGTAACTTTAACTTGAGTGAGAGCTGGGATTTGGACCTATATGCCAGTACTTACTACCTGAGCCTGATCAATAATTTTACTTATCTGTTAAATGATCCTATTAACGGTGATGAGTTTGAACAGGAAGATGAACGTCGCTTGTTTGGCGGTTCACTAAGAAACGCTACTGAGATGGAATTATTTGGCATAAACGTTCGTCGTACTTATGGTGTCGATGTTCGATACGACGACATTAATGAACTCAATCTGTTTAACACCGTAAGCCAGCATCGGATCGAAAGCGTTCGTGAAGATGAAGCAGAAGAAATCAGCACAGGCGTATTTGCTGAACTACAATTTCGTTTGAGCGAAGCTTTACGTACCACATTAGGTATTCGCTATGACTACTACCATGGCGAAGTTAACGCGCTGCGCCAACAAAACTCCGGTAGTGACGGAGACGCACTCTGGCAACCTAACCTGGGTCTGGCGTATCGACTGAATGGCAATCTTGAGTTGTACGCTAACTACGGTCATGGTTTTCATTCCAATGACATCCGCGCCGCCGTAACCACTATTGACCCCAACTCCGGTAATGCAACTGAATCACTGGATATAATAGTCAAAGGCAAGGGCAGTGAAATTGGCTTTCGCTACGATACCCTGAAGGGTTTCAATTTTTCAGCCGCCTATTACACGCTGCAACTGGATTCAGAGCTGGTTTTTGTCGGCGATGCTGGTACTACAGAAGCGAGCAACCCTTCACGGCGCAGGGGCATCGAATTAAACTCGTTCTGGGAAATTAACGACTACCTTGTACTCGATGTTTCTGGCACCAAGTCAGACGGTCACTTTCTTGGGTTGCCTTCCTACGCAAATGCAATCCCTGATGCGCAGGATTTAGTGTTCGGCGCAGGATTAACCTATACAGGACTTGGTAACGGTTGGACTTCGAGCATACGGGTACGCCATTTCGGAGACTCCGCATTGACAGCAGACGAAGCGGTTGAGAAAGACAGTTCCACTCTGGTAAATCTTGGCATTTCATACACCCAGGGCAACTGGGAAATCGGACTGGATGTACTGAATCTTCTCGATGCAGAGGATGATGACATTGCTTACTGGTTCGAATCACAATTGCACGGAGAAATTTCCCCGATTGAAGATATACATTTTCATCCGGTGGAGCCGCGCACCCTGCGCGTGCTCTTAAAGTACAAGCTGTAACAGATGATTGAATACAACTCCCTTTAGCTGCTAAGTGCAGTGATTACTTGCGGCCCGACGCTCCTGACTCAGTAAATCCCGATGCGCAGCTGCCAGACCCGGGAACCCGCCCGACGCCTGGCTGCTGCCTTGCCAGGCACCACAAATTCCCACATAGCTTGTTCTTTACGGTTTATTAACGTCGATTACCTAGTTTTAACCAGGCGAAATCCCTATTTTCGTTTCTTTCTGATTTTCCTCACTTTTTTTGAGTAGCGCGCACAAATGAGTTTTCCATGCAAAGCACTAGCGGCCATGATCTCATCAGCCACGTTGGCTTCCACACAGCTGGTCTGGGCACAACAGGACCAGTTAGAAGAAATAGTGGTTTGGGGTCGCTCTCTGCAATTACTTGGAACGGCGGATTCTGCCTCGCAGGGTGTGGTGGGATATGCCGATTTCTCCACTCGCCCTATGGCACGGGTAGGCGAACTTGTCGAAGTGGTTCCAGGCATGATCGCCACGCAACACAGTGGGCCAGGCAAAGCCAATCAATATTTTTTGCGCGGATTCAATCTCGATCACGGTTCTGATTTCTCCACGTCGTTTGATGGCATGCCAGTAAACATGAGGACTCATGCCCATGCCCAGGGTTACATGGACCTGAATTTTATAATTCCCGAGATCATAGAGCGGGTTGATTTCCGCAAAGGACCCTATTTCGCCGAAAGCGGCGATTTTTCCCTGGCCGGTTCCAATGCCATGAAAACCTATGACGCATTAAGCGAAGGATTCACGGAACTCACCCTCGGTTCGCGCGATGAATTACGCTTCGTAACTGCGAACTCTTTCGATTTCGCTGAAGGCACCCTGCTGTATGCTTTAGAACATCAACAGACAAATGGATTTTATGATCTTGAACAAGACGTCAGAAAACTAAACGGTTTACTAAAATACACTGGAGAATTTGCTGGCATCCCCAGCCGGATTACCTTAAGCGCCTACGATTCAGACTGGACATCAACCAACCAGATTCCACTCCGGGCAGTTACCAGCGGTATGATTGATCGCTTTGGCTTTATCGATCCGGACCTTGGTGGTGAATCCTATCGCTACTCGTTAACGGGCAACTTTGAGATTGCGGAGAATTGGGATTTGAATCTTTATGCGAGCTCCTACTATATGAGCTTAATAAACAATCCTACATATCTTTTAAATGATCCTGTAAATGGCGATGAATTCGAGCAGGAGGACGAGCGTCGATTATTTGGTGGCTCCATGAAAAATGAAACCGAGACTGAATTATTCGGCATCCCGGTCAGACGGACTTATGGAGCAGATCTTCGCTACGATGATGTAGACGAACTAAACCTGTTTAATACTCGTTCTCGCAGACGCATAGGGACAATTCGTGAAGACGAAGCAGAGGAATTTAGTGTCGGGGTTTTTGGCGAGTTGCAATTTCAGGTAAGCGATGCATTACGAGCCACACTCGGCGTGCGCTACGACTACTTCGATGGCGAAGTTGATGCGTTTCGGCCACAAAATTCCGGCAGTGATGACGATTCTCTTTGGCAACCCAATGTCGGTCTGGCCTATCGACTAAATGAAAATCTTGAACTTTACGCTAACTATGGCCATGGCTTTCATTCCAATGATGTGCGCGCAGCAGTTAACACTATTGATCCTGTAACTGGTGACCCCACGGAATCACTGGATGTATTGGTCGAGGGTAAAGGCAGTGAAGTCGGTTTTCGTTATGACACGCTGGAAGGATTCAATATCGCTGTTGCTTACTACAATCTGAAAATGGATTCCGAGCTAGTGTTTGTAGGCGATGCCGGCACTACCGAACCCGGTGATCCTTCGCGCCGCGATGGCATCGAGCTTACTTCCTTCTGGGAAATTAATGAGCGTCTGGTATTCGATATCTCCGGCGCGAAATCTGATGGATACTTTATTGGACTTCCTTCCAATGCCAATGCTATTCCGGATGCCCATGATACTGTGATCGGCGCCGGGCTTACCTATGCGGGCCTTGATAATGGCTGGACTTCAAGTTTACGGGTCCGTCACTTTGATGACGCCGCGCTCACCGAGGATGAAACCATAGAAAAGAGTGGCTCAACATTATTACATTTCGGTGTGTCTAAGTCATTTCGGTGTGGCTGACGCTCAGGACTCCTGGGAAATAGGATTAGACGTACTAAACCTGCTCGACGAAGAGGATGATGACATTGCCTACTGGTTTGAGTCGCAATTACCGGGGGAAGCAGCTGCCGTGGAAGACATTCATTTCCATCCAGCCGATCCGCGCGCAATAAGAGTGTTAATGCGATACAAGTTCTAGAATTGAACGTTGAGGTTCACCCCGTCCCTGTTGATTAACGAATGACAACAAGGACACGTAGTGGGAGCTCTGATTTGTCAGAGCTCCCACTACACCCTTCTTAAGATTGAGATTACCTAATCTTCTGCAAAGACTACGGTAAAGCTAACTGGCACTGCACGACTTATGCTGGGAAGGCCGGCAACTTCTCTCAAGGCTTCAACTCCCGCCACCATGCCATGGGCATCAGCGGTAACCAGAATTGGTTTTAATGTAGAAGCAACAACGCCGTTCGCTAAACGAGTAACCAGCACATCGGCGTTATAGGAATTGGAAGCACCATGAATATCCAGATCGAAAGAAATCTGCATGGACTTGCTTGAGCCTACGGACATAGCGTTAACAGAAGACACATCAATGTTGCCAGTAATGTTGGCTTCGGGAAAAATACTCGTCTCAAACAACATATTCTGCATGCGCTCGTTACGAATATCGATAAGTGTGTTTACGCTGGCCAACTCAACCGAAATCTCAACCGAACCATCGTTTCCGATTGATCCTGACATCAAGTCAAATGTGTGAACTTCGCCAACATGATCTGCCTTGATAGTGACAAAGCTCAGGGTGGAAGTATCATTATCCAATGACCAGTCCGCCTGCGCAGTGCTGGCTAACAAACCTGCCGCCAGGCCCAGAGTGGCTGTTTTTACCAGGGATCTGAGGATCATCCTCTCTCTCCTTCTTATTTACCTATAAATAGTGTGTGAATTTGCAGGGAAAATCGAGCTGTTAAGCTTACCCGATAATGCCTTTCAGGGTATAGCATGTTTATAATCCCGCCTAACGATTTAAATAGTGAAATTGTCAAAGATGTCCCTGAATATTCCTGTTCTCAATGTAAGCCGCGGCTTCGATAACCCCGAATTCATCGAAGAGCTCTCTCATGCGTGCGAGGACTGGGGCTTCTTCCAACTAACAGGCCATGGCATTGATCAGGGATTGAGAGAGAAATTTTTTCAGGCCCAGAAAGATTTTTTCGCCTTATCAAAAGAGAGCAAACTAGCTTTATCACGTAACGAGGAAAACTTCTGGGGTTATTACGACAAGGAACTCACCAAGAACAAGGTGGATGCCAAAGAGATTTACGATATTGATGCCAACCTCGATAATCTCAACAGAGAGCGGCCTGAATTACCAGTGCCCTGGACAGCTGAACTGCCAGCTTTGCAACCAATAGTTTTAGAATGGTTAGCTGAAGTAGAGCAACTAAGCCTTAACTTACTCGGTTCAATATGCCTGGCGCTCGGGGAGTCATCGGCAACGCTTAATCCTTTTTTCCTAAAGAACCACACCAGTTTTTTGAGATTTAATTATTATCCATCGGTAAGCGAAAGAAGAGCTGAACCAGGTGATAGCTTAGAAAGCAATGCCTCGCAATTTGCTTTTGATGAACTGGGTATTCATCCACATACCGATGCCGGCGCACTTACTGTTTTGGCACAGGATGAGGTGCCGGGATTACAGGTGAATAAAGATGATACCTGGCACATTGTGATACCAGCTAAGGACGGTTTTATTATTAATATTGGCTATATGGTGCAAGTATGGTCGAACGATCGCTTCAAGGCACCTGAACATCGAGTATTAGCGAGTGGAGAAAAGGCAAGATATTCAGCACCTTATTTCTATAACCCTTCCTATGAGACAATATGTACTCCGCTGGTAGCTCATCAAGAAGACAGCCACTATAAACCCATCTCCTGGCGGGAATTTCGCAGCGGCCGCGCCGCCGGAGATTACGCCGATATTGGCGAAGAGATTCAGATCTCCTGGTACCGAATCTAATTTCTGGGAAATTGAGGTAAACTGGGCGCCTTTTGCGCGTAATCTTTGCCTGACATCGCTGTTTATGAAAGCAAATAGCCCTATCGTGAAACACCTGGTTCTGATCGGCGGCGGACACAGCCACCTGGCGGTGCTCAAGCATCTGGGTATGAATCCGGTACCCGGTCTTGCGATTACGCTTATCAGTCGCGACATCAACACGCCCTATTCGGGCTCGCTTCCAGGTTATATCACCGGTGTGTACGAGTACGACGATATTCACATAGATCTTCGCCCTTTAGCCCAATTTGCAGGTGCACGCATTATTCAGGAAGAAGTTCATTCGATTAACCTGGATAAAAAAGAAATTATCCTTAGAGAACGGCCGGCAATTTCATTCGATCTGTTATCGCTCAATATTGGCTCCAAACCAGATGCA
Source organism: Gammaproteobacteria bacterium (assembly GCA_028818225.1). Taxonomy (GTDB): domain Bacteria; phylum Pseudomonadota; class Gammaproteobacteria; order Pseudomonadales; family Pseudohongiellaceae; genus UBA9145. Next base: position 70,770 of record JAPPOG010000069.1, on the reverse strand, counting down.
ATTAAAATTTCCGGCGCCACCGACCATGCTCTCGGGGTAAAGCCCATCGACCAGTTTTTAATTCAGTGGGAAGAGATTCTGAATCTGGCAGTGCATAGCATTGAGCAAGACAAAGCATTCAGTATTGCCATTGTCGGTGGCGGTCCAGCCAGTGTTGAATTAGCCTTTGCCTCCCAGTTTCGCATACATAAAGAATTGAAATTAAAGGTGACTGACGAATCATTACTGAACATCAAAATAATCAGCGCTGATCAGGATCTGCTCTCATTTCATAACAGCAAGGTAAGAAACTTTACTAAAACAGAACTGGAAAAAAGAGGCGTACAACTAATACTCGATACCGTGGTCTCAGCCTTTAAGAAGAATCAAATTGTTTGTGAAAACGGCAGCACTTATGAAGCTGACCGCATTGTATACGCAACTGGCGCAAGCATTCCGAGCTGGCCCGGTGAGTGTGGTCTGGCCCTGAGTGCAGATGGCTTTATCGAGGTAAATAGTAGTTTGCAGTCCACTTCCCATGAATTCGTGTTCGCTGCTGGCGATGCCGCCACTATTAAGGGCGAGCCCAGACCAAAATCCGGAGTCTACGCCGTACGCCAGGGCCCGCCGCTGGCCAAGAACCTGGTTCGCTTTGCTAGCGGCAAACCCCTGACTCGCTACAAACCTCAACAGCATGCCCTGGCCCTGATGAGTATGGGCAGCAAAACGGCGATCGCCTCTCGCAATAACTTTTTCTTTCAGGGTCGCAGCATCTGGTCAATCAAGCACAACATCGACACCAACTTCATACGTAAATATTCCGAATTGCCGGAGATGAATACGGAACTGCAAGTCGCTGAAGGATTAGCAGACAAGGCAACCGAGCAAGAATTGCGCGCTCATGCCATGCGCTGTGCTGGTTGTGGCGCGAAAGTCGCCAGCGACGTATTGCATGAAGTATTGCAACAACTTCCTGCCAATAATCATGCCGACATTCTCACCGCTAACACCACGGTGGAAGATGCCTCCATGATTAGACTGGATGATGGAAGAATACTTGCGCAAAGCATCGATCAGCTGAGAGCCTTTGTTAATGACCCCTGGTTGTTTGGACGCATCGCCACCAATCATTGCCTGAGTGATATTTATGCCATGGGTTGTGATCCCCATTCAGCATTAGCGGTCGTCGGATTACCTTTTGCCACAAAAGACTATGGGCGCGCCCAACTCAAAGAACTCATGCTTTCCTGCAGTGCGACCCTGGCCGAACATGATTGTGCACTGATAGGTGGCCATTCTGCAGAGGCTGAAGAATTACATCTCGGATTATGTGTAAATGGCTTTATCGATGAAGAAAAACTGCTGACCAAAGACGGAATGCAGGAAGGTGACATCCTGATTCTCAGCAAACCTCTTGGAACCGGTACGCTACTGGCCGCAGATATGCGCTATAAAGCTTCCCATCATTGGATGCAAAATGCCTTTGAACATATGCTGCAATCCAACAAAGCAGCTTCACATTGCTTTATTGCGAATGGCGCTACTGCCTGTACTGATATAACTGGTTTTGGTTTAGCAGGTCATTTAATGGAAATGTTATCGGCGAAGAACATCGAAATAGAATTGAGCCTGAGCGACATTCCAGCATTGGATGGCGCGCTGCAGTGCCTGGATAACAATATCCTCAGTTCTCTGCACAAGGATAATAAATTAGTCGCTGCTGATATTTTTAATCATGAGGCCTTTGCCAATGATCCGCTGCTTGAATTACTGTTTGATCCGCAAACTGCCGGTGGTCTGGTAGCCTCGGTGCCGGAAGCGAAAGCCGAAACCTGTATCAGCCAGTTAAGAGAAGCCGGCTTCTCTGTGGCTAAAGCCATCGGCAGGGTATCCAAACTCGGTGCAGACCTGCCCTCTATTATCCTGAAATAAATAAGCTATTGTTTTTTAACAATATTTTATCTTTTTAAGCAGACTGAGTAATCCCAGATTTCTGGCGGTAAGAGAAGCCGTAGGGTATAGTTCGGGCTTCTGCAATAGCTTCACTCGGATCTTTTAGTGAAAAAGAAATCGAAAATCAGGAATGCCTTACACGTGCTCGCCTATGCCAGCGTGGTTCCGGCGGTCATATTAAGTCATAGCATTTATGCACAGGATTCTGCCAGCAACAACGTACTGGAGCGCTATGGCAACCTCGATGTAACACGGCAAGGCCCCACCATTGATGCCGAATTAGCACAGAAGATGTTTCGTCGGGGAAACACTTACAGCAACTTACAACGATACGAAGAAGCGATCGAAGAATACCGCAAGGCCATAAGCGCTGATCCAAATTTTTCTGCAGCGATACGCAATCTTGCCAATACCTATTACTTTCTCGAAAGATATGATGAGGCGAAACCTTTACTGGCTCGCTTTATCGAACTGGAAAATTCACCAACCGCAGGCTTGATTGCAGCCGTTTCAACTCTTGGTCAACTGGAAAGGCAATCCCATAATTTTGATATCGCTATCGATTATGATTTGCGCGCCATCGAATTGGATCCCACCAATGATTCCCAGGTGCATATCATGGCCAACACTTACAATAATGCCGGGGAAGCAGATAAAGCTATAGCCGTATATCTTGCTGCAGTCGCCGTGATGCCTGAGAATGCATTCTTCTATCGCAGCCTGGGCAGAATCCTTGAACAGGAAGGTCGCCTGGAAGAAGCGCTGGCTGAATATGAGTCGGCAGCAGAGAAAAATCCCGATTCTGATTTCTATGTGAACCTGGTTGAAACAACCCGCCGCCGTTTAGGCAATTAGTACTTTTCCAATAATGCGTCCCTGTCCATCTCCGGCAGGGCAACGATTCGTATTACTTCATCGTAGAAAGCAGGCAAGGAATGGCCTGCCTGGGAAAGCAGATCATCAAAGAATGGCACCAGATCGTTATAGGAACTCACTGTAGAGAGCTGGGCATTATTCAGGGAACGGGAGAACCAGCTATCGTAACCACTATATCCGCCCCAACTTTGTTTAAGTTGTTCGTATTCACTCCGTAACTGGCCCTGTAATACGAATTTTTCTCGGCGCTTATCTGCTTCACTCATTTCTTCTGCGTAGAGCTCATCGAACTGATCGCGAAAACCGATGACAAGGTCGATGAATTGCTGCTGGCGACCCCGATCGGTTTCCGCAACGGCAATAGTCTCTGCCTGATCCGTTGCCTCTAACCAGCGCCGCAGTCCTTCTCTTTCTACCGCCGTGGCAAAGCTCTCATTGAAAGTAGTATCTCCCGGCAAATAGGCAATCTGATGAGCCATCTCATGGAAGATAAGCCCCGCCAACTGATAGTTTGCGCGGGACATGACGGTACTTAGCAGTGAATCCTCGAACCAACCAAGGGTCGAATAGGCATCCACCCCACCGGTATAAACATCAAATCCTTGTTCTTCAAGTTGCATTGCATAATTGAGTGCACCTGCTTCGCTGAAGTAGCCGCGATAAGCAACACAACCGGCAATGGGATAACACCAGTTAACGGGGTCGGTAGAAAATTCCGGTGCGGCAAACACATTCCAGACCACATGTTCCCGATCCACATCCACGTAAGTTGAATAATTGTTTGCAACAGGCAACTCCAGATCGTTCTCGGCAAACTCACGAATGCTCATGACTTCACCGAACTTGCTTCTCAGTTCAGGCGATAAATCGCTATCACTGATAAGTCGCTGGATGTCTTCACGACCAAACACGATAGCGAGCTGACCTCGCGCTGCCTGGGTGTAGTAGCTGACGGTTTCGCAGGAAACTAGAAAGATAGAAATAGCCAGCAAGACAATCAGCTTGGCAAGGTGCTTTCTATTGGATTGCCTCTCAGGAATCATCGGCAGCCGCGCCCTGTATGGTTACCACAACCGAGCGGGAACCGGCATGGTTGCGATGTTCCCCCAGGTATAAGCCCTGCCAGGTACCTAACAGCAATCGTCCTTCGCCGACTGGAATGCTTAACTCCGCTCCCAGCACGCCGGACTTGATATGGGCAGGCATGTCATCCGGCCCTTCGCAGGTGTGCTCATAATACGGCGCATCTTCCGGTGCCAATTCATTGAAATGACTTTCCATATCGCGGCGAACAGAGCTATCTGCATTCTCATTGATACTGAGAGAGGCAGAAGTATGCTGGAGTAAAAAGTGGGCAATCCCAACTTTCACCCTGTGCATTTCAGGCATCTGACTGATGATCTCGTCGGTTACCAGATGAAAGCCACGAGCTTTTGGAGAGAGTTGAATTTTTTTCTGTAACCACATAGAAGTGTGAACCGCAAAGGCTAAGGTTCCACTATTTCGATTTCGAACAGGTCAGCCCAGTGCTTACCGGTAACAAACAGTCGTTCGTTTTCTGCATCCCAGGCAATACCATTTAGCACTGCTTCATTACTGCCCAATTCTGTTTCATTACTTAATCCTGTTAAGTCGATAAAGGAAGTGACTACTCCGTCTTCCGGGTTAATTCTGACAATAAAATCTGTCTGCCAGACGTTAGCCCAGACTTCGCCGTTTATATATTCCAATTCATTAATGCTGGTTAATGGATTACCTTGAAAGGTTACGGTAACAGTTTTCTGGGGAACGAAAGTTTCTGGATCCATGAATTGCAATGTGCTGGTGCCATCACTAAGAATCAGATGCTCGCCGTCATATGCCAAACCCCAACCCTGAGTCGCATTATAATGTGTACCGAGCTGTTCAAAATTGTTTTTGTCCCAGACGAATACCATGTTTGATGTCCAGGTAAGCTGATAAATCCTGTCACCAACAACTTCGATGCCTTCACCAAAATAGCGGCGACTCAGGCTCTGGCTCATTAATACTTCATTGTCTTCGAGATTAATTTTACTGAGCTTGGATAAACCATTTTTACCAGTGCCTTCAAAAAGAAAGCCTTCGTGGTAAATTAGCCCCTGAGTGAAGGCGGTGATATCGTGCGGATAGGTATTGAGAATACGATAACCATATTGCGCCGGTGCTTGTTCCTGCGCGAATACAGCAGTACTGCTTAAACCGAAAAATAGAAGCAGTTGCGTAGTTATCTTTAAATATCTCATCACTGTTATAGAATGACCTGTATTAGCTGACTTTCCTACTAAAATTGCGACCAAAGCGGAGAATTCCATGTCAGATGATTGTCTTTTTTGCAAAATAATTGCCGGTGAAATCCCTGCAACAGAAGTCTACCGTGATGACGATGTTTTTGCATTTGAAGATATAAATCCCACTGCCCCAACCCACACCCTGGTGATTCCAATCAAACACCTGAAAGATATCGCGGCAGCGGCGGAAGAGGACGCAGAGTTACTGGGAAAGCTCATGCTGGCAGCCAATAAGATCGCAGCGGAAAAAGGACTGAGTGAAGGCGGTTTTCGCTACGTTATTAATACCGGCAGGCACGGCGGTCAAACTGTTTTTCACCTGCACCTGCATATTATCGGTGGTCGCCAGATGACCTGGCCACCGGGCTAGCCTATTCAAGCAATTTACCCAGAGACGCCTCGTTCGCTTCGAATATGCCCCGTTCGGTGATGATACCGCTAACAAGTTCTGCTGGCGTAATATCGAAACCGAAATTACTGATAGCGACATCTTCCGGGGTCACTCGCACGGTTTCAATTTGACCACCGACTGTTATGCCTTCGATGTGACTGACTTCCTCTGCACCCCTTTCTTCGATTGGAATCGATTCCCTGGCACTGACAATAGAGAAATCGATAGTGGAAACCGGCAGTGCTGCATAGAAAGGAATACCGTTGTGATGGGCGGCCAGAGCTTTGAGGTAGGTGCCAATTTTATTACACACATCACCACCGAGGGTAGTGCGATCACTTCCGACAATACATATATCCACTTTACCGGTTTGCATTAAGTGTCCACCGGCATTATCCACAATCAAAGTGTTAGGAATATGATGTGCTGTCAGCTCCCAGGTAGTTAGTGCTGCTCCCTGGTTACGCGGTCGGGTTTCATCCACCCACACATGTAATGGGACACCTACGGCATGAGCTTTGTAAACAACTGATAAGGCAGTACCCCAATCCACCGTCGCCAGTGCGCCGGCATTGCAATGGGTAAGAATATTCAGTCGTTCTTGTGAGTCGCGCTTGGATTCCCACAGCGCTTGCAGGATTGGTAAACCACTGTCGCCAATAGCCTCACACACAGCGATATCTTCTTTCTCCAATAACTGCGCCATCTCCAGCGCTTTTCCTGCCAGGGCTTCAGCTTCGATTCCAGCTAAAGCCTCACTTACCCGCTGCAGTGCCCATTGCAGATTAATGGCAGTGGGGCGCGTATTTCTCAATGCTTCGATGGCCCGATCGAGACTGCCGGAATCATTCCGCACTGCCAGGTAAACACCATAAGCCGCCGTTACGCCGATTAAGGGCGCGCCCCGAACCTGCATGGATGCAATTGCCTGACAGGCATCTTCCAGCGAATCAAGACTGATGATTTTTAGTTCATGGGGCAAGCTGGTCTGATCGATAATGCAGACTTCTTCACTATCCGCTTCAAACCAGATGCTTTGTAACCGTTCATCAGCAATCTTCATTGTCTGAATGCGGAGCGAATCAGATAACTCGCTCATTGCCCCCGTCGATAGCTAATTGGGAACCGGTAGTTTTTGCGAGAGAGTCTCCGGCGAACAGAGCAACCGCTCTAGCGACATCGATAGATCGAACTTCGGTCTTCAGCACATTGGAAGTCTTGTATTCCTCGACGCTGATGCCATAGCGTTCTGCTCTTGCCGCCAGTACCTCCTCGGTCCAGATCGCCGTGTCATATACCGCATTGGGATGCAGCACGTTAACCCGAATGCCTTCGACACCCAATTCCAATGCTGCAACTCTCGCCATTTGGGTTAATCCTGCTTTGGCTGTGGAATAAGCGGCCGCTCCGGGACCCGGCGCTGGCACGTTTTTTGAAGCAACAATTACGATCGCAGGATCGAAGCCTTCCTTTAAAAATGGCAGGCAGGCACGCATGACTCGCATGTGGGAACTCAAATTGAGCTCCAGGGATTTCTCCCAGTTGCCATCATCCATGGCATCGATGTTCTGGCTGTTAGGAAAATTTCCGGCATTGCTTATCAGGATATCGATACCACCGAAATGCTGAACCCCCTGCATTAAGGTTGTTTTTATGGAATCACCATCGGTTACATCGCAGTGTATTTTCAGCACACTGGCATCAGCGAACTTGTTATCCAGATTCTCATCGATATCCAGGGCGATAACCGCTGCTCCTCGTCCAATCAATTCCTCGACACAGGCGGCGCCAATTCCCGAAGCAGCTCCGGTGACTAATGCTACCTTGCCCTCAAATTCTGCGCGCTTTGCGCCACTTTTCAGTTTTGCCTGTTCCAGTTCCCAGTATTCCACGTCAAACAGGTCTGACTTCGGCAAGGCCTGCCAGGCACCCAGCGCCTCACCCTGCTGAATCGCCCGCACCGTATGTTGAGTGATATCTTTTACTATTTCCAGGCGCTTGCGATTTCCGGCCAGGTAAACCATGCCTTTGTTTTTCCAGACGGCATAACGCGGCATAGTATCCAGGCATTGATGCTCTTCCATGGCATGTTCTTCAAAATAGTCACGATAAGCCTGCTCAAAATCAATAAGTTCCGCTGCAGGATCATTTTCGAAGATCGCGGCAAAGGCCTTGGCGTGAATAGTATGATCTGGCGTCAGTGGTCCCCGGGTTGCGAGATCGGCAACATTGGCTAGTGCAGCAAAACCAGTCGCCTCAACCGAATTATCCATTCTGACTAATACCGGATTGCCGAACATCGCACCGGCCGCTTTACGCAACTGCGCTAACTGCAAACAATCTTCATTGGTACAGGCATAGTCTCTCTTCGCCACAGTGCTGGCATCAGTATTGCTGGCCAGAAACTCTTCTGCCCGGCCCACCAGTTCGATCATATTTTCATAACTGGTTTTTGCGTCTTCATGAAAAGTAAAAATTCCATGATGCAGTAATATGATGCCTTTCAGAGTAGACCAGTCTAGCGATCTGGTCGCCTCCGCCACCTGCCGCGCCAGGATAAACCCGGGCATAATGTAAGGCAATATCAGCACTTCATCGCCATAAATTTGTTTTAAATGTTCTTCACCATTAGGCGTATTGCTAATGGCAACGACCGCATCAGCATGACTATGATCTACAAAGCGATGAGGGATTAACGCATGGAGAATCGCTTCGACTGAGGGTGTCGGCCCCTGAGGATCGAGCAATGCCAGGCGTAATTGCCGCATCATTTCACTGTCGCTTAATGCTTCTAATTCACCCAGGCGCAATAAGTATTCTAGTTTGACCGGAGGAAAACCAGCCGCCTTAATGGTACGAAGATCCCAGCCCGAACCTTTTACGAATAATACTTTTTCTTTTTCACCGAAAATGGTTTCTAACTCACCCTTCACGGAAGTATTACCGCCACCATGAAGCACCAGATCCTCTTCTTCGCCCAGTAAATTAGAAGTAAGAACGCGCAATTCGACTGGATCGTTGCCGATCTGGTTTAGCCTGTCTTCATCCCAGCGGTTTTTCATGGCCGTTTAGTCATTGTCAATTTAAAAGCTATATAAACAAAAAACGCATCTTCGAAGAAGATGCGTTTTTCTTAATTTTGAGTACTGCTTAGATTATCTGGGTTCAACAATCGAAATATTTGCCATTCCTGCCTGTCGCGCCGCATCCATGATCATTACCAGGGTTGACACATCGGAATCATTATCCGGCTGAATGATGACAGAAGCCGCTGGATTTTCTGCTTTTAGCTGGTCGATATTAGACCGTATCTGCGTAGCAATAATTGGACGTGGATTACCGTTCAGGATGATCTCGTTGTTCGCACCAATTTCGAACAGAATATTGCGGGGAGCATCATCTTCTGGCGGTGGAGGATTATCATTATTGTTGTCACTACTCGCTGCGCTAATAGCAGTTTCTGAAAGAAAGGTAGCGGTAACAACGAAGAAAATAAGGAGGATAAACACCACATCGAGCATGGGTGTTAAATCAATTTTAGCATCATCTTGCGATTTGCGACCGGCGATTTTTTTCATTTCTCTGTCCTGTCTAGCCTGAATTTACAGGCTTACAACTGAATAGATTCGAGAGTATATCAGCCAATTGGCGAGAAGCAACAGCGCCGCTAAGGCTTTGTAGATTCTGCAAAAATAAGAAAGGACGCCATGTGCTGCCCTTTTAAAGCAAGCATTGCTGCCCACCATATTAGTGGGGATGAGTTATTTTTTTAACGTATTAATGCTGTGCTTGATAAGCTCTTTCAGCTGGCGGTTGTTCTTGCCATCTCTGGAATTTACCCGAACTCCGTGTAGCGTGTTCATTAATACGTCGGCAGCAAACTCGACGCTTACACCTTTCTTCAATTTACTTTTTTTCTGTGCTTCCTTTAAACGGGCAACAATCGCTTTGCGAATAGTCGCAAGAGACCCACGCACAACCTTCTTCATATCCTTGTCATAGTTAATACTTTCACAAAGAGAATTAACCAACAGACACCCCATTGAACGATGCTTGTTAGAAATATTCAGAACTGCTTCGTCGAAATACGCATTAATCGAATCCCAGGCATTCAGCTCCGGATTTTTTAACGAACTTTCAATTTGCTTGTCGATAATCTTGTGATACTGATCGACACAGGATTTAAAAAAGGTGTCTTTATCACCAAAAGAATTATAGAGAGTGCCTCTATTAATTCCTGTGCAGTCTAAAAGTTTTTGGACCGAACTCGCTTCGTATCCCTCTCGCCAAAACTGCTCCATTGCACTATTTAATACTTTGTTTTCATCGAATTCGACTGGTCTCGCCATAACACTTACTCAGTAATACTATCCAAAAATTTAAAATCGAGAGCTATAAAAAAACGAAACGGCCTTTGTGCATGCCGTTTCATTCTGTCCAGAATTTGAGAGCGCGCTATTGTATTACAGCCATTTTTGATTTACATCAACCGGGTCTCAAAATTTTAAAATTATTTTTATTCGATTAATTTTTCAAAAAAATTGTATCCAAAAGCATGAAAAGGAATGCGAGTGCGCTGAAACAGCACAGTAAAATTGAATGGGGGGTCAAGTATAAGGAAGCTTCTGGTTAAAAATTGATCAATTTCAAACTGGAGATAAAAGTAATGGTCAATCCTGGCAATCCGTAAGTCACAAACTCCAACTCTGTATATTCGAGATAATGGTTACCATCAGGCCGATTAAGCCACCGAAAGCACATCCCCATACCACTAGCCAACCCAGGTGTTTGCGAATCATTTCCTGAATAATCTCCTTCACCATTTGCGGTGTCATCTGGTCCAGTCGCTGATCGATCAATTCCGCCACTTTTTGGCGAATGGCTTCATCGTCCAAAGCATTTTTCAGAGCGTCATGGATCTGGTCCTGGAAACCGGAATTGGCAAATTGATTCTCGAAGTAATCACGCATCTTTGCCACAAACGGAGATTTCAATGGATTAAGCGCATCACGACCACCAACCATATTTAACATGCCACTGAATGATGAAGTCATGATGACATCGAGCAAAGACTCGAAAGCTGTGTCAAGATCGAGATCATCAATGGCTTGCTTTAGGGAAGCACCAATTCTTTCGCTGGTATCTCCGGCACCATGAAAAAACGCTTCGAGATCGGCACTGTTAAAAAACTGATCCATGATCAGCTTGCGGATACCCACCTTGAATTCTTCGAAGCGCAGGGGAATCACACCGGAACCATAGAGGCCCGGCACCCGCTCGAACAGCATGTGCACCGCTAACCAATTGGTAATTCCGCCGGAGAGGGCGAACAGGCCTGTGTTCAGGATATAAACCTGGTAAGTACCGGTAATGGTCAGGCCAATGAGAATCAGGACAGCGGCAAAGAGGTTGCTTACAAGACTCTTGTTGATGGTGGTACTCCTGAAGAAACTGGCAACGCAGAATCATAAAGGAAGGTTCTTGTAGTTCGCAAGCTACAGTCGAAACTGATCTGCGATGGGCATTTTTTCGCGGATTTCTCGAAGTTTTTCGAGATCTATTGTAGCCACTGCTACTCCCGCACCGCTCTCTATACTGTCAAGCACAGTTCCCCATGGATCGACGATCATTGTATGTCCCCAGGTTTCACGTTTCTCGTTGTGCTTGCCACCCTGGGCGGCGGCGACGATATAGCACTGGTTCTCAATGGCCCGCGCCCTTATCAAGGTTTCCCAATGGGCTTTACCAGTCACAACTGTAAAAGCCGAAGGCACCGTGACTATTTCGGCGCCCCGTTTGAATAGTTCGCGATACAACTCCGGGAAACGCAAGTCATAGCACACCGTCAAACCCAGGTGCCCTGTTTCAGTTGGCAGGCTTACGATTTCATCGCCAGGCTCATAACTGCGGGATTCAGAATAATTAGCCTGTTGGTCTGCCACTTTGACATCAAATAAATGCATTTTGTCATAGCGGGCGATTTGTTTACCGTCGCTACCGTAAACCAGGCAGGCGGGCCGCACTCGCCCGTCTGTGATCATATGATTGGCGTCGGCAGGGCTGGTGTTCGGTCGGGACAATAATGGAATCGTCCCACCAACGAGAATCAGTCCATGTTGCTTGGCTTGGGAGGAAAGGAAATCCTGAATTTTTCCGGATCCCTCAATTTCCCCAAAGCGCTGCATGGGTCCACCTTCGAGCACCGCAAACACTTCCGGAAGAGAAACCAATTTAGCATTGGCGCCAGCAGCTTCAGTGATTAGTTGCGCTGCAGCGGCGAGATTGGCGTCCACATCCCCTGTGCTTACCATCTGAATCGCGGCTACTACCTCTGTCATGTCATGCTTCTAGTCATAAAACCTGTTTATAAAACCGACAAAACGAGTTACTGCGCCAGTGCTGCTTCCGCCTGGGCGCGAATATAGTGACGCAGTGATTCCAGCTGCTCATCATTCAAGTCTTTATAAATGGGCATGCCATTATCAGACAATGCACCGTTTCGCACCACGTTTTCGAAGGCTTCCCGAGAAAGGGGGATACCTGAAGCTCTTAAATCCGGTGCAATACCTGCTGCAATCGCTCCACCACCGTGACACATACTGCAGGTACCGTTGAACTCCTGTCCGCCCTGCTCTGCCAGATCAAAATTAACAATAAAGTCAGACGAAGGAAGCGGCTGTGGGATCAATGGTGGCGGCTGTCGCGGCAAAACTGCTGTGCCTTCTAATGAAAAGGCAACCAGACGACGTTCCTGTGCACCATAAGACCATCCCTGCTCCGCTGCGGCAGACCCACCCAGTGCCGCCATGGATCCACCCCAGCCAACCAGTAATGCCAGGTATTGCTTGCCATCAATCTGGTAAGTGATGGGTGGTGCGGAGATTCCCAATCCGAGGTCATAATCCCACAGCTCTTCGCCAGTTTCGGCATCATAGGCAAGCAAGTGGCCATCTGCTCGCCCCTGGAAAAGTAAATTAGTTGCAGTTGTCAGGGTGCCAGCATTCCAGTTGGAATCTGCCAACACTTCCCATACCTGTTCCTGACGAATCGGATCCCAGGCCTGTAATGAGGCAGGTGCATCATCACGGGTGTTACCTCCCGGCATGGAATTCACGCCCGTATTCAGGCGCCATTGTTCCCGTTCGAAACCTTCTAAATCGATACCTTGATCTCCATAAATAGTGGAGGAATGAATTGAAGGTATATAGGCAAGCCCGGTATTTGGGTTGAATGACATGGCATGCCAGCTATGGGCACCAATCGGTCCCGGTGAGATTCGAATCGCTTCGGTTTCGTATCTGACCCCGGGAAGCTCCACTGGTCGTGCTGTCTCAATATCGTAATGTGATGCCCAGGTGACTTCGGTAATTTTTTCTGCCGATAAGAGTTCACCGTTTTCACGATTAATCACATAGAAAAATCCGTTTTTCGGCGCCTGCATCAAGGCTTTAATCGTCTCACCATCGATTACCAAATCAGCAAGCACGATATCCATGTTGGAATTGTAGTCCCAGGTTTCGCCCGGCGTATTCTGATGATGCCAGAGGTATTCACCGGAATCAGGATCCAGGGCAACGATGGAATCCAGGAATAAATTATCGCCACCATCAGGACTACGAATCTTTCTATTCCAGGGCGAACCGTTACCAGTTCCTATATAGAGCTGGTTCAGTTCCGCATCGTAAGTCCAGCCATGCCAGGAGTTTCCGCCACCGCCATGACGCCACCATTCACCGGTCCAGGTTTCCGCAGCCATTTCCATGGCTTCGTCTTCGAAACCATCGGCAGGATTTCCAGGCACAATCCAGAAGCGCCAGGCTTGCTCCCCGGTATTGGCATCATAAGCCGTCACGTAACCGCGGTTCGGTCCGTTTTCCGTGCCGCCATTGCCAACTAACACTTTTCCCTTAAAGGCTTTGGGCGCACCAGTGACATACATGGCCAGTTCCGGATCGATAGTCTGGGTACTCCACAGTTGCTCGCCATTGGTGCGGTCCAAGCTGATCAAGCGCCCATCCCAGGTAGCCACGAATAGCTTGTTTTCCCAGATAGATATACCGCGACTATTGTCCCAACCGGCACGCATGCGCTCCGGCGCTACCTGTCCAACTTGGGGATTGAAAGACCAGATTTCTTCGCCGGAAGTCGCATCTAACGCTCTGACTACATTCAGGCTGGCGATAAAATAAATCACACCATCAACAACCAGCGGCGTTGAAACCAAACTGCGACTGTTAGGAACAGGAAAATACCAGTCCGGTTGTAAGTTGGTTACATTCTCCCTGGTGATCTGATTGAGGGGACTAAAGCGTTGCTCGCTGTGAGTACGTCCGTAGGCTAACCAGTTACCGCTCTGATCGGAATTTGCAATCGCCTCATCGTTTACCACAGTGGATTGCGCAAGCGTAACCGTAGCAACAGTACTCAGAAATAAGGTAGCAAAAGACAGAATCACAAAGTTTTCTTGCTTATTCATACTGCGACACTCCAACATCAGCAACTTAAAAAGTAGCGATCGGATTCATGGGTGAGCCTGCACCGCCTTCAACCGGAATCGGTGAAGCGGTTAACAGAAACTCCCAGCGATTCTGTCGTGCTGCTTCTGCACCAACCGCTTCCAGATCCAGGTTATCAAAAAGGCGCATACCCAAGGCAACAATAGTTAACTCATGCACCGGTAACAGGTTGCCTTCCACCATAGAAGGACTGACTTCATTAGCATAATCACCACCAAGAATAGCCACACCACGGGAGCGCAACCAGGGCACGACAGAAGCATGAATGCCTGAGCTACCACCAACAGTGCCCGCAGGCACTGCCCAACGTCCCGTTCTGATAAAGAGAATATCACCAGGCTCAACCTGAATACCCGCCGCCCGTTCCGCCGCTTCCAGATCTTCCACATAAACAGGTGTGCCCGGAGCGAGATAGTCGACACCTTTCAGTCGAGCAATATCCAGTAGCACGCCGCGAGTAACAATGCCCTCTTTTACTCCGGCAATATCCAGCCGTTCACATCCATTCTCGGTAATGGTGTCGGCAGAAAAACCGTTATACATCTGACCGTTCTTCAAAACATGGCATAGTGAATCGAGATGGCTATGCAGTAATCCATGATAGGAAAAAGTAACCCGCTCCATGGCGGCATGGACGGGAGCCTCGATGGTGGTGACATCGGAATCAAACGGCGGCAAATCACCGGCATTGGGATCGACCCGGTAATTGTGCGCCAGCGATACCGACACGCCTGCCTCCACTAATCGGGTGGCGGCAATTCGCTTATCCGGCGTAATAAGATTCAGGGTACCCAATTCATCATCATCTCCCCACCTACCCCAGTTAGAGAGCTCCTCCATCCATTGCTCTACCTGAGCAGCAGTAACATCCCGATCAGATTGGGCATGGACAATAGCAAGTCCTGTAAAGAGTGACAGGAGGGTGATCACACCGAGTTTGGTGAGATTTATTATTGTTTTCATGACGATTCTCCAAAGTAGAAATTCAGGATAATCCCAGCTATCGGATATGTCTAATGCAGTTTTCCTGCTTAATTTTGTAACAAGATTAAACTGTGATACAAAACGCAATCATTTTGCCATGGTGCAGTAGATGTTCGTCTGGCTGGAAAATTCCACCGTAGGGATGTGGGTAAGCAGTTCATTGTGGGCCTATCCTTTCCTGTTAAGTGTCCATATCGTGGGATTGGCCATCGTGGTGGGCCTATTTTCCATGCGGGATTTACGCCTGCTGGGAATGTTTGGCACGTTACCCGTTAACACTTTTAGCAACCTCGGTAAACTGGCTTTGGCAGGGTTTATTCTCAACGCCATTTCAGGATTACTTTTGTTTACTTCCCAGGCATCGATCTTTGTTACCAGCGTTCCTTTCCTGAGCAAAATTGTTGCTATAACTGCAGGCATGATCCTTGCCCATTCGATACAGAAAAAATTGAATGACGACATTTCTTCCAGTACCAGAATTCTGGCGTCTATTTCAATCGCTTGCTGGATAGCGGCAATAATTGGCGGGCGATTAATCGCCTATATTTTCTAGGCGTTTATTACAAGATGTTAGTAAGTTTCGCAGAATCAATCGTCGACAGCTCCCTGACCCAGTGGATCCAGGGAACCTATTGGTTGTGGCCGGTCATGGAGATTACCCATTTTATTGGCTTGACACTTTTGCTCGGCGGCTTGATCGTGATCGATTTGCGCATGGCGGGATTCATGCGCTCCATCGATCCGGCAACCACTCACAAATTACTGCCAGCGGTTATCTTTGGATTCTCACTCAACCTGATAACGGGAATTTTGTTTTTCTATGGCGACCCCATGCGCTACGCTATCAACATCGGGTTCCAGATCAAGATGGTATTGGTGCTGATCGCCGGCATTAACGCCGCCCTCTATCACTTCAAAGTTGATCCACTACTTCGCACCATGGATCGTAACCTTGCATCCCCAATTGTCGCCAAGTTGGTTGCCTTTACATCACTTGGAGCATGGACAGGCGTATTGCTGTTGGGAAGATTAATTCCCTACGTGGGCACAGGTTAGTGTCCACAGTAATTTGGTAGTTGTTGCTTCAGCACGCCATGAATACATCCCTGTAAGCAATGTGCGAATTAAAAATGCAGCGCTACATTTTTAATCAGACATCTCAATTTTTTACTGGCTCAAAAAAGCCGCCATAAGGCGGCTTCTCTTCGTAATCTAATCAACTAGTCATACTTCGACGGAAAGAACTGCACCGACAAGCGTGACGCTTCCGGGTCACAATCATATGGCGCCAGTCGGTAGCTGTCCGCTGCCGGCAACCAGCGCGTGGTATAGGAAACGTCGCCGTTGAAAAACATCGGATCGGTAACGGTAAGCGTTAAACGCAGTTCTTCACCTTCACGCCAGTAACGTTCTGTTATCGTTTTCTGCGAGGAAGAGGGAATACCGTTGTAATCATCGAAGCCGGCGATGTCAAAAACAAAGTGCGTAGTCGTCACGTATAACGACCCATCTTCGTAATATCCTCTGGAGAATCCCTGTAGGCTGAAATCCATTGCTGTGGGTTCACGTCCATCCAACCAGATGGTGCGTAACTGGTCGTCTTTTTCATAACGGAACAACACGCGATCCGGCCACTGGGTAACCTGCATAAAGTAAGGATCATATTGTATCGCTGGAGAAGAAGCCGGCTGGCAATCATACTTGGGCGCCATGATTTCTTCCCATACTTCCTGGTAGGCCCGGGCACGGGCATTCAAGTCAGGAAAATTGTCTTCGCCCCAGGGTACGTTTTCACCGTTTACCGGACGCACACGCGGCGTGCCATCCCAGATTCCAGCCAGATCTGGAATATGGCTATCCACACCCTGGGCATTGAGCTGGGGCAGCGCCATGCCAAACGCAAGCGCGATCAGTCCAGCAAGTGCGGCAATTAGTTTGGTAGATCTACTGTTAATAATTGTTTTCATCTCAAGTCTTTTCACCTCCGCTCCCTAGTTCTGGGTCCGTTCTCTGACGGCACCGCCCTCAAGCACAGGGCTACCATCGGCACGAGTCATGCGCACACAACAAACACCCTGAGAACCTTCGGCTCTCGAGCGACGACCAGTGAGCTTCACTTCCATTCCAACCGGAAGCGTGTCCGGCGTCCAGCCAACCCTGCGCAACCCAACAGGCGCACCCAACTCGATCTGCCACTCGGAATCAGCGCCACTTTCATCAGGCACATTGACGAACAAAAAAGCATGGGGGTTTCTGAACACGAAGCGGGTTACGGTACCTTCCAGATCCACCACATTGTCCGGATCATAAAAAGGAGCTGTGGCGTGATGGGCCAGCACTGGTACTACCAGTATCATCAGTCCTGCTGTGGCCGCTGCCGCAATGGCGGTATAGATTCGACGTAGTTTCATTCCATCCTCCTGGAGGGATTTTGGGTTGATTAGATTGCCCATCAGAGTAAGGTTTATCCCTGCTCTAGTCAACGGCAAATACCTGATTTAGAGCAAGATTTGGCTGCTTTTAATATAGTGTTATACATGACCCCTTTAATCAGAAAAACAGGCCCTATTTACTTCCAATAACAGCTCTGATATCACTGCATAAAAAAGAATATCAACAGGTCTAATAATGAAACTATTTACCCAACCGGTTATAAATACAAGCCTTGTTCTTGCAAATTTGTTTTGCCTATTGCTGAGTTCTTATGGTTTCGCGCAAACCAGCGGACCAATTAATATGGGTGAAGTCATCAATACTGAAGCAAGGGACGCGGAACCGACGTTCACCCCCGACGGCAATACCATGTACTTCAACTGCTTCGACCGCGGTGATGAAGTGGGTTCCGATATCTGCGTTACCCATCGTGATGGCGATGGCTGGTCGGATCCGGAAATCGTCAGGGAAGTGAGTACGCGCGATTATCTCGAAGTTGAACCGCTGCTCTCTCCCGATGCACAACAGCTTTACATTATGAGTAATCGTCCCGGAGGATATGGCTCTACGGACATTTACGTGAGTGATTGGGTAGATGGCAAGTGGACCGAGCCCCGCAACCTGGGCGAGCCTTTTAATTCTCCAGACATGGATCACTGCCTCTACTTCAGCGGCGACCAATGGCAATATGCCTATTGGACTTCCACTCGACCCGGCGGCTTTGGTGGCAACGACATCTGGATGTCGGAACGAGTGAACGGCGTATGGCAGGAAGCCCAAAACCTGGGACCCAATGTAAATTCTGCCGCCAGTGAACATCATTCATTGCCTTCAGAAGATGGCAGGTCGCTCTACATTACCACTACGCGTGATGAAGGTTTCGGCATGGAAGATATCTATGTAACTAGCCGCAGTGAAAATGGCGATTGGACTGAACTGGTAAACCTGGGCCCGGAAATAAATTCCGATCAACACGATCGCTGCCCGGCATTCTCACCAGACTTTCAGTATTTTTATTTTGATTCGGAAAGAGCGGGTGGATTTGGTAACAAAGACATTTGGTACGTGCCCTATTCCCGCATCGAGCACATTCGCTAAAGCGATGACTAATTAATTGAGGGTGCCTGGGAATCTTCCGGCGAACCAAAGGCCTGCTTGAATTCCGGCTCCAGCCCCTCCCATGGCCCATCGAGGGTATAGACCGCACTGGTCAAACTGTCCACCTGGTCACCAAAGATCTGGTCGAATAGGTAGGCACCTACCGCCAGTGGAATGTTAGCCGTTAATAAACCCAGCCAGGGAATATTGTCACTTAATGGTAGTGTCACAAACATCTCACCGAGAATGGTTTCATCTTTCAGATCCAGCTCACCGGTAATCTGGTAAAGGCTGGATGGGCCGGAAATTACCAGGCGATCTTCAATATTCACCAGGCCATCATCGAGATTGAGCTCGGCAATAATCTCATCGTAGGCAAAGCCACTGCGCACCAGATCATCACTTAAGCGCGCCCGCCGCATGATGGCATCAAAATTCAAAATGCTGATAAGGCGCAGGGCGCCCTGTCCACCGGAGCCCTGTAGGAACCTGCCCTCCTCAATATCCATATCGATTTCACCACTGAGATTCGATCCGGCAAAAAACGCCGGCGATCCCGGCCAGGAAATGTCGGTGAAGAATATTGCGTTATCGCTCTCGAGGCTGGGAGCATATCCGTTGGCAGTAAGCACGTCTGCCATATTGTCGGCATACAAAATACCTCTCAGCTCTGTGCTGTGTTCAACACCGTCGTAATTCCATCTGAACCGGGGTGTAAAACGCGCGGCATACTCATCAATATCACCACCATTCACATAAGGACCATCCATGTTCAGCCGCAGACCGCGGAAGTCGAAAACTAGATCACTTACTTCGGCGCCATTTGCATCTGGCTCGAAAGTGAAATCAAAAGAACCATAGGGACGACTGCCAATACTGAAATCATCGGTGGCAAAATACATAGGCGGAAGTTCACGGGGATCGATGCGCGCCAGCACATCAATACGTTCTTCCTCGCGATCAGTAGCTTCCGTAACTACTACCTCTTCTTCGTCACCGGGCAAACGCAGATAAGTCAGATCCAGACGCAAGTAGTCTTTCTGATCGAAAGGAAAATTCACCAGGCCCTGAATAGAATCGCTGTCTAAGGATATCGCCCATGAATCTGCGGACTCATCGGCTTCGATACGCATGGCTACGCCCGGCAGCTCCTGTTCATATAATTCGAAAACGTCTAATTGCACATCGATAAAGCCGATGGTATTGCTGAGTTCGGCTGAAGGGTTCGCCGTGCTGCCCAAGCCGTTAAGAAATGCAGTCCATTCTTCCAATACAAGTCGATCCAGCTCCCCGATGATCATAATGCCTTGTTCATCATTCCCAGAGAAGGAAGAAAGCGGCGCATCATAGGAACCTATATAGACCACACCATCGTTTACCGTACCCTCTTCCATATCTAATTCAAATTGCACGTTATCACCGAAGACACCAGTTACGGATTGCTCATTACCAAACTGCAATTCGACATGCAGATCAGTCGTAGTTTCTGAAGTTTTGCCAAAGGGTCTGGGAAGACTGAGTGCGACACCGGCAAGATCGGAATCGATAGTGAGTGAGCTACCAGTTTCGCTCTCTTCCTGTTGCGGCAGACTTAATTGAGCCAAATAAGCAAGGTCACCTTGCATTTCCGCCAGCACATCCCGCACGAATCGACTCTGCTGTGGCCAGGCAATAAGTTCTTCCGGCGTTCCAGACCCCTCGGCATTAATAAAGATAGTTGCTATTTCTCCATCATTAAGCTCAGAAGATAATTCCAGAGCGACTGGCCGGCCAAACAACTGCCCACCCAGCTCGGTTGGTTCAAGGCCGCTAATACTATCGAAAATAACTGGGCCGGAAAGCTCAGTTACATTTAGTGAATAATCGGGGATCTCAATGTTGTTTTCGGCGATAACGATATTGAGTCGCACTTCCGGTTCACGGCCAGGCAAGTTAAGTGGCACGCGCACCTGAACATCTGCCACAACATCCCCTTCTGCCTGCCAGTTGGCAAATGAATTTTTCAACCGTTCGCCCACTGGCGCCTGCTGCAGATAATTTAATCCGCTAGCAGTAAGGCCAGCCGCCTGTCCACCAACGGTTAACCAGTTTTCATCCGCTTCATTGCGCCTGACCTCCCCTACAACTGCACCCAGATCCAGGTTCAGGCTTTCGCCGCTCCGCACTTCGACGTCGATGTTATTGTCATCGGTATAGACATAGCCGGACATGGAATTAATGTTTGGCCATGCATCGGCGAAATTAATTTCGCCATCAGTCATTTGATAGAAAGATTGAAAGGTTTTGGTGACGGGATCGGAGCCCTGAATAGTCTGGCCACGAAAGATCACACCACTATCATGCACTTCACCACTGATAATTGCGTTATCCAGCCACTGCATACTCTGCCTTAAATTATCAGCGATGTTTGGCCCATCAGGAAGATAGATTGACTTGTATTCGGCGTTGACGCGCGAGGCGCCAATAATGAGATCGATCACCGCTTCTCGTTCACCGTCAGGATAACGATGGGTGCGAGAAAAGAATTCCACATGACCATCGACCGCTTCCGATTCCGCGATAACAATACTGCTTGCCAGTTTTACTTCCTGTCCATTGCTCAAGTCCACCTGGAAATTCAATCGACCATTTACAAAGCTGTAATCCCAGACCGACGTAAATACATTAGGCAGGTTTATACTGAATTCGTCAGACTCCATTTCACCCATGCCGAAAATAAGGTTTTCCGAAAAGTCATAGCTTAGATCCAGGTAGCCGTTTAATCCCCACATATTCGGAGAGCCGCTCACGGAGCCCACCTCGACACCGACAATATTGGAGCGAAGAATAAGCGCATCATCGGTGCTTTCGCCAAGCGGCGCATAGAGGCTAAAGTTGGTAAGCGCGCCTTCGGGCGAAAGCAATTGCAATTGACTGCGCGCTGACTCATCCAGCAACCCACTGGAAATCGCCAACTGGGAAATCAAAGCCAGATCGATGTTATCCGCCCACACTGTAAGATTTTCATCGGGAGTAAAATTCGTATACAGGTTAAACGGCCGCCAGTAATGGTTTTCCCAATTCACTTCCATATCTGCCAGGGCGACTTCCCAACTATTACTTGCCAGATCCCTGTTTACCATTGCTGCGCCGCTAATGTTTTCCATGGTGACTGGTGTCAGCTGTTCGCCAAAAACGGTGAAACTCTGAATATCGAACTGGGAAGTGGCACCGGAAACCTGCCCGCTTTCAAGAGTGAGCCACAAGTCTGCACCAGCAGTTAATTCCTGCACACTGAAATTCTCAACTTCCTGGGCGCGGGTTAAGTCGGAATAATCTGCAACCGGTAAATCGACATGAATTTTGCCAGCAATGTCCGCAAGCTGATTACCTTCCAATTCCAATGACACCATTATGGCTTCGTCACTACGTTGAAGATTGCCGTCAATATGATAGAAGTGTCTGGCTCCCTGATTCTGGATGGCCACGTCGCCGTCGGTTAAAACCAACTGGCTCCCATCCCGGGTCTGAATGTTTACGCCAACGTTTCTCAGGTTCAGAAAAGCAACCCGGCGTAGGGCCTGAAAAAGGTCCTCAACATTCAATTGCCCATTGCCGCTGCTGGCGAGACCAGCTAACTGCCAGTTGCCATCGAGGGTCTGCTCCACATCGATGTCAAGGGTTTCGATTTCAAAATCTTCCAGCACCCACTCTCTTTCCCAGATACTGCCCAATACATCCAGGATCACCGTTGCCCTCTCGAATTCCAGCGCAGAAGCATTGGGATCATCCAGAGTCTGGCCAACCAGTAGGCGCAATCCGTTAATCTCAAGGCGAGGATTGAAACCGCTGAAGGAACCGGTGAGTGAATCGATTGCAACGGGCACACCAGTGAATTCAACGATTCGCTCTTCGAAGGTATCAGCGTAACGGGAAACCGCCGGCATGAACTGGCGCCCGGCACTGACATAGGCCGCCAGCAGTACGATAGATACAACCACCAGGAGTACCAGCTGCTGATAAAGCCGTTTGAGAATCTTCAGAAACATACTATCTTATGTCGGTATCCCGTAAGAGTTGCCCGAGCTGCATTGCTGGTCTCGGGTATTCTGTATAGCGCATGTTTCCTGAACTGGAACTTAAAACCGGGAACAGGCGGCATGTCTGAAGTTGTCTAATAGAGAACAACGTCGAACTGTTCCTGAGTATACATAGGTTCCACTTCGAATTTGACTGTCTTACCGACCAATTCCTCCAGCTCAGCGAGGGTATCGGATTCTTCGTCCAGCAACCTGTCTACTACCAGTTGAGATGCAGTCACCAGCAGCAGGTCGTTCTCGTAAGCCCGCACGATACGCAGGATCTCGCGGAATATTTCATAGCAGATGGTTTCGGCAGATTTCAAACTGCCGCGACCGTCGCAAATGGGGCAGTGGCTGTTGAGAATCTGACCCAGGCTTTCCCGGGTGCGCTTGCGGGTCATTTCGATCAGACCCAATTGCGAAATGCTGGTAATGGTAGTGAGGGCATGGTCTTTTTCCAGGGCTTTGGTGAAAGTGCGGTATACCTGGCGTTGGTGTTCCTGATCCAGCATGTCGATGAAGTCAACGATAATAATGCCACCAAGGTTGCGCACACGAAGTTGGCGAGCGATTGCCGAGGCCGCCTCCAAATTGGTTTTCAATACGGTTTCGGAATGATTGCGGCTGCCAACATAGGCACCAGTGTTTACATCAATAGTGGTCATGGCTTCAGTCTGGTCGATGATCAGGTCACCACCAGATTTGAGTTTGACCTGTCGACCCAAAGCCTTATTGATTTCATCTTCCACGCCATAAAGGTCGAAGATAGGTCGATCGCCCTCATAGTATTCAACGTCGGCTTCAAATTCCGGAATAAAGTCTTCGAGGAATTGTTTGATCTCCTCACAGGATTCCTTTTTGTCGATCCGAATCTTTTCTACCTGGGGCTTTATCAAATCCCTGACAGTACGAATGTATAACGGAACTTCGCGATAAACATTTCGAATACCGTCATTTGTCGCAATGCGCTTATCGACTTTTTTCCACAGACGCTGCAGAAAACGAATATCTTCCTTGAATTCTTCCTTGCTCGCCCCTTCTGCCGCAGTACGAATAATAAATCCGCCCTGGTCGGAAAAATCCTCATCCACGAGACTTTCTTTTAATTGATTAAGAAGGCGACCCCTTTCTTTTTCGTCTTCCAGCCGTTGGGAAATACCCAGGTGCTTGCTGCGGGGCAGGTAAACCAGGTTGCGGGAAGGAAGTGTTACGTGCGTAGTTAGCCTTGCGCCCTTGGTGCTAATAGCATCCTTGGCTACCTGGACGACAAGTGACTGACCTTCTCTTAATAATTCATGGACTGTCTTGTGTTCATCATTATGTATCTCAAAGCCTTCGGCATCGATTTCTGCCACATCGGACGAATGAATGAAGGCAGCCTTTTCCAATCCGATATCGACGAAAGCGGCTTCCATGCCGGGCATGACCCGCACCACCTTACCCTTGAATACATCACCGACATGGCCGCGCTTGTTATGACGCTCGATAAAAATTTCCTGCAGCAGGCCATTTTCGATCAGCGCGACGCGTGTTTCCATCAGGGTGACGTTGATAAGGATTTCTTCATTCATTGGATTTTCCCTGATCCGGCTGCCAACATTGAATGCCGAATTCATTCAATAGTTGCGCGGTTTCAAACAGTGGGAGTCCCATCACACCACTGTAACTGCCGTTAATTGATTGCACAAACACGGCACCAAAGCCCTGGATCGCGTAAGCTCCAGCCTTGCCTTCCGGTTCACCGGAATCCCAGTAAACTTCCGCCTCGATTTCGCTGATTTCCCGAAACTTAACGGTGGTGGCGGACAGCACTGACTGCTGCCGGATGGGTGTCGCCACCATAACCGCTGACAATACACGATGGCTCTTATCGGAAAGCGATAACAGCATCTTCAACCCTTCACTCTTGTCCTTGGGCTTGCCCAACACCTGATCGCCACACACGACGATTGTATCCGCAGCCAACACCACGATATCGTTCTCCGTGCGACTACCCAATGCTGATCTGGCTTTTTCATCTGCCATACGCTGGGCAAATTTTTCCGGTGACTCATTGAGACCGATTCGCTCGACGATGTTTTGCGCCGCAATTACAAAGTCCACACCCAATTGCCGCAGCAATTGTTCCCTGCGCGGTGAAGCCGAAGCCAGAATTAATTTGGAACTACTCATTGAAGATTACTAGTGAACGTCGAAACTACGACGAATTTGACGCAGTAATTGAAACAAAGAAGGCCAGATAACGGCACTGGTGAGCGCAGCCATGAGAAACATCAAGTTAGAGGCAACAGTTTGCCCGGTAATGATTTGTAGCCAGTGACTGAGCGTCAGGTTCAGACCAACCAAAGCCAGCACCAGACCTGCCTGCTGCAGGGAAGAAAACATGCGCAAGCGTAGATGCAAACTTAATGTGACGTAGGCAATGATAACCAGGGCCATGGCATTTAACCCGAGTATGGAGCCTTCGAGAATGTCCAGTATCAACCCGGCAAACCATGCCGCACCGATACCAATCCGATATGGGAGGGCCATCACCCAGTAGATAAGTACCATGGGCACCCACTCCGGGCGGTAATTCATGGCCCAATCAGGAAACGGCACGATAGCTAGCAGATACGCTATGAAGAAACTAAGTATGATTACCCAGGTGGCATGCGCTTTTTGTTGTATTGCCACGACTACTGTTCTATTGGTTCATTCTGGATTTGTGAAACCTGACCTTCGATTTCAGTGGGAGTCAGCTCATCACTTACCAACTGTTCAGCTTCAGGAACCGGTTCCAGCTGAGTTTCTTCGGTTTGAAAGACGAGCATGACGTGACGGGTACTTGCCATTTGTGCCAACGGTCGGGCGCGAACGGTAGCGAAGTCCAGTCCCGGATCAGAATAGACAGAAATAATTTCTGCTACGGGATAATTCTTTGGATACACCTGGCCCATGCCGGAACTCACCAGGCGATCGCCGGCCTGCATATCCTGGGTCTGGGTGACAAATTCCAGTTCAAGTTCGTTGGTAGTAGTGCGGCTTCCTCTGGCAAGGGCGCGCTCACCGTTACGATTTACTTCCACCGGTGTCACGTGATGGGAATCGGTAATTAACAAAGCCCAGCTGGTATAAGGAAGCACTTCATCAATCTGACCCATTAATCCATTGGCATCCAATAATGGCTGACCGATAAACACGCCATCGTTGGCACCTTTATTGATTAGTACCCGTTTGGAAAAGGGATCCGGCGACACATTTATTATTTCTGCGGGTAATACATCGCCCTCGATTCCACCGGTGGCCTCGTTCAGGGCAAGCAGGCGACTGTTTTCACTGGCCAGGCTTTCCAGCAGCTGGAGCTCTCGCTGGGCAACCAGTAACTCTTCTCTCAATACTTCATTTTCTTCTAACAGGTCGGTGCGGGACACGAAGACATCATCAACCCAGAAAGAAACCCGGGTAGGAATATCGGCGACCCAGTAGATCGGTGTGGTGGCATAGCCAAGCCCATAACGCACTTTATCCAGATAGCCGAAACGGCTGTCTGCAAACATGATGCACACAGATAAAAGAAGAAAAGCCAGAGCCCGGTATTCCAGGGCAACGCCTTTTATAAATAAGGTCTTGTCGATGCCGGATTACCTCCTTTGGGAAACCGGAATTATATTCCTCCGCCCCAAAGCCCGTAAATCCTTCAATTCCCGCAGAATTCTGGTTTTTTGCTGCAAAATCGGGGATTAAGGGTGAATTTGGCTTACCAGGTGGCTTATTCCATTGTCAGCAGGTCGATATCGTGTGCATCCATGAGCTCCATGGCCTTGCCACCGCCCCGGGCTACGCAGGACAGGGGATCCTCGGCCACGATCACCGGTAAGCCAGTTTCTTCCGATAACAACTTATCCAGATCCTGCAGTAATGCGCCGCCACCGGTCAATACCAGGCCAGATTCAGCGATATCGGAGGCCAGTTCTGGTGGCGATTGCTCCAGCGCACTCTTTACTGCCTGCACAATGGCGGACAGGGGTTCCTGCAGTGCCTCAAGAATCTCGTCACTATTCAGGGTAAAGCTACGGGGTACACCTTCTGCCAGGTTGCGGCCGCGAACGTCGATTTCCCGGAGTTCAGTGCCATTGCTGACATAGGCACAGCCGATCTCTTTCTTGATGCGTTCAGCGGTGGCATCACCGATCAGGCTACCGTAATTTCGTCGTACATGGGTGGTAATGGCCTCGTCGAAACGGTCACCCCCTACTCTTACGGATTCGGAATAAACCACACCGTTAAGGGAGATGATCGCAATTTCCGTGGTACCACCGCCGATATCTACCACCATGGAGCCGGAAGCCTGCTCTACCGGCAAGCCTGCACCAATGGCGGCAGCCATAGGCTCTTCGATTAGCCGCACATCCCGGGCGCCGGCGCTGGCCACTGATTCACGGATGGCGCGGCGTTCCACCTGGGTTGATTTACAGGGAACACACACCAGCACTCTCGGGCTGGGAGGAAAGAAGCTGTTTTCGTGCACCTTATTAATAAAGTGCTGCAACATCTTTTCCGTGACCTGAAAATCGGCAATCACACCGTCTTTTAATGGGCGGATAGCGGTGATGTTGCCAGGCGTTCTTCCCAACATGCGCTTCGCATCGGAGCCCACAGCGGTCACAGTTTTCTGGCCGTTATGGGTGCGGATTGCCACAACCGATGGCTCGTTCAGCACGATGCCTTCATCACGTACATAAATAAGTGTGTTCGCCGTGCCCAAATCGATCGACAGGTCGTTGGAGAACATTCCCCTGATTTTCTTAAACATGTATTTCTGCAATCCTCAAAATAAAGATTCTAATCCTTTAGGTGCTTGTTAGGTAAACGGCAAAAAAGCTTAATGATTTAGCTTATACGAAAGATTTGTTATCGGCCCGAAAGGATCAGTTTTGACTAAAGGAATCTCCTGGAGCTTTTGATCTTTTGAATTGACCTAAGTAGGTGATATTCAAGTATAATCCCGCGTTCTCGCGAATAGATCGCACTCTAGCAACGGCATTGTGTTAGAGCAAGTGGCAAAGGCCTGAATTAGGCATAAATTAGAGCTCTGCCACATTTCTGCCACTATTCTTTCTAAGTACTGGCTAAATGCCAACATAGCATCAGCAAAACACTGGCTTTTCCGGGGTAAATGGATGGCTTTAGACAAGTCTGAAGTAGAAAAGATTGCGCAACTCGCTCGGCTGCATATTAGCGAAGCCGATGCCGAGGAAGTCGCCAATCGCATCACAGACATATTGGCGCTAATCGACCAGATGCAGTCCGTTGATACGGAATCGGTTGAACCAATGGCCCATCCTCTTGATGTAGTGCAACGTCTGCGAGCTGACACTGTTACCGAAACCGATAACCGCGATGAATTGCAAACCCTGGCGCCGGAAGCGCAAGACGGTTTATATCTGGTGCCGAAAGTTCTCGAGTGATAAGCGACCCTAATAAGACGAAACGAATTCATCGAAATGATTGAAAAAACTGCTGCCGAACTATCGCAAGCGCTCTCCAGTGGTGTGATCTCCAGTGTTGAACTTACCCAGTCCTATCTGGATCGGATCAAAAAGTACAATGCGGAGCTGAATGCCTACATTACAATCTGCGAAGACACCGCCCTATCACAGGCCAAGACCGCTGATGAAAAGAGAGCTGCGGGTGATAGTTCTCCTCTACTCGGTGTTCCGTTGGCGCATAAAGATATTTTCTGTACTAATGGCGTAACCACTACCTGTGGTTCCCGCATGCTGCATAATTTTGTCGCGCCTTATGATGCAACGGTGGTTGAAAAGTTCAACACTGCCGGTGCGGTGATGCTGGGGAAGACCAACATGGACGAATTTGCCATGGGTTCTTCTAACGAAACCAGCTTCTTCGGCCCCGTGAAAAATCCCTGGGATATAAAAAGAGTGCCAGGTGGCTCCTCTGGAGGATCTGCCGCTGCAGTGGCTGCGGACCTATGCGCAATGGCAACAGGAACCGATACTGGCGGATCTATCCGTCAACCTGCAGCCTTTTGCGGTATTACCGGATTCAAGCCGAGTTATGGTCGAGTCTCCCGCTGGGGAATGATTGCTTTTGCTTCAAGCCTCGACCAGGCAGGTCCATTGTGTAAGAGCGCCGAAGATGCCGCGCTAATGACCAATGTTATGGCCGGTCTGGACAAGAAAGATTCCACCAGTATCGATAAACCGGTAGAAGATTACGCAGCGACCCTGAATGATTCACTGCAAGGTTTAAAGATTGGGATTCCGAAACAACATTTCGCTGAAGGTCTTACGGCGGAAGTTGAGAAAGGAATTCGCGAAGCATTGCGCGAATATGAAAAACTCGGTGCTACACTCATCGAAGTGGACCTTCCCAATAATCATCTTTCTGTTTCTGCTTATTATGTAGTAGCACCTGCGGAAGCATCGGCAAATCTTTCCCGCTATGACGGCGTGCGTTATGGCTATCGCTGCGAAAATCCGGTGGATCTTGACGATATGTATAAGCGCACCCGCAGTGAGGGCTTCGGCGATGAAGTAAAGCGCCGTATCCTCGTCGGCACGTATGCCCTGTCAGCCGGTTACTATGATGCCTATTACAGGAAAGCACAAAAAATTCGTCGCTTGATAAAGAATGACTTTGTGGAGGCCTTCAAGGAAGTTGATGTAATCGTTGGTCCAACGTCACCCCATACGGCATTTGAGTTAGGCGCCAAGACCGACCCGGTCACCATGTACCTGGAGGACATTTACACCATCGCAGTAAACCTGGCTGGTTTGCCGGGCATATCAATTCCAGCGGGCCTGTCCAATGGCTTACCGATCGGTATGCATATTGTCGGCAAGGATTTTGGTGAAGCAAAACTCCTGAACGTTGCTCATCAGTTCCAACAGCAAACCGACTGGCACCGACAAAAACCGAATTTCGGACAGGAGGGCTAACCATGGAATGGGAAACAGTCATCGGCCTGGAAGTACATGTTTCACTCTCTACCAAATCAAAACTCTTTTCCGGAACCGCATCGGAGTTTGGCGCTGAACCCAACACCCAAGCCAATATTTTTGACCTGGCTCTGCCAGGTACGCTGCCAGTATTTAATGAAGAAGCTTTAAAGATGGCGGTTCGTTTTGGACTGGCTATTGGTGCCGAAATTGGTGAGCGTTCGGTATTCGATCGTAAAAATTACTTTTATCCCGACTTACCCAAGGGCTATCAGGTCACTCAGCTGGATTTCCCAACGGTTGGTAAAGGCGCCTTAACCATTACCCTCGAAGATGGAACGGAAAAAGTCATCGGTGTAACGCGCGCTCATATCGAAGAGAATGCCGGCAAGTCTTTGCATGAAGAATTCAGCGGACAGTCCGGTATCGATTTGAATCGTGCCGGCGAACCCTTGCTGGAAATTGTTTCTGAGCCGGAGATTACTAACGCCAAAGAAGCAGTGGCCTACTTGAAGAAACTGCACTCCATCGTGCGCTACCTGGATATCTCCGATGCCATCATGGCTCAGGGCTCCATGCGCTGTGATGTAAACGTATCAATTCGCCCGAAGGGTGAAACTGAGCTGGGTACTCGAACCGAAATCAAGAACATCAACTCCTTCCGTTTTGTTGAGAAAGCCATCAACTCGGAGATTATTCGACAGCAGGAAGTGATCGAGGATGGAGGCGAAGTAGTGCAGGAAACTCGCCGCTACGATGCCAATAAAGACATCACCACTTCCATGCGCAGCAAGGAAGTGGCAAATGACTACAGGTATTTTCCCGAGCCCGACTTACTCCCTGTGGTAATCGATGAGTCATTTATTTCTGCAATCAAAGCGGAGCTGCCAGAATTGCCGGACGCCAAGAAAGAGCGTTTCATGCAAGAATTCTCATTGAGTAACTACGATGCCGGCGTGTTAACTGCCACAAGAGAAATGGCCGAGTACTTCGAAGAAGTGGCGAAAAATTGCGGCGACGCCAAGCTCGCGGCTAACTGGGTAACCGGCGATTTACTGGCCCTACTTAATAAGAACGATATGGAGATTACCGAGTCACCAATTCGATCTGAGCGTCTGGCGACACTAATCAGCCGCATCAAGGACAATACCATCAGTGGCAAGATCGCCAAGACCGTTTTCGAAACCATGCTGGAGGATGATGCAGGCGTTGATGAAATTATCGAAAAGAAAGGTCTAAAGCAGGTCACGGATACCGGCGAAATCGAAAAACTGGTGGATGAAGTAATCGCCAATAACCCGGATCAGGTCCAACAATTAAAGGATGGTAAAGAACAGGTTCTTGGCTTCCTGGTTGGCCAGGCCATGAAACTATCGCAGGGGAAAGCGAACCCCGGGCAAGTAAATCAACTGCTTCGAGAAAAAATACAATAAGGGCATATGAAAGAGGGCAAAAAGAGAGGCGCAGAGAGAACCCAGATCGCAACTCGCAATGAAGACTGGTCTGACGAACGCCTGAAAACTTTTCTTGAACTGGAGCCACCAGTGGGCATGCCAAAGGATTACAACATCCTGCTAAAAGCTTATCGGGGCATGACAGCAGATTTATTTGAAAGGTTTCTGGCCTTTTATGTCGAGGAAGGCCGAGACATAAACGTTAGCTTGCCAGATGGCAGCACCTTTCTCGATCTGGTCTCCCAGCATCGAAAATCCACGGAATATGCCACCGCCCTGGAAGCAGTGGGCGGCAACAGAAAAAAATTCTGATTTAACGAGGTCGAGAAGGCCTGCGGGGTCGACGTCCCGGACCTTTAGATTTAGGTTTGAAGCGAGATTCCCTGGTAAATCCTGGCGCCTGCTCCAATAAATGTTCCAATGGATGGATGCATTCAAGATCACTACCTAACTTTTCTTCTATTGCCGGTAGTAAGAACGAATCTTCCTCACAGGCGAAGCTGATAGATGTACCTACAGCACCAGCTCGGCCAGTTCGTCCGATACGATGGACATAATCTTCCGGTTCTTCTGGCAACGTATAATTGATTACGTGAGTTACGTCTTCGATATGCAATCCCCTGCCGGCTACATCGGTAGCTACTAACACACGCAGTTTTCCAGACTTGAAAGCGTCAAGGGTTCGAATACGTTTGTTCTGGGGTATCTCACCGGAGAGAACGCCGCAGTTAATTCCATTACGATAAAGATCGTCGGCAAGTTTTCTCACCTGATCCCGACGATTACTAAACACCATGACTTTTTCTGCACCCGGTTCAGACAGGATATTAAACAGAAGATTGTATTTGTCGGCAGTGGTAACCAGGTAAACCAGCTGGTCAACAGCATCAGCGGCAACTTTCTCCGGTTCAATTTCAACCATAACCGGATCCATCGCCCAGCGATCCGCTAACTCGATTATTTCCGGAGTAAAAGTGGCGCTGAATAATAATGTCTGACGACAATCTTTTTTGGGGGTTCTGGAAACTACTTGCCTTACCTGGGGAATGAAACCCATATCCAGCATACGATCTGCTTCGTCCAGTACTAATAATTCGATAAGCCCTAAATAAAGATTATCGTTGCTAACAAAATCCAATAATCGACCCGGAGTTGCCACAACGATGTCTACTGGCTGTTTATCAAGCGCAGCATTTTGTTTTGCGTAATCTTCACCACCTACCAGGGTAACGGTGTGGACATTACAGAACTCTGTCAGCTTTTCCGCATCGCTGCCGATTTGAATAGCCAGCTCTCGGGTAGGCGCAACAATGAGTGCCCGCGGTTCAGCGAGGTACCGATCCTCTTCGACAGGATTGGTGAGCAAGTCATTGATAATGGTGATCAAGAAGGCGGCTGTCTTACCGGTACCGGTTTGTGCCCTTCCGGTGACATCCAGACCGGCGAGCGTGTGCACTAAACTCTGAGCTTGAATGGGTGTGCAATATTCAAATCCGAGTTTAGTTATCGCCTCTCGTAACGGTTGTTGTAATTCAAAATTATCAAATGACAACAATTCCTGTTTTTCATCTGTTGGGCTATCCATAAATCCCATCTATCTACTACTAAATGATTCCACGATTACATGGGGCCTCGCATAATAGCGATATGAAGGGCTTTTTAAAAGAATTGATTGGTCTTAGATATTGCCGCAGGCAGCACAGCTTGGGTCGCGTGGTAAGCGCATTTCCCGCCATTGCATGGTGGATGCATCCAGTAGCAGGAGTCTTCCGGCAAGACTTTGACCAATCCCTGTAATCACCTTGATAGTCTCCATTGCCTGTACTGAACCGATTATTCCGACAAGAGGTGCCATCACGCCGTTATGGGAACAGCTGGCATCATCATCGTCACCCTCCTGGTAAAGGCATTGGTAGCAGGGGCTTTCCGGGTTGTTACTGTCAAAAACTGCCACCTGACCCTCCATGCGAATGGCTGCCCCGGAAACCAGCGGTTTGGAATTCGCTATGCAACTGCGGTTTATGGCAAAACGGGTTGTAAAATTGTCACAAGCATCCACGACTACGTCGGCCTGCTGCACTGCGTCATCCAGCCCGACTCCTTGCAAGCGTGCGTTTATGGCGGTGATCTTTACGTCGGGGTTTAGCCCTACCAGGGACTGTTCTGCTGAACTGACCTTGGCATCGCCGAGATTAGACTGACTGTGAGCAATCTGCCGCTGCAGATTTGTTATCTCCACTGCATCATCATCGGCGATAATGAGATGACCAATGCCGGCGGCAGACAGATACATGGCGGCGGGACACCCCAAACCACCCATGCCGACGATGAGCACGGTGGCATCAACCAGTTTCTGCTGCCCCGCCACATCCATCTCCGGCAGCATTATCTGTCGACTGAATCTAAGTAATTGCTCGTCCTTCATTATCGCTCAGGAATTTCCTGTCCACATTGCTTCGACGATACGGTCCACTCCAGCATAATCTTGATAGCCCGCAACTTTGTCAAAGGCTGACGCAACCAATGTATCGATCAATTGCGATTGTTGATTATAACCATGCTCATAAAGGAGCCAGGCGTCTTTCTTTAAATATGCAGGCGCAGCCGCGGTAATCGAATTAAAGGCTGCGAATCCATGATCATCAGCCACTAATGCAATACTCGGCTCAAACGGTAAATCACCCTCTGCTAAATATTTATCACCGGGCTCCACATAAGGCGGATTGGCAACAATCAAATCGTAGTGGGCTTCAGGCAGGCCATCACACCATGATCCGAGATGAAACTCAATGTTATTCACCCCTAGTGCGGTGGCGTTTCCCCGGGCGACTGATAACGCATCCTCGCTTATGTCTACAGCATCCACCTGCCAACCAGGATTAGTCCGCGCAATGGCGATTGCTATTGCCCCGCTTCCCGTCCCCAGATCTGCAATACGTAAAGACGAACCCAGGCCCTCTAGTCTGGCCAGGCATTTCTCCACCAGCACTTCCGTTTCAGCACGGGGAATCAGTACCGACTCGTTAACTTTTAGATCGAAATCCCAGAATTCTCGATGACCAAGAATGTAGGCCACAGGTTCACCCTGCTGCCGTCGCTGCAGCATAAATTGAAACTGTTGGTAGTGGTCATCGGAAATTTCTTCTTCGGTGTGCGCACGCAGGTATTCCCGGGTTTTGTCCAGCACATGACTGAGTAAAAGCTCTGTTTCTAAAACATGACTCTCACTAACAGGCTTTAATGATCCAGATTCAGCAAGTGCTTGTTGCACTGTTTTAATCATATTAGGCCCTGACCTGGGTATTTGCTTTGTCGCTGCCGCAGAAAATTATTTTCCCGGCAAGGCCCGCAGGAGCGTTAAGTGGCAAACCTTCGATAGCGACTGCGAACATAGCCGGGATTGCAATTAGCCCGGCCCGTCGGGTTGGGGCTGAAAACCTTGTCCATATTACTCGTTGAATAATTGCATTCACCGCACTTCACTCCTGATGTCTTGATTGACGAGTTTTCAGTCAAAACAGTGGCGATGCAATTACCTTGGCCAGGTCCTTTACCCCTCTTCGGCAAGGCCGGCAAGAAGATCTGCCTGATACTCGTTAATCAAAGGCTGAATAACTGAACCGAGATTACCAGCCATGATCTCGGGCAAATTGTAGAGGGTAAGACTGATGCGATGATCGGTAACCCGGCCCTGGGGGTAATTATAGGTTCGTATCTTTTCTGATCGGTCTCCGCTGCCGACCAACTTACGGCGCGCGTCAGTTTCTTCATCCTTTTTTTCCTTCTGGGCCTGGTCTAATAATTTGGCTTGAAGCAAAGACATAGCCCGAGCTTTGTTCTTGTGTTGTGATCTTTCGTCCTGGCACTCCACGACAATTCCCGTAGGTATATGGGAGATCCGTATTGCACTGTCAGTTTTGTTTACGTGCTGACCACCAGCGCCACTGGCTCGAAAGGTATCAATCCGTAAATCGTTCTTGTCGATATCGATCTCTTCCACTTCTTCAATTTCCGGCATGATTGCGACGGTGCAGGCGGATGTATGAACACGACCCTGAGTTTCTGTTTCCGGCACCCGTTGCACTCGATGTGCGCCGGATTCAAACTTCAGCTTCTCGTAGACATTTTTGCCATCGATGCGCATGATAATTTCTTTGTAGCCGCCATGCTCACCGGGGCGTTCCGTCATAACTTCCGTCTTCCATTTCTGCTCTTCTGCATAACGGTTGTACATGCGAAACAGGTCACCTGAAAAAATTGCTGCCTCATCACCACCGGTGCCGGCGCGGATTTCCAGGAAGACATTACAACTGTCTTTTGAATCTTTGGGCAATAGGAGTTTTTGCAGATCCAGCTCCAAAGTTTCCAGCTCTTCAGCAGAGTTGGCTACCTCTTCTTCTGCCATGGCGCGGATGTCAGGGTCGGAGTCTTTCTGCATTTCTTTCGCTTCACTCAGGTTATTGGTGACTTCATTGAAGCGATTAAAACTCTTCACCACATCTTCGATTTCACTGTACTCTTTTGAAAACTCACGAAAACGGTTTTGATCCGCAATTACCTCAGCATCGCTGAGCAGCGCTTCGAGTTCGCCGAAGCGATCCTGTATGTTTTCAAGTTTGAGTCGAATTGATTCTTTCATTGGTACATCCAGACGACAGCTTAATTCTGATCGCCTTCTCCTAAATCAAACAATTCCTGTGTTAGTTCCAATAGCTCATCCCGCCCTTCGGAACTGGCTTTCTTCATTTGCACACTGGGCGCGTGGGTCAGTTTATTAGTTATGGCCCTGGCCAGGGACTCCAGCACTGCATCTGGTGATTCACCTTTCTCCAGGGATTTTAATGCCCGCTGTAATTCCTGATCTCTTATCCCATCGGCCTTGTCGCGAAAAGCGCGCAGGGTAGCAACAGCATTTAGAGACCGCAGCTGTTTTGCATATTCCTCTACGCCGCGCTCAATGATCGACTCGGCCTGGACAGCAGCTTCGGCCCGACTCTTAACATTGTCTTCAATGACTTCACTGATGTCGTCAAC
Source organism: Gammaproteobacteria bacterium (assembly GCA_028818225.1). GTDB lineage: Bacteria > Pseudomonadota > Gammaproteobacteria > Pseudomonadales > Pseudohongiellaceae > UBA9145. Next base: position 34,738 of record JAPPOG010000069.1, on the reverse strand, counting down.
ACTGTAGAGATAAGCATCGGCAACTTCGCCTACCTCCTCTTCAATATCGCGAGGCACCGCCAGATCGATTAACAACATCGGATTGTGTTTGCGCTCTTTAAGCGCGCGCTCCACTGCACCCTTTCCCAACAGGGGTAACTGGCTATTGGTGGATGACACCACGATGTCCGCGGCGATTAACTGCTCCGGAATATCTGAGAGCAATACACCATGGGCATCAAATTTCGCCGCTATTTCCAGGGCATTATCCAGCGTTCGGTTTGCCACCACGATTGAAGAGGCGCCTTTTTCTACCAGATGCCTTGCTACCAGCTCGATGGTGCGCCCCGCCCCAATTAACAAAACCGACAGCTTGGCAAGATTGGAAAAAATCCGCTCGGCCAGGGTAACTGCCGCATAGGCGACTGACACCGGATTCTCTCCGATTGCAGTATCGGTTCGCACTTCCTTGGCAATGGAAAACGCTGCCTGAAATGCTTTACCCAAAGATGCGCCAACTATTTCAAGGTCACGGGATACCGCGAATGCCGACTTGATCTGACCAAGAATCTGTGGCTCACCCAAGACCATGGAATCCAGACCGCAGGCAACTTTCATCAAGTGACGAACAACCTCTTTATCGCCAAAAAAATAAATACTCTCTGTGAGCTCGTTTGTGTCTAACTTATGGTAATTCCCTAACCAGTCGACAACTGCCTGTTGCCGCTCAATGAGCTGACGATTCTCCTCTCCTTCCGACCGCCCGTTCGCCTTCTCAGACTTATAACTGAGGTAGAGTTCAGTGCGATTACAGGTAGAGACGATTACCACCTCGTCAACTCCGGCCATGGCGCTCACCTGACCTAATGCCTCGCCAACGATTTCCGGCGGGAACGCGACCTTCTCGCGCAACGCGATATTCGCCGTCATGTGGTTTATCCCCACCAGTACAAGAGCCATTGGGATCCCGAAGTGCCGTCGAGTAAAAAGGCCCGTATATTACTAGAACCTAACCTATAATTCATCGCAGCAAAGCTGTGCTAGCAACTAGATTCTATATCGGCCAGAGTGGTTATTAGTAACTGATTCTGTTGGATTTTCTACAAAAGCACTTAATCTTGGCGCAATCAACTGCTCCCGCTTCACGGTCTATTATTAAGGTGATTCAATTCCCTGATTAGAACGTATATAAGGAAGCAAGAACGCCTGAGGCCAAATTCTCAGAATTCTCAACAAACTGCTACAATGCAGGCATATTTGGATGGATACCGTGAAGTACTCACTAAGACAATTTCTACTACTGCTCCTGCTTGGCGGCCTGGCTGCCTGTACCGGCGCGCCCCCGCCACCGCCGCCCTCAGCTGAAGATCTGGTGGCAGCCGCTGAACCGGAACAAGCAGAGGACATCGAGTATGGCTCATTTACCGAGGAGCAACTGTACCAGACTATTATCAGTGAATTGGGCGCCCAGCGAGGTGATCTGGAGGATGCCGGTGAAAACTACCTGGATCTCGCCATGGAGACCCGCGACCTTGGCATCATCATGCGAGCCGTGCAGTTTGCCTCCGCCAACGGTGACCTCAACGCACTCATGCAACTTGGCCTGCTCTGGGCTGAAATTGAACCGGAAAATCCTCAACCCCATTTGTCGCTGGCCTTTCAATTTCTCGAAAATGGCAACTATAACCAGGCGCTATCCCACATGGCTCGGGTTATAGACCTTGGTGGACAAATGGACTTTACAGCGCTGGCTGCCAGAACCGGCAGGCTCGGCCCGAGAGAGCGGCAGGCGCTGATCGATAACTTGCGCCAACTTGCTCGCGAGTTCGAAGAGGAAGAGACTATTCATCTTGCCCTGGTGCAATTGTTGGCTCAGAACCGCCAGTTCGATGACGCTCTTTATGAGATGCAAATAGTTTTGCAGAACGTCGCCCTTACGCCCAACATGGTTTTACTCCATGGGCAGATTCTGCAGAACATGGATGACACCAATGGTGCCATTCGAATCATGCGTAATGGCGTACGGGAATTTCCGGACGAAAAATCATTGCGCCTGAGTTATGCACGCTTATTAATTCAGGATGATCGCTTCGAAGATGCCCAGGAACAATTTGAAATTATTGTCGAACAGGATCCGGAGGATTACGAGACACTTTATTCAGTTGCCTTACTGGACATGGAGTTACAAAACTTTGATTCGGCGATTGTCAATCTCGAAAAACTAATCCGTGCCGACCAGCGTTTCGATGAAGCCCAATACTATCTCGGTTTTATTTATGAACAGCGAGATGACCTGGAGAACTCAATCGAGCATTATCGCCAGGTAAGAATTGGCACGAATAATTTTCTGGCAGCACAGCAACAGGCAACCCGGCATTCCATTGCGCTGGGCAAACTGGACGATGCCCATGCCTGGTTGGTTCGCCAATCCAGCGGCCAACCCCGACTGGAAATCCTGTTTACTACCATCGAATCCAATTTGCTGGTTCAGGCAGGCTATGTAAGTGAAGCCAAAGACTTGCTGGATACCGCGCTTAATCGCTTCCCTAATGAGGGGGAATTATTATTCGCTCGCGTTCTTTATTATGATTCACAAGGAGACCAGGAGGGATCGGAAAGAGACTTGCGCCAGATTATTCGCATGCAACCGGATGATTCCCGCGCCCTGAACCATTTAGGCTATATGCTGGCAGACCAGACCACTCGCTACGAAGAGGCCCTGGATCTGGCAGAACGTGCCATCGCCATCTCCCCGGATGATCCTGCCATCATTGATACCCTCGGTTGGGCCCAATACAAAGTTGGACGCTATGAAGAAGCGTTGGAAAATTTGCGGCGAGCCTTCGCAGTCTTTCCCGATCACGAAGTGGCATCACATGTGGGCGAGGTGCTGTGGATGATGGACCGCAAAGATGAAGCAATCCGGGTATGGGAAGAAGCCCTGGAAACCCAACCTGACAGTGAACTTATTAAAGAAGTTATCGAACGCTTTCAGCCCTATTAATGATCTCATTCTTTCTTCCTTATATAGGAAACCTGCAACAAGCAGCCAGAACCTTTAACTGCCTTACCCTTTTTCTTGTATTAGGCAGTTGTGCCAACGTGGCTCCACGGGCCATAGAAAATGTCATTTGGGATCAGCAAAGAATGCTGCTGGAAGATCTCGGTGCCTGGCAATTACGGGGTCGGGTGAATGTTGCTTACAAGGATGAAAATGACACACCGCGTATTCGCTGGCAACAACAAGATACGACTTACAATATTCGACTCTGGGGCACCTTTAATGTCGGCATGACGGTGATCGAAGGCCGACCGGGACTGGTAACCATGGAGCATGATGGCGAACTGTTCCGGGCCGCTAGTCCGGAAGACCTTATCCTGCAACAACTTGGTTATGAACTACCGGTCTCCTATTTGGAATTCTGGATTCGTGGATTGCCGGCTCCCGACTCTAATGCTGATATGACCTTTAACGAGCTTAATCAGCTTTCTCAAATGAATCAGGGTGGATGGACAATCAGCTTTGAAGATCCGCGCCAGTACGGTGAGCTCAGTTTGCCCCGGGAAGTGGTCGTCGCGCGAGTTGAAGAAGAAATCCGGTTAACCTTTTTCGGCTTGAACTGGACCCTGGATTCTGAATTTAATTAATGAACCCTCAAGTTCTTAACCTGCGCTCTCCCGCTAAACTCAACTTGTTTCTTCATATCCTGGGCAGAAGGGATGATGGCTACCACGAACTGCAGTCCCTGTTTCAAATACTGAACTATGGTGATGAGCTGATTTTCGAGACTGCTCAATCGGGCAGGCTCTCCCTGCATGTTGCCGCCGAATCGGAGATCAAGACCATGCCCATGGATGACAATCTTATTCTGCAAGCTGCGGCAAAGTTGCGAACATTCAGAGGAAAACACGAATTAGGGGCCAGAATTACCATTAACAAGCGTATTCCCATGGGTTCTGGCCTGGGAGGTGGCAGCAGCAATGCTGCCACGACTCTGCGGGCCTTGAACCTCCTATGGGATTGCCAGCTAAGCGATGACGAATTGGCTACGCTGGGGCTCGATTTGGGTGCCGATGTGCCAGTCTTTATCCATGGAAAATCCGCCTGGGCCGAGGGTGTTGGGGAGCGGCTCCAGCCCGTGGAAATCGACCCGGCGTGGTACCTGGTAGTGACGCCGAATTGCCCGGTTTCCACGGCCCGGATATTTTCTCAGGAAAATTTGACACGGAACTCTCCAGCCATCAAAATGGCCGACTTTCTGGCGGGCAGGGCCAGAAATGACTGCGAAAAAGTGACCCGCTTGTTGTATCCCGAGGTGGATGAAGCCCTGAACTGGCTAGGGCAATTCGGTGAGGCTAGAATGACAGGAACAGGGTCAGCAGTCTTCGCCAAATTTGAGAGTGAAGCCGCTGCCCGGGAAGTATTTGCGAGGTGTCCATCGGGTTTGAAAGGATTCATCGCCGAGGGTATTAATTCGCTTTAGGCTCGAAGGAGTCAAAAAGATATTGGGGTGTCGCCAAGTGGTAAGGCACAAGGTTTTGATCCTTGCATTCGTTGGTTCGAATCCAGCCACCCCAGCCATATTTTGTTAGACCAATCAGTATAAGAAGTTTTAAGCCCAAGGAATTTAGTGTGGCAACAAATTTAATGGTCTTTACGGGCAATGCTAATCCGGCATTAGCAGACGCCATTGCCAAAAATATTGGTGTTCCTCTGGGACATGCCAGTATCAGTAAATTTAGTGACGGTGAAGTATCTGTTGAGTTAAATGAAAACGTTCGCGGTAAAGACGTTTTCATCATTCAACCGACCTGTGCACCGACCAACGACAGCATCATGGAATTGCTGTTAATGGCAGATGCTCTGCACAGAGCTTCAGCGAACCGAATCACCGCGGTGATTCCTTACTTTGGCTACGCCCGACAGGATCGTCGTGTACGCTCGGCCCGAGTAGCCATTAGTGCCAAGGTCGTTGCAGACATGATTAGCGCCGTTGGTGTTAATCGAGTTCTGACAGTTGATTTACATGCTGAACAAATACAGGGATTTTTCAGCATCCCGGTGGACAATGTTTATGGTTCACCGGTACTGACTGACGACATTGAGCGTCAGCGTTATGATAATTTAATAGTTGTATCACCGGATGTTGGTGGCGTGGTTCGGGCCAGAGCGGTGGCCAAGCAACTCGACGTCGACCTGGCGATAATCGACAAACGACGTCCATCAGCCAATGAAGCGCAGATTATGAACCTCATCGGTGATGTAGAAGACCGATGTTGTTTGATTGTCGACGACATGGTGGACACTGCCGGCACACTGTGCAAAGCGGCAGATGCCCTGAAGGAGTATGGAGCTAATAAAGTTGTGGCTTACTGTACTCACCCGGTACTTTCTGGTCCGGCAATAGAGAATATAGAGGGATCGAGTCTGGATTCACTAGTAGTAACCGACACGATACCGTTAAGCGATGCAGCAAAATCCTGCTCGCACATTCGTCAATTATCGATGGCCAAACTATTAGCCGAATCGATTCGACGAGTAAGTAATGAGGAATCCATTAGCGCGATGTTTGATAATACATAGTTATTTCTAACATCACGTGGATACCGCGAGGGCAGAAGTTTCAAAAGAACAACTGCCCTCTTTTATGAATCCTTTAATAAGTTGGTCGCAAACTTACTAAAGAAAATTGCAACGAATCTCAATAACTTTGTAGAAAGTTGCTCAAAAGGAATAGAAACATGTCAGAAGATTTCGAATTGGAATGTTCTGTTCGAGAGGACCTGGGGAAAGGTGCGAGCCGCCGCCTGCGTCGTCTGGACGGATCAATTCCCGCCGTACTTTATGGCGGCAAAAAAGATCCTGTTTCACTCACTATTGCCCATAAAGATATTGCCAAGGCAACTGAGAATGAAGCATTCTTTTCTCACATTATTACCCTCAATATCGACAGTAAAAAGGAACCGGCGGTAATCAAGGCGCTGCAGCGCCATCCTGCCAAGCCGTTTATTCTTCATGCTGACTTTCAGCGCGTGGACATGAAGCAGGAAATCCAGGTTAAGGTCCCAATTCACTTTATCAATGAAGACAAGTGTGTGGGCGTAAAACTTCAGGGTGGAAGTATTCGCCATACTCTTAATGAGATCGAGATTGTCTGTTTGCCGAAAGATCTTCCAGAATTTATTGAAGTGGATATGGAAAATGTCGAACTCGGCGTGTCTGTTCACCTGTCTGATCTCACCTTCCCGGAAGGCGTTCGCAGTGTTGCCCTTAGCGTTGGCGAGGAAAGTGACCTCAATGTAGCCAGCGTGCAGCAACCGCGAGGCGGCGCCGAAGAAGAAGAGGCTGCAGCAGAAGAAGGTGAAGCAGCTGAGGGCGAAGCTCCAGCAGAAGGTGATGGCGATTCCGGAGGCGAAGAGTCTTCCGGAGACGGCGACGACGCTTAAGCCTTTGGCCATGGCCAAGGAGTCCGGAAATATGAAAATGCCGGATCATCCACTGAAACTTATTGTGGGTCTGGGAAATCCAGGCCCACAACACGACTCCAATCGCCACAACGCGGGCGTAATATTTCTCCACCATCTATGTAATGCCTATGGTGGCCAGTTGCGTGGCGAATCAAAGTTTTTTGGCGAGTTTACCTCGGTAAATATCGAGGGTGACGATATAAAACTACTCTTCCCAACCACCTTTATGAATCACAGTGGTAAGTCGGTAGCTGCGGTCTGCAAGTTCTACAAAATCGAGCCCGAAAACATGCTGGTTGCCTATGACGAAATCGATTTCGAAGTAGGCGTGACCCGCTTTAAAGAAGGTGGCGGCCACGGCGGCCACAATGGCATCAGGGATATCATCAATGCGCTGGGCGGCAAGAAAGACTTTTTCCGCTTGCGCATCGGTGTCGGTCACCCGGGCCATAAATCCATGGTGGCCAACTATGTGCTAAGCGATCCATCCAGATCGGAAGCCGACCTCATCATGGGTGATATTGAAGCTGCTATTCGCGTAGTTCCCAAAGCCGTAAAAGGGCAATGGGAAGAAGCCATGCGCTTGCTTCACACTTAATCGACATAAGAAGGAACTAGTTAATGGCAGTGAAATGCGGCATTGTAGGATTGCCTAACGTTGGCAAGTCGACTCTATTCAACGCCTTAACCAAAGCAGGTATAGCGGCGGAAAATTTTCCCTTCTGCACGATTGAGCCTAACTCGGGCATCGTGTCGATCCCCGACGATCGCCTCGACAAGATCGCCGGCATTGTGAATCCTCAGAAAGTCATCCCAACCACAGTAGAGTTCACTGACATAGCGGGCTTGGTAGAGGGTGCATCCAAGGGAGAGGGCCTGGGTAACAAATTTCTGGCCAATATTCGCGAGACTGATGCAATAGCCCATGTAGTTCGCTGTTTTGAAGACGAAAACGTTACCCATGTTTCCGATAAGATAAATCCTGCGGCTGATATCGAAACCATTAACACCGAATTGGCGTTGGCTGATCTGGAAACAGTGGAGAGAAATCTGGACAGGGTTATTCGTGTCGCCAAGAGTGGCGACAAAGATGCCCAACGCCAGGTTCAGCTTCTGGAAAAAGTCAAAGCCCACCTGGATGAAGCGAAACCGGTTCGAACTTTGGAACTATACAAAGAAGAACAAAGTAATCTTTACGCACTACATTTGCTCACAGTTAAACCAGTCATGTATATCGCCAACGTCGATGAAGACGGATTTGACAACAACCTACATCTGGATAAGGTGCGCGAGATTGCTGCCAGCGAAGGTGCCGAAGTCGTCGCCATCTGTAATAAGCTGGAGGCAGAAATCGCCGAACTGGAAGATGAAGAAAAAGTCGAGTTCCTGCAGGATCTGGGCATGGATGAGCCTGGGCTGGATCGGGTAATCCGAGCCGGTTATAAACTACTCGGTTTACAAACTTACTTCACAGCTGGGGAGAAGGAAGCCCGGGCGTGGACGGTAAAACAAGGTGCAACGGCACCTGCTGCAGCCGGAGTTATTCATACTGACTTCGAAAAAGGCTTTATTCGCGCTGAGGTCGTTTCCTATGCCGATTACATCAACAACAAGGGTGAAGCGGGTGCTAAAGACGCAGGGAAGTGGCGTCTGGAAGGCAAAGACTATATTGTGCAGGACGGTGATGTGATTCATTTCCGTTTTAACGTGTGAGCAAGAAGAGAAACCGGAGTTAAACGTGAAAAAAATAAGAATTGGATTGATTGCACTAAATCTCGTGTGGGTATCAGTCGTTAATGCACAAGAGCTGGAAGATGAAGCCGTAAGATGGCTGCAAGACTTCATCCGTGTCGACACCATCAACCCTCCTGGCAATGAATACCGTGCGGTAGATTTTTACTCGGCAATTTTTGAAGCCGAAGGTATCGAATATGAGACTGCGGAGAGTGCTCCTGGTCGAGGCAATATCTGGGCGCGTCTGGAAGGCGGTGACGAACCCGGACTGATACTCTTACAACATACCGATGTTGTGCCGGCAGAAGAAGAATTCTGGACCATCGATCCTCTCTCTGGTGATATTCGTGATGGCGTTATTCTTGGCCGCGGTACCCGCGACATGAAAGGTCTCGGCATCATCCAGTTAGCTACGTTTCTCAGCCTGCATCGCTCCGGCGTTGAACTGAATCGGGACGTTATTTTTCTGGCTACGGCTGATGAAGAAGCCGGTGGCTACTTTGGGGTCGGCTGGTTAATCGAGAATCGCCCAGAAATTTTTGATGGCGTCGGCATCCTGTTAAATGAAGGCGGCGGCGGTAGCAGCAACGAAGACGGCGACATCGTATTCGGTGTTGAAGTTACGCAGAAAGTACCCGTATGGTTACGACTAAATGCCATCGATACACCAGGTCATGGTTCCTCTCCAAGAACAACCAGCGCCGTTACCCGAATTGTTTCGGCATTAAACTTACTGCTGGAGAACCCCTTCCCTCCCCGCATTATCGGACCGGTGTCTGAATATTTCTCAGAACTTTCCGTAGACATGGATGAAGAATGGGGGCCGTCCTATGCAAATATCAGCAGTGCTATCAGTGACCCCGCTTTTGTGGAAAGACTGCATGCAGCTCGACCAGGTCATAACTCTTTAATTCGAGACACTTGTTCCATGACCCGCATGAGTGGCTCAAGCAAGATTAATGTGATTCCACCGGAAGCCTGGGCGGAATTGGATTGTCGAATATTGCCGGACAAACCATCCGCACAATTTATCTCGGAGCTGGAAGATCTGATCGGTGATACTGGCGTTACCATCGAAACAATTATGGCCTTTACGCCAGCGATCTCTGAAACAAACACGAGACTATTCGCCGCCATTGAGTCAGTTACTCAGGAACTCCACCCCGGCTCCCGGGTGTTGCCATCAGTAAGCACCGGATTTACCGACAGTCACTTTACCCGAGACCTTGGCATTGTCAGTTATGGATTCAATCCGCTAATCACCGGTCATGAGGACCACACTGGCGTCCACGGCAATGATGAACAGGTCCCGGAAGCAGCGTTCCGCCGCGCCGTTAGTGACTTCTACGCTGTTGTGCGTAATGTGGTGATCGATTAGCTGGCTTGACATTTTGGCGCCAAATCGCCAAAATTCGCGGCCTTTCGGCATGCTACGGTGCTAATTATGGGCACCGGAAATGCAGGAAAGATATATTTAACAACAACTGCAGATTCAATTTATGCTTTGCAGGATGTTGAGGGTTTCGAGAGTGCGTTAGATGGGAATTTTATTTCCGGTTTAACGCGCAGGCGTAAACAGACATACGTCGAGCATTAAATTGGAAATAAAATTTTCAGATGACGTGCTATCGGAAGCCGCAAGAAACCAAGGCTATGTAGCTCAGCTGGTTAGAGCACAGCATTCATAATGCTGGGGTCGGTGGTTCAAGTCCACCCATAGCTACCACTAAATCAAGCACTTATGGTTAGCGCCATAGGTGCTTTTTTATTTGGGTAAGCGCATGGTAAGCAATAAAAATCAAAGGAGAATCAAAGGGGTCAGAGTTGCTTGATTTTCTAAACTAGTCGCCTGATCAAGTTACTCTGACCCGTTTGATTTTCATTGGTATAAATTGTTCTCCTGAGTGTTGATGCATCTGTGATTAAGCCCCTTATTTCTTCATGGAAATTATGTCCAAGCGTCATATACTGACACTTTTGATTTCTTCTCAAGTAAATCTATTTCAATGCTGACGTAATTTTGATCTCCATTGCTAGCGTCATCTAAGCTTAGGATATTAATTTTGCCTCCATTTCTGCGAAATACTCCCTGTAAGCTTGCAGAAACCATAGTTCCATCTTCCATTATAGTTCTTGCCTCTCCATAAAATTTTCCTGCATCTTTCGATACGCCATTCGGTATGTAGGTATGATTCGCGTATACGCGCCCATATTTACCCACAGTACCCTCGAAGCAGATCATGCTGCTATCTTCGTTTATGATTACGCTAGTTATATCCATAACTGATTCAGCAATTAATTCCATCTTGTATACCTCATTATATAAATAAACAGACTAGTCTCAGAAGATACTATAGATATCGGCTACTTAGGAAGCGATAGAGGAATCGCGTAAGACTGGAAATCAAAGGGGTCAGAGTTGCTTGATTTTCTAAACTAGTCGCCTGATCAAGTTACCCTGATGCGTTTGATTCGCAAATAAGAGCGCCTACTAAACAAGCAAGACTGCCTAACTGGGTGTTTTCGCTGAAAGAGACCAGTCTGTGTACAGCCAAACCAGCATTTTTGGTGCCGGCTATGCCTTTTAATGGACTTCTTGGTGGAATTTAGCAGCTCTTCAGGTGGCCGCAGTAATAGCAAAAATCGGGCTGCTAAACGCAGACACACTTTGTTACATTTAGGTAATCAATCTTTAATTTTCTTAATCGGCAATTAATAATCAAAATGTATGATTTTATTGGTAATTACCACTCGACCGGTAAAATCGCATGCGATTCTCCGTCCCCAGTCAGCGCTTACCAGCCTTAAGTAATCTTCGATTAACCCAACTTCTATTATTTTGGATTTGCATTGGGACTTTTGACTTTGCTGCGGCGCAATATCAAGTAACTAACGATTCATTTCCGCTGTCCAACCCAAAACAAGAAGCGCTTGGCCAGCTATTACCCTTCGATAAGATTCTCAGTGGTAACCAAAATAATTCCTATGCTTGGGAAACCAGCTTGCTAAAGAGGATCTTCGTCTTCCGCAATGGCGCCATTTTTGTCGCACCGAATTGGAGTTAAATAAAATGAAATTCCCTCGATTTTTATTGATTCTTCTTAGTACCTCTATGCTGGTAGTTTTCCATCCAGTCTGGGCACAGACAACACTTGTAGCAAATATTACTGGCACAGTTTCGGGCACAGTACAGAATGATGAAGGCGAGGATGTTACGCCGCAGGCGGCTGTTGACGGAACCATCGTCGCACGGCTCGTGGATGGTGCCATCGAGGCTACAATCCAGGGCACGGCCTCTTGCACTGGTGGACTGGGTCTGCACATTACCTTTAGCGGTGACTACGATGTAGCAACTGGTAATTTCAGCATTCAATATTCTGATGAGCCCGGTCAGGCACCAGATACCCCGGCAGACCTGGAACACCTTGGTGGCGCTACATGGCAAGTCTCAATGCAGGGAGAAGCGCCCTCGAGTAATGGTCCTCGGCCATATAATTTGCAATTCACTTTTGAGGTACCCGAGCTCGGCATTTACGAAGGCCAAGAGATTCCCGCGGATAAGCGATACTCTGGCAACCTGAATCATGCCATTTCTGTTCCAATAAATTTGAACATACCTGAGCTGGGAGTAAACACTAATGAGACGCTGAACGTCGACATAGCCGGCAGCTGGGAAGCAACCGCGATACCGCAGATAGATGAAAGCGTAGTTTTCAGCGGCAGTGCCTCAGGAACCCTCAGCTCTGATTCCACCTCCATAACAGGTCAAGGAGTATTGCCAAATCAAGTCACTGTTGATTATGAGACATCGGAAGTAATCTCGCACACATTTGAAGATAACAGAATCAGCCTTAATGAGACCAAAGATGTCACGTTTAATATTGTGGGATCTTTCGTAGCAATACATGATGGGGACGGCTCGTATACGGGGAGTTACACCGGTACTTTTTCAAGTAGCACCTACACGCTCGACAATAACAGTGCAAATGTGTCAGAAACTTTTGACATTACCGAAATAAGGTCAATTACTATCCCGGTAATAATCGAGAATCTGGGAATCGACACCAGCGTCAGCCTGGATCTGCAACTTGACGGCACCGGCACCCTGGATTCCTCCGATGATGGACTGACTGGCGCTGCTTCAGGAACTGTTTCCTCATCAGAAGCCACTATCCTTGGTGCTGCCACAACTAGTGAAACGATTCAAATATCCCTCGCTGGAGATTTTGGGGGGTCACTCTTCCTCGAATTGCCAGACCAAGTCTCTTTCCGGGGAAGCTGGGCGGCAGCAGGCACGGGATCTTTCGGCGGGGATGTAAGTATTTCAATACCACTTAATGACGTGTCAAACTTTCCCTACACCATCACGGGCAAGGCAGCTATCCAAACTGGCATCGACTCCTATCCGCAAATTGAAATACCTATAAATATTTCAGGATTAATTCCGCTCGATGTGAATTAAGTAATCCTGCATGATAACAGCCAGGGGTAATTTTCCTGCACGCTACTGCGTACCCCACTTTGATCTCGCGCAGCTCTTGGACTGGCAAGATTTCCAGGAGAGCTACTCGCTATTATGGATGTAATCCCTGATTTAATCAGGGTTGAAAACTGCCTGGTTGCAGATTTTGTGATTTACTGAAAGTCAACACTCGGGTAAGTTCACAGTCATTCTCTGACAGTTGTTTAGATCCCATTACCTGTGACTTATAGAAGGCTGTTTTTGATGCAAGTAAGGGCGCCGTTGGGACTGATTCTTACGAGCCCATGGATGACTGACAGGGAAACCAAAGCGGACGAATGTAAGGTGCATTGCGCTAATTGTAGAGCTCAGCCCGGAGATGTGGACATGCACAACTCTCGAGATAAACTTGATACTCCCTCTATGTGACTCGCTTCAGGATGGTCAGAATTCCACTAGTTTATTGCCAGGATGCTCCGCAGGCACTGCAGGGCGCTGCTTTTTTCCTTTTCTAACTTATCTTCCAATGAGGCAGGCAGGAACTCCGATGTCCAAGCCACCACACAGCCACAGTCGTTGGGCTGGACCTCAATGATCGACAGGTGCTGCTCCAACTCCGACGGACCATGAATCACCATATATTCAAGATAATAACTCTCCGAATCCAATTTAAGAATTCGCTGTTGCACCTCTCCAAGCTTTTCTACCAGGTAGTAGCGAATACCATCTTCATGCCTGGAGGCCATGACAGAGGGGAGCCAGTCGTGACGCTCCAAATCTCCAATCACAGCCCACACATCTTCTGCTGAGTACGAAAATTGCTCCTCGAGGAATAGAGTTTTCATAATATGCTAATCTCCTGACGAAGAAGGCAGACGAGTGCGCCATTTCCACTTAAGTGCTAATCTCTCATTAATTACCCTTTCTATTAGTTAAGATCTGACTAAAGAAATACAAGCTCAGAAAAAACCTATAAGTTCGCTAAGTCTGCCAGTGCAACCAAGCTTACTGTGATGGCCTAATAGAGCAAATTATTTCAAAGTTAAATGTCTATTTATTGATTAATATCAATGTATGGCTATATGCTCGGAGTAGCTTGTCACGAAATTGAGGGGAACCTTTAAGGTCAAAAAGAAAAAGTAGCGGTGAGTGTTGTGGGACTCGCAATGATTAAAATAGACGCCCTTCGGTAAAAGGTATTGTGCAGCCTGATGGCGTATTGAACCATCTACCCTGTAGGCAACATCGATTTCATTGCTATGTCTTGGCTGAAACCTATTTTCCAGCATCGATTACCGCCCAATATGCCTTAGTTACAGGATTTTTGGCGTCAATGTGATTCCTTGATCCAGCATCGCGTCCTCGAGAAATGGCAGCACCCCGGGAAACCTTTGCATGTACCTTGTGGATCCTAAACTCTATTGGTATCTGGATGACTCAGCTTATTATCATCGCTCCATCGAATAATCCGCTCGCGCAATTTTTACACTGGGCGTATCAGTAATATCAGTCCATGTTATATAAACACTATCAGCGATTGCTTCTATTATTGGAAATCCACTACGCCTGGAAGCACTGGTGGTTGCGACTTCTGTCCTATCAAGTAATTGCAGGTCGCGATCGTAGTGAGAGAGCATAATTTTTGCGTGTTCTTCACTGGTGTCTAGCCAACTTACGACAATACCGCCGGATTTCAATATAGCAGTATCTACTCTGCCTATTGTGCCTTCAGCAGCCACCAAAACTGGCTCACTGAATTTATCTCCGCTGTCATCGGATACTGCCAGTTGAACTTTAGCCAGGTCGTCTTTGGCCGTGAACCAGCTTACTGCTACAAAACTCCCATCGGCAACTACGGCTGGTCCATTTACCGGGCAACCAGCGATTTGCCAATTGTCTGAGTAGACGGGTTTGGGGGTCGTCCAGGCGCCGCTATCATAGCGCGCCGAATAGATATCACGAATCTCTTCACTTGATCGGTCTCTGTAGACGATTATCGGTCCTTTCTCAGTAAGCGCAGCGCTGGTCTGACAACAGTCACACACGCGGGCATCCACTTCCCATTCCTGGACAGTCGCACCACGAGAATTGAATATCCCGGCACGCAATGTCATTTCCCCGTAACCATTGGCCACTTTCGTGTTGCGACCATCTAACCAGGAAATTAGCGTACTGCCTCCTGATAACGGCAGCATGGCAACGAATCCGTGTTCCGCGCTTACGCCATCTTTATGCAGCGTGGCAGTATTGCTCCACTCGTTGCTGGCAGCAGCATAGAAACGGCTGTCAATATCATAATCATAAGTCCCTTCAGCGCTCATTCTTAACCAGAGCGCAGCCTTGTTTCCTTCATTAACTGACAGCGCAGGAAAATCTGCCCAATTTACAAACCAATTCGAGCCACTACTAATAGCCTGAGGGTCAGACCACCCTCTTTCCGTAAGTTGTGAATAGAATAGTGAAGCAGAATCCCCAGATTCGGTTACCCAGGAAAGATAGAGATTTCCCTGCTCATCGCTGGTAAGCCGAGACAGCTTACTGTTTTCTATTGCTGGAGAGGGCAATTCCTGCAAATGTACTTCGCTGGCGGCCATCAAACTGGCAGGAAAAAAAAGGCACAGGCTTATTAGCAGATTGTGCGAAATAACCGATCCATAATTGCTCATTTTAAGTCAGCCCCAAAGAAAAGCATTTTCCACCAGATGCCAGCCTCTTTTTTTATTCAATAGCTAGTGTTTGGTCAGAGGCACACCAAGTATCTGCAATTGATCATGCAGTTGTTGTTCCGTTTGCATTCCAATCAATTTAGCCACCACTTCATTAGTAGGTGACAGTATATAAGTGGTAGGAAGTACATCAGGGGGCCGCAATCCAAGTTCGATTACCTGCTGCTTCGTCAACACCGGGAATTCAATCTCCAACTCAGCCGCTATCTCCAAAGTTTGATCTCGGGGGTCTTCCTCAAAATTGATACCAACCACCGACACATTGGAACCTGCAAATCTGGCATTTAGCGCATTTAGCATGGGAATCTCTATGCGGCATGGCGCACACCACTCGGACCAATAATTAACAATCCGCCATTGGCACACTTCAACCTGGGCTACTGCCGAATTGATAGTGAGCCCTGCAAATACGGCCAGAAGAACAGATAATAGTTTGGTTTTCCTAAAACTCATAGTGTTAGCTTAGCGCATTATTAAGTGGTCGAAAACTGCGGCAATATCGCGGCCCCGGCGGCGAGCAATCTGAGTCGGGCTTCAGTTAGCTTCGTTCCTCATCCAATTGATCCAGGTCCACACCTACCGGCCTCCATTCATTCTTTATGGAGTTGATCTCTTTCTCCAGGAAGGTTTGAAACTCATCACTAAAAAGCTCTTTTCTCGCTTCATAGAAAGACTTATATCCGGGACTTGCCAAAACATTTCTCCGATGCCGCAGCATGGATTCCCAAATGCGGGCATCGAATTTACCATCACTTTGCAGTTGAAATGTTCTTTCCCAAATTACAGTGTTCTGCATAAGCAAAAACCGAAATTGAACTAGTTCATTTGTGGTTAGATCCGGGCTATTCAGATGACCCCTGATCCATAAATCAGTTAGTTCGGCGCTAAGACCAAGATTGTGCATGAACTGTTGGACCTGATTAAGGATCTCTTGAGTTCCTGCTTGTCTGGAAGCTAAATTGCTCTCGTGAATTTGTTTTGCCAGGTAGAGCAGTGTTGCAATTACCCCAACTGCTCCAACAATCTCTCCAATTGCTCCCAACGCGTCCCAATTCATTATTTTGCTTTCCGCTTACAAATTATCAGCCTGAAAACATTCGGTGTCAGCAAGGTCGACCCATAAAACTGTTCATTATGTTTCTGCTGTTTTTCCTTTTAAATATCAGACTAACACTATCTCGCTGCGCATACTGTAGAGAATGTCTAATACTTCTTCCTGTTCACGTTGACCGATACCGTTCTTCTGCAATGCTTCAAGCGCATCATCAAGCACGGCCATAAACTCATGTGAAGAAATGTTCATTCCCTTGTGCGTAGTCAGCATATCATCGCCTTCATAAACATCTGGGCCACCAGTACCCGCTATGAAAAAGGTTGCCGCTCCATGTTTTACTTTAACAGGATCGGAGTCAGCATATCTTGGCGCGATGGCAGGATTTGCCATGTGAATATCGACAAGATCGCTAGCAATTTTTGTTATTCCTTCAGTCCCCCCTAATCGTTCATACAAGCTATCTGACATGGTACTACTCCTTTTTATTCAATTGACTATTATTATTCATTTGTATTGCTCCCAAAAAATTAGCAAATAGGAATTTCCTACTTGCTAATTTTTAATCCAGCCGAGCCCAAGCAAAGGAGCCCGTAACGATTGAACTGATCAAATCTCCCCCCTTCCCGCAGCCTGAATCATATGATCAGCCGCCCTGAAAGCCAGAGCCATAATGGTCATAGTGGGTTGTCCGCGACCACCTGTGACGAGACTGCTTCCGTCAACCATAAACAAGTTGGGCACATCATGGGCCCGATTGTAGCGATCGACAACCGATGAATCCGGATCATCACCCATACGGCAGGTGCCGAGTAAGTGAGCGCCTCCGGTCTGACCTTCCTCATCCCATCTGCTGTGAATGTTGGTTCCTCCAATGGCTTCCATGAGCTCTTCTGCACGATCTACGAAAAATTTCATGGTGGCGAGGTCATCTGGATGGTCCATGTAGGTAGTACGTAGAGCTGGACGCCCCCATTTATCTCTGACCGTAGGGTCAAGTGTCACATTATTTGTAGAGAGCGGCAGGCTTGTGGTATGCCCGGAAAAAGAACAGGCATGCGTAAACTCATGAGCCAATTGGTTTTTGAATTCACTGCCCCAGCTTCTGCCACTAAAGCGGCTGCGTTGCATGGCGAAAGCCATGGGTAATCCTCGTGCCAGGTGGCGCTCGTCAATACCGCCGCCGCCGTAAAAACCAAGGCTCGGATCAATACTGTAAAAATCGTGAATAACCCGCGTCGTGGGTACGCTCTTATGAGCATTAATTGGGTGTTCAAACATACCAGCCGTGGACGTAGCACCATTAAACATTAAGTTCTTGCCCACCATACCGCTGCCGTTAGCCAGCCCATCGGGAAATTGGCTGGACTCAGACAATAACAACAGGCGCGGCGTCTCAGCGCCGTTGGCACAAAGTACCGCAGCTTTCGCTTTCTGCGAATGAATTACTCCATTCTCATCCCAGTAAACCACTTCAGTTACCCGGCCGCTGTCGTTGGTTTCTACTCGAGCGACTGTACTCATGGGTCGTAATTCGCAGTTACCTGATGCCAGCGCCTGAGGAATCATGGCGGTGGCGGTAGATGACTTGGCGCCAACCTCACAGGCATAGCCAAGACAGAAGCCGCAATGGATACATCCGGCACGGCCATTAAAGGGCTGCGACAGGATTGCATGGGGTTCGGGGTAAGCAGTCAAGCCCAATGCCTTTGCCGCCCGTTCCAGTAGCACACCCGACGACTTCACCGGCAGTGGCGGCAGTGGATAATCCCGCGACCGCGGCGGATCCCATGGCCCCTGTAATCCGGACAAGCCGATTTCCCAGTCTACTTTCGTATAGTAAGGCTCCAGCTCATCATAGCTAATGGGCCAATCGGCGAAATTAGTGCCGGGGATTTCGCCGAGCACCGAGCGCTCCATGAAATCGATTGGACGGAAGCGCCAGAAATTACCGGAAAAATGATGACTGCTGCCACCGACATTATGGGCATAGGTCAGAGGATCATCATCCATCACCTGCGCGGTTTCGTGTTCGTATTTACGAAATGTCTGAGGATGACCCTTCTTTGGGCCCCAGGCCAATTCCTCGTTTTCATTGATAAGCCATTCATCATGGGTGTAATCGGCAAGTTGCAGGTAAGGACCTTGTTCCAGCACCACCACCTTAAGACCGGCCATAGCGAGTTCGCGGGCCACAATGCCACCGGCAGCACCGGAGCCAACCACCACAAAATCTACTTCTTCACCGGGTGAAAATTCTGCCTGCGCCATGTTTACTCCCCCGTTTCCATGTATTCAGCATCGTAATAGCCAAACGGTGGAGACCAGGCGTGGTTGTCTTCAAATCCGATCAACTGCCACCCTATCTCTTCCTGATTCCCTCCGTGCACCGGATTAGTGAACATGCCAGCTATGGTGAGATAGCGCACCGTGCCAAAGAAACTGGAATCCTCGATTTCTGCCAGCAGCGTATCCAAATCAGCATCGGATAAAGAGTTCAGCAGGTCACTTCCGAAACGAGCATTCGCTACTGCTTGCAGGTCTGAAAGACCCTTACGAAGTGCTGGTAATACTTCAGATCGCTCTTCACCAAGCACGTTGTCCATGAAGTAAATAACGCCCGCTTCTCTCGCTCCGGGAGTCTCATCTGTAGGCATGATCCGTGCGGCGATAGCTTCAAGCTCTGCAGCTTCATTGCTATTCAGGTTTACCAGATTGCGGCCAGCATTCTGAGCTGCCCTGGCCTGTTGTGTCGCCAGCGCGATTGAAGGTAGTGACAGAACCACCAGGGAATGCCGGGCACTATCCGAGATCGAACGTAGAAAATCTCGCCGAGTAATTAGTGATTTAGACAATGTTTATTTCCCTCATACTGCGCTAACGGAGCCGCGACTGAATATTAAGTCAAACAACTCATTATGGCATCTTTGCCATAGAAACCCAGACTATCAAGGTCTCGCTGCGATTGCCTCTATTTCAACAAACATTAATGGCTGGCCTAATCTGGCAATTTGGAACGCAGAGCGTGCTGGCAGATTGGGTTGTTCAGCAGTACCAAAAAACTCAGTGTAACCTTCCATGAAACCGGCGAAGTCCATCACATTGTCGTTGGCAGGGTCACCCACCAGGAATACTGTCAGCTTGATGATATCACCCATTTCCAGATCCTTGTCTTCAAGGTTCTCCTTTATACGGTTCAGTACGCTGATAGTTTGAATCCGGGTATCACCATAGTAAGCAGGGTTGCCAACCCCGGCTGAACTGTCGGCGGGAAGTGGCGTAGCACCACTCAGAAAGACCAGTCCCGTATCTGCCGTGACTTCCACCGCTTGTGCAATAGGAAAGGTAGAACCATTCGGCAATGGGTAACGAGTCACATCCGCATAGAGGACGCTGACCCCAAAGGACATGAATCCCAAAACCAGTAATAATTTATAAAGTAGCCTGGCGGACCAGTTACGTGCAAAGTCGAGGGCGCGAGAAGGATTCATCATGCTTATCTCCTGTGTGTGAATAAAATTCACCGGGTGAATTAACAAGGACATAGCAGTGTTTCAACTATGTACTAACTTCAGAAAAACCAGACTAAAGGGGCGAGTTAATCAAGTCCAGTCATAACTTCCAATCAAAAGGACTGATAGTCACTGTAAGCCATTTTTTATTCATGTTATTTTCACGCTTCAAGTTTAAAATAACGTATAAGAAGAATAATGAACTGGGAAGCAGTTGGCGCAATAAGTGAGATCATCGGCGCACTGGCAGTTGTTGCCACTCTAGCCTATCTGGCTGTGCAAATCCGTCAAAGTAATGATCTATTGCGTTCCGAGTCACGCCAGACACTAGTCTCCAACGATGTCACCTCTCTCAATGCCAACATAGATCACTCCAAAACTTTTGCTAAATATGTGACCAATGAATGTTTGTCGGCTGAGGAACAGCTGCAGCTGGGCTTTATGTTTACTCTCGACTTGCGTAATCGTGAGTTTGAATATTTTCAGTACACAAATGGATTACTAGATGAGGAAACGTGGCTTGCCTATCGCCACGTAATAGTTATCAACCATTCATCGGAATTAGGTAAAAAATGGTGGAACGCAGTTGGTCGAGGAATTGTCGATCCGACTTTTGCAGCTTTAATTGATGACTTGTTAAAAAATGCTGAGCCGGATGATACCTATGTTCGTATGGCCAGCTGGGCTGATACTTAAATTATGACTTGGGATGCGGTCGGAGCAATAGGAGAAATAGTCGGCGCACTAGCGGTGCTGATTACCCTTCTTTATCTGGCCTCACAGATCAAACAGGTTAAGAAAGATCTTCATGTCTCGGGATACCGGGAGATTAACAAGCTATATATGGATACCTCCTCGTCTGTTACTCCAGAAATCGCTCAGATCATAGCTAAGTTAGAAATAGAGGAAGAATTGGAGCCCTGGGAATCGATTCTCAGAGACGAATACTATTTTCGAATTATGACTACGCTTGAAGTCGCCTGGGAGCACCTTAGAGCCGGTGCAATAGAGGTAGATAATGAAGATGCCCTTTCAACTATTCGTGCATACCTGCAAAAACCTGGTTATGAGGAATGGTGGGAGAGACACAGGCCAGGATTTCTGGCTCATTGGCAGGAAATCGTTGATTTGTGTTTTGACACGATGAATCAGGAGAACAACTAGCCTAATTCGTGCATAATCCCATCGACAGAAAACACCAAGAGACTGCCCATGAAGCCTCAATTGAAAATTATCACCTTCACCCTTTTGTTACTCCCCGGTATTAGCTTCGCGCAGAGTTACGAAGTGCCCCGCACAGAATGGGGATTGCCGGATTTACAAGGTGTATGGAATTTCTCATCCCAAACACCGATGCAGCGTCCTGCTCAATATGGTGATCGCCAATATTTAACCGACGAAGAGGTTGCAGAGTTACAGGCAAGATCCAGTGCGCTGGATGAATCTTCCGATGCTGCCATACCAGGAACGGGAGTGGATGAAGCCTATAATGATTTTTGGATCGAAAGCGCGGGACTTGGAAGAGCGCAGTTAACTTCTCACATTATCTATCCGGAAAATGGTCGGATACCGCCACTGCAAGAAAATGCTTATCGCTCCAGCTTCACTGAAATTCCGGACCGTCCTGTGCGTGCCGCTCTGGGAGTAACCTTCGGCACCGATGGCCCGGAAGATCGTCCTTTATCGGATCGCTGCATTCTGGGATTCAATGCCGGCCCGCCGGTTACACCGAGTTTCTACAACAACAATTTGCAGATTGTCCAAAACAGAGACCATGTAGTTATTGTTACGGAAATGGTGCATGAAACCCGCGTGATTCCCATGAACAATAGCGAGTATGCCCCGGAAGAAACCAGCATGTGGGCTGGTGATGCGCGCGGCTATTGGGAAGGCGATACCCTGGTAGTGGAAACCAAAAATTTTAACGGTCTGACCAATAGCTTTTCCATGTTTGGCACATCGAAGGATAAGCATTTAATTGAGAAGTTTACCCGTGTCGCTCACGACCAGGTTAACTACGAATTTACGGTAAATGACCCCAGCACTTTTACCGACAAGATAGTTGGCCTGATACCCATGTACAAAGTCGCCGGTCAGGTCTATGAATATGCCTGTCACGAAGGCAACTACGGCATGGTGAATATTCTGCGAGGCGCGCGAGTTCAGGAACAAATGGAAGAGAGCGACTGATCGATTTTGGATAGCGAAAAGACCATCGGTATAGGCATCGCTTTTGGATTAGTGTTTGGTATCGCATTGGGATCAGCAATGGATAATACCAGCTTCGGAATTGCGATCGGTATCGCGATTGGCGCTGCTATCGGCACAGCAATTGGTCAATCAAATGCAGATAATTCTAAACCCTCTCCGAGGAGGGGAAGATTCAGAGTTAGGAAATTCAGGAAAGAAGCTGAATAACAAGCCAATCGTTTAAGTCAGTTTAGATCTATCTATTATCGCGCTTAATCCAGTGCAAACACCCACAATGCTGCCGGTCCTGGCGCTTCAGGCACGAAGCCGGAAAACTGATTCTGTAAGCCCAGCCAGATTCCCGTGTGAATATTGAGTTGACCGGCCACCACGGCCACGTACTGCTTTCCTTCTACGCTATAGGTAATAGGAAAGGCGGCAGGAATCGCATCGAGCTGAGTTTCCCAGAGTATCTCGCCGTTACGTTGATCGAAAGCCTTGAGCTTGGAATCAAGATAACCGAGAAACACCAGGCCGCCTGCGGTAGCGAGACTGGCAGAGGCCGGTACGATTTCCTCGCGATGTTGCCAGGCCAGTTCTCGGGTTTTGAGATCGATCGCCTGTAAGCGGCCATAGTTGCCATCGCTATCGGGTGAAGGCCGAGTGTCGGCACGCAAACCAGATGTAAGCAGAGTACCGCTGCCATCGAGCAGGGTATCCATACACACTTCGAACATGGGTACGAATAAGAATCCTGTATCGTTGTTTACCGACGAAGCATGCCAGTTGCGACCCCCTTGCCAGAACGGACAGACGGTTCGTATCTCTTCCGCATCGGGAAACACATTAGGATTGGGAATCTTCTCACCGGTCTCAGGATTAATTGCCGCAAACAAATTTTGAAAACCGGGGTCGACTGAAAACAAATACTGCCCGGTTTCGGCATCCAGCGCATCGAACAATGCTGGCTTGCCTGCAGTCACCACTACTTTTCTTGTTTCACCGTTAATATCGAGCTCAACAATTGACCTTTCAAAAATCCAGTCCAGGTCATGCTGGTCGTTAGCAACATGCTGAAAATACCAAACCAGTTCCCCGGTTGCAGGACGCAGGGCAATTGTGGCATTGGTATAAAGCGCTTCGTTGGTAACGCCTTCAATACCTAATGGATAGAGCAGAGGTTGCGTGTTATAAGTTGGCGATACGCCGTAATAAACCAGATCCAGTTCCGGGTCATAGGCACCGGTATTCCATACCGAACCACCCTGTCTTTCTTCGAGCGGAATATTATTCCAGGTGTTGCCACCAGGCTCTCCCGGACGGGGAATCGTATTAAAGCGCCAGGATTCTGTACCGGTTTCCAGATCTATCGCGATAATAAAACCACCGCCAGGAATGAAAGAAGCCGCCATTCCCTGGATGACCTGACCGCCTGCTACCGTTGGTGCCGACCTGACCTGATAATTCTGAGTTGTATCCAGGTCGATGGCATGATCCCAGATGACTTCGCCGGAACGGGCATCCAATGCAACCATGTGATAGTTGGAAGTAGGTACCAATACCTTATCTTCGTGAAGTGCTATTCCGAACTTGTGACTGGTTGCCCCATCACCATCATGGCTGTAACGCCAGAGCATTTCGCCGCTAGTTGCATCCAGGGCAAGAACAACATCGCCGGCGCTGTAGAGAAACATAATACCGTCATGCACCAGGGGTGTGGGCATGTTATTGCCCACTGTGACTTCTTGATGCCAGACCAGTTGCAGATCAGCGACATTATCTCGATTGATTTGATCGAGATTGGAGAAACCCCGGTTATCGTAAGTACGGCGCCAGGTGAGCCAGTCTGCATCAGGTGGATTTTGTAATAGCGCGTCGGAAACCGAGGAATAATTACTTAATAATTCCGATGAAGCTGGATCTGCGGTCACTGAAGCAATGCCATTAGCCGCATTGCGGCCATAGCGTTGGATTATGCCGCCGCCATTTTCCGTTGCCTCTTCTTCATCTTGCGCAAATACTGGAGTTTGAATTAACGCTGCAGTGACTATGATAATTAGCGTGCAACTTAATTGTTTCATTTTCTCTCCTGCTTATTCACGGCATTGCTTCTCTCAGTGAATAATGTTTATTAAAGCGTAAGTAATCGTCTCGTCAGGATCCGTGATCATTTGGTGCCACACTCTAGCTGGAACATGCAGAATATCTCCAGCTGTAACCTGATATTCCTGGGCTCCTTCTAACTCGGGATACTGACCTTCGTTGGATCTACCTTCGATGAAATTTACTCGTTCACCACCAATTCGTGCTGTACCGCGACCATCGACAATGACATAGATATCCCATTTGTTTTCATGAATCTCCGGCTGGGTATAACCTGAACGATGAATAAACTGCACGTTGTGAGTTCGATGTTGTGCGGCGGGCAGCCCATTCAAATAAACAAAGTCTGTGCCGAAGATACCGTTTCCCTCTCTCAAGCTTTGTTGCAAGTCACTTTTTATTGCCGCATAGGAATCACTATTCCAGTGAATGTATTCCTCAGGGCGCGGTTCGTTTGTAATCCCCTCAAATACATCTTGCGCTACTACGGCAACACCACTGCTGATAACAGTTGCAAGAAGAACCGAATTGAGTATTCGCATAACTACCTCCCAAAATGTGAACTAGTTACTGTCAGCTATCCGCTCCAAACAAATTGAATACAGTAAGTTTTAATCTAAAGTGTCTCTATATAAAGTTCGGTGTTTAATTTTCCACCCGTCTTCGGTTCTTATAAATTTGTCTTCGTAGTAACCCGAACCAATTACGCTGGGCGGCCTCTCTGTCACATCCATAAGAATGTAATAAGTTTTAGCCTCCGCTCCTTCAGAGGTCGGCATAATTAAATAACTGCCATTCAGGTGTCTCCTGCCAACATCGCCGGTTGCACCCTGATAGCGGCGAGCACGATCAGCTCGCAAGCCTTCTAAGCCAACAATATCGCCACCTTCCCTGGTCATAATGGCATCTTCGGCAAAGGCAGAAAGAAATAATTCCGTATCACGAAAATCGCTACCCTGGTTATAGCGCGCATACAGTGACTTAATTTCTTCATAGTCTTTTCCGCTTAAAGCCATCTGCTCACCATGATGATCAGCCTGTGCCTGTTCAATAGTGTTTGCCGTTATCATTACGAGCGCGAAGAGGATAAGTATTGCTGCGAAAGATATTTTCCCTGCATTGCTTTTTTTAATCATACTTGGGCTCCTTTTATCTGTAAAAACACCTGGCTAATTTCTATGTTCTGGAAAACGAATATTAAACCAGGTGATTAGTTCTGCTTCTCTTATACCATGTGGCACACCGGCGGGTATAAACAATAAATCACCCGCTTCTACCTGCTGTTCTTCTCCTCCCTGAAGCTCGCCATCAACAAGAATCCCACCAATATTCAAGATGCCGGCACCAGCTTGAATTAACCACACATCGATCGTGTCAGGATGGGTAAGCATACGCATGTTGGTCTCGGTAATATTTTCCAGGTGTCGAATGTTGACATTGAATTCACCGCCCTCCAGCATGCGCGTGGTCGGAATATCCTCGGCACTAATACGGCGAAAAGCGGATTCAAGCGCTTCCCTGGAAATCGTTACCACTTCATCCAGCGGCGCTTCCTGTTCAATGTCAGGCAGCCCAGGCAATTGTGCAAAAACAGCTATCGAGCAGAACATTGCAGGAATGATTTTTATGACGTAGTTTAGTACAGCAATATTTCCTTTCTTCATAATTATTTTCTTTTACCAGGTAGAAATTAGAGCTGTTATTACTAACAGCAGAAGCCAATTACGCCCTTAACGATGCATGCTTAATTTGCTTCTGCGAATGCTTTTATACCTTGCAAAGCATTAGTGAAAGTATTGGTACGACCCTCAATATCCGCATCTTTGGCAGCCTGGTCAGGATGATTTGATACATCCCACACCAGTGTGTAAAGCATTTTGGAAGTAGTGGCGCTTACCGGTTTGGCTTCCATATGACCATGATAGAGATTGTAGTACTGACCTTCTACCGGCGGCATGGTATAGCCGTAAGACAGATCTGTTTTGGCAACCAATACTTCGGTAATTCTGCCGTTCAATAGCGAGCGCACAGAACCTATCTCACCGGAACCTTCGGTGAGCTCACAAGGGAGACCCATCCAGTCGGTGATTGCGCAAAAATCGCCAACCGCTTCCCAGACTTCGGCCGCGGACTTGTCGATATCGATTTCCAGATTCACGGTTACATACTCAGGCTGAGCCATGGCTGCATGGGAAAACGCTGCCAGGAGGGCAACCCCGAAAGTTTTAAGAAAACGGTTCATTACTTGCTCCTCGATAATGCATTTATTTGTCACCCAATAAACAGGACACCCGCTTATACCATCCTCGCTCAGGGGTGCTGCTACTTCAACATTGTGCCTTACTTACAGGGATTTGTTAGCTTTTTCATCGCAATTATTTATTACTGTGCCGAGATATCTCAATTTGTTGCACCTATAGTCATTAAGAGCTGGCTATAATCGGAATCTAACCAAAATACGAACCAAGCCTATGACGCGCTCACCGCCACTCTATTTAGCTTTATTTTTCGCGCTGGTTTGCGGAACTGCCCAGTCTCAGCAGGCTGAACCTGCGGATACCATCGAAGTTTTTACCAATGCCCGGATTATTATTGGTGATGGCAGTATCGTCGACCGCGGCACGCTGGAGATTCGCAATGGGATTATTCTCACGGTCGGGTCATCCCTGCTGAGTCCCGAAGACGCCGTAGTGCATGACCTCAATGGCAAAACCATTATCCCGGCTCTGGTAAATACCCATGCCCACCTGGGATGGGAAGCCTATGGCGACTGGGGATCGCAATTCTTCACCGAGGAAAACCTGGTTGATCATCTCTATCGCCATGCTTATTACGGGGTGGGAACGATTATCTCTACCGGTAGTGATAAAGAAGATGTTGCGCAGCGGGTAAAGCTCGAACAATTAAGGGGCAATATTAGGGGAGCACGCTACGAGTTGTCACCCGGGATGGGATCGCCGGGTGGTGGACCTAACCCACGCTTCACTGACGATCCTGACTACTGGGGCGTAAACCCGATTGCCGATCCGGAACAGGCAATCCGCACTGTCCGTGAACTGGCAACACAAGGCTATGGTATTGCAAAAATCTGGGTGGATACGCGGGACGAACGACGCGGAGCTCAAGTAAAACTGGCACCGGAAATTTATCGCGCAGTACTGGAAACCGCTGCAGATTACGACATGCGCATCATTGCCCACGCCACAACCCTGGCCGACCACAAAGCTCTGGTTGCTGTCGGTAATAGACGATTTATTCACATGCCTTATGATTCTGCTGTCGATGACGAATATTTGGAATTGGTGCAAGAGAACAACGTATACATCGTTCCAACTCTTGGCATGATTACTAAACAGGAGCCTTACTATATTCCCGCCTTTCAGGATCCATTCTTTTACGATCAGGTTCCGGATGCAGTATTGCAATCCCTAAACACCAATTACACCGCGCCACCAACAACTCGCAGTGAGGCTGCACAGGAACGCTCGGCAATGCTGGCTGACAATCTGTTTAGACTAAAAGACCATATTATCCTGGGAACTGATGCTGGCGCGGTGGGCGATTTCTTCGGCTATGCCGATCATGTGGAACTGTCCTTGTTTGTACGCATGGGAATGACGCCCATGGAAGCGATTATCGCTGCAACTTCCCGAGCAGCACAGGCATTTGGCTTGAATAATGTTGGCCTGTTACAGGCTGGCAAGGCGGCAGACTTCGTTATACTAAACGCGAATCCATTAGATGATATAAACAATACTCGCCAGATTGATGCTGTATACATTCGTGGCGAAGCAATGGATAGAGAATCCTGGAGTACAAGATGGACACTGGAAAATTAGGTTTAAACTCGAATCCTAAATTTATTCCAATCGTTTTGCTGAGTGGAGCAGCGGTTTTTCAGAGCGGTCTTGTGCTGGGGCAACAAGGCAGCGCCGATGGCGAATGGCCGAGCTATGCCGCCGATGCCGGTTCCACTAAATACACCAGCCTCGATCAGATTAACGCGGGTAATTTTGAACAATTGGAAATCGCCTGGCGCTGGACTTCCATTGATGAAGACATTGATCTCGAAGCGATCATGGGTGATGCGGCGGGAGACATAAGTTTTGGTCGCTTGCAGGCAACACCCTTAATGATCGACGGCGTACTCTACATAATTACCGCCTTAAACCAGGCGGCAGCTATAGACGCTGCCACAGGTGAATTATTATGGTCGTTTGACCCGCAATCCTACCTCTCAGGTTATTCCATCAGCCCTCTGGGCTACCATCATCGAGGCGCCGCTTATTGGAGCGATGGAGAAGAAGGTGGAGAAGCCCGCATTTTGTTTGCAACAAACGATGGCTACCTGTTTTCCCTGAATGCCGAAAATGGCGAACCCGATGTGAATTTTGCCGGCGGTCGAATCGACATGACCGATGGCATTCCCCGAGCAGACAGAAACATTCGTGACTACTCCGGTGCAGTGCCGCTGGGGACCGTTTCTCCAGCCATTGTCGTAGGTGATGTTTTAGTTGTAAATCAAATTACTTCGAACCGTCCTCACTATAAAGAGCGCCCACCGACCTTTGTTCGGGGCTATAACATTCGTTCCGGGGAACTGGTATGGACATTTAACACGATCCCCCAGGCGGGCGAGTTCGGTGTCGATACCTGGCAGGAAGAATCCTGGCGCTATACTGGCAACGGTGGTGTCTGGACACAAATGAGTGCTGATTTGGATCTGGGTTATGTCTACCTGCCTACGGAAGCACCCACCAATGATTATTACGGTGGTCATCGACCAGGCGATAATCTGTTTACCCAGAGCGTAGTAGCCGTTGATGCCGCCACCGGAGAGCGAGTCTGGCACTTCCAGATGATTCATCATGGACTGTGGGACTACGACACGCCGGCTGCACCCAATTTAATGAATATCAATGTGGATGGCAGAGAGATCAGGGCACTGGCGCAAGTTACCAAACAGGGATGGGCTTATGTGTTTGATCGTGCCACTGGCGTACCAGTCTGGCCAATGCCGGAAAGACCAGTTCCCCAGGGACTCATTCCAGGCGAAAGAACTTCCCCGACCCAGCCATTTCCAACCAAACCGCCTGCTTTTGCGATGCAGGGATTGACGGAAGACAGTTTAATTGACTTCACTCCAGAGCTAAGAGCGCAGGCTCTGGAGATCATCGATGATTATGTCTACGGTCCGATTTTTACTCCCGCCAGCCTGCCGGATGAAGAGACCGGTAAGCGTGGCTCCATCTTCGTACCCAGTGCCGGCGGTGGTGCCAACTGGCCCGGTGCCGGTTTCGATCCTGAGACCAATGTGCTGTTTGTTCCTTCTTCCAACGGTGCGTTTACTCCCTTTATGGGAACGCTGCCGGAAGATGAATCCAACTTTCGCTACTACCGCCTGCAGAATCGCGGCGTACCAGGTCCACGCGGACTACCTTTGCTCAAACCGCCCTACTCCACAATTACCGCCTTTGATATGAATGTCGGTGAGATTTTGTGGCAAGTAGCGAATGGGCAAGGCAGTGCGCGGGTGGAAAACAATCCCGCTGTCGAAGGAATCGAGCTTCCACCATTGGGTGGCGGTGGAAGACATCCGGTACTGGTGACTTCAACCTTATTGATTCATGGCAAAGATGAAGGATATGGACCAAAGCTAGTTGCGCGCAGCAAAGAAACCGGCGAAGAACTGGCAACTATCGACTTGCCGGGAGCGCCGCAAAGTTCACCCATGAGTTTCGCCATCGATGGGCGTCAATACATCGCACTGGGAGTAAACGCTACGCCTACACCAGAACTTATCGTTTTTGCATTAGCCGAAGAAGCAGAGTAGAGAACTAATCTGCTTCTATCAAACGCACACTGCGGGTATCGCTCTCCAGTATCCCTTCTGCGCGTTGGGCAAGGTCTATTAAATGCGCTTGTGTCATGGCGTCACTGGCATTGGATGCCGCACGCTCTGCTGCTTGCTGAATAGTCGTTAACTGCATTCTTGCCAGGGCAGGAATATCTGACTGGCTTACGTCTACCCGCGTGGCATTGCCTGAACGGGAGACATTAATCTCTTCAGTCATGATTTCTTCCAGGCGTTCGATATAAGCCCGCTGCAGATTGCGGCGATAGGTATCGATCTCGGTACCGTCATCCAGCTCGGAAAACACACCGACGCGCAATTCATTTAAAAAGCTAACCAGTTGGTAAGGATTTTCATCCAAAACTTCGGATTCGATAATTCTTTGCATTCTGCCGGGATCGAGCAGGCGATTGAGAATAGAAACCTGGCGAGCGCGAATTCGCTCGACAGCACCAGCATGCTCTATGCGGCGCAAAATCGCTTTATCTGCCAGCCAGCCCGGAGACTCCAATGCTTCTTCAATTAAAAATTCCAGCGCTTCGGCCTGGCGCTGATGAGTAACAGATGAATAAATTGGTTCGCCCTGCTCTGCGGTCTTCTGGTTTTGATACCGCCCGCCGATTAGAGTGATCACATGCCCGATGTAACGGTTCCACTGTCCTACCAGTTCGCCGTAAAGCTCCTCCAGATCATCAAAGTTTTCTCCTGGCGTTTGCGTCCACGCAACCAGGTTTGGCGCAACCCGTTTTAAGTTGGCAATACCATAGCCGGATGACTTAACCGGATCGGAGCCCATGTCTTCGGTTTGGGCATCGGGATTCCAACCGGTGCTTGATCCGAATCGATACATGGGATCATCGGCATGTTCGGCGATCCAGGCATCCAGTATTTTCTTTTCATCGTCGGCAGTTTTTGCGCCGGGAATCACCCGGTAACCCCAGTTAACAGAATAGTGGTCGTAGGGACCAATCTTGCGGATATAGTCTGTAGATTCCAGACCATCTCCCGGCTGCGCAATATAGTTTTGTCGTGCATAGTCCATCACCGAGGGTGACACACCCATCTCGCGGGCAAACTGTGGGTCTCGCAGTGACTCCGTGGGATAAGCAGAAGAGGCAATCATGTTATGCGGTAATCCAATGGCATGCCCCACTTCGTGCGCAATAACCTGGCGAATAGTTTCACCCATTAATTCATCCGGCATATCCAGTGAGCGCGCCGCGGGATTAGATGCGCCCGTTTCGAGCATCAATCGATTGCGATAAGAACGCAGGTGGTTGTGGAACCAAACGATATCGCTCTCGATTATTTCACCGGTACGGGGATCGGAAACGGAGGGTCCCATGGCGTTGCGCACCAGGCTTGCGGCCCAGCGCACCACAGAATAACGCACGTCCTCAGAAGTCCATTCGGGATCTTCTTGCGGGCTTGGCGGATCCATAGCAATGATGGCGTTACTGAAGCCTGCAGTCTCGAAGGCGGCTTGCCAGTCTTCGATTCCCTGCCGAACAAAAGGGCGCCAGCGATCCGGTGTTGCCGGATCGATGTAATAAACAATGGGTTGTACCGGATCGACCACTTCCCCTCTGGCATAGGCTTCAGGATCGGAAGGTTCGAGTCTCCAGCGTCTAATGAATGTTTGTTCGGCTGCTTTTAATTCATCCAATCCGAAATTCACCTGGGTGATAGAAAAGTACCCAACCCGATCATCTGCCTCACGGAGCATCATGGGTTCTTCCGGTAGACGCACCATAGTCTGATGCATTTCCATGGAAATGGTGCCGGTGTTTGAATCAGCCGGCGGTTCGGTGGCAACAAAGGTCAGGGTATGACGCACATCCACATTAAGCGGATAACTGCGGACGTAGTTAATAAAGCTTCTGTCAGTATCCAGGCTTCTTACTTTATATTCTTCGCGCTGCTCAGCAGAAAGACCGGATAGCGCCGGCGTATCCTCTGCATAGAATTCAGTGACATCGATGACCACAGTGTCTTCATTGGGACCAATAGCTTCTATTTCAAACGCAGCGAGAATTGGTGCGAAGTTATTACTTGCGACAGATTCAAAGATCGGTAATGAATCTTCAGCAACATTATTAAAAGAAACTTTGCGCAGTAGAACGGTATCGTCTCGTCGTTCCCAATGCAGCACTTGCTCAGCCACTTTGGTTCCGGCAACGATAAAGCCATCCAGGCCGGCAGGTACCCGCCCGATACGCGTAACTAGCAACATGTCTTCGCCGAATAATTCATCGGGAATTTCAAAGTAGTAAGTTTCATCCACCTGATGCACTGTAAACAGCCCTTCATCAGACACCGCTTCATCTGTTATTACCTCGTCATAGGCTTGCGGACCTGACTCCTCTGCTGACGAATCCCCTGACGATTCTTCAGTGGTTTCTTCTTCTGGCGCATCATCCTGGGCACTGGCAATTTGCGCGGAAAAAAAACTGCTCAACACAAAAATAAATAGAAATATTTTTAGTAACTTGCTCATGATTTGCTTCTCTTCGGGGAATAAAAAGGGAAAGACTTTGCGATACAAGTCTTTCCCTTTAGCTATCTAACTACGTTCTTAATTGCAGCGCTGTGAAGCTACTCTTTGCGGGAGCTTTAACGGTGCCTCGGTAACTCTGGATTCACTGGCTAATTGCTCATAAGCGGCCTGTTGCAGAGCACTCACCTGTTCCCGGGACATACCTAATTCGTAACCGGAACATTCGTTTTCGCCCAATGACCTTGGATCCAGGCCGGTAACGTTTCCGAAAACTACCAGGGCTTCGAGATAGTAACCGTAATTACTGGCGTGATAATGATCGTAAGACCACAGGTCTACTTTATCCACATCAATGCCATCGTAAGGATTGGGATCGGCAATGCCGTTTTCCATGGCGCGGTTCCAGGCCTCACCAACAGCATTAACAGATTTTACAGCAGGAGCGGCGGCCGCGGCCTCGTCATAACCGGCGCGAACATCTCTGGCCATCTGGTAAATTGGCTGACCGGTCCAGGGACGATCATCCAGGTAAACCATATCAGCTCGCGACCAGGTGGCAGTAAGGTACACCTCGACATCGGGATTCAGCCCATGAAAAAACTCTGACATCTGTCCTACGGTGTCGATCAACACTGCCGGGTTGCCGGGATTGTTGGCATCAAGGGTGCTGAAGCCATGCATAACGACCTGGTCCCAGGGACGACGACCCATCACGCCTAATTTTTCCGCCAGGTGAAAATCCAGTCCGGCTCCACCGCGTGTTTGCAGATAAACGTCGTAGTCCAGTCCAGCTTGATCGGCAAAGGATTTGAACAGGGCTGGCACACCGCCAATACCTTCATGATTTAAGTCCGTCACGGTATCGGCGCGATAGTGTCGGGTGCTGGATCCCCAGCCATAGGTAAAACTGTTACCGATGAAAAGGATACTGGTATCAGCTAAAACCTGGGCAGAGGCCAGTGAGAGTAAAAAACTGGCTGATAAAGCAGTGGTAAGTTTCATAATAGTTACTCTTTTAATTTTTTAGGATTCGAAAAAACGCAGCAAGGCTTCGTTAACAATCTCCGGTACTTCTTCATGGGGGTTGTGGCCGATATCCGGAATGTTTATTACCTGACCATTTGGAAAAACACTGGCGGCATGTTCGGCTTCAGCCGCATAGGTCGGATAATCATCAGCGCCACCCAGAATCAATGTTGGCGTCTGGATGTGCTGCCAGTCATTAATGACTGTGTCCATCCCGCGCATGTGTCCAGTGAGCTGGCTCACGGCTGCCGCCTGGGGCCAGCCTCCGCTAAGACGCTGCCCGTAACGGATGCGCATGTGCTTTTCGAATTTGGGATTCCAATTAACGTAATTCTCATGGGCCCAGCGTAATACCGATGCGTAAGTCGCTGCGGGATCTGGGTTGGCATTAACCTCTCCCGTTAATGGACGGAAACCACGACCACCGCGACGATCGGTTAATCCAACTTGATTAACTGTGACCAAGTGGGTAATCCGTTCCGGATAGAGAAAGGCAAAACGCGTCACCATCTGCCCACCGATAGAATGTCCAACCAGCGCTGCCTGCTCAATATCGAGATGATCCATTAAGCGGGCAGTATTCGAAGCCCAGAGATTGATGCTGTAGGGGATCATCGGTTTCGATGACTTGCCCCAACCCAGGCGATCTTTGGCAATTACCCGGTAGCCGGCTTCGCTTAATGCGCGCAGCTGGTCTTCCCAGTACCAACCGTAGTAGAGACCGCCGTGATGGAAGATGACTGTACGGCCATTGGCGGGGCCCGTAGGTGCCACATCCATGTATGCAATACGGACATCTTCACCATAGACATTAAAATTCATGTAACTGACCGGGAACGGATACTCGATTTCATCGAGATTTATTGAGACCGGCCCCCAATCCGCCGGCGCTTTTTCAGGCGGTGATGATTGCGCAAACAGTGAACCTGCAAACGCAATCGTCAATAAAAACAAATTTAATGATCGAAGTATTTTCATGTTTCTTCCTATAATTGTTCCTTTAATTATTATTCCGAAATACTGTTTTTAACTTTTTTTAATTATTACTCGGCTCACCAATATCGAGTGGTTCATAGTAAGTACCACCGGCACCTTCCACGGCATCGAGACGAGCGCGCCATTCTGGTCCGGCAGCA
>JAPPOG010000019.1 GCA_028818225.1 Gammaproteobacteria bacterium | reverse complement strand
GTGGTGAACTCAATGACAGCCAGCTTGTCGCCGCAACACAAGTGCTAAGGGAAAAATGCCGGATACTTATTAATGGTGCAGAAAAGCGAGGAAACGCGGCTCTGCATGATCAAATAACACAAACTTTGCATAAGTATTCCTGAAACTTGGTTGCCTTCTCAAATATAAACCTTGTCATCGCTCATAAACTTGAAGCTGAGCATTTAATTCATGGTTTTGCCCTCGAAGCGGTGGAATCCGATAACTATCAGCTTTATCGAAACCAGGAAGGGATGCAAGCCATCATCTGTGGCATGGGTTATGACAATGCCAGGGCAGCTACGGAGTATTTGGCAAGTCTGGATTTGCATTTTGCGGAGGCTCGAGGCTGGTTAAATGTAGGGATAGCGGGCCATCAAAGCGCAGGCCTAGGTAGTTGTCTGGTGGCGAACAGGATTGTGCATAAAGCTACTGGTAAATGTGCCTATCCCGCGCTGATATTTACGGAACCTGGGAGTAGTGAAGTGATGACCGTTGATAGGCCTGAACTCGAATACCCGCAAGACATTGCCTATGAGATGGAAGCGGCCGGGTTCTGGGCTGCCGCCGTCAGGCATACGTCACTCGAGTTTGTTCAATGCCTGAAAATTATCTCTGATAATAAGAGCCATTCCACTGACAAGATCACCCCGAAACAGATTCGCATGATCATGAGAAATAATTTCGAAATCATCAAGCAATGCTGTGCAAGATTGCAAAAGCTTGTCGAAGAATACAATGAACCAAGCCGGGTGGGTGAGGTGGTAGCTAGCTTGATTGAGCGCCACCATTTTACTGTCACGCAGCAGCATCAATTGAAAAGACTCTGGCAGCGCTATAATGCCTTGGGTAAGAAACGAGATTTCGACGAAATCGTTTCACAGACGCATAGTTCGGGAAAAAAAATTATCAATGAGCTCGATGAAAAGATAAAAGTATAATCAGGTTAATCGAATGTTTTCTGCAATTTACGTTGAAGAAGAAGTACAAGCTCAGGAAAGAGTAAAAGAAATTCTCGAGCGGTTTTCTGATATACCTCAGATACATTGTGAGCGTTATGGTGAGATTTTTAACCGTAACGCCCAAAATTTTCGAATACAAAAAAAGTTTCCCGCGCTTATTCTCGCCAAAAAACACGGCAAGCTGGTCTTGCCTTCACCTGAAGGATATGGCTTCGAGAAAACCAAAAGCTACTACTTTTCCCATATGCTTAACTGTGTTTATGACTGCCGTTATTGTTTTCTTCAGGGAATGTATCGTTCGGCAAACTACGTGCTGTTTGTAAACTATGAAGAATTTAGTGAGCAGATAGAGCAGAGTATGGGAGTCTCCAATGCGCCGACGGTTTATTACAGTGGTTATGACTGCGACAGCCTGGCTTTGGAGCCGGTAAGCAAGTTTTGTGACTATTTTTTGCCTGTGTTTGAACGTAATGCCAATGCGGTTTTAGAAATAAGAACCAAGAGCACGCAAATTCGAAGCCTATTGAATCATGAACCACTGGTAAATTGTGTATTGGCCATGAGTTTTACCGCTCACGCTGCGAGTGAACAATACGAATACAAAGTACCGACTATTGCCAAACGAATCGAAGCGTTACAAAAACTACAACAAGCAGGTTGGCCCATCGCGATACGTTTTGAGCCAATAATCTGGGAACAAAACCTAATTGAACACTATCGATGCTTGTTCGATGAGATTTTTACGCTACTTGATGTTTCGAAAATTCACTCCGTCAGTATGGGGGAATTTAGAATGCCCGCGGACTTCTATAAGAACATTGTAAAGCTTTATCCAGATGAAAAGCTTTTTGCGCGCCCTATGGAAACCAAAGAAGGCATGATTTTGCTTGGCGATCATGATAACCAGGATATAGAACAACTGGAGCAGCTTTTACTGAGTTACATTAATTCGGAGCAGTATTATCGCTGCGCTTGACTTAAATGAATGCAGGAGTGATTAATGATTGAAAATGAAGAAGGGCTAATCATCGTCAGTGGTGCTTCATCGGGAATAGGTCAGGCGATGGTCGCTAAACTATTGGCTGAGGGATATTCGGTTCTCGGCTTGGCGAAAGACTTCATTAACTCACAGCTAAGTCACGACAATTATTCGACAGTTGAAATCGATCTTGCGGCAATTGAACAGTTGCCTGCTGCGCTGGACAAAATCTCGAAAGCCATTGACCAACCTATTAGGGCGTTAGTCAATAACGCTGGAATTGGCAGAATGGCATTTCTCGAACAATTATCAGTAGCCGATATGCGTTTGGTAATGGAAACTAATTTTCTTTGCCACGCCATAGTCACCAAAGCTTTTTTGCCACGACTGAAGCAGCAAAAAACCGTGGTTGATATCGTCTTTACCGGATCCGAGGCGGCCCTCGCCGGTTCCAGACAGGGCAGTATTTACTGCGCGAGTAAATTTGCAGTAAGGGGCTTTGTCCAATCTATCCGTGATGAGTGTGCTCGCTCCCAGGTGCGTGTTTCTATTCTGAATCCAGGTGCTGTGAGGACGCCTTTTTTTGAAGATTTACATTTCGAACCTGGCCAAGCACCCGAAAATGCCATTCTCCCTGAAGATGTAGCTGAAGTGTTGCTCACAGTATTAAAGGCGAGACCAGGGACAGTAATTGACGAGATCAACCTGTCTCCCCAGACTCAACTTTGGCAGAAAAAGGATTAAGAATTGCGACAATTTGTTGCAGAAACCACGAATATGCCACTCTTTGTCAAAAATTACAGGCGCGTAACAGCGAAAGCTGAGATAATTCCTTCTTCAAAAACATAATCTACCCGCCGGCCAAGGTTCTGGCGTGCAAAGGTAATATTATGAAATTGACACGAATTGCTAAATCCATGGTTTGGTTGCTGATATTAAGCCTACCTATGTTGGCCCAAGCCCATACTGCGTTGAAGGAATCAACCCCAGCCGATGGCGTGACTGTTAAGGCGGCGCCCGGTCACATAGACCTGGTTTTCAATGGTCCAGTCAGACTGATAAAGTTGGAGTTAAAAGCGCCCGATCATGAAATGCCTACTAACTTCCAGGTACAGGCTGATCCAGTGGCCAATTACCGGGTAGAAACACCGAATATGCATGCCGGTCAGTTTACTGTTGAATGGGCTGCTATAGGTGCTGACGGCCACACACTGACAAATACCTTTAGTTTTACTGTAGATCCAAATTCTTCAGCAGAATAACGTATTCTTTTCTGCAACAGGCTTGTTATTAGATGTCTCTCATCCCCAATAGTTGGGAAATAGCAAGCCTGGTTTGTAAACTCTTCTTATATTTCGGAGCTGCCAGCATAGTCGGTGGTAGTCTTTGTCTGTATCTCTACAACGACGGTACTCGTCGTACTGTACTCGGTAATATTCGCTATATCACGCTAGGTGCCTTTGTTGGATTTCAAGGCGCACTGTTCAATTTTTTTATTCAGATTGGCATGGTAATGGGCAGCGGCATCCCGGGCATGTTCGATTGGGGCATGGCGTCAATCTTTCTGGATACCCAACTTGGAGATACTACCTTCTTCAGGTTGGCTGGATTTGTCTTGGTATTTGTCGCCGGTTTATTTTACCTGCACCGCCTTGCTACGATGGATCGACCACCCACTCAAGCATTTTACAAATTACTCAACACGATCAATCTTGTTGCGTTCCTTTTAATCGTATTCAGTTTTCGTTTTTCCGGTCATGTATCTGTGCTGAGCCCAATCGCCAAACTGGCGATCGCTTTGCACTTTTTTGCCTTTGCTGCCTGGATTGGTGCGCTCATTCCCTTGCACAGACTTACTTATGTCGACAATCTGGATTTCCTGCAAAGGTCCATGAAGAGGTTCGGAGATAATGCCATCGTGATCGTGTTGGTGCTAATTATTGCCGGTGTGCTCATGCTCTTGGAATTATTTCATTCCCTGGCGGAGATCTTTACCACTCCCTATGGAATTGCGCTATTGGTCAAATTGCTGCTGGTGACAGGGATACTTGCCATTGCAGCGATCAATAAATTCAGGCTTACACCAGCCATTCAGTCAGAGAGGGGAGTACTGGTACTGCGACGATCCATAGCAATTGAATCAATCGTTGCCGTACTTATCCTTATTGTTACGTCTTATTTTTCTACAATCGTGGGACCGGCCGATCACCAGATGTGACCGGGCCGATTTCCTGTCAAATTCCGTTGCCCGAGGAATTAAGTGAGGTTTAAGCCTGATGCTTTACTTTCAGGTTTTGGGGTTTGCTCAATTAACTGGAAAACTTCGAAGGAATTGATATCCAAACTGTAGAGATCAACGTTGCTGGTACTGTCGGAAAATAATGCGGCAGTGGTCAACTTGCCTTGTTTGGCAAACAAAAGAGAATTCCCAATGGGTGACCAGGCCAGGTTGAATAACTTGTCTGAGCTGTTATACGCCGGAATCGGTTCCTTCATTGCTTCGGCGATATCACCAATGTAAATAGTTGAGCCAGTTTGATCATACTGAATATAGGCAAAATGGGTTTTTGCCTCGTTAATAATTGGTGCTTCGATTAATTCATCCATCAGTGTGTCTGATTCGCTGGTGCTGGGGGAAACCTTACCGCCAAAATAAGCTTTTTCTCCTACTACTTCATCTGCCAGCAATAATGATTGTTCAAAATCAGGCAGAGCTGAACTTCCCATATTTTGAGTGAACCACAACACGCTGGCCAGGCTAAAACAAAGCGCGGCAAATCCGAGGTGATTTGACCTGTTGAAATGAGGGACGAAGTATTTCCTGGCCGGCAGAATCACAGTTGCTGAAGCGCTTTCTACAGAGACTAGAAGTCGATAACCGCGCTTCGGAATTGTTTCGATATAAGTCGAATTGGGGTCGTTTGTAATAACAAGCTGTTTGCGCAGTTCTGAAACAGCCCGTGTTAGCGAGTTTTCATTCACGATCACCCGGGGCCAGAGAAGGTTGACCAGTTCCTCACGGCAAATGACCTTGCCTTGATTGGCGGCAAGATAGCAGAGTAACTTGGTAAGCCGGGGTTCGAGGTGTCTACTCAGGGTACCACTTCGCAACTCTACTCGATTCAGGGCAGGACAAACACGCCACATCCCAATACAAAAATCTTCCGTGAGCGCGACGTTGTTTTCAGTGTTATCTAGCTGAATCGCTTGTGCCGCAGTCATTGGGCTCTCCTTCATTTGAACTGCAGAGACGAGCAGTGGTCTTTCAGCCTTTTCACTGCCAGCCTCTTCCTCTTTACTTGCTACTACTTTGACGATGCCTGGGCTCGTTTTGGTTCACAAAATTAGCGAGATAGCGACATTTTAATTCAATAGGACCGGCTTTCGAGGGTTTTTCTCTATCTACAGGTTTTCTGGATATAAATTTCACCTCAATTTCAGGTTATTCACCGCAAACAGCCCTATTTTCGACCCTGTGAGATTCCCAAGCAGGGAATACAGCAAATTGTTAAGGAGATCGAAAATGGGTCACAAAAAACTATCAGCCTTACTGGTTGGGTTAACTGTCCTCATTGCCTGGATGTCCCAGGGAATGGCGCTGAGTGAAGAAGCAAGGCAGCAGGGGATACCTACTCTGGCGCCCATGCTGGAAACGGTAACACCTGCAGTAGTAAACATTCGGGTGGTCAAATCGATGCCTACCAGCACGCGCTTTTTCTTTAACAGTGAAGAGTTACCGGATACGGTAAAACGGTTCTTCGAACAAAATCCGAACGTTGGTCGGGAGCGCGATCCACGTCCTTTTGCGCAGGGAGCAGGATCCGGCGTCATCATAGATGCGAACCAGGGATATATTGTGACTAATCATCACGTCATCGACGATGCTGCCACCATTACCGTACAGCTAAACGACGGCAGAACGCGGGAAGCGACATTAATTGGCAGTGATTCGGAAACTGATGTCGCTCTTCTCCAGATTGATGCCGATAACCTTACCGCGTTGGAGTTTGCCGACATCGACACAGTCCAGGTGGGGGATTACGTGGTTGCAATAGGCAATCCATTTGGAATTGGGCAGACCGTAACCTCAGGCATCGTAAGTGCTCTGGGAAGAAACGGATTGAACAATAACAATTATGAAGACTATATCCAGACTGATGCTGCGATCAATCTGGGAAATTCGGGGGGAGCGTTAGTTGACATGGAAGGTCATTTGATCGGCATTAACACCGTTATCCTTAGCGGCAACGGAGGGAGTAATGGTGTTGGTTTTGCAGTCCCTGTAGATATGGTTGAAGCTGTAGTTACTCATTTGGAAAGAGACGGTGAAGTTCGTCGCGGTCTTCTGGGAGTAAATATTGTTAACGCGACTCCCGAGATTATTGAATCCCTGGACATACAAGTTGATGCCGGTGCGGTAGTTACCAGAATCATGGCAGATAGTGCGGCAGAACGCGCGGGCTTACAAATTTCTGATGTCATCGTCGGGATCGATGGGGAGGAAGTTAATAGCAGTCGGCAGCTGCGCAACATCGTTGGTCTGATGCGCAGAGACCAGACAGTCGAACTTACATTTTACCGCGGCGATCAACGCATGACGGCCGATGCTGTGATTGGCGGGATAGAAGGTCGGGCCCCCGGAGCAGATTCTCATCCCGCCAACAATGGTGACTTTCGAGGAGCCCAATTGCGAAGCCTCGGCCCTGATTCAAGCGAATTTGCTGACACTGGAGTGGAGGTTGTGAGGATTGATCCCCAGAGCCGGGCCGCAACCGCCGGCATAAGACCGGGTGACATTATTACCCAGGTAAATCGGCGGGAAATTCAAGACTTGCCGGCGTTTAATGCGGCAATCGAGGAGGGGGGTAGCTATTACGCGCTAACGGTAATTCGCGAAGGCCAGCCTATGCTGCTCTTTGTACCCTGAGCATCGAAGGAGCTGAGTCCAGCAATACCCGGGATTCAGCCCTGCATGCACTAAAAAGTTCCCCCAATTGGCCGACTTACTAAATGTTGAGTCGGCCTTTTTTTGTCGCCAATTGAGGAACTTAGCGGACAATCGGGGTTCCTATACAATTCAGGCCGTGATAACTTCGCTTGCTGCGGCGACATTAGCGTATAGCAGCAGGTTTAAGGAAATACTCAAAAAACCAAAGTTCAGCTTTTCTACCAAATCCCATATCGTGATTCGTGCCAAACTATTTCAATTACTGCAGTGCTATTTTATGTGCACCTGCAGCATCATGCTGGCTGGAACTGTGAATGCCAATGATGATCTTTCTGCGCCACAGTTTAACTACGATTTTCGAGAGTTTATCTATTGGATAAAAACAGAAGCAGATGAGAAAAGAATTCCCGGTGCTGCATTAGCCATCGTATCCCGCGAAGGCATTATGTATTTGCAAACATGGGGCAAAAAAGAAGTTAGTGCCGATGTCCCCGTTACGACAGACTCGGTCTTCAGAATAGCTTCTATGTCCAAGACCTTTGCCGGCACCGCGGCAGCAATGATTGTTGATAATCAGTATCAAAACTGGGATACAAGGGTCACCGATTTATTTCCACAGCTGCGTATTGGAAACAAGTCACTATCCCAGGAGATAACGCTTAAACATCTGGTATCTCATTCCACAGGCTTGATGCCCCATTCTTATTCCAACATGCTGGATGATGGCGTTGCATACGAGCGAATTAAAGATAAATTCCATCAGATACCAACAGTGTGTTCACCGGGAGAATGTTACGGCTATCAAAATGTGGTTTTTTCCCTGATTGCTGATGTCGTCGAAGAATCCACCGGCGCAAGTTACGAACGCTATCTTGCAGAAGAGATATTTCGGCCCCTTGGTATGGTTTCTGCGTCCGTTGGCATGGAGCCTTATTTGGAGAGTCCCGATGCCACCGCACCACATCGTCTGGTGCGAGGAAACTGGCGAACCACAACCACGAATCCGGCCTATTACTCAGTTGCACCAGCTTCAGGAATTAATGCCAGTATTTTTGATATGACGATGTGGATTCGGGCGAACCTGGGAGCCTTTCCCGAGGTTCTGCCGAGCGATTTTCTAGACGATCTACACGAGCCGATTATTCCCACGCCTTATGGTAACTACTTTAATCGTTGGAGTGGATTGGAAAAAGCATACTATGCCACTGGCTGGCGTGTTTTTGACTATAAAGGTATTCGTGCCATCCATCACGGCGGTGGTGTAAGAGGCTTTCGCAGTGAGATGGCTTTTGTGCCAGAGGCTAATGTGGGCATGATTCTGCTATTTAATGCGGAATCGAATTTAGCGAATGACGTTGTACCGGCATTCCTTGATAATCTCACCGACTCAATTTAAACCAGCATAAACAGAATTATTAGAAGGAAAATTTCATGAGCTCAGTAATCGATTTACTGAAATCGCATCGTAGTATTCGCAAATTTACCGATCAGGCTATCGAGCCGGAATTAATGGAAGAGTTATTCAAAGCTGGACAGGCAGCAGCGACTTCCAGTTTCCTGCAGGGATCGACGGTTATTAGAGTCTCAAAACCAGAAACTCGCGAGGAGCTTGCCAGGCTTGCCGGTAACCAGCCCTATGTTGCAAAAGCAGCTGAGTTTATGATTTTTTGTGCAGACCTGAAGCGAGCGGGAAATTATTGCGAAGCTTATGGAAAACCCTTTGAAGGTGATTTCACGGAGCACTTTATAATCGCCACTGTCGATGTAGCCTTGATGGCCCAGAGCCTGGTCACCGCCGCAGAATCTGTCGGTCTCGGTATTTGTTACATTGGAGGCATCCGCAATAATCCCGGTCCGGTGTCCGAATTACTGCAATTACCAAAAGGGGTGTATCCGGTATTCGGTTTATGTCTTGGTTATCCGGATCAAGATCCGGAAATAAAGCCACGCCTGCCGCTCTCAGTTATCGTAAAACGAGAATGCTATGACGAAGAAGGCGACAAACAAGCGATTGAGGAATATGACGATCGAATCAGAGAATACTACCGCACTCGAACTGGGGGTGGGCATGGTATTAGTTGGTCTGAACAGGTTGCAACGCTGCTCTCTGAGAAGTCTCGACCGCATATGAAAGGCTTTCTTGAGGACAAGGGATTCAAGTTCCGCTAGAAACTATTGCAGGGTTTCCAAACGATAGGATCCGGTAGAAGGTAGTACCTCTTCCCGGTCACTTACCCGCGACTCGATAGTTTCCGATGGTGGGATTGCGCCGGGTCCGAAAGCAAATTTAAATTCACCATTTACCAGGCCCCTTACATCATCTGTAACGGACCAGCGCGCAATATAGTATTCTGAAGCAGGCAATTCGAAAGGAATAGGTAAAACAAAATTGTTATTCATGCGACTGGGATCGTATTGAAATCCTATGTCTATCCATTGCTCATCTGCAGTGTATAGCGCAAGCTTCAGTAAACGCACATCCACTCGAAAG
This sequence comes from Gammaproteobacteria bacterium, assembly GCA_028818225.1. Classification (GTDB taxonomy): domain Bacteria; phylum Pseudomonadota; class Gammaproteobacteria; order Pseudomonadales; family Pseudohongiellaceae; genus UBA9145. Next base: position 24,606 of record JAPPOG010000019.1, on the reverse strand, counting down.
CTCATGGTTACCATTTTTGGCGGATCAATGAGTACCGCGTCATCTTGCGGAAAAGTGACACCAGGCGTAAGAATGCCATGGCTATGCTGAGCCATCGTCACATTGCAAGTGAGCAGCAATACAAGTGCAGCAGTAACTCCAGGAAATATTCTCATGCTTAATATCGTTCCAGCGATTTCATAATTTTAGCAAATTATGTTGGACCAGTTTAGCCAAAATAAACCATGCATTGCCTGGACAGGGCGCAAAGCTGGCCCGTTTCATCGTAGATTTTACCAGATTGCTGTGTGTAGCCATCAGCTGCCGCGTCCACTTCAAACTCAAGATAAAACCAATCAGTTTTAACTTCACTGGGAGGTACAACAAATTCCAAAGACCAGGTTAAAGAGCTGGAAGGTATAGGCCCTTTATCAAAATAAGAAAGAATAACCGGCGGCGGAATGTCGCAAATGGTGACGATTTTCTCGGCCTCCAATCCAGACATATCGGACTTGTGCCGAATCCACAAATTCAGCTCATTGCTCGGCTTGCCACCAAAAGGTAGTCCGCCATCGACCCAGGCGCCTTCAAAGAATTGCAGAAAACCGGGCACCCGTTTTTTATGGTCCTGAAATTCAACACCTGATTCCCGTGGAGAAGGCTTAAAGTCCCTGTCTCGAACAACTTTGAGCCCTTCTCTTGGGTTACCGAATGCAGCCATTGCTTGTAAGCACAATTGGCCGCCGCAGATCACATTACCTTCCATCTGAGTGACATTTTTTCCTTCCCGCTGGATGCGCGCATCGACTTTCACTTTTCCTGGTGGTACGGGAGCAATAAATGAGACCATGAGAGAACGTAGTGGTTTGGGAGTGGATAGCATTTTACGCATGCCGGTCACGGCAAAGGCTGTGGCAATCCCGCCGTAAGCGGAACGACCTTGTGACCAGCTTTCATCGAACTCTGTAATGTTTTCCTCACTCGCTTCCAGCCGAGTAAGTATTGTTTTTAAATCTGATAACTGCATTCTTAAAATCGTAATTCCGTTTCAGTCTGCTCTAAAAATTGGACGCTCTGTGCTATTCTTCGCCCCTTAACTTCTTGAGTTGATTGAATATAGACGCAATTGTGAAGACTGGAAATTTTAGCCTTATTTCTCTGATAAGTTTGAGTGCGATGCTGACATCATCAGTATTGGCACAGCCCTTTGCGTCTACCGTTCATAGGCAACCCGCGGATGTTACAGGAATTGCTGCGAAAACAGAAACCACTCCAGACGATGATGCTGTCTTAGCGGCTGCGCCAGAATTACTCAACCTGCAATTTCCCGATGCCGTGCGATTGGTAAAACTAACCCTGCGTAATGAGCAAAGAGATTGGGTAGACATCAGTTTTCGTTACTCACCTTTTGCCCGTGATTTTTATGAATGGGATTTGCCGCGACTGGAGCCCGCTGTTTACTACACTGCAGATTGGGCGATTCTCGCGGCTAATGACCGCTTGGTGAGGGGCAGCTTTAGTTTCTCTTTTGGACCCGATGCAGAGCGCCCATCGGTAACCAGAGCGTCAGAAGAGACGTTATTATTGCAGCGCTATGGCGACCCGACAATTCAATATGTGCCGCCGCCCCGCACAGACATCATCATTAACCAGGATCCGCCACGTTACGATCCTCCATTCACAATTGAACTTAATGAAGAGCTTCCGATCAATAACCCAAATAACAATAACTAAAGTGCCAAGTCTAATATTAACTATCTAAGTGAAAAACATCATAGGCACAAAAAAGGGCAGATACGCTGCCCTTTTTTACTTACGTTTTTTACTATTCGACATGCACAGTAATGTAGGCGTCATGATAAAGACCACCATCATCAGCTCTGGCCCATAATACATAAGAGCCAGGTTTATCGAATGTGGCTGTTACATTGTAAATGCCATCCTCAGGAATTTCAGGCGGCAACCACAGGTCACCCCAGGGAGAATTAGCAGAAGCGCGTGTATCTTCCCATGGCTTGGGCAGAGGAGGATCGATGGTTACAGTGCCTTCGCCACGATAGACATTCCAGGAGAGGAACAAGCCATTTACCTTACCCACAGTGACCTGAGTTGGGCGGCGCATCATGCGACGTTCCAGTTCTTCCGCGGTATTGGTCGTTTCGCGACGTCGTTCAGGCAAGCCGTCATCCCATACGTGCGTGACAATCGTGACCGGCTCGCCGACACGGGTAACTCGCACATTGTCTCCCTGCACAGTAACAACTGGAGGTACATTAGCGCGCGATTCGGGACTGCTGGTGCCAGCTCCTAATGAACCAGTTTCACTGGCGATAACCATGTTATCTACCAGGTAATCCTGGCGCAGCGTGCCATAGGCTTTACGCTCGACGCCATTAACATTCAGGGTCCATACTAATTCCCGATCACCCCAGTCAGAAGGCACAGTTACTTCGAAAGTAAAGCGATTGCGTCTGGGCAGGAAATGAGTTGGTTGGCCGCGGTCCGCTTCACCGGGTGAAAAATTATTGTTTTCACCAATCGGCACATCTGGCTCTTCTTCCCAATTCTCATTCATATAGCCAAACATCATATTAAATGAGCCATCAGGATTTGGGCGCCAGCCTTCGAAAGCCGGCTCGACATGTTGGCCGAATTGATAGGTTTGGGCGTGGATGGAAAGAGAACCGGTGCTTATGAAAAATGCAAGCAGCAAAGCCTTCCCAGCTTTGCTGCTAATTTCAATTACTCTTGCTTGCATAGCAATACCCTAGTCGCTGGCAGCTACTTCGTTATTGTCTTCTTCATCCTCTTCAGCAATAGGAGCAACCAATGGCGCACCACAAAGAGGGCAACCAATGACATGATCATTTGGTCCCATGTTGAGATTTTGTCGTCGCTCTTCCATGGCTTCATGGAACTGCTCATCGGTCATGGTTACCCTGATGCCAAGGTCGATAAACATATTAGTTACAGAGCGGTTACCCGAACCCTGCCAGTTGCGTGGATCTGGAACATTCGGGTTAGTTTCTGAATTGTTCATGTATCCGATGATGTGCAGGATAGTTCCTTTAGGCAGCAATGGCGCCGCATCTTCAGCGTAAGGATAACCCCGAACCCAATTATGGTCGTAACCAACACAGGAGAGGGTTTCAACTGTATAGCCCCAGATCGCTTCGAGGCACATGCGCTCACCTGGAGCATGCAGGTGCGGTTCGAAAGTAATGATCTTGGTGTGCTGATCAAGAACTGTGTAAGCATGTAATTCCTGGTTTGATTCATTGCCAGCTATGCTTATATCCACACCATTACCCAGGCCGATGAATGCGCTTTGATACTTGGGCTCATAGCCTTCATCGTGGAAACGGAATCCGATTTCTAAGTGACCAGTGGTGTCACGGCCATTTGAGTGAAGATGCACAGAGTCAGAAACGATATAGGAACCAGCTTTTAACAGTCGACCAGCATCTTCGTCGAAGATATCTGCATTACGACCAACTTCGTGCACTGGCCATGGAATGGAAAGACCCGGCAGACGATCACCACTCTCGTCCATCTGTGCAGTTGCCCAGATCATATGGTGAAAAATATAGCGACCACCCACGGTGTCTCTTCCAGTACCTACCTGGTTATCAACATCATTGACTTCAACGATCTCCACTGACTTGACGTAGCGATCTTCTGTCAATCCGGTTGGTACCGATGGAATTTCGCCCCACCAGTCAGCAGTGCCGGCAAGTTTGGTTACAGGCTCAGTCTTGACGATTAGATCAGGCTCACCTGCGCGCCACTTCAGCGAGTCATCGAACACTAGAGGTGTTGGGGCATCTGCTGTATCGCCCTTGGGAGTGCCGCTGCGAGCCCAAACAGAGATGGCATTAATTTCTGCTTCGCTCAGAGAAGGATCGTCTTTATAGGCTTGAATACCGACGTCTTTCTCCATGTACCAGGGAGGCATGGCTCCGGCCCGGTCACGCAGACCGGTTTTGTATTCAATCAGTCCTGCAAAAGGGGCAACTTGCTCGTAAGTTACGAGTGGCATAGGTCCTGCTCCACCGTCACGATGACAGTTCTGGCAGCTACGCTGCAGAATGGGTTCGATGTCCTTATGGAAAGTGACTTCAGTTGATTGTGCCGAAGCAACCCCGGTTAACAGGAATGTGGCCGCTAATGCAGCACCACTGAACAGAGATTTCGCGGGAATCATGCGCATAGTGTCGCTACTCCTCATAGCTTAAATGACTTGGGCATTTACGGCGTGTGGGGACGCAGTAAACCATGCGCACCTTAGCATTTTTGGAGTACTTTTTGAACGTTTGCTCGTTACAATTTGCGGTAAAAATCAGTGTCTTAACGGTTTTTGAACAGTAATTTCGCGGAAATTGATAACTGAATTTTACAAGCCCCTGGTCTGCTGTTCATAAATTGAGCAAATGCGTTATAGGCGTTCCGGGCCGCGCATCAGGCTCCACAGGTTGCTACTGGCTAGCAAGGCAATGAAAACAATCAGAAGCCCGAAGCTAAACCATTGAATTGCATAAGATAAATTCTGGTTCACATCAGGATTTACCGCTGGCCAGTGGCGCACCAGGGTGCCGGGCTGATCTGCGGTGATGCGCACTTCGAAGGGAAAAATCGGTTCATCGAGAATATCCGAAATTACATCTATTTCCAGGCTGCGCACCCGCAAAGGCCATTCCGCCGCATTGATCTGGCTGGGGAATATCCTGGCATTGGCTGGTGGCACAAAAACCTGGGCCGAGACCTCTACCGGTCCCTCTACTGGCCTTAGCACGGGAGCTACGTCAGGTGGCAACATCCCGGTGGTCCAGCCACGATGAACCAGGACGAGGGCATCATTACTTGCCAGCCGAAACGGGGTTACTACCCCATAACCGATTTGATCATCGAAGAATTCAGCGAGTACCAGAATCGTGCGCTCGTTGACATATTCCCCTCTCAGTTGCACATGACGATTGCGCATCTCAGGATTAGCGGGGTGTAAATGTCCGGCAGGAATGTCTTCAATCGCTCCCGCATTCTCTCTTAGTTCCGCTTCTAACACCTGCTGCGCTTCAATTTTTTCTGCGGCACGATCGAGCTGCCACAGACCCAGATTGGCAAAGGTAATGGCTGTAATCGCCACACACCCAGCAATATGCCAGTTAATGCGAATTTCAAAGCTACCAAGCTGATAGGTTTTACTCAGATCCACACAGAGATTCCAGGGATAAAGGATTTTAGGAAAAAACCAAGGGCAGTGAGACTAAAGCAGCTATAAGCTAAGTTCAACAAAAGCCGCAGTAAAAACGAAACCTGAGGCCCGCAATGCTGAGATATCAGGCCCTCAGCCGGCAAGCTTTTTAATGGCTACTTGTTCAAGGCTATAACGGCAGATGCCATAGCTGATAGAGTGGAACTCCCAAGCCGGAACTGCCTTTCAGCAATTGCTGTGCTTTTTACCAGCTCTTGTCGCTAACACCAGAGACACCAGTGATAAGGGGGCCTAAAATAGGTAATCAGGCGTCCACAAATAATGATTATGCTCCAGCTTAACAGGGAAACTGCCGCAATAATCTTTGCCCTATTGGATACCGCAATTTCGCCATTTGTTGCTTTTACCTGCTGCGAGGTAGTGGCATAAAACCAGAGCATATTTAGTCCTGCAAGTAACATAAACAGCATCTTGGTTTGGAAAGCCGGATTGTAAATATATTGATCAGGTGCGGTAGTTAAAAACATCGTGCCAGTTATCACATTTAGTAAATATCCGGCTACGCCAAATTTAACTAATTTGTGTAAATCTGCATATTCAATTCCCTGTCCAATGCCGAGCATGCGAAAGTCGAATACACCAACTGTACCAATCAACACACAAAGTCCGAGGAAATGTATAGATTCCGCCGTGGGCCATCCCCAGGGGGAATTCATGAAAGCATAGATGCCTGTTGTGTTGGAAAAATATGAGAGGATATCTATCATGACTAGAAAAACCTCGAAGCAAGCAAAACGCTATTGGTATAGGCGAGAAATCGACCAGCAGTAATTGCCATTATCCAAAGTACAATGGATATTCCAGCGATAATTTTCAATTTCTGTGCAGGAATTTTGGAAATTGAATGATTAACTATCTGCTTTTGTAACCAGGCGGCAATGAGCAATCCGCCACCAAGAGCAATAAACTTTAAATAAAAAACCGGATTGGTGAGCGCCTTGGCAGGATAGGCCAGCAACAAGCCGAGGCCTGACAATAAAACAATAACTGCACCTAGCCAATGTAGATGGTAGAAGCGTTGAAAAGGATTTAGTGCAAATTGTGGCACCCAGCCAATCAGACGTAAGGCAATGGCAAAATTAATGCCGACCACAACAGCCATGGACAGAGAATGGAGCGTAAGCGTAGAGAAGAATGCCGCTCCGGATTCTCGAAACCAGATGCTGATTGCAGTTTCTTCAAGTCGGGCCAGGGTTTCCAGCGTGGCTACCTCAGACTATGCAGCGAATGTCAAAGTAGTGGATCGATGAATCGTTCCATTTCAGCACGAAGAGTGGCATCCGGCAATCGACCGCGTGCTGCATTGAGATTATCTTCTGCGTGATGCGGCTTGGTCGTGCCCGGAATTGGTATAGCGCCACTGGGATGGGACATGACATATTTCAAAAATACCTGCGCCCAGCTACTGGCATCAATATCCGCCGCCCAATCAGGGAGAGGGCGATCACCCACTGCATTGAATAATCTACCGCGACCAAAGGGCAAGTTGACTAACACACCGATGCCGCGATCCAGTGCTAGCGGAAGAAGACGGTCGTTAGCATTGCGATTGCCAAGGGAGTAGTCCACCTGGATGAAATCCAGGTCATGTGCATTCATCACTGCTTCCATGGCACTGTATTGACGATCATTGGAAGTTGTAATCCCGATGTAGCGAAAGCGTCCCTGTTGCTTCCAGGCCTTCATGGTTTCCAGCTGAGTTTCTGTTCCCCTCAGATTATGCACTTGCATTAATTCGAAGCTTTCACCGCCTAGCAATGCGAATGAATTTTCCATTCGCTCGATGCCGCTCTCCCTATCTTCACGATCAACCTTGGTGGCAATCCATAAATCATCTCTAATCCCCTGGTCTCTCATTATATGGCCGATAATTTCTTCGGAATTGCCGTAGTTAGGCGAGGTATCTACTACCTTGCCACCGCCCTGATGGAAGGTCGCAAACGTGTCGCGAAAAACTGGCATTTCTGCGGAGTTGAGAGAACCGCGATAGTTGCGGCAGCCTATGCCGATGTGAGGAACCTGCTGACCTGATGACGGAATCGTTATCATGTTCAGCGGCGCCTGAGCCAGAATGGAAGCGGGCAGGCTGGCACCTGCGGCGATACCGACAGCACTCTTGATCAGGTTACGGCGGGTAAGCTTCATTATCCTCGTCCTAAAATCGGTTAGAAACACCAGATGGTGGCGCTTCTAGCGCTAGACTGTCAATATAAAATCCAATTGCTCGAAGCAAAGAATCCGCTAATTTTTTACGAGTTTCCGCAATTTGCTGTGTTAGAATCCTTGGCCTGCAGAACGATTAATTGCTCGCAGCTAACAAAAACAACGACGGAGTAAGAGCATGTTAAGTATCCGACAGAAGTTCATCGCGCTTCTCTCAATCTTTGCCCTTTTTAGCCTCACCGGCAGTCTCTATGCCCAGGGCGATATTCCACGAACGGCAGACGGTAAGCCAGATTTCAATGGAATCTGGCAGGCTATCGGTAGTGCCCACTACAACATCGAACCTCATGCTGCCGATTTCGGCCCAATGTTCGAGCTTGGCGCTATCGGTGCAATTCCAGCCGGACTTGGCATTGTGGAGGGGGGAGAAATTCCCTATACAGCAGAAGCCCGCCAGCAACAGCAAGAAAACAAGGCTGACTGGCTAGCTTTAGATCCAGTAGTGAAGTGCTATATGCCCGGAATACCGCGGGCAAACTATTTGCCTTTCCCATTTCAGATAATTCAGTCGCCGGCACACATTGTGTTTGCCTATGAATTTGCCAGCGCCAGCCGCATTGTCTATGTTGACCAGCCAGACTTCGAAGCGCCAATCTATTCCTGGATGGGCCACAATCTGGCCTACTACGAAGGTGACACATTAGTAATCGAGGTAACCGACCAGGTGCCGGACACCTGGTTTGATCACGCGGGTAATCACCATACAGAAGCCTTAAAGGTCACCGAGCGTTACACCCATATGGGGCCAAACGTAGTCATGTATGAGGCGACCCTGGAAGATCCAAACGTTTATACCAGGCCCTGGACTGTTCGTTTACCACTCTACCGTCGTCTGGAGGAAAACATGCAGTTGCTTGAGTACAAATGTGTGGAGTTTACTGAAGAGTTATTGTACGGACATTTGCGCAAGCAAGACTAAAGCATAATCCTGGCGTCTAACTGAAACAGTAAGGGCGCCAGGATTCTGTCTCAAATCTTTCGCACTGCGATATAACCCGCCTTCCAGCGGGTTTTTTGTCTGTAAAATAGCGTTGGAATCCTGGGCAAGGGTCAATTTGCTCAAGCCAGAAGGTTCATGGAAATACTCAACGATCTCACTACAATCACCTGGGTTTTAATAGGGGCGATGTTAGTCGCTATCCTGTATTTTCATGGTCCAAGTTTCTCTGTTCAGACGGTTAGAACTGCGCCTTCGATTCTCACCAGCTTCGGCATCTTTGGTACCTTCCTGGGTATAGCCTTTGGCTTAATGCAATTCGATAGTGCCAATATCGAAGCCAGTGTGCCGATCATGATCGACGGACTGGGGGTTGCGGTCTGGTCCTCGATTGTTGGGATACTCACCAGACTTGCAGATGACTATAATCTGTTAAAGATTCGCCCTAGTGGTGATATTAGTGTGGTTGAGCATGGTTTTGTCATGTGCAAGCAATGCCTGCATACCCTGCGATACAAAAATTACGATGAGTACCGAAATCGACGCCGCGGTTATAGCCAGAAAGTATTAAGTGAATTCTCTTTGCAAGAATTCTTTAAACTCTATCAACAATACCCACTGAGCTTTCGGGCTAAGCGGGAATCCTGAAATTTTCCCTGAGAAGTTATGAAATCACCCATTTGCGATTTACTCGACATAGAATTTCCCTTAATTGCATTCAGCCATTGTCGTGATGTGGTGGTGGAAGTGTCAAAGGCTGGAGGCTTTGGTGTATTGGGCGCAGCCCGTTATTCGACCGAAGATCTTGAAGTAGAGCTTAACTGGATAGATGAACACATCGAAGGCAAACCCTATGGTGTGGATCTGATTGCGCCTACTAGCATGGCAGTAACTGAAGACAGCGATTCAGTCGATGCTATTCAGAAGCGCGTGCCACAAGATTACAAGGATTTTGCAAGCGGGATTCTGGAGCGGCATCAGGTAGATTCCACAGATGTCTATGAAGGTTATAAGCGCAATTCATTCTTAACCAAAGCTAAGGCAGGCAATATCGTTGACGTGGCTTTTTCTCATCCGATTAAAATGATTGCTAACGCGCTTGGGGTTCCACCTCCCTATATGATCGATATTGCTAAACAGAAAGGCGTAGCAACGGCAGCTTTGATTGGCACGAAAGAACATGCGCTCAAGCAAGTTCAAGCCGGAGTCGATATCGTAGTTGCTTCGGGTACTGAAGCCGGGGGCCACTGTGGCGATGTGCCAACCATGGTGCTCATACCGGAGATCTGTGGTGCGTTGCAGGGATCGGGCGTACCTGTATTAGCAGCAGGTGGAATCGTAACGGGAAAACAGATGGCTGCCTGCATGGCAATGGGTGCGGCGGGAGTGTGGACTGGATCCGTATGGCTAACCAGCGCTGAATCTGACACCCCGCCAGTTCTTAAAGAAAAAATGTTGAAAGCGTCGTCCAGGGAAACCATTCGCTCTCGCTCGCGCACTGGCAAACATTCCAGGCAATTGCGTTCGCCATGGACCGATGCCTGGGAAGCGAGCGATGCCCCGGAGCCGTTGCCCATGCCCTTGCAATCACAGGTAACTGAAGCGCCGCTGGCGCGAGTGACCAAACTGGCGGAAGTCGGCCACGATGGGGCGAATCAGTTGGTTACATCCTGGGTGGGGCAAGGTGTTGGTCTTATGAGTAGCACCCAATCGGCGAAAGCTATTGTGTATGAATTCATGGAAGATTATCTGGCGGCTAGCGAAAGGCTATCCGCCAGTCTTGATGATTGAAAAGCAATTACTCTGAAATTGCAGAATCCTGATGGAAGCGCGGCCCGCGCCTGGTTTTGCCAGGGCTGCGAAGAGCATGGCTTGCATGGTGTGCTCTCTCATCTGCCTTATCAGAAAAAATTGAGCTAGTCCCCAATTTCCTCGAGCAGCGGCTCAGTCATGCCATCGATACCAACCAGTGATAGCGTCACCAGCAAGGCTGTCTGTGGTCCAAGATGAGAGTTTACTGGCATAAACCATTCTCCCGGTGAATGAGATCCTCCGCCATTACCTCCTCCTGCTATGGTAATAGCCGGAATACCTAATGACATTGGCACATTGGAGTCCGTACTGGAGATACCCAGTTCCTGAAGATTAATGCCCAGTTCGTCAAAGGTAAGGGCGGCAACTTGCACAATTGGGCTTTCCGTTGGTGTGCGCCCAACCGGTCGATCGCCGATCAGGTTAAAATCCACAGTAATTTCACCATTGTTCCAACGAGCATTTTCTTCAGCCACAGCTTCCAGCGCTGCTTCTTTCGCTCGCTGCTCCAGTCGTGCTAACTCTTCTCTGTCGTTAGAGCGCATATCGATCGCGAAAATGCCATCTGCGGCAATAGAATTAACTGACGTGCCACCTTCTACTGTACCTACCGTAAACGTTGTTTTGGGAGAACTGGGTGTTTCGAATTCTGAAATCTTGGCAATGGCCCGACCCATGGCATGAATAGCACTGGCTAAACCAAAGGCTCCAAATGAATGTCCGCCCGGTCCCTTGAAATGAAATTCAAAACGGCGACTACCGGTTCCTCCCGTAGTTATTCGTCGCAGTCGAACTCCATCGACTGAGACGAACCCATCGATGTTTGGATGATCGCGAAAAATCGCTTTGATACCACGCAAGTCACCACGACCTTCTTCACCCACATTACCGGTAAACATTATGTCGCCTACCGTTTCAATGCCACTTTCTTCAAGTGCGCTGATGAGGGACAGCAAGACAGCGAGACCCCTTGTGTCATCACCAATGCCGGGAGCATAGTAACGTCCCCCGCGAAGTTGTACAGTCGTATCCACATCTGCCGGGAATACCGTATCCAGGTGAGCGGCAATCAGAAAGGTTGGTCCGTCGCCAGTTCCTTTTCGAACGCCAATGACATTTCCTTCAGAGTCGATATAAGCATCTTCCAGTCCTCGCTCCCGCATTTTTTCCAGATAATAAGCAGCACGCCTGTCTTCCATAAAAGGCGGGGCTGGAATTTCAGTGATGCGAAACTGTTCCTGCACATTGAAGGGTTCTGTATCTAGTATGTAACGCAGGGCGCTTTGAACCCGATTGTCAGACGTTACATCCTGGAATGCTGTGCGAATATTTTCATCGATAGATACGATGTCTTGCTGAGCAAAACTAAGAGGGTAGGTCAGTAAGCAGACCAGTATTATCGCGCCGACAAGGATCGGCCTGCTATTGCTATGTTTTTGCATTAAGATTTTCCCAGTAATACCCAGGCTAACGATTGCAGGTTAAAGCAGGCGCATCCGCCAGCCGCGGCCGCCAGATTTCAGAGCGCGGCGCTCGCGCATGCGCGAATGCAAGACTGCGCGTTTGTCTGCTATCCAATCTTCGCGACCAACATGAGGATCTTGCCCTTTGTTCCGGCGCCTGTTTTCCTCCGCAATGCGAAACTGGCAAAACTCCTGATACATCCATATTTCCATGCGCAATTCCTAGATCACTATTTCAGCATATAGAGCATCATCAAGAAACCCTATGCCGGGGATATGGTCGGGAATAACGTCTTCCGGATCTACGAAATAATAGAGTGCGCTGCGAATACTATTACGTTCATCATCGCTCAGTTGCCATTCTTCATCGCGAATCATATTTAGCAGAATTTGCAATTTAAGCAGTCTGTCTGCAATAAAAGGCAGTAGGTCTACAGACCGCGCCTGCTCAATCATCGCACCTGCTGCTTCTTCAAATTGCGCTGCGCTCGCGGAATCTTCAACCGCAACTTTTCCTTTATCAACGCTTTCCTGGAATTTATCCAGGTCTTCATCGCTTAAAGTGATAGTTATATCAACCGACATTGCCTTAGTCCTTAATTCTGGTTTTTACTATTACTGCGAACAAAGTACTTGCTATTTTTTTGCTGCTAACTCATCTGGTTGACAGGAGAAAGTAGCGTTTAACAGGTCAGTAGGACGAGGTTGAAAGAGCAAACAGCTCGCGGTAGTGAATTCCTGCTAAAGCTCTTTATCCTGTAACTTTGCAAATCTGGCTCGGCTTCTAGCCTTTATAAAACCACAGATTCGCGCCTAACAAACAAGATATAGTGCACGTGTCCGTCGAATACTTCAACAATACTTTGTACTTTTTGGTAATCGCGAGACCGACCGTTATTTCAGGACGAAACGCATATTTAAACGATCGTTTTTGACTGTGCTGCAGCTGTCACGGCTGTAATTCCTATTTCTTCCTCAAGACGTGTAAATTATGTTGTGCCAAATTTATGCAGACTCTTAATCCGATCTGTAATCACGCGATTATCAAAAAGATGCAGGCCGATATTCTCTAATTAGGTGTAAGCGATTAGAATTTGCCGGCCGCAACTGGACCGTAAGTGAATCAGACTAGCCTATGGGGCAATCATTCCTGCGTTGCTCGAACCAGTAAGAGGCTGTTAAACAATCGATCATTATCCGCAAGGCTCAAATTTTCAGCAGTGATTTCTCTATGAAATGATGCTCTCTGTACTTCGCTAATCAGATTCCCAGCTGCAATAAATTCTGCCAGCTTCATAACAATTTCATCGCCGAGCCTGCTCAGTGCAGGACGAATCTCCGTCAGTAGATCCGGCGTAGTTCCAGTAGCGGGTTCGCTAATCCAGTTGGCAAGGCTGCGGAACTGAATGGCCTTGGCCACTCCAATTTGCGTGGCAAAAAATAATTCAATCGATTCACCTTGCAGGCCTTGAGAGGCTGCCGCCGCCACTGCATTTGCGATAACAATTTGTTCCCGCGCCAAATCTTCCACAGGCAAATTATTTTGCTTTTTGTACAACGCGACATCTGTCATGTAATTCAGGCGCTCATTGCTGAGCTGAAAGATTCCCAACTCAGTTGCGCTGGCTGCAAGGCAAGGCCAGAAGCAAAGGACCAATAGCAGATATCGGGTATGGTAGTGGTCAATCTTCATGGGATGGTAAATAATAGCTCTTAATCAACTACTCATTATAGCGATAGCCAGCCGTGAGAAGAAAAGTAATACGCCTCTGTTTGTGCTTATCAATACCGATTCTACTCGGTACCTGTGTAAATGAATTTGCGGGCATAGCTGCAGAGCCTAATTTACCAGATCGCCCAAATATCCTGTGGATAGTAGCAGAAGACCTAAGCCCTATCATTCCTCCTTTTGGTGATCACACAATTGCAACGCCAAATCTAAGCAAGCTGGCAGAAGAAGGAATTCGTTATACCAATGTTTATTCTACCTCTGGCGTTTGTGCGCCGAGCCGCGCTGCCATCGCATTGGGCACTTACCAGAATCGCATAGCAGCACAGCACATGCGAACCATGCGGCCCAGTGCAGTGGCACCATTCCCTGAAGGAATTACACCTTATGAGGCGCTGCCAACCCCTCAAGTTAAAATGCATAGTCAGTATTTCAGGGAGGCTGGTTATTATACTTCAAACAATGCCAAAGAAGATTATCAGTTTCGCAAACCCTTAACCGCCTGGCATGATAGTAGCAACGAAGCACATTGGCGTAATAAAGCGCCAGGTCAACCTTTTTTTTCCATCTTTAATTTAGGAATTACTCACGAATCGCAGGTCTGGGTACAACAGGAAAATCCTCTATTAATTGCAGAGGATCTTGATGTGCCAGTGCCTCCATACCTGCCGGATACAGAGATTGCACTTAGAGATATTCGCCAGGTGTATAGCAATGTTGTGGCTTTGGACAGACAGGTAGGCGAAATATTGCAGCAGCTGGAAGAAGATGGGTTATTGGACAAAACAATCGTGTTCTTCTACAGCGATCATGGCGGCCCATTACCAAGGCAGAAGCGCCTGCTCTATGATTCCGGGTTGCGCCTGCCAATGATTATACGCTTTCCCGATGGCTGGCGAGCAGGGGAAGAAGATGAGCAGCTGATCAGTTTCGTCGATTTCAAATCAACTGCGCTTTCTTTAGCTGGAATTGAACCACCGGATTACGTGGATGGTCGTGCCTTTCTTGGAAAATTTATAGAGACGGAGCAGAGGCAATACATTCATGCCGCCGCTGATCGCTTCGACAGCCATACCGATACTATTCGTGCGGTAAGAGATTCGCGCTATAAATATTTACGCAATTTTAATCTTGAGCAGGCTTATTATCTGCCATTACCCTATCGTGAGCAGATGGCAATCATGCAGGAACTGCTGCGTTTGCATGAAGCCGGGGAATTAAATGAGTACCAGGCCCAGTGGTTTCGTGATCAAAAACCACCAGAGGAGTTATTCGATCTAGCCACTGACCCCCATGAGCTCAATAATATTGCAACAGATCCTCGCTATGCAGCCAAGCTGGCGGAACTCAGCAGCGAGATGGATTCTTGGTTGGCAGGCTTTGAAGACCTCGGTCTTATGCCTGAACAGGAATTGATAGAACAGCTATGGCCTGGTGGAATACAGCCTGTGACTCAAGATCCTGTCGTGTCGCGAAGGAATGGTATGATTTATTTATCTTCTGCAACGGAAGGTGCCAATATAGCTTACCAAATACTCTCGGGAAATCAGGAATTGGGTGATGAATGGCAAGTTTATACTGGGCCGCTGCGTTTGTCCGCTTCGCAACGACTAATTGCAATTGCTCACAGGATCGGTTTTGCACCAAGTGAGCAATCTTTTTATCAATAAAAAAGATAGCGGCAAGCGTTTACAAATCCCGGTTACAGATTCGATGGGTTCTTTTTAGTTGTCGCGCTTAAATAGCTTGCAAAGCTGAGCATTTAAATTGACCGGCCATTCTTCTTTTGCATCCTGCGAGCCAGACTTCAGCTACATTGACCCTTTAATTACTTGCTTTTCCATGCATTTGCCTCTGCAAATACTGGCCATGGAATTGATGGCCATTGGAGTTTTTTCGCCGTGGCAATACTGCTGTATTCATTATCAGACTACATGAGCAGCATTACCCATAGCAACGCCTTATCAATTTTTGCTTTCGGGTTTATTGCCAATAAAAATAATACAAATCGAGTCCGTAATTTTACTGGGACATTTCTCTGACGGTGCTTATTCGTGCTGTCGCCAAGGGGCGATACTGCGATCCACAATCGACAAAATAGTGGATAGCATGAGAGCCCAGGCTACCATCGCAGCAAGTGCTTCCAGTAAATCACTGACGTCCTGGCCCAATCCCAACCTTGCAAAGCTAACAATAATGAGTGGTGCAAAATAGAAGATTCCATTCCAGCGACCCAGAAAGCTCATGCGCAGATCTTTTTGCCGGAATAGATAGTAGGAATCCAGCACATACTGGGCAAAGGCTATGACGATAAGCGGCGGAAGGTAAGGGTTGGTAATGCCGGCATAGGCACAAGCGGCAAGACCGGTTGTTACAAATAGAAAGTCAGTGCCATGATCGAAAAGTTGCCCGCGGGCAGAGGCTGTATGGGTGGCGCGAGCGATAACGCCATCGAAATAATCGGTGCTAATGGCTGTTAGCAGCAGAACCAGCAGAACCATCCCCGGCATTAACTCCGCATCGGCAATTCCCCAGGCGACTGGAATAATCAGCAGCAGGCGAATTGCCGTGAGCAGGTTAGCCATTTTCAGGTGAACAATTCTCGCTGGGCGCGACGCCAGAACACCAGGCCGATAATGGCATTGAAGAGGATAAAGAAATTATGCTGCACGAAGCCAAAGGCGGCCATCTGTCCTTCATTTTCAGGGAACAGTATTACCCAGAATGTAATCGCGGCTGCACGCATCGGTGTCGGTACTGCTGCGGCGAAAAAGATCACCGGGAGATAAGGAAGTAATTGTAAAAAGGTCGCTTCGACGCCGAAAAGATTAAGCGCTACTGTATAAACCACGATCGCTGCGAGTAACGCCGGCGAGCGCAGTAATAAGAACAATAAATAATGTTTGAACTTTGCTTGCTTGAAAGCATCCAGAATACGTTTTTGGCGAAACGTGTTATTTGGCAGAATTTTGCCCTGAAAATACAGCAGCCAGACCACGAAGAAAATTGCAGCGCCCCCGGCGATCACTGGCATAAGGCTGAACACATCCGGCAGTCCTTCACTGGAGAAGACAAAGCCAATCGAAGCCCAGACCAGCAGGTAAAAAATCTCGCAGAACATGATGAATAACATGACGGAGCCGACTTCCCAGCCCGGAATGCCATCGCGTTTGTTCAGGTAATAGGCCATAGCGCCCTTACCGATTTGTTCATTAAATATGGAAATAATATAAGCGCTGGCGCGAATAGGCAGAATGTCCTTGTATTTAATGTCAGCAAGAAACCAGTTGAGGGCTCGGGTAACTACCAGGGTATCGATAGCGAAGTAAAACAGTGAATAGGCGATCATCAGGCCCAGCCAGGGCCCCCAGGCAACATTGGCGAACACCTGGGTCATGTAGGCGGTTAGGGATAAACCTTCCCGTATTGCCGCACCATTTAACCGGTAGTACAGATAGGCGAAACAAATAGCCGTGATGATTAAGAAAATCACCCGGCCAATGGGATTGGGTTTGCGTTGGCCAACTCCGCCCTCGACTTCTGCTGTTTCTGCGGGATTGCTGGTTACTTCGTCCTGCTTTTTTTCGGTAGATTCTTCAGTCATTATTTGCCTGCGTTTATTATTTTCTTCAAGGTGTCTTCAAGCGACGTTAGTGTAATGCCGATGGCGGCATCGGCGTTAGTTTCTACCACTTCATCCTGGGTTATTACATCAATCACCGTAGGGCTCATACCGCCGCCTTTTAGTGTGCTGGATATAGCTGCTGCTATTTTTGCGACGACTACTGGCACACTGCCGACTGCAACTGTCTTGCCCATGAGCTCGGCTGTCTTTGAGATGATGTCGCGGTAAGGCATGCTCTGTGGTCCAACTAACTCATGTATATCCACAGCAGTGGGTGGATTTTTCACGAGTTTAATTATAGCCGCACTTAAATCATCAATATCCAGTGGTCGCATGGCGTAATAGCCACCGCCAAGTACTTTACACTGTCCCGCGCCAGCCATTCCTGCGATGGCATTGGCTCCAGCAGCTCCCGGCCCCAGTAAGATTGGCGTGCGCAAGATGCTTGCGGCGATGCCCGAATCGGCGATAAGTTTTTCCGCATTGCCTTTGGAGCGGAAATAGGCATTACTGGACTCGGTGCTGGCGCCAACTACGCTGATAAAGATTAAGTGCTTGATGCCACTTTTCTGGGCAGCTTCCACTACAGCGGCGGTCGCCGCCACATTGGCGGAAGCGTAGTTCGACTGTTTGCTTTCAATAAGGATGCCCGCAAGATGGATTACGCAATCAGCATCAGCCATTGCCGATTCCAATGATGCCGTATTATCATAGGAAATTATGTGAGGTTTGATCGAGTCCGATGCTGGTAGAGTGGCAACTGCTTTCTCGTTTCGAACGCCAGCTGCGACGTGCATGTCTGCCGAACTCTTAAGCTGATTTAACAGGTTCTGACCGACGCTACTGTTAGCACCAGTTACTGCAATTTTTGTCATTAATTTTTCCGTCTTGATTTATTACACATCTCTACCCCTACGCCGATTACGGTATTTTCGATTCATAAAACACCCACCGGATTTGAAATCGAGCTCTCCAAATCCGGACAGTAATTTGCGTTAATCGCTGTAGAGAAGTTGTGATTATTGCCGCGCTATCCCACTTGCACAAGATTATCCAATTTCTTGCTACGTTGCAGTCTATTTGCAGCGGTGTTTTCAATTTGTTGCAATTCCGGCGCACTGAAAGCCGCTTCTTTTCTTGCGGCTGGGGCTTCGGCGTAAGCAGTTGTTCGCATCCTTGGTGTACGTTGCATGTGACGCAGTGCTTCTTCCATAGCCGCGGGTGGCCATTCCTGACCATGGTCGGCGCCTGCGGCACGGGTAATGCTCTCGTTCATCAGGGTACCGCCAATATCATTTGCACCCGCATTCAGGCAAGCAAGCACACCTTCCTTTCCCATCTTAACCCAGGAAGTCTGGATATTATCGATTAATCCATGAAAGACAATGCGAGCGATTGAGTGCATCAAAATTGCTTCCCGGAAACTCGGCCCGGCCCGGGATTTTCCTCGCAAATACATTGGTGCTTCCATGTGTACATAGGGAAGGGGAACGAATTCTGTAAATCCCCTGGTACGAAATTGCAGATCTCGAATAGCAGCCAGGTGACTGGCCCAGTGTCTGGTTTCTTCGATATGGCCGTACATGACGGTGGCCGTGGTATTAAAGCCAAGCTCATGCGCCGTTTCCATGACTTCCAGCCATTGCGCCGTGTTGATCTTGTCATGGCAAATTACTTGTCTGACTTCATCATGCAAAATTTCAGCGGCGGTTCCAGGCAGGGTAGATAAACCTGCTGCCTTAAGCTGAACCAGGAATTCTTCCAGGGAGATGCCCAGAGTCTCTGCTCCCTGCCAGACTTCTAGCGGAGAAAATGCATGAATATGCAGATCGGGTACTGCTGCTCTGACAGTTGAAACAATATCTAAATAGGTCTGGCCAGTGTAATCGGGATGAATACCTCCCTGCATGCAGACCTCTGTCGCGCCTCGCTCCCAGGCTTCCTGGCAACGACGGGCAATTTCTTCGGCACTAATATCGTAAGGGCGGCCCCGCAGATTCTCACTTAACTTACCTTTTGAGAAAGCACAGAACTGACACTTAAAGTAACAGACATTGGTGTAATTAATATTTCGATTGACGACATAACTTACAATATCACCATTAATCGCTTTGCGAAGATCATTTGCGGTATGGGTCAGATAACTGAAATCAGCGCCGCGGCTCTCGAAGAGTTGAGTAATTTCTGCAACGCTTAATTGTTTACCATTTAGATTTTTTTCAACCAGGTTTTGAATTTTACGGGATACATGTGCTGTATTGAACGGCTCCAGTATTTGTAGTTTTTCCAATTTTGGTATCGCGGCTCTCTCACCTGGTGTCCAGGTGTCCCTTTTTGCAAACCCACTAGCATCTGCATGACGAAGAACCGGTGCAATTGTTTCTTCAGCCAGCCAGCGTTTATAGTCTTTTACATAAGCAGGGTAAGCGGTAAGGCGCTGTTCAAGAAATTTTCCCGCGGCTTCAGTTTCTCTGGCCAAGTTATCCAGGTGAGGCCATGGCGCTTCCGGATTGACATGGTCGGGAGTTAAAGGGGATACCCCACCCCAGTCATCTATACCGGCATGTATTAGCTGAGGAAGAACCCCCGGGCTTAAATTTGGTGGAGCTTGTATGTGCATCTCTGGTCCGAAGATCAAGCGAGCCACCGCGATAGTCCATAGTAATTCGTTTAAATCCGGTTCGGGCGCCGAATGCATTTTGGTATCTGCTTTGGCGCGAAAATTTTGCACAATGATTTCCTGAATATGACCATGTTTTTCGTGCACTTTCCGGATAGCCAGTAAGGATTCGATTCGCTCCAATCTCGTTTCACCAATCCCGATTAAAATACCAGTCGTGAATGGCACGCCTTGTTTACCTGCCAGATCCATGGTTTCCAGCCGCACTTCCGGGATCTTGTCTGGAGACCCATAATGGGGCATACCCTTTTCGCATAGTCGTGCCGATGCGGACTCCAGCATGATGCCCATCGATGCACTGACTTTGTGTAGATAGGCAATTTCTTCTGCCGTCATATTGCCCGCATTAATGTGGGGCAGCATGCCGGTTTCTTTCAATACGCGCTCTGCCACATGGGCTACATATTCCAGGGTGCTCGAAAATCCCATTTCTGCCAGGGCCTCCCGTGCGGCCTTATAGCGTAACTCTGGTTTTTCACCCAGGGTAAACAGGGCTTCTTGGCACCCAAGGGCAGCACCTTCTTGACATAAATTCAGCACTTCATCCACGGACATATAAGGACTGACAATACGCCTGGGAGTTTTTGCAAAGGTGCAGTAGTGGCAAACGTCTCGGCACAAATGGGTCAGTGGAATGAAAACTTTCTTGGAATAAGTGATGATGTTGCGGTGGGCGCGATCGCGCATTAGGCATGCCAAATCTGCCAGAGCCGTTGTATCGTCAACGTCTGCCAGGGAAATTGCCTGATCTATAGAGACCGGTGAATCTGTGCTTAGTTGCTCGAGCAATTTCGTTCCATTCAAAATTATTGCGGGAATCTGCAGGCGCTAGATTACCAGTCCGGGGGTCAAAAAGGTATTTAGAGGGTGCTTTTCTGCAAGAATAGAGATGGGGCCGCGGGCCCCATCTCTTACGTCCCGAGCTAAGCTACGCTCTATTTAGTCGCAGTAATGGGAAATAGCATGCTGGAAACGTCAGCCCGAGTGTCCTGTTGAACTTCGATATCGGAGGTCACTGCACCCAGCATCAATTCGGTGCCGACTACCCATCCGGCTGCAGTGCATAATACAGAACCCACGAAGCCTCGCTCATTTACAATATCAGAGCTCAGGAAAAAGCGTATGCCTCCGGCTGGAATCCGAACTCTGACTCTGCCTACTATCATGCCGAGCTGATTTTTGGCATGGCAATAAGCCCAGGTTTCGGTGTTATGGATGCTGGTAAGCACCATGGCTGTATCTAGCAGCGGTGCAATATCAGCATGCGGTAGTGGTTTGTATCCGGAAATCAGATCACTCAACTCATCGGTAGCACGATCTATTTCAACTTCTTGCACGGCGATTTGCTGTGCCAACGTAGAGTTAGCAAGCAGAATCAGGACGATGCCCGGCAGGACAAAGAACCTGCTTAACTTCCCTGGTAACAATTTAGCTAACATAAAAGTTCCCCTTTTTAATGCTAAACAAATGCCTCGGCTTCATTGCCGGGCTCAGTAATTTCTAACGTAGCAGTCATTAATTGGTTTACACTCCCCACTTCGCCTCATGTGAACCAGTGCACAAAAAGGAGCTGTTCGTGAGTTTGGAGCTAAAACAATTCTTTCGTCTTGGCCTGATACTTGGCGCCTGCAGTATGTGCTTCGCTTCAGCAGCGCAGGCTCAACTAATCGGCAGGGACAATGTTGTTGTAATTCAGAATGCGCGTATACTGGTTGGTGATGGAAGTGTTATAGAAAATGGAAATCTGGAGATAAGGGATGGCGTGATCACGCAGCTTTCTGGTGCAGACATTGCTGCTGCTTCTGCTGCCAGTGTCATCGATGGCACTGGTAAAACGCTTATACCTGCACTGATCGATGGGCATTCTCATCTTGGTTACCAGGGCAGGAATAGTTGGGGCTCTGACAACTACAGTTATGAGAATCTTGTCGATAACCTGGAGCAATATGCCTTCTACGGTTTCAGTGCTGTATTCTCTGCAGGCAGTGATGCGCCAAATATCGTCGATGCAGTTGAGGCCGCCAGGAATAATGGAGAATTTACTGGTGCTCAACTCCTTTATGCCGCAGGAATGGCTCCACCGGGTCAGGGTCCAAACGATTTATTCCTTGGTCATGCCCTGGCAGTCGAACAGAGGGCAGGTGAAACTATTCTCTATGGATTAGAGAATCCTGAGCAAGCCAGGGAACAGGTCGAAATAGCGGCATATAAAGGAATCCGTTTCATCAAGATCTGGGTCGATGATCGGGGCGGCAGTCAACTAAAATTGTCATCGGATATCTATCGAGCAGTTATCGAAGAAGCCAATCTGCGAAATCTTAAAGTCTTTGTTCATCAACAATTCGCTGCTGATATGACTGACCTGATAGCCGCCGGCGTGCATGGTTTCCTCCATGGTCGTATTGGGGCTGACCTGGGCGAAGATATTGCAAGGGCGGCCGCAGCCGCCGAAGCGTTTATCGTGCCAAATTGGGGGCTGGGAGAATTGCGCAGGGAAGCTGTCGGTGAAGACGAATTCCTTAATCAAATATTTAATGACAGCGCCACCGCTAATCTGCTCGCTGGCTCTGGGAATCGCCAATCGCAGGTAATTCACAATTCGGTTATTGAGAACGAACTGAGTACCAGTTTTCAGATTTTACTGAATGCCGGGGTAGACATCGTTCTAGGTACTGATGCGGGTGCCGTACCTGATCATCACTTTGGGTATACGGGTCATCGGGAATTGGAAATTTATGTGCGTCTGGGGATGACGCCAATGCAAGCAATTATCGCAGCTACCAGCAACGCAGCCAGACATCTGGGTCTGGAGAATCGCGGCAGGCTTCAGGTTGGCATGAGTGCAGACCTGATACTACTCTCCGCAAATCCATTGGACGAAATCAGAAACACTCGCACGATTGAGCGGGTAATTTTGAATGGCGTGGAGGTTGATAGGGAAAGCCTGCGGCGGAAATGGAACTAAAACTCCCAGCCGGTTTTTGGTCGGGGTAGGATCAATACCATTGGGTCTTGCATCGTCTTTGCCATCACCATCGGTCCAGAGAGTATCTTGCCAGCTTCGCTGAACTGCTGCTTGATTGTTTGCCGGATCATCGGTCGAGAATTTATCTTGAACTCACTCAAGAAAAAAGCAGCGTGATAGCGTGGAGTTGGTAATCTTATAGAATATGAAAAACGAAATCGTCTTCGCCTTTGGTGCCACGAGAATCTGCAATTCTTGCATGTAGCTCATCTCGTTTCGGGATTATCCAATCGTCTCGATTCTCATTAGGATCTTTGCCTTCGGCGCTAAGTCTTTCTTCTTCAGCAGATCGAAATTCGACGAATTCATTGTAACCTTCAATTTCGTCGTTGAGTTCCCGAATAACAATTTCTACAAACATTGCATCGTCGAGGAATCCAATGCCTGGTATATGATCCGGAATTAAATCGATGAGGTCGGCGAAATAGGACATGGCGCTAACGATACGCGAGCGGTCTTCAGGATCGATACCCCATTCCTCATCCCGAATCATTTCCAGTAACACTTTAAGTTGCAGCAGGCGATCAGCAATAAAATCCGGTAAGTCTGAATTCATCGCGACATCGACGATCTTGTAAGCTGCTTTTTCGATTTCAGCCTGATCTTCTTCTCCAGCTGCTTCTGACTTGGTTTTACCAACAATAGACTTGAAGCGCTCCAGGTCTCTGTCGCTCAGGGTAAAAGTGATATCGAGTGGTATAGTTTTGTCCTTTCTTATTATGGCTGACTTCTTACGGCTGATTGCTTCAGGCAACCGGACATGCTGGTCGAATTCTGAATATACTCGAATTCCCCCTGTGCTTGAAACCCAACTTTTCATATCTTTCCATGAATCTGCTGTTTTTTGACGAGAGTCACTAAAAATGGGCTATTGAGAATAACTGGAGAGTGTCATTTAATTCGATTTTATGGCAAAAACTGAGCACAAAAGACCCAGATACACTGCTAAACAATCAGAAAAGAGAACGGAAGGCAGGCTAAATGACCAAAGATATAGATCCAAATTTTGATCCAGAAAAACACACGCTTTGCGAATCAAGCTATTTTGAAGATTTGAAAGTAGGACAAAAATTTCTGAGCCCATCCCGCACATTGGGAGACGCAAATTTTGCTGCCTTCCAGACTGTTTCCCTGGATAACCATCCAATTCATTACGATATCGAATACTGCAAACGTCGGGGTCATCATGAACTTCTCGCCCATGGCTTACAGGTGGCTGCTCAATGTGCACCAGGAGCCGGGATGTTGCCCCACATACTCGAAGATGGATTAATCGCGCTATTGGAACATAGCGCTAAATTTCTACAACCGGTTTATCGTGGTGATACTATTTACCCGGCATTGGAAATAATAGACCTGACCCCTCGAAATACTACTGGAGTAATAACTCTTCGCACTACTGTGCATAACCAGCACAGGCAATTAGTGTTAGAAGGTGAGCAGAAAATGCTGGTGAAAAAGCGGCCGCAATAGTTACCCGGCAATCTTAAAAATGGCCGTATGTTCCACTTCCAGCGAGACTTCATTGGCAGTGAGCATGGCAATATGAACTTTTATGAATTGATGACCCTTGCGCTCCCATTTTTCAATAGGTACCGCTCGTATTTCAATATCCTGACCAACCTGTATTGGTTTTCGCAATACCAGGCGACTGCCGGTATGGATCCAGGCCGGGAGAATAAACTGCCGCATTAAGACTTTGTTGCAGGACTCCAGCAGGTAGTAGGGATGGACAAATGCCTCGTCTCCCGAATAGATTTCGGATTGATCCCGCTGGGCTTGAACTCGCTGCTGATTCTCTTCGATCGTCGGCTGCCACAGATATGTGGGCAAGGGCGTGTTTATTTAGAACCACTCCCTA
>JAPPOG010000041.1 GCA_028818225.1 Gammaproteobacteria bacterium | reverse complement strand
TAACCACCCTGCTACTTGACGCTAATTTATCCAATTACGATGAATATGAAGATGAATTTGAATGGATTCTTGCGCTGCTCTTGCATATTAACTTCCTTATCGCGTATTTTGGCTGGAGAGCAACAATCAGAATTACGATGTCATAAGTGCAAGTAACACTATCGAGCTCAATTAGAATATTGATTGGCCTTTCTCTCGGATTGGTGCTGGGGGTTGCCTTTTCCACCTTTGAAGGAGATTCGCTGGCTTTCCTGCCTGAAGTAATAGCTCCGATCGGCGCGCTCTGGGTAAATGCCATTCGCATGGTTGTTATTCCCCTGTTAATGGCATTACTGATTACATCTATTGCTGGTGCAGGAGGTGGCACGGTCGTGGCGCAACTAGGAGGTAAAACTATTGGCCTGTTCGTACTATTCATACTGTGCTCCTCGATGTTTGCTTTTGTCGCTGTACCTCCCCTTCTGAGCTTTTTGCAGATTGATCCTGCCGCCAGTTCATCACTACTGGAATCTACTGGCTACGATCCATCGCGTGCCAACGAGCTCCCACCATTTAGCGAATGGTTTATCTCTTTGATACCCAACAATCCATTTGCCGCCGCTGTAAATGGCGCCATATTGCCATTGCTGATTTTTACCGGCCTGTTTGCGCTGGCTTTGCTACGAATTGATGAACACCAACGCGTGCATATCGTCGCCTTTTTTAGCGCCATAAAGTCAGCAATGTTCGTACTGATTGCCTGGATTATGATGCTGGCACCTATCGGTATTTTCGCACTGGTATTTCCCATCGCCGCAACTCTCGGTTTTTCAGCGATCACAGCACTTGGCTCATTTATCGCAATTGTTTGCACACTTATCTTCATCATGATGGCACTTCTTTATCCTCTAGTAGCATCACTGACAGACATTCCTCTGCGAAAATTTGCCCGCTCAGTCGCACCAGCGCAGGCCATCGGCTTTAGCACACGCTCTTCCCTGGCAGCACTTCCTGCAACATACGCAGCCGCTGCCATACTCGAAATTCCCGAACGCGTTACCGGGATTGTATTACCTATTGCTGTGACCCTCTTCAAGTACGCTTCGCCGTTAGCGCGTACCGCTGGCACTTATTTTGTCGCAAGTCTATACGGTATCGATTTGAACCTATTCGAATTATTCGTTATTGCCCTTGCCATTGGCTTGCTCAGCTTCTATTCACCCGGAATTCCAAGTGGTGGTTTGCTGATCATGGCACCTGTCTACATCTCCCTCGGATTGCCCATTGAAGGCATAGGCATACTGATAGCGATCGATCTCATAGTCGATATGTTTTTAACCATGGCAAATGTAACAGCCAATGTCGCCACTTCTGCCTTGATCGCAAAATACTCGTAAGCTACTCATTCAGTGAAAACCGCACTGGGTTTGATACAGGTCAAGTCCCCCCGCTCAATTCCTTTCTAGCATGAACAGAAATTTATCCGGATGGACTCATTTTTCAGGTAAATCTTAAAGGTGCGATATGACTAAGAAATCCCTGTTTAGTAGTTTTACCTTAGTAGTTGTCCTGGCAGCTTACAACTCCTTTGCTGACTCCCTCATCGATGGTACTTACCAGTCCTCAGGTGATGGCCGCGATGCTGGCGTTTGTACGCTAGTAGTAAAAAGTATCGATGAACCTCACAAATATAGAGATGAGGTATTTGAACTGGAGTCATCGGGGGACGGCGCCTGCGAATGGAGCGCATTAGCCATCTCCAAGAAACGCGCGATCACCGGTGGCCTGATCACCAATAGCGGTACCTCAGCGTTTGTTAAATTGACTTTCCCCTTCGGGCCCGCCGGAAAAAGAGTTGAGGTAACCAGCTTCGATGTCGACGGCACACTCAGGAATTCTGAAACCTTTACCAAGCTGGGCCAAGTCGCTGTAAGTCCATAGCCATTGAAACTTCTCTCACCTGAGAGAGGAATTATCGAAAACCGATGCCATGGGGTAGACTTACCTCATGGTATCGTTTAATGCAGAAATGTCCCCAGATAAATCCCATCAACAGGAAGCCGTTCTCTCAGTAAGTAGCCTGAACAAGATGGCGAGAGGGTTACTGGAAAGCAATTTCCCGGCAGTCGTCGTTGAAGGGGAAATTTCCAATTTAGCCACACCTGCCTCTGGTCATTGGTACCTGACCCTGAAAGACAAGAAGTCACAAGTGCGTTGCGCCATGTTTTCCGGGCGTAATCGTTTCGTTCGCTTTAAACCACAGAACGGGAACCAGGTAATCATTCGCGGCAAATTGAGTATTTACGAAAATCGCGGTGACTATCAGCTGATTGCAGACTCAATGGAAGAAGCCGGTGATGGCGCCCTGCGGCGGGCATTCGAAGAACTCAAAGCGAAACTCCAGGCCGAAGGTTTATTCGATGAGGAGCATAAGCAGGATATTTACTCTTACTATAACCATGTTGGGGTGATTACCTCTGCCACCGGTGCGGCCATTCAAGACATCCTGTCGGTTTTTAATCGACGTTTCCCGGCGACCAGGATCACCCTGTTACCAGTAACCGTGCAGGGCGCCGATGCACCGGAGGAAATCGCCCGAGCAATCGAACTGGCCAACAAACATCGAGCAAAGCTTGGCCTCGAAGCACTTATCGTGGGTAGAGGTGGAGGCTCACTGGAAGACCTGCAGGCTTTTAATGAAGAACGGGTTGCTCGTGCGATTTTTGCCAGCGAATTACCCATTACCAGCGCAGTTGGGCACGAAATAGATTTTACTATCGCCGATTTTGTTGCCGACCTGAGGGCTCCCACACCCTCTGCGGCAGCGGAGCAGATGAGTCCCGATCAGGACGAATACCAAGAAACCTGCGCCGCCTATAAAGCCGCTATTCGCAGCAAACTCAGTTCTATCCTGAAACAGGCCAGGCAGGATTTAATGTGGTTAGCGAAACAATTAAAGAGACCCGACAGACGCTTACAGGAACATGCGCAAAATCTCGATCGCCTGGAAAACCAGATGCAGGTCGCCATCAAAAATCAAATTGCTTTACAAAAAGGTGAGCTAAGACGACTCAGACAGGGCATGGTAGCTAATTCACCGCTTAACCGAATCAGGCTGCAACTGGTACAACTTGGCAAAACCAGCAAAGACATCATGCAAGCTGTTGGCAATGCGTTAAACCAAACTCATGGCCAATTGGCAGAGCTTAGCCGCAGTTTGTCTGCCATAAGCCCACTCAGTACACTGGCCAGAGGTTATAGCATCACTTACGATGAAAATGGTCAGGTCATCCGTTCAAGCAAAGAGCTAAAAATTGGGAGCATGATTACCTCACGTCTCGCTAAAGGAAGTATCACTTCGACTATCGAGACGATTAAGGAGGAGGAAAAATAGAAAGCCTGTATACCGACTGCAACTCTAGAGCTTACCCCCAATCTCGCCTGGCATATTCGACTGACAGCCCCTCGTATCAGAGGAATAAACCGACGGGGAATCAATGATGGGGTATACAGCGATTAACAACATCCCAAATCTTACCGATTGAACCATCAGCACAGACTCCATAAACATTTTATTTGTCGATAACGCACAAGCAAGGAGTCGAAAAAATCCCGGCAATCCAGTCTCCCCAGACAGCCCGGAATATATTGCGCAAGCCTTATGCGGCAGCCAACTTCCTTTTTAGCGGAAGAGTATCAAGACTTATCGAGACTTTGTTGGATTGGAACGCGTAAAAGCCCGATTAATGCTAAACAGTCGGTAACGCCAATTGGTTGCTTTCCACCCCCCTGCTTGCCAGTTGAATCCGTGACCATGGTGCGGCCAGATAGTGGCAGCAGTAGCATGTCTGCCGCACCTAAGCCTGGTCAGTTCAGACCAGAGTTGCATCGATCAAAAAATGGTAGCGCAAGCTGGAGCTGACTGACCCCAAACCTGGCCTGCATTTCTTGTGTCAAATTTGGTCAGTAAAGGTTATATTTTGACCAATTCCCACACTTTTTACAGTGTAGGTTTTTTTACAAAAATTAATAATTTCAATGGCTTATTAGTGATAGCCTGATGCTATGGGATAAAATAGGGCTAACTTGGCACTATAGTGTGAATTAGCTAGCAAAATGGTAATAGAATAGCTTCGATTGGCACCCATTGTGATTAAGATCATTCAGTAATTATCATTGTTAGCTCGCAAGACTTAACCGCAATTACCTGATTTTCAGGATTGACAAACAATTGCTCACAAGACAGTCGCGCAAAGTGGAATACGTGACTTGCTGGAGAAGAATTAAATGCCACTAGTTGAAAATCTGTTCATGCTGGTTTTTGGCCATGCCTTGGCCGATTTCGTGCTACAGCCAGACGCCATGGGCTATGGTAAAAACCGCAATGATAAAATACATGACAAAGAGCACAGCCTCTTTCCCGTATGGTGGTATTGGCTTTCCGCTCACTCCCTGGTTCATGGTGGAGTCGTTTACTTAATTACCGGCAGTCTACTTTTAGGCCTTATCGAAACCTTCATTCACTGGATAACAGACTTTGCCAAGTGCGAAGGCTGGATTGGTATGCACCAGGATCAGGGTATACATATCGGCTGCAAGATAGCCTATGCCCTGGTACTTTAAGTTCCCTTAGGGACAGGTAAAAACAGGCAGCTATGGCAACAAGAACTGGCCTGCCTGCTTACCCCTTTTTGTAGTATTATCCCAAGGCTATACAGGAGCCCAATCAATTTGACTTGAGCAGGATGAGTACGAATTTGCTATGAGTAAGAGAGAGCAACAAAGAAAAATTAAAGAGCAGAAGCAACAGGCTGCAAAGCAGCGCGAGCACACCAAGAAGACAGCTTTAAAAGTGTTTTCCTTTGGTATTGGGCCTTTGCTGGTCTTGTTTGTCCTTTACACGCTGTTTACCCAAGGGCCTACTTATTCACCAATAGAAGTTGCAGATAATGATCACATTCGGGGGACTGTTGAGAATCCGGTTACAATTGTGGTCTACGCTGATTTTCAATGCCCTGCGTGCGCCTCAGAACATCAAACCATGAGCCAGGCGTGGCCAAATATTAGCGACAAAGCCCATTTAATTTTTAGGCATTATCCGATCACTACCACTCATCCCCATTCCTGGACTGCTTCTCTTTATGCTGAAGCGGCCAGTAAACAGGACAGATTTTGGGAAATGCATGACTACCTGTTTGCGACCCAAAGTATCTGGTCTGCAATGTCTGATGTGGATGGGGAATTCGACAGCTATGCGCTGGAATTAAATCTGGATGTCGAGCAACTTCATGCCGATATGAACACTGATGAAGTAGTCAGCAAGGTTCGCAACGACCAGCGTGGTGGAAATTCAGCCGGCGTTCGATCGACTCCTGCAGTTTTCGTGAATGGCAGACAATTAAGCAATCCCAGCAGGGCCCGAATTATTGAAGTTGTAAATGAAGAATTTGAAGCAGCTGGCGGTTAATGTAAGAAAGCTATACATTTTCAAACACCAGGCGGCAGAATTTTTGCAGCACTGCAACACTATAGGGCGTGTCATGAATGTCCGCCAGTAATTGCCCTGCGTCGAGTCCCTCACCAAGTATCGCATCCTGTCTGGCAAGGATATATTCCCTGATTATCCGGGCGGTGAATTCAGGATGAAACTGAATTCCCCAGGTAGTTGATCCAAGTCGAAAGGCCTGATTAGGCTCAAACTGATTGGTTGCCAGTCGAACAGCATTCACTGGTAGACCTGTCACTGATTGTTGATGAGAAAGCTGGGCATAAAACTCATCCGGTATGCCTGCAAACAATGGGTCTTTCTTTGCCGCTGCAGTAAGCTCGATTGCTACCGTTCCAATTTCCCTGCCACCGGATTGGAAGTCGACTTCGCCACCAAATGCCCAGGCAACGAGCTGATGACCATAACACACCCCCAGGATTGGAATTCCCAATTTATGCGCCTTACGGACATAGTCTGCTCCGACAAAATTCCAGGCTTCCTCATCGGTCACATAGGCCGCGGATCCCGTAATGATGATACCGGCGATACTATTCAGTTCATCAAGCTCTTCATCAAGATGCAATGACTTAACTACAAAATTATCAGCAGGAAATTGGGACTGGGCGATAAACCAGTCTTCAAAGTCCTCACCTTGATTAAGGAGACTAGCGATGGTATTGCCAGTTTTGATAATAAGAATCGGCTTGCCCATTAATACAATCTTGCTTTTCCAATCTATTACAATGAAGATGATACCAGTGAAAACCTGGCATAGCTGTGATGATTTATACGATTAATAACCTGCTAGGCAGAATGGGAGCAGGTACTCGAAATTTAGCCTGGCTATTGTTTAGAACAACTGTTGCAGCCATGTTTGCAACCCATGGCTATGACAAGCTGTTTGGAGAAAATCCTCAGCGATTTCAGGCCAGTGGGATGACTACTATAAACATAGAAAATCTCGTTTCATTTCCCATGCCTCTCGATATCAACGCCCTCTATCTCGCGGGCTGCATCGAGCTCATCGTGGGCGCCCTGATCATCATCGGCCTCTGGACACATATTGCAGCCCTGATCGCGATCCTGGAAATGCTCATGGCCTACCTTATTATGCATCTCGCCTGGTTTCCAACTCTCAATGGCGGCGAACTGGCCTCACTATACTTCTTTGCTTTCCTCATTATGT
Source organism: Gammaproteobacteria bacterium (assembly GCA_028818225.1). Classification (GTDB taxonomy): domain Bacteria; phylum Pseudomonadota; class Gammaproteobacteria; order Pseudomonadales; family Pseudohongiellaceae; genus UBA9145. Next base: position 28,376 of record JAPPOG010000041.1, on the reverse strand, counting down.
TTTGCGTTGGACCAGGAGAAATCAGCCTGGATAATTTTTTCGAACTACGCAGACAAGAAAAGCAAAAAAAGAAAATAGAAGACGCTGGCTTTTAGAATCAGCTACTCCTATTCCTGAAAGCCATAGAAAGCTAACGCTGCCCGATAAAGATTATAAACGTCTATCTTGGAACTCACCGCAAAAGGCGTATGAATGGATAGCAGAGGCACACCAAAGTCGATGACTTCAATATTTTGTCTCGAGAACTCTCCACCAATTGTTCCACCGCCAGCACTACCTACCCGGTAAGTTGCGGTTTGCCAGGGAACACCGCTGTCATCAAGCAAGGCACGGGTCCAGGCAACGAACTCGGAATTGGCATTATTACCCTGACCATAGAGTTTAAGATTTACCCCATACCCTAACTTGGGCGCATTACCTGTTTCCCATTCACCTGGATTCATAGGATTTATACCTGGATTGACATCAATGGAAATAAATCGCGTATTTCGCAATGCGCTGCGAAACAAGGGCTCACGATAATCGTTACCGAGCTCTGCATACAACAATCGCGACAAAAGGTCGGCAAAGTGATCGGAACGAGCGCCGGTATTATTGCGATTACCAACTTCTTCATTGTCAACGAGAAAAGCCATTGTGGTTTTTTGTGGAGTTGCTATCTCGGCCACGGCTCGCATGGAAATATAAGCAGCGAGCCGATCGTCCTGACCATAGGCAGCGATTAATCCGCGATCGAATCCCATATCACGGGGCGCTCCTGCAGGGACCAGTGCCAATTCAGCCGAAACCAGGTCTGCCCGTGTAATGCCGTACTCAGCCCCCAGATAAGCGAGCACCTGATCCACAACATCACCATCATTAATGGTGTCGGGAATATGTCCAACCACAGGGTCTAGGTCCTCAGGCTCAATAAAATTACCCAAGGTTTGAGAATTACGACTACGATCAACATGAGGCGACAACTCAGGGATCATAAAAATTGGATCATCAGCATCCAGGCCGATTGTCACATTTACGACCGTGCCGTCTTTTTTGTCTACCCGCCCCATCAGAGCCAAGGGTAGATTAGTCCACTGATGGTATTTTAGTCCGCCATGGTAATTGGTTTGAAACAAGGCGAACTCGCTATCTTCATAGAGCGGCCTGCCCTTCAAATCGAGGCGAGGTGAATCGATATGGGAACCAATTACATGAAATCCATTTTGCAGCGGTTCCTCGCCGATAACCATCAAACTAATAGTTCGATCTCGATTCACTTCGTAGATTCTGGAACCGGGACGAAGGCTGCTTGTTGTTGTCAATGGTTCAAATCCATTTTCTTCCGCAAAGGCGATAGCCTCTCTAACAAAACTCAACTCGGTTCGCGCAAGATGGATGAAGGCTTTGTATTCCTCCGCAAATTCAAATACCGCTTCTTGCTCGACTTCGGTTAACGTTACCCAAGATGACTCACAGTCCAACGCATCGACACAGTCATCTTGCGCAAAAGAAATTGGAATCAAGTTAAAAACCAGGAGTAATAAAATGGTTAAGTGTTCAAGTTTCATTTTTTCCTCTGTATCTAATTAATCAGGGTACTTTTCAATACACTTTCTGAATGTTTCTTTATCGATATTTCCTCCAGAAAGTACAATGGCTGCATTTATTCCAGCAAGATCTATCTTTTGGCTAAGTAAAGCTGCCAAGGCAACTGCGCCTCCCGGCTCTACTACTAGTTTTAAATAACGAAAGGCAAAGGCAATGGCCATTGCTATCTCGTCTTCGCTCACTACCAGAAACTCATCAACGGTCTTCCTATTTATGGACCAGGTTAACTCACCGGGAGTAGTCGCCATTAGCGCATCACACATGGTGGGGGTATCACCAGGAATTCTTACTCGTTCGCCGGCACGCCTGGACAGATAGTGATCGTCAAATTTTTCTTGCTCCACGCCAAATACTTTTGCAGTTGGCACCATACTCTTTACCGCAGTTGATGTGCCTGCCATTAATCCACCACCACCACAAGGTGCCAGCACAGCATCAGGTCTTAATCCCTGTGCATCCATTTGTTGGACCAGTTCCAGACCCAATGTGCCCTGACCCGACATGATGTCCCAATCATCAAATGCTGGAACCAATGTCGCACCCGTCTCTATGGATATTTGTGCGGCTATTTCTTCCCGTGATTCTGTAGCCCTATCATATTGCCTGACATTTGCCCCTAATCGTTCCGTCGCTTCCAGTTTAAGTTTTGGTGCGTCGCTGGGCATGACGATTGTTGCCTCCATTCCCAGGAGTTTTGCGGCCAAGGCAATCCCCTGGGCGTGATTTCCCGAAGAGAATGCAACACATCCTAATTGTTTCTCTTCAGCTGAGAGCTGACACAAACGATTATAAGCTCCTCTAAATTTGAAAGCGCCAATATGCTGCAGACATTCTGGTTTGATAAAGACCTTTCCGCCAACACGCTCATCGAGGTAGCGATTGCTTAACAGCGGCGTTTCAACGACTACGCCTTTAAGCCTGAGTGCAGCTTCACTAATGGATTCTATGCTTACAGTCATAATTATTTTTTAAGATATTGCCGGTTCTTTTTAATTCGACGTTTCCTGGCAACTTGCTTCTGAGTCAGGTTTTTCTCGTCTTTGGTGAAAGGGTTTTCATCACTGCGCAACTCAATACGTACCGGGGTACCCTCGAGTTTTAGCACTGAGCGAAAAGTCTTTTCCAGGTAGCGGCTGTAGTGGGCAGGAAGTTTTTTGGTTTGTTTGCCATGAATTACGATCGTTGGCGGATTCTGCCCCCCGGGATGAGCATAACGTAATTTAACCCTGCGCCCGTTGACAACAGGAGGGGCATGATCAAGGGTTGCCTTTTCCAGAATCCTTGTTAATTGATTAGTGGACAACTGCTTCTTTGCCGAACTGTGAGCCTTATGAATCGACTTATATAGATCTCCAACACCGGTTCCATGCAAGGCAGAGATAAAGTGGATGGCAGCAAAATCTACGAAGGTAAAACGACGCCTTATTTCAGATTTAATCGAATCTTTTTGCCCATCTTCCATACCATCCCACTTATTAATAGCGATAACCAGCGCACGTCCACTATCGATAACATAACCAAGCAGATGTAAATCTTGTTCCACAATTGATTCGTGGGCATCTACCAATAACACTACTACATGCGCATCTTGTATTGCCTGTAATGATTTTACGACCGAAAACTTTTCGACGGTTTCTTTGGTCTTGCCTCGTTTTCGTATACCCGCCGTATCGATGAGAGTGTATTTCTTTCCCCGCCGCTCAAATGGAATGTATACACTATCTCTGGTAGTGCCGGGCTGATCATATACCACTACCCGATCTTCCCCCAGCATACGGTTCACCAGGGTCGATTTACCTACATTGGGTCGCCCCGCTATGGCGATTTTTATGCCATCGATCTTGTCATTATCATCGATATCAGAATCATCAGTGCCAGCACTCGAAACAATCTCTCTTAATAAACTATTTACCCCGCGTCCCTGAGTTGCAGTAATAGGAAACACCTCACTCATGCCAAGGCTATAAAATTCAGCACAGGCCTGATCAGGATCAAGTCCGTCCACTTTGTTTACTACAAGATAACTGCTTTTGTTGTGCTTGCGCAGGTAGTCGACGATTTTTTCATCGTCCGGAGTAACCCCATCTTTCGCATCCACCAGGAACAGGCAGATGGAGGCTTCATCGATTGCCTGCAAGGACTGGGAAGCCATTTCGAAATCAATGCCTTCTTCGTAACCGGTAATGCCTCCGGTGTCGATTACGATAAATGATTTATCGTTAAAACTGCCTTCTCCATACTGACGATCCCGCGTTAAGCCGGGCATGTTTGCAACAATTGCGTCACGGCTACGGGTTAAGCGATTAAAAAGCGTTGATTTCCCGACATTGGGTCGACCAACTAGGGCGATGACTGGCCTCATGACGGTTCTGCCTGATGCTGTGGAGGGTTATTGCAAGCTTAACGCAGTAAGTGTACCGCTATTACCATACACGATGAGTTTGCCACCATCGGAAATGATATTTGCCCTGACGCCATCATTATCGATCCGCGATCGTCCGACAATCCGCCCATCGATTTGGGAAACAAGATGAAGATAGCCTTCAAAATCGGCGACAGCTACATAATTAGTAATGGTTTTGGGTGCTGTGATGGATCGATATTCCAGGTTTTCGTTTTGCCAAACAACATCATCCGAGTTGTTACGTATAGCAATTAAATGACTCTTGTCATCACTGTAATAGATATTTCCGAACCCTTGATCCACACCGTGATAACTTGACGCTTCCGTACCCCAGACGATTCGCCCAGTCAGCGTATCAAAGGCCATTATATTACCCTGATAACTCGATGCCAGAATCCTGTTTCCGTCGAGCAGAAGATCACCATCTACATCAATGACCCGCTCCACTTCATACTGGCCTTCCGGAACAGCAACTCTTTCTTCCCAACTCCAGACCCCGTCTTCGGCAGCAACAGAGACCAGGATGCCATTGCTGAACCCTGCAATAACGGTATTGTCCGGCGTGATAACCGGCGAAGACGTTCCGCGCAGAGTCAAAGTCGGCAAGGTGGTTTCGTAAGTCCAGCGCTGAACACCGTCTTGTCGATCCAGTGCGACTAATTTACCGTCTACTGTTTGTGCTACGACTACATCACCATTAGTCTGCGGTTGCGATAATACTTCACTGGACACTCGGGATCGCCAGATTACTTCCCCGTCGGTCTGGTCAAGTACTACGATCTCTGCATCCTGAGTTCCTATCATTACGATGCCATCACCTGCCCCTACTCCACCGGTAATGCTTTCTTCCAGTTCTTCGCGCCAAACAATATCGCCGCTTAGCGAATTAACAGCAACTACATCACCGTCTTCACTGGCCACAAACACGAACCCGCCATCTACAACCGGGGTAATTTCGGTGTAGTTATCACCCTGGCCATTTCCGACATTGACCGACCACTCCCTGCGCAACTCAACTTCTTCCTGGATGCCCACCAGTTCGACTGGCTGATTAGGATCTTCATCACCACCAAAGGGATTCCAACTAAAATTGGAACAGCCCAGCGAAAGCAGGCAGACTCCCACCAGCAGAATTCTCTGCAGTGATCTCACAAAAGAAATTGGTAGGCGATAGTGAATCATGAGTGGCTGCCCTTACTAACTTTCGTCAGGTAATTCGTCCAGTTTCATTCGCAATGAATCGCTACCGGAACCGGCTTGCTGAGCAGCAACATAAGAATCCCTTGCGTCCAGCGGCCGACCCATTGCCACGTAGATATCGCCTCTTAACTCTGCGAAGCCTGCTTCATAGGCTTTTGGATCCAAATTATTCACAATACTCAATGCACGTTCGGCTTCACCCTGCGCAAGAACCACCCTGGCTAAACGCAAACTCGCTGAAAGCATTAAGCCTTCATCCTCGGCGGTGAATAAGCCACTTCTTGGATTGTCGATAACCCATTGCAGTGATGCTTCTGCTGCTGCCAGATCATTGTCAGCGACGTGCTGTTGCGCTGCGTACAGCGCCCCGTACTGGGCATAAACTGTACCGGTATGCTCGGCGATTAATCGATCCGACTGCAGGACAATATTTGCTCTTTCATCTTCAGTAACTGCAACGCCTGGTTCAGGAATTGCCAAAGCCAGAATCTCCTCGTACATATCTGATGCAGATTCGGCTGCCGATGACTGGCTGTTGGTCCATAGCAACCAGGAGGTATATCCTGCCAAAACGGCAATTACCGTTAGCAGCAACTGCTTGCCGTTCTCTTCCCACCATTTCTTGAGGGATTCAATAGTTTCTTCTTCTGCCGCGTTTAACGCCACGACCTACTCCTACACTATGTTCTTATCAAGCGAATAATTTATGCCTGAAACCCACCCCGGGGTCCGGGCTAACTGGATCGCAATTTTACAGGTTTGTTCACTTTGAGACACCCTCCAGAGAGACCAGAAGAGGCTTTAGCTTGCTGAAATTTCGAGAATTTCAGCAACTTTTGCCGGAATTGCGCTGATTTCATGGGTCTCTGTCGCAGCCGAGTCATCGAGAACTCGAATCCGGGCGGTTTGCAGGTCGGTTGCGCTGTCACCGTCCCGCTCAAGGATAACTGCCAATTTAGCCCCACTGTTGAAGGCACGTTTCAGCTGCCCATTAAATTTACCACCCCCACAGTGACTGATGACTCCGAGGTCTGGGCAAGTTGTCCTGATAGCCTGCGCCAGGGCGAGAGTTTGCTTGGTCACCCTGTCACCTATACAGGTCACATAAATATCAATGGGCTGCAAAGCAGCAGCCGGAATCTTTTCCAGGGAATCGAGCATTAACACCAGGCGCTCAATGCCAATTGCGAATCCACAGGCGAGGGTTTGACGCCCCCCTAATTGTGCAACCAGCCCGTCATAACGACCACCGCCACAAACTGCGCCCTGGGCTCCAAGGGTGTCCGTTGTCCATTCGTAGACACAATTATTGTAATAGTCTAATCCGCGCACGAGTCTCGGATTTTCGATGAATGAAATGCCACTCGCAGATAAGAGTGCTTGCAGCTCCGCATAATGTTCTTTGCTTTCCTCATTAACAAATTCGTCTAGTTCAGGAGCACCTGCCAGTGCGGCTTGCACGTCAGGGTTTTTACTATCGAGGACACGCATTGGATTAGTATGCATACGATTGCGTGCATCATCGTCTAATTGATCTTCTCTTGATTGCAGAAATTCGGTGAGCGCCGCCCCGTAAATTTTTCGATCTTCGGCACTGCCAATATTGTTGAGTTCTAATTGGAGATATTCTGCAAGACCAAGTTCCGCCCATAAAGTGGCGGCAACTTGCAGTACTTCAACATCGATATCTGGGCCCGGCATCCCAAAAGCTTCGACTCCGAATTGATGAAACTGACGATAGCGACCTTTCTGTGGTCTTTCATGTCGAAACATCGGACCCTGGTACCAGAGCCTTTGCTGCTGGTTATAGAGAAGTCCATGTTGATCCGCCGCTCTTACGCATCCGGCTGTACCTTCCGGTCGCAGGCTTAAATTGTCACCATTGCGATCGTCGAAACTGTACATTTCTTTTTCGACAATATCGGTAACTTCACCGATGGAGCGTTTGAATAGTTGAGTTTGTTCCAGAATAGGAAATCGAATTTCCTGATAGCCGAAGCGCCTGACCACACGCTGAAATGCGGCTTCAAGGTATTGCCAACTTAAGGAATTCTCTGGAAGGATGTCATTCATCCCTCGAATCGCTTGTAATTTCGCCATAATGCTTTATCAGCCCGAAGCGATGATATCTTTATCGGCCGCCTGTTTGAGTGCGACTCGCTGCCTGACCATTGATTCCAGCTCATCAACCAGGTTGGCATTATTGACTTTATGATCCGGCACGCCCTCAACATAGGCCAAATTGTTAGGACTGGCACCTGTGAGTCCTATTTCCGCTACTTTGGCTTCGCCAGGCCCATTAACGATGCAGCCAATTACGGCAACATCAATGGGCGTGGTGATATCTTCCAGACGTGTTTCAAGCTCGTTAACAACCGATATCACATCGAAGTTTTGCCGCGAGCAGCTTGGGCAAGCAACCAGGTTGACACCCTTATGTCTTAATCCCAGGCTCTTTAGAATATCGAAACCTACCTTAACTTCCTCGACTGGATCAGCGGCTAGTGAAATACGAATCGTATCGCCAATACCCTCCATTAACAGTGACCCCAATCCAATGGCTGATTTCACCGTACCCGAGCGCAAACCCCCTGCTTCTGTAATACCCAAATGGAAAGGTTGATCGATCTGCGAAGCCAGGCCTCGATAGGCTTGCAGTGTCATGAAAATTTCTGACGCCTTAAGGCTTATTTTGAAATCCGGAAAATCCAACTTGTCTAAAATATCGATCTGGGTGAGTGCCGATTCAATCATCGCCTCGGCATTAGGTTCTTTATATTTACGTAATAAGGCCTTGCCGAGTGATCCGGCATTAACACCAATTCTGAGTGGAATACCCTTGTCTTTTGCCGAATCAATTACCGCCCTGATGCGTTCCTCACTGCCAATATTGCCCGGGTTAATGCGCAAGCAATCCACCCCATATTCCAAAACCTTCAGGGCGATTCGATAGTCGAAGTGAATATCAGCTACCAATGGCACCTGTACCTGGCTGCGAATCTTTTTGAACGCCTCAGCCGCATCCATCGTTGGTACCGACACGCGCACTATATCAACACCAGCAGTTACCAGACGGCCAATTTGTTCCAGGGTCGCCTCAGTATCCGTGGTTTCGGTGTTTGTCATCGATTGGACAGATATGGGTGCATCACCACCAACGGCGACAGCACCAACCATAATCTGTCGTGTCTTACGACGATTTATAAGTGAATTGGATTTCATGAATCTACAATCCTACAGTGAGGCGCGCAGAATTGTCGATGCGAATATCATCGGATACGTCTATTTCCGTACCATTAAAGGTGAGATTGGTAAAAGGAGCGTCTCCAAGCAATATGTAGAAGGGTGCACTGCCTGTTATTTCAAGAATATCTCCAGCTCCCCGTATATCCCGATAGATTTGATTCTGGCCTTCATCGTTCACTTCGACCCAGCTCTCTCCGCTGAATGCTATTCGCAATACATCAGATCCTGCTGCAAAAATTTCAATCACGCGATCTGATGGCTCGGTTACTTCACCCAAAGGAGGCACTAGCGGCTCAAGAGAAGTTTCATCTTCCCGGGCATCATCAGCTAATGCGGTTAGCGCGGCAATTAAATCATCGCTGGTCATGTCCACCGCATCGTTGCTTAGTTCCTGAACACCCGCTGCGATGCCTGAGTTCTCTGTTAGCGGAATCAATATCGCCGCTTGTTCATTGATTGGAGATTGGACCGGAGTATTCTCACTTGATGACGCACTGGGCGCCTCTGCAGGTGCTGGTTCTGATATCGCCGGAGCTATCACGACAGGATCATTAGCCGGTAAGAAATTGTTATATGCCCATAATCCAGTAAAGCCACCAATAAATCCGATTACGGAAACAATTACCCACGGGCGATTTCTGTCCCGCCGTCGCTTTACCTGAATCAGGGTTTTTTCTTTTTCTTTTTCCAGCTGTCGATTTGTGTGCTCTACATAGAGTTCAAGTAATCGATTAGAGTCGAGTTTTAGAAGTTCCGCATAACTTTTTATGTAACCTTTGACAAAGATGGCGCCGGGTAACTTTTCATAGCTATTGGATTCAATGGCTTTTAGATAATGTATGGTGATATGGAGCTTATCTGCCACATCCTTCTCACCAAGATTTTGGCGCAAGCGCTCCTCCCGGAGAACCTCTCCGGGAGAAGATATATGTTCGTCAACTTGTTCGTCAGCCAACTCTTCTGCGAGTTGCTCAGTTCGCATTACTTATCCTTTGGAAAGTCTCGTATTCCGGCGAATCCTGATACAGGGTAGTCAATATCGCCGTGAAATTATCTACTAACTCAGCGTTCTGAAACCTTCCTTCTATCCGGATACCAGCAAGCAGTGCTCGTGGAGTGTGGGGAATACCGTAGAAATTTGCAGTAGTTAAATACTGTTGATAAACCTGACGTGCTCCAGCCCAGTCTTCCCGCTCATACAAAAGCACTGCCAACTCTACAGAAGGAATATATAGGTCGGGATTTAGTTGCAAAGCTCGGCCAAAGGCAAATTCTGCATCGCTTATTCGCTGCAAACGTAAAGCGCTGCGACCCAGGTTTTCGAAGGCAATAGCCCTGCCTTCATAAGCGGTATCCTGGGTAACTCTCTCCAGCTGTTCGAAAGCTTCATCGTATCGTTCTTGGCTGAAGAGCAACGCCGCATAATTGTTGCGTACCCGGGAATTATCGCGGTCATAATTTATTGCGCGACGAAAATTCTCATCCGCCAGGTCCAGATCCCCTTCCTGCTGGAAAATCAGTGCCAAAACATTGAGCGCATCTGCATTGCGGCTATCCAGCTCAAGGGCATTGTTGACATGCCGGCGGGCATTGGTGAGGTCATTTTCGTCGTAATAGGCCACCGCCAGTTGGATAAATGATTCCAGGGCCTGCTCTTCAGAGGGCTCTACATTGAATCCGCCGGTGGTTGTGGTGACGCAAGAGGGCAAAAGAAATAAGGCCCAAGCCACTGAAATATAAGCAAATTTTCTCATTCTAGACAAGATTCGCTCCAGCTCATATTAACGTTCCAGATTACTCTATACTCTGTCGGCCATTACGGCCAGATTATCAGTCTTGTCGAAGACTTTTCCTGATCGGGATTCAGCCCGTTTTTTATGCCTTTCACTACGCTGAGTCTGATCCACGACATCGCCTACCAGCTGTCCGCAAGCTGCACCGATATCATCCGCTCGGGTAGTCCGAACCGTTACGGTATAGCCGGCTTCTTGCAAAATCTGGCGGAAATTAGCCACCGAGGATCCACTGGGACGCTCATAGTCGCTCAGTGAAAAAGGATTGAAGGGAATAAGATTTATTTTGCAAGGCAGAGACTTCAGCAGAATCGCCAAATCCCTTGCATGTTGCCGATGATCATTTACCCCTTTGATTAACGTGTATTCGATTACCGGCACCCGACGATCGGGCAAACTTGCCATGTATTCTTTTACCGAGCGAATCAATTCGGCGATCGGGTATTTCTTGTTAATCGGCATAATCTGGCTGCGGAGTTCATCATTTGGCGCATGCAGCGAAATTGCGATGGATGCATCGGTATAGTCCTTCATCTTATCGATCGCGGGGACTACTCCGGAAGTACTGATGGTGACTTTTCGCTTGGATAATCCAAATGCGCAATCGTCCATCATGATATCAACAGCATCCATAACGTTGTCGAAATTCATCAAGGGTTCACCCATCCCCATCATGACAACATTACTAACTGGTCGCCCCATCTCTCCGCTATAGGCACCGAGCTTGGCATTTGCCCACCACAGTTGACCAACGATTTCCGCTACAGTTAAGTTGCTGTTAAAGCCCTGTTTCCCTGTAGCACAGAAACTGCAATCAAGTGAGCACCCGGCTTGAGAAGAAATGCACAGGGTTCCGCGGCCGGACTCGGGAATAAAAACCATTTCTACTTTGCTGCCGCTGGCAACTTCCACTATCCATTTGTGGCTGCCATCTGCAGAAGCATAGTCTTCCACAATTGTGGGAAGACGAATTTCAGTTTGCTCTTTAAGTAATTGACGGAGGTTTTTACTGATATCAGTCATCGCATCGATATCAGTTGTGCCTCGCTGGTGGATCCATTTCATCACCTGGTCGGCACGAAATGGTTTCTCCCCCAGGTCTGCAAACAGGGTTTTTAGTTTTGCTCTGCTAAGTCCTAGCAAATTGGATTTTTCTGCCGAGACCATGGGAAATTAAACCTGTTAAGAAATCTCAGGAGCAGATTTCATCGTCATTAAAGAAATAGCTAACTTCTCGCGCTGCAGAAGTCGTTGAATCAGAGCCGTGCACAGCGTTGGCGTCGATGGAATTAGCGAAATCAGACCGAATAGTTCCAGGCTCCGCTTCCGCTGGATTGGTTGCGCCCATCAATTGACGATTGAGGGCCACCGCATTTTCTCCTTCCAGCACTTGCACCACGACCGGTCCAGAAGTCATAAACTCGATAAGATCGTCATAGAATCCCTTACCCTGGTGTTCGGCATAAAATCCACCGGCCGTTTCGTCATTCAATTGCAGCATTTTCGCTGCTACGATTTTCAGCCCAGCTTTCTCAAACCGGCTAATAATCTCGCCAATGACATTCTTGCCAACGGCATCCGGCTTAATAATAGAAAGAGTACGTTCGATCGCCATCTTAACTCCTAAAGTCAGTATTCAAAAAGTGCGCGCATTATACGTGAGTATCCCGCGCTTTTGAACGTTTAAAGATCTTATAAAATGCCATGTATTTCAGTGGCTTATGAATACCTGGGGGCTACTCAGCAGCTTCTTCGATCCAGGCGGCCTGAACTGCTTCCAGAATCTTCTCACCACTGCGATTGGGATCATCATCGAAATCTTCGAGTTCGCAAATCCAGCGATGCAGATCGACAAAATTTACATACTGGGGATCTGTGTCGGGATACTGGTCAGCCAGCGCCATAGCTATATCGTAGACATCGGTCCATTTCATAGGCTGTCCTCCTAGTGATCTTCGGAAACCATGTTGATAGTGTATTTAGGTATTTCTATAAGCAGGTCTTCGTCGGCAATCTTTGCCTGACAACTTAACCTGGATTCCGGTTCGAGGCCCCAGGCCTTGTCCAGGTAGTCTTCTTCATTTTCTTCGGCTTCCTCCAAGGAATAAAATCCTTCCCGTACGATAACGTGACAAGTAGTGCAGGCGCAGGATTTTTCGCAGGCATGCTCTATACTAATGCCGTTCGCAAGGGCGGCATTTAATATAGACTCGCCTGAAGCAGCTTCAATCTCTGCACCTTCGGGGCAAATTACTTCGTGAGGTAAAAATGTAAGTTTGGGCATCGACTTCTCACTACTTGCTTATTTACTGTTCCACTTTATCGATTGATTCGCCTTTTAAGGCTTCGCCTATATGCAAATCCATCCGCCGCGCAGCGAAAAGGCTGCTGATTCGATTCAATTCTTCAGTTGACTCGTGAATTTGAACACTGGTTCCCGATGCAATCAGACTGGCTAAATGTTCAATTGCGTTATCAATCTGCCTCGCTTCAGAAGCTTCCAGCAAATCGCCATCGATTTCTCTGGCTGAATTGATTGCGTCAATTAATTGTTTGGCTTCAATTTGAGCTTCACGCAGCGCTCTTATTTCCATGTCTGCTTTAGCATTTTCATGGGAAACTTTCAGCATTTCTTCAATTGCATCCGCATTCAATCCATAACTCGGTTTAACCTGTATCTCAGCTTTTGTCCCGGTACTGAGTTCTTCGGCCATAACACTCAAGAGACCATCGGCATCAACCTGAAAGGTAACCCTGATTTTCGCTGCCCCCGCTACCATGGGAGGAATATCCCTAAGCTCGAAGCGGGCAAGCGAGCGACAATCACTTACCAATTCTCTTTCGCCCTGAACAACATGCAAGGCCATTGCCGTTTGACCATCTTTGAATGTCGTAAATTCCTGCGCTTTGGCCACGGGAATGGTGGTGTTACGGGGAATAATCTTTTCCACCAGTTCACCCATGGTCTCAATACCAAGCGATAGGGGAGTAACATCCAATAGCAGGAAATCATCCGCGGACTTGTTTCCAATAAGCACATCTGCCTGAATTCCGGCGCCGATAGCGACGACTTTATCTGGATCGATGTCTGTTAGTGGCGCTTTGCCAAAAAACTTTTCTACTGCCTGACGAACCACCGGCATTCGGGTAGAACCACCCACCATGACAATATTATCTATTGCTTCAACTTCTAACTGGGCATCGCGTAATACGCGACGACAAGTCAATATGGTTCGCTTAACAAGCGCTTCAGTGATATCCCGAAAGTCACTAGCCGACAAACTACCAGACCAACCATTGAACTCGATAGACACTTCTTCGCTATTGCTTAATTGGTGTTTCATGGACGTCGCATAATGAAGAAGTTTTGCTTCGTCTGTTGAAGATAGAACCTGGAAACCAGCCTGCTGTTTGATCCAGTCTACAATGGCATGATCAAAGTCGTCACCACCTAGCGCGGTATCCCCGCCGGTCGCCAGAACTTCAAATACACCGCTTTGGAGTCTGAGAAGAGAAACATCGAAAGTACCGCCCCCCAGATCAAAAACTACTACTGTTCCTTGTTCTTTAGAATCTAAACCGTAGGCAACCGCTGCTGCGGTTGGCTCATTTAACAATCGCAATACATTCAATCCAATCAGCTTGGCTGCATCTTTAGTCTGTTGTCGCTGAGCGTCGTTGAAATAGGCCGGCACCGTAATTACAGCGCCTTCCAATTTGGCTTTTAAACTATGCTCTGCCTGGTAAACCAGTGTCTGAAGAATATCTGCGGAAACCTGAATTGGGTCTTTGACTCCAGCGGCAGTAACAATGGCAGGGGCACCATCGCCACGCTCGGCATCAAATTCATATTGCTTAAATTGCGGAGCTTGCTCAACTTCAGACAGCGCTCTGCCTAATAGCCGTTTGACTGAACTGATGGTGTTCTTTGGATCTTTAGTGGATTGAGCCCTGGCGACAGAACCTACTACCGGATCTGTATCGGACGCATAGGCAACGACCGAGGGCAGTAAATAATTTCCGGACGCATCCGGTAACACTTCTACACCGGCACCACAACTGGCGGATACCAGGGAGTTAGTCGTACCAAGGTCGATTCCCACCGCTATTCGATGTGCAGGGGTCGTGGGTTTTCCGCCCGGTTCTGAAATTTGCAGTAAGGCCATTGTTCAGATTCAGTATCCCAGTCTTTGCTCTTCACCAGATGCAACTTCTGTCAGTAGTTTTTCCAAAAACTGCAGTTCATGGAATATTTTCTTAGCACTGGTTAGGTCACCTTGCTCTACTTCGCGCGCAAAATCTGTTCGTTTTTCTGCCAATCTGTTTGTTACGTCTTTCTTCAGCTGTTCTAGTTGTGGCAGTGCTGAATCGTCTTTTGGTAATTCATCCAGGGATTCTCTCAATTGCATCTGCTCTATCAATAAATCCATTCCGAGATCATTCTGGCTTACTGATTCAGTATCAAAATTATGCAACTGCAAAATGTAAGCCGCTCGTTTGAGAGGCGTCTTCAATGTTGTAAAAGCTTCATTTAAATAACTCGTCATTTGCACAGCACGCAATTTTTCCTGTTCTCCAGCAGCCGCAAATTTATCCGGATGCACTTCAGTCTGTAATTCCCGATATTTTGACGTGAGTCGTTCAAGATCTAGATCGAATGATTCCGGAAGCTCGAAGATAGAAAAGAAATTCTGGTTGAGTTGCTGCACGACTTGATGGGCTGGATTAAATTTTATCTAAGAAGCGCGCGGCCGAGTTTCAGCCTGGACTTGCAGCCTAAACGCTAAAGCTCTCCCCACAACCACACTCGCCTTTGGCATTAGGGTTTTTGAATTCGAAGCCTTCATTAACTCCCTGTTTTACGAAATCCATTTCGGTGCCATCTATATACACAAGGCTTTTAGGGTCAACAATAATTTTTACCCCCTGATCTTCAAACACCTGATCACCGACCTCGAGTTTATCGGCAAACTCCAGTACATAGGCCATGCCAGAACAACCGGTAGTAGTGACTCCTACTCGAATCCCCAGTCCATGACCGCGGGATTCCAGTTGTTCCGTGACATGTTTCGCTGCATTTTCTGTAATGGAGATTGCCATAGAATTAAAAACCTTGAATTACTCTGACTTGTCGCCCCGTTTTGATTTTACGTCTGCAATCGCCGCCTTAATGGCATCTTCAGCTAATACTGAACAATGAATTTTTACTGGTGGCAAGCCGAGCTCATCGGCAATGTCTTTATTCTTTATTTCAGTAGCTTCATCTAATGAGCGACCCTTCACCCATTCTGTTAATAAAGAACTGGATGCGATGGCTGAACCGCAACCATAGGTTTTAAATTTAGCATCTTCGATAACACCTTTATCATCGACCTTGATCTGGAGTCGCATGACGTCACCACAAGCTGGTGCACCCACCATACCTGTACCGACATTCTTGTCTTCGTCATCCAACTTGCCAACGTTTCTTGGATTTTCGTAGTGATCTAACACTTTGTCTGAATAGGCCATTGTTTCCTCATTTACCCCGAAGGGTTCGCAGCGATCTATAAATTAGTTTGTTAGTGTGCAGCCCATTGCACCTGGTCTAAGTCGATTCCATCTTTATACATATCCCAGAGTGGAGAGAGTTCACGCAGTTTTGCGACAGCTTCGCGAATTTTTTCTACTGCATAATCGATTTCTTCTTCGGTAGTGAATCGACCTACCGTAATTCGCAAGGAACTGTGAGCCAACTCATCATTCAACCCCAAAGCTCTCAACACATATGAAGGCTCTAAACTTGCCGATGTACAGGCCGAACCAGACGATACAGCGAGATCACGCAACGCCATCATCAATGATTCGCCTTCAACGAAGTTGAAAGAAATATTCAAGTTGCCTGCAATCCTATGTTCGATATCTCCGTTAACATAAACTTCTTCGACATCTTTTAATCCATCAAGCAAACGATCACGCAAAGCGAGAATTCGCGCGCGCTCTTCATGCATTTCTTCCTTGGCAAGGCGATAAGCCTCGCCCATACCGACGATTTGATGAGTCGCCAGGGTTCCGGAGCGCATGCCACGTTCATGTCCTCCGCCATGCATCTGAGGTTCGATACGCACTCGAGGCTTTCGACGCACATAAAGCGCGCCAATACCCTTTGGTCCATAGGTTTTATGCGCAGTAAGGGACATCAAATCCACCTGCATGGTTTCAAGATCGATATCGAGTTTGCCGGTGCTCTGGGCCGCATCAACATGAAATAGCACATTCTTTGCGCGTGTCACCTTGCCAATCGCTTCGATATCGTTTACCACGCCGATTTCGTTGTTCACATGCATGAGAGAGACCAGGATCGTATCTTCCCTGATAGCCGCCTCAACTATAGCTGGAGAAATTAACCCGTTCTCATCTGGATCCAGATATGTCACTTCATAGCCTTCACGCTCTAGTTGACGACAACTATCCAGCACCGCCTTGTGTTCAATCTTTGAGGTAATGATGTGCTTACCCTTCTTACTATAGAAGTGTGCAACTCCCTTAATCGCCAGGTTATCCGCTTCAGTAGCGCCAGATGTCCAGACAATCTCGCGAGGATCGGCGTTAATTAAATCTGCAACCTGTCGACGCGCGGTTTCAACTGCCTCTTCGGCTTTCCAACCCAGCATATGAGAGCGACTCGCAGGATTACCGTAGTTACCTTCGAGCGTTAAACACTCCATCATTTTCTCCGAAACGCGAGGGTCAACAGGAGTTGTGGATGAATAATCTAGATAAATTGGAAATTGCATTTTTTTCTCCGCCTTAATTCTTTATAGGCTGCTTGCCGGTACTCTAAACTCTTGGTCCTGAATCTCCTGCATGTCTGTCATGAGGAGTTGTTTGCGATCCTGATTCTCTGCTATGCGTTTAACCTCACTCTTAGCAACTAAATCCGCAAGGCTAATACCCTCTAGAAACGTATGAATCTGCTCACTTAGATCTTCCCAGAGGTAATGAGTTAAGCAAATTTCACCACCCTGGCAATCACCAGAGCCTTTGCACTTTGTGGTATCGACGGACTCATTCACGGCATCGATAATTTCTGCGATATAAATGGATTGTGATTGACGCTCTAGCTCATAGCCACCACCCGGCCCTCGCACACTGCTAACCAGGGAGCTCTTTCTTAACTTGGAAAACAATTGCTCTAAATAGGACAAGGAAATGGCTTGCCGCTGAGAAATGTCCGCTAGACTGACTGGCCCCTGGTTCTTATGCAGTGCGAGGTCCAGCATAGCTGTCACCGCATATCGGCCTTTAGTAGTTAGACGCATGACTGTGCCCGTATCGAGTTTGGTTCCAGCTCGAAATTATCAAATACCTAAGTAAAATAGTCAAGTATTTGCAGAAGGCTCAATTTGCAGACCTCGTCAGGTTTATTCATTTACTTCAATGAGTTAGCGTCGTTCGAAGACGATTGTGGAGGCCGCCTTTCCAAAATCCTCGGGTAACTGGTACCCCTGGGATTTAGCGATTAGCGCAATTATGGCTAGGTGGTGTGTAGAGTGGCTGATTAGCCCCATTAACTCGCGATCAAAGGTGCTGGGAATTTCAGCCAGCGGACTTTCAGGGTGCACAGACTCACGCACCTGCATGGTGGTTCCAGGAAGCTTTGCCAGATCCATCGATTTAATGCGCCGGCTCAATGAGGTGAGCGCAAAACTTGCCGCTTCAATATTGGATTCTATTGACTTGTCCCTTTTTCGCGCATCGTAATCAATAACACCGGTTTGTATTCCAGCGAAGAAACATTGATAGCGTTCGAGGATATGGCGGACATGAGCACCGATCGTTGAATTCGTTTCGGCATGAGTTGTATAGGAATCCTGGTTGAGTAATTCCAATAGCTGCTCACATTGCCTTAGGCAATGCCAACAACCTGCGACCAGTTGATTGATTGATTGCCCCGATATCGGGCCAGAATTTATTGCTCCTGAATCTTTCATTAAATGACCATTATCTTTCGCTATGGCACAATGCAGCCCAAGAGCGCCCTGTACGCTGTTTTCCAATATAGCATAGCGTTCCGGGACCCACTATGACACTGATAGCAAAACCCATTTTGCAATGCTTTGTATTAAGACCTCTGATCATCAAGGATTATTGCATTCATCTTGAAATATTTAGCCGCTGCTTGTGCTGTTACTGCCGATAGCAGTTTCTCATTAATAAATTCATACAGTTTTAATCCCGACCAATGAACCCCGATTTACATTGTCACAGTAGTTTCTCCGACGGAAACCATTCTCCGGATTTTCTGCTCAGTCGGGCTGCAGAAAACGGCGTTACCCATTTGGCCATAACCGATCACGATTGCACTACAGCATTAGAAATACCTCTGGTGGAACATTATGGAGTAACGCTCATACCCGGCGTGGAAATCTCCTGCCAATGGGAAACATGGGAAGTGCATTTAGTGGGATTGGGTATAGAAATAAATAATCCTGAACTACAGAATTTGCTGAGAGAACAGCAAATAGCTCGCAAACAGCGCATGGAATTGATAGCTGAACAGCTTCGCAAGCATGACGCGGATGGACTAATGGAATATCTCCATCAGCTTCCCTGCACGGCATATACGAGAAGCCATGCTGCCGATTTCCTGGTGAATTCAGGCAAAGCAAAAAACAAACAATCTGCTTTTAAAAAATTTCTTGGCAAAAAAGCTAAAGCCTATGTTCCTTTTCAGTGGCAATCACTGACGAAAGCTATTACAACAATTAGATCTGCAGCCGGACTTGCAGTTCTTGCTCACCCCGGCAGATATTCATTCAGCAAGAGAAAACTGGAATCTTTTATCGAAGTCTTTAGCGAATCAGGGGGCGACGCTATTGAAGCAAGTTATGGAGGAATTGACCCAGTGATGCAGAAAAAGCTGGAAGGACTTGCAGAGAGGAACTGCTTATCAATTTCTGTTGGATCCGATTTTCACAATGCAGACGCCCACTGGACTGATATCGGCGAGTATCCCCGGCCCAGTGCCACAGCCATTAAAAATGCCATCTGGAATCATCCCAGATGGCATTTCTAATTAAACTTCTTCGATTTATCTGCGTTTTAGTCCGGCAACTACATCTCGGAAGATGTCCAAAAGAGTTTCATGCTTGTAATCGGTAAATTCACCGGCATCCATGAACATGCCATGTTCCTCACAAGCCTCATATTCTAAATGGCTTTGTTTGGGATCATTGAGTTTTGTCATTTGGCCGTTACAACGAGGACACTTAATATCTCTTACTGTGTTATAGGTCTTGCCAACTTCAGGATCACCGCTGTCCGCAAAATCTGCCATCCAGTCGCCTTTTAACTGCTCGGCCTCACCATTATCGAACCATAAACCTTTACAACTATTGCACTTATCAATGAGCACCTGTCCATGAAGGGTTTCGATCTTAAGTTCTTGCATTTCGGAATTGCACTTTGGACAGTCCATCTATATCTCCTTAAGCCGGGTCTGAATCAGGCTTACCCAAGCCTTAAATTTGTTGGTTTGAGCCAAATACATTCTCTGTTCTTAATGGATCCAACCCGTTTAGTAGCGACATTTTAGCCAATATTCGGGGCTAAGACCAAGCTCAAATTCCAGGTCAAAAAGTGTGTAGAAATTGCTCACCATTAAGTCCCAGTTCACATTTCGCGCCCTAAAATACAGGCAAATTAACCCAATGCGAGGAAATCTGACTCGTCAGATCGGAGGTGGATCATGAAAAGCTTGCGCCAATTTGCTTTATTAGCGCTTCTTGGAATATCTCAAACTACATTTGCATTAACCGGTTCAGCCAATGTAAGTAGCGCCTGCGCCACTTTAGAGTTTATGGCCAAGATGGTCACGCTCAACGCCATGCTGCCCCATAATCTGGATGATATATATGAACTGGAAGACATGGAGTACCAGTTAATGGAAATGAATAGCCTGGTCTGCCAGCCGGTAATTCTGACAGGATATACCCGAGGCAACAGCACCTATAGCAATGGTTATACTGTCTCTTCTGATCTTTATTATGATGCCTGGTATTTTCCTAATGGCCAGATGTTTTTTCGCGCACCCGGAGAGGACACTACCATTTACTATCCAAATGGTCAGGTGATGGCTTATTACTGGATGCAAGGTGATCAAGCTATATTCTGGCCCAATGGTGAATTAGCAACAGAATATTTCCGAAGCTATGATGAAACCTGGTATTACCCCGATGGCAATATCATCACCTATGATGCGGGATATACTGGAGGCAGATGGTTTTATCCTTTTTCCCGGCTCGATGGTGGAATCGGCCAGGAAGTTATCTCCAGTAATTGGGGCATTGAAGACGAAAATTTTACTTTCTTAAACTTCACTGCTGATGGATATCTATTCACAACCAGAGAGCGCATACGCCGAAAATTAATCTTTAATGATTTTGACTTGCTCGATGTGCCCGGCGTGTTATTGCTAATTACCCGCTTGTATCAATTTAACGACACGGCCAAGCAGTTCACTCCCGCAGATGTAAACATTACTGGTGCGCCATATTAAATTCAGTCGACTATTTTTCGATGGCTTGAAGCCGGCAAGTTCTTTGCCGGCGTTTTTTTGCAGATATTAATAGCTGTATTGAGCTGAGCGATTGCGCAATTCAGTAATGTCAATTTCACCACTTTGGCATTGCAGAACATCGCTTTTATTTAAGACATGTACTTTATCAGGCCGACGACTGTCATTAGCTTCATCATCACCAAGCCCTTTCAGTATTAAGGAAATGCTTTCATCATCTGGAAGCACTCTTAAGGTCGACCCGTAACTACACAGCGCCGCATACATATTTTGCTCAAACTCCCTGACGTCTTCATGCCAACGCTCAACATAGCGCTGCTCAGCGAGTTCGGTTTGCTCTTTAAGCTCTGCTGCCTTGGCCATAGCTTGCTCTCTCAAGGGCTCGAGTCTTGCTACTAACTCATCTAGTCGCGAACTGACACTGTTTTCCAAGACAGAATCGCCAGCTTGTTCGGAATTCTCAGCGGCTCTAATTTCTTCCTCTAGCTGACCCAGTTGCTCAATATATTCCTGTGAACGCGCCCGCATTGCGTCCAGTTCAGTTCGCAGCTCTTCATAGGCAGATTCATCGACATTACCCAGTACGCGCAAGGAACGAGCGGAATCCGATGCCTGCTGAATGGAATTACTGACAATTAGCGAGTAATCAATTTTAGCGATCCGTTCCATCATCGACTCATAGAACGAACTAGCATTTTCACTGTTTGCTGTCTCTGCTGGCAGCACATCGGGGGGGCTTGCTCTGCGCACCATTCTTTCAAAAGGATTTCCACCCGCCGGAACATCCAGAGCTCCCGCAGAAATTTGTCCAAGCGCTGAATTCAGGGATGCCAGGCTCAGGCGGTTTCTTTGATTAGCTAATGGTGTTCTTAACTCCACCAGCACACCTTGACCATACAAATAAGTGGTATCAACTCCACCAAGACTCATACCGAACAAGCCGCTACTCTGATTTAAATCCAGAGCATCTTCGAGTACGCCACTAAATATTTCGATGTTCCCTTGCAATTCCTGTAAGTCGAAATCTTGTGCGCGTGATTGCATACTGACTGAGAAGCCAGTGAACACAAGACTATATATTAATGCGAATCTTTTCATTTCTCGCCCTATCGAACATCACCCTGATAACTAACGAATTGAGCGATTTGCTGCAGTGAGCGAATGGTTGCGTAATCACTATCAACCAACTCCTGGTAACCAACGCGCATATCTTCTAAATCTTGTAACCGTTGTTGCTCAAAAAAGGCATAAATGCGATCCAGATTTTCAGCCGTGGTTTGCTGAGTTTGATCCATCACCGCTTGCAGTAACTCAATATTGTTTGTGTCCTGTCGATCTTCCACTCGCTGAACTAAAGCATCCATAGCCGCTTGCTGATCTTGCTCGAGTGTTATCAGACGGGAATCCAGGTAGGCGGCATCAGAATTACCCCCACCAAATGAGATTGAGAAGCCTTCATCGCTGGCAACTATATTCACATTCAGAAGCAGTATGGCGAGCATGGCCAAGGAAGCGGCGGTTGGTAGCCACTGCAGTTTATTCCAAAAACTATTCCCAGTATTTGGCACGCGATGTTCACGTCGGAATAATTCCAAACCTCTGTCCCAGTGGGGTACCCGTTGGTCTTGCCATTGATTTAAGTTGCTCTGGGCTACTAACAGAGTTTCGAGCTCGCGAGTGCAGTGCTCACAGGAATGCAGATGACTTTCCATTTTTTCTCTGGCCAAAGGTGTCAGGTCATCTGCAAAGTATTCCTGAATTAAATACTCGGTTTTAGGACAGGACATGAGTTTCCTCCGAAACGACTTTCAATTTCTTAAGTGCGGTGTAAAAGCGAGTCTTCGCTGTATTCACTGAAATGTCTTGCATATCAGCAATCTCTTCAAAGGTTTGTGCTTGAAATACCTTCAGCTCGACAATTAATCTTTGCTCAATAGGCAGATTCCCTAACATGGCTATGATTGCCCTATTCTGTTGTTGCTTACCGACAGTTTTTTCAGGCTCCAGGTTCGATTCTCCGGGAATAGATGCAAAGATATCCGTTTCTTCTTGCTCGCTTACACGAGTCTGGGACGACAACAGGCGCTTGCGCCGCTTTAGATCTACTGCCTTGTTGTGCGCTATTCGAAAGATCCAGCTACTGAACTTTGCATCTCCTCGAAAACGGTGAAGATTACGATACACGCCAAGAAATACTTCCTGCATTAAATCCATGGCGTCAGAACTATCCCCCATCAGACGCAATCCATGGTTATAGATCTTGCCTTCATAGCGTTTTACCAGCTTTTCCCAGGCATAAGCCGACCCATTGAGAGCTGCAGCAATTAACGCTTCGTCTTCATCGATGAGGCTCATGATTACCCTGTTCTGCGGTTTATTGGACTTCTTTCCTGAGTATATCGGTCGAGTAAGTATCTGATAAACGGCAGAATACTGGTTTTGAATACTTAGTCGCAAGAAAACCAGAGAAAGTTTGGACTTGGAGAATATATGTATATGAAGGGGTCCGATGCACGATCAGGCATCTAGAGCCTACCTGGACCTAAGGGAGACGGCGAGACCAGATCCAGATTCCAGTAATTGCCATTAACAAAAAGAGAATGGCCATTACATCTACCACAATAACTCCAAGAGACCCTAAAATTCGCCCACTGTGAATATCCAGAAGTATTCGTTCCCAGCTTACCAATGATGCCCGGTAATCAAACTGCAATAATTCACTACGCGAAGAATTCAATGGTGAGAGATTACTCCAGCTAACTGCAACTTCAGCGCTGGCAGGAAAAGTATCCAGCGTATTGAGATCGATTCTTACCAGCTCACCTGGTCGCTGCAGATATACCTCACCGTTCACATCTGTACCAATTTGTTGCATCCCCGAAGGGATGCCAACGAGACTGCCAAGTATCTCCACAAGCTCACCCTCCGCAGTCAACAATAAGATCTGGTTACTGGTAGCGAGAGCAAATCCGAAATTAGTAACCACCAGACCGACTAACTCGGAGAAACTTCCTGGAATGCGCCGCTCATTAAAATACAACGCGTCTGCAAGGTGAGTAGCCGTGTTATTACCTACCGCATAGTTTGCAGAAACCAAAGGTGCCTCAATGTTGTACCAGTTGAGCAATAAATTTGAACGAATGAACTGTGTATCCAGGTTCAGATTCGGACTGTAGTGAAGAATCAATCCAGTCACGGACAATACGATAACGAAAAAAGCACTGATTATCCCCATACGACGATGGAGATTGAGAAGTGAGCGGAGCTTAATGCCAGGTTTAGTTACTTCGTTATTCGAATTTTTCATTCAAACCGAATATCAATGATTAGTATGGACGGCAGCCCCTCAAGTGGAGACGGATTCTGCCAAATAAAGCACCAGACGGGAAACATTGGTCATGGCTTTGACTGACAATGTGGCTCCACTAATACCATCAATATGGCGATCGAGTTGTTGTTTCGCGCGCAGGTTTGCGCCATTGAATTGACTGGTAAAGAAATCATACTTGATTTCCCAACCACGGGATTCGCGAAACGCCAATACCTTTATTTCTTCAATTTCGTTTTTAGTGACAACGATTCCAATTGTAATAGGTTCAGTTTTACCAATCTCATCGACAATCCATGCCGAACGCTCACTATCTCCCCAATAGCGCAAGCGTAGATAGTCGGGTGGATGACCCAGTATCGATTGTGCAATATTCTTGGTCTCTCCAGTAAGCCAGACAGTGCTGCTGGAGGGCAAATCGCCCTTAAAAACCCGTGCAAGAAAATCTTCTGGCGCGATGTGATCATCACTGGCATAAGCAATCGAAAGGCTGCTTAACAATAGGATCAAGAGGCTTTGTTTTATTAGGTTAGTTTTCATAACTTCATGCAGATTTAAAACTGCCATCCTACTCCCAGATTAAATCCATCCAAATCGCGATCTTTATCATCGTCTTCGAACTGGTAATCAAGTTTTACTACAGCATTGTCAGTCAACCACCAGTTAAATCCAGCCAATATGCGACTCGTGGCAGTATCATTAGCAAACCCAAAGTTGCTTCCTGCCCACTCATTCGTGCGCTCATGCCGTACAAAGGCGCCGAAGCGGGGACTTAAACGATAAGAAGGTTCTATGTAATAACCATACTGGCGATCACGACCCATGCCATTATTGCTCAGGTCATTATTAGCCACGGTTTCGATCGAACTATCGATATCCCACTCCGCCCACAAAGCGCGTATACCCCAGGGCCCATTCTGGTAAGCGATATGAGCTTCCGTAAGCAGCCCATCTAATCCATCTACTGCATTTCCGAATATGTCGAATACACCATCCCGCCCTATATTGCCGCGAATACTGCCGTCCTGAGTCATATCAGATTGATAATGCAGGGTTACGCCAAGTTCCAATCCTGGTATACCGGTATAGCGCAGTCGACCGGTGTAACCGAGAGCATCCATTTCTGCGCGCGCACCACTTTGACGAGAATCCCTAATCGCTAATTCGCCGCCGTTACCAGATTCGAAAAACAGACCCTCATGTATACCTAAATCATAGCTAAAACCATTGCCAAGCTGGCCAGCAAATTTAATCCCATTAACCCGGTAAGTAGTAGGAATTATGCGCGATTCAATTCGATTCCTTTCTACACCATAAAATGTGTTAGGTTCATGAGTTTCATTCAAGATACCGATCGGTACCAGATGCATTCCTGCCAATACCCTATGATTTCTCGCGTAATCCCATTCCAGGTAAGCCTGCTCCAGCTCTAATGCACCAGGCGACCGCGCATCATCATTAATAAAAGAATGTTCAACTTCCAATTCAGAAACAAAGCGAAGAGATTCGTTGAATTCATGATTAAGAAAAATAACAAATCGCTGAACGTCTAATTCCCTGGTTGAAGCGCTTGATGTTTGATCGTTATAGAGAACTTCTCCGTAGGCACCTATGGTAGTTCGATCTGCCCAAGAGCTGCTGCGCGATTGGGGAGAGTCGAGAACCTCACCCACTGCTTCGATGCGTTCACTGTTCTCTAGTGCTTGAATTTCAACAGTCTGGGTTTGATCTCGGGTTGAGTCGAGCTCGGCTCGTAAACGATCCAATTCTTCCTGCTGGCTCTGGACTATTTCCCAGAGCTCTTCTAAAGACGGCTCGTCATCCTGACCAGAGGAACCACTTGCCAGGCTAAAACTCAATGCACCGACCAACAAGGTGAGGAACTTCTTACTACACATCTTCTACTACTTTCTCCAACACAATTCTTCTACAAACAGCACCAATTGGCGCATGAATACCAAGGTAGGGGTGGGAGAATATAGCAGTTTATACCTAAATGCAAATCATTCTCATTTAGATTAGCATAAATAGTGATAATGCCCAAAAACGCCCGTGATTCCTGTATTTGGGTAGACAGGAAGGCATGGAAAAAAGGAGTGAAAATGTGCAGATAGCCCCCCGATTGGGGGCCCTATTTTGAGAGCAGTGTGGAACGCAGGCAGCTAACTGAGTATCAGGCCGATCCTTATCGAAGTTACCTTTTGAGCAACCAAACCAAATAACCCAGCGTGCTGCTTGATCTGCTTTCGTTAGGCAATCCGCCTAGGCGGCTGCCTGTTGTTCGCTTAACATCTGGCTCGCCGCCCCCATGAAGGCATTGAGGGAAGAAGCAATAATGTCTTTGCTGATGGCAACGCCGCTATAGCGACGACCATCGCAACGAATCTGGATATAGGTAACTGCTTCAGCATCGGCACCCTGCCCCAATGCATGCTCACCGTATTCCATAATCTCAAAATCGAGATTAATGGCTTTCTTTAAACCTTCGACAAAGGCGCCCAGGACACCATCACCTTCGCCACTGATGGCAATGTCTTTACCGAAATAAACGATTTGGGCCTTGAAGGTTTCGCGACCTTCCTGTTTCTCGATAGTGAAATTTTCCAGGCTCAAAACCTTTTCATTATTAAGGTAGTGATTATTGAATAGTTCCCATATTTCATCGGGGTGAATTTCACCGCCGGAATCTTCAGTGGATTTTTGCACAACCCGACTAAATTCAATTTGTAACCAGCGCGGTAATTCAAATCCAAACTTGTTGGAAAGAACGTAAGCAACTCCACCTTTACCTGACTGACTGTTTACTCTAATTACATCTTGATAGGTTCGACCTATATCGCGAGGGTCGATTGGCAAGTAGGCGATCTCCCATGGAGTGCCTTCTTCATATACATCCAAACATTTTTTAATTGCGTCCTGATGCGAACCGGAAAACGCGGTGAATACCAGATCACCGGACCAGGCCTGCCGCGGATGCACATCGATCTGAGTGCATTCCCGCACTACCGAGACGATGCGATCCATATCATGCAGATCCAGCCCGGGATCGATACCCTGGCTATAAAGGTTCATGGCCATAATCACGATGTCCATATTGCCAGTGCGCTCGCCGTTACCGAGCAAAGTACCCTCTACTCTCTGGGCACCAGCCATGACCGCTAATTCAGCAGCACCTACTGCACAACTTCTATCGTTATGAGTATGTAGACTGATGACAACAGAATCACGATTCTTGATGAGACGGCCAAATAATTCGATCTGATCGGCATAGACATTAGGCGTTGCCATTTCTACCGTGGCAGGCAAGTTAATAATGACCGGGTTTTCTGCAGTCGGCTGCCATACAGCATTCACTGCATCACAAACTTCCACCGCGAAATCTACTTCAGTACCGGTAAAGCTCTCAGGGGAATATTGAAATACCCATTCGGTTTCTGGTTGCTGTGCCGCACAACGCACCACTTCTTTGGCACCTTCTACGGCTATATCGACAATCCCGGCTTTGTCAGTTTTAAAAACTTTTTCTCGCTGTACCACTGAGGTGGAGTTATACAAATGCAGGATGGCACGACGCGCACCTTGCAGAGATTCGAAAGTACGTTGAATCAGTTCGGGCCTTGCCTGGGTCAGTACCTGGATTGTGACGTCCTCGGGTACCTTGTCTTCCTCTATAAGGCTACGAACAAAATCGAAGTCAGGTTGTGATGCGGCTGGAAATCCTACTTCAATTTCCTTGAACCCAACTTCAACCAGTAACTCGAACATTTTTTTCTTCTGCGCGACCGACATAGGCTCTATGAGAGCCTGGTTACCATCACGTAGATCAACGCTACACCAGGTTGGAGCTTCGGTAATTACCTTATCCGGCCAGGTACGATCTTTTATTTCGATGGGCGGAAAAGCTTTGTATTTTGTATGATCGAATCGGCTGCTCATAGTTATTACTCCTGCGGTTCCCTGCACTAGAGCCACTTTTATTAATTGCCCGCTGCCAGTGCTCGCTCATTCGCCTTCATGGGGCTGCTGTTGCGGGACGTGAGCCTGTTTAACTCTTTGCCACACCGCCAGCTTGAGTTTGGGAACTATAGGCGAAAAGCAGTAGCGATTCTACATATAAATATCAATATTTAGGGGTATTTATGGTATATATCTCTAATTTTTGTACAATTATTGTTTATTTACACTAATAATATAGATAACATGAGTTTTACTACCCAATCAGAGATTTCCCAACCATGCTAGACAAGCTGGACAAACGCA
>JAPPOG010000067.1 GCA_028818225.1 Gammaproteobacteria bacterium | reverse complement strand
GTATTCTGTGACCCCTCAGTATTTCGGGTGAGGTTTATATTCAGTTTATTAATTACTAACTGTATTGAAATAGATAATCCGTTAATTTGACTGATTAATACTGTCGACCTTTTGAGGGGTCTTAGTTTGTCGGATTGTATGGCTCGTTTATAAGTGCGCCAACTGTTTGTAACTGTCTGAAATCCTGATAGTTTACCCGTTGGTACCCTGGATACTGAGAAACCCTTTATTGAGATGTCAGTTTGTCGCTGGAGCCGCGCAGAAAAAATTTTCTGCCTCATCGGTACTGCCAACTCCTGAATAAGTTGCTACTTCCGGATAAACACATAACGGTCGAGTTCTGGTTACTTCACCGCTTTGAATTTTGGATGCCTGGATGGAGTCTGGCGCAATTCCATTTTCCACCCAGTTCTCCAGTGCTGACAGGGCATCGAATCGATCCGGGCCCGGTCCGCCAGAACAATGTCCCATGCCGGGAACCATGAACAGGCGGAAAAAGTTCTGGGTGCTGCGCAAAGCAGTTTCATAATTAGAGGCGCGCATGTCATCACCGATGACCGCAACTACGTCTTCGAAGTAATTAATAGAAGCAACAGGGGAGATGTCTGCATCGCTCCAGCCATGGTAAACGATTAACTTCGCCCCGTTATCCCGGAGCGGTCTCAGGTCCGGATTGTCGGAATCTACCGCTGGTCCAACTTTGTCCAGGGCATAAGCCAGATCAGCATCGAAATCAAATGTGGTGAAATCCCAGTCTGCATCATCGAACACAAACCAACGGAAGAAGCCTTCGCCACCCAACCAGTGTAATGAGGTAAAAGGTTCGCCTCCGGTGACCCATAATCCCCAGCCACCGGGATCGGCTTCACCGCCGGGGACCAGGCCAGGGTAAACCAGTTCGCCGGAACTGTTGGTAACGCCCGACCAGATCTTCTCTACAGCGGTAACCTGTTGAGCTGTTAAACAGGAATCGTTATCGACGCCAGCAGGGCATTGTATTGTTGCCGGCTCAAAATTACAGGCTAAAGGATTTTGCAATATGCCGTCTTCGATACCATCCAACGCATCGCAGGCAGCATTAATCGCGTCACCGAAGGCAGGAAGTTTTGATCTTGGAATCCAGCCAGCGTTGTTATTATCCAGCATGGCCAAAGAGTACCAGAGGTGGGCGCCTGCATAGAAACGGGTCCAGTCGTTGGCGGGATTACCTGCGATGATGCCATCGAAATCATCAGGATAACGCTGGGCTTCCATCAGTCCCATCTGCCCTCCCTTAGAGCAGCCGGTGTAATAAGAATAAGCAGGCGCTTCCTTATAGAATGATTCGGTGATGGCTTTTGCATTGACAGTGGTTACGTGGAGTCCGCGATGACCGAAATCTTCAATCAAGTCGGGGCGCCCCGACGCCCAGGATGCATCGAACAAGCCGCCGGCCTGGTCATGACCAGTATCGGTGCTGGCAGTGGCATAACCGCGATTTAACGCGCCAGCCATAGCGGCGTAGCTGATAACGCCTGCCATACCGCCGTTACCGACGCCATTGTACTTGCCGTTCCAGTTATCCAGCGGTAACCACACTTCGAAATTTACCTGAGGGGAGGTAACACCCACCACGCGACAGAAAGCCGGTGTGCCCAGGGCATTAGCGGCGCGAGGCGGAGTAAAGCTATCGGCCTCGATGACTTCAGCGGAAGAGATGGTGGTTTCTGGTAAGGAGGTATTGGTTAAGAGCGAGCAAGATTGACGTAGATCGCTGCCTTGTTGTGCTAACGATGAATTGGATAAACCGCTTACCACTAAAGTAATGAACAGTATTGAAAACAACTGGTTTGTCTTTTTCATTGTCAGTACCTGTTTTTAGTCTGATTTTTTGGGTAATGGTACCAAGGTTGAAGTAGTTGCTACGTAGTGCTGATATTCAGGGTTAGAACCCCATCTCTTTTGCCCGCCTTCTTCTAACAGCTTTACGCCACTGATTTTCACCAACAGGAATAATACGAATATTGGTGAAATAAGTGTCAGATATTGCCAGCCCACCAATGTGGGTAATGCAATAACTGCGATCCCGATCCATAAGACAATTTCTCCAAAGTAATTCGGGTGTCTCGAGTAAGACCATAAACCGGTTGTAATAAACTTTTCTGCATTTTCCGGATTTTTACGAAAATTTGTTTTCTGGCGATCAGCAATTACTTCGATGACAAATCCGATAATCCATAGCCCAACACCAAGCACCAGAAAAATTCCCAGTGGACGCTGGGTCATGGACGTGATTGCCGCCAGGCCTGCTGCCATGGTGATAAACACCCAGGCGCCGCCCAGAGTCCAGGTAAACAGGTAGCGCCAGAAGCGCGTCTTGATCTCATTAAAGCGCCGATCCTGACCTGCCTTTTTCACTCTTAAAAACAAGAAACTGCCCAAGCGGGCTGCCCAGATCGCTATTAATACACAGATGATTAATCCGCGTAGGTCTAAAAGCGGATGCATAACCGCGGCGATAGTTACCGTCGCGATATAAGAGATCGAACCTGTCAGGTCGAAGTAATGTTCTGTTTGAAAGATAAAGCTGGGTACGAATACCAGCCAGTGCAGGATAAAGCCGATGCTGGCGCAGATAGCGAACAGGGATACTCGCGGGACATACACACTTCCCTGGCTGCCAGCCCAGGCGAGGCCGCCGCTGATTAGCAGGATTATTATAATCCCTATTATTGGTCTTAGCATATTTAGCCCCCCGGTCTTAAAAATAGTCTAATCGAAGTCGACGCGGGCCAGCGCTATACCGCTCTCTCCGGCCACGGCGTAAAGTAGGTAAACAATGCCATCTTCGATGTACAGGGCAGGATCACGTAATTGGTTTACTGTTCCATAAGCTGTAGATCGCACCGATGGTTCAAGTGGGGCATTAGCACCTTCCCAGTCGAATTCCGGCTGCAGCACCACCACTGCGTCGGATTCTCGCCATTCCATCCAGTCACCACTGATATCGATAGTGCTCAGCATGATACTTTCCGGCACATCGCCAACCCGGGTCCAGAATACATAGAGATAATCACCTCGCTTCATGACCGCTGAATGCCGCATGGTTGGCTCAAACAGTCGCGGTCCCTCTTCAAAATTGGTAAAGCCATCTTCGGATCGATAAAACTGACCAGGCATAGCCAACACGTAAGTCATGTCCTCATGTTCGAAGGCGCGCATGTAAGTGCGGCCCAGATTTTCTTCCCGGGCAAAGAAATCAATACCGTCTTCTGAGGTGGCCACACGGGAATGTTGAAAAGCGGGTGCCTCCAGCCCGTGGTAGTACATGATGATGGTCTGGGTTTCGTCGTCCACATGGACATCCGGTGAGGCAATATGGGGCAGGGTAAACTCCAGCGCCAGGTCATGGGAAACTGGTGAGCCTAGTGAGGACACGCCGCCCCGGGCAGCAATCAGTTCGGCAAGCAGCTCATCGCTGATTGGGGGTGGTGTTGGCGCAAAATAAGAGTGCTCTATCTTGAGACTGCCCGGTGCATGAATATGCCAGGGGCCGGTTAGTTCATCGGCGTAGGCGAGACGGATATAGAGCCCTTTGTGATCGGCAAAATAGAGATAGTATTTTCCTAATGGGTTTTCGACCCAGTCAGGCACCTTTATTAAGGAAGGCCCCTGGATGTTTACGCCAATGCTTGGATGTAGTTCAGGACCAATTATCGGCTCATCCAATAAGCGAGTGACTTTTACTGAACTTAAATCGGGTTCTTGCGCGTTGCTGATGGAAAGGCAGAGCACAGAGATTAATAGAAAGAAGGAAGACCTGGAAAGAGCGCTGGACTTGGCAAGCATGGGAATTCTCATAGAATTATTATTGTTGGCTAAGATTAAGAGGGCAGACTCGAAATGTCTACCATCTGGTCTTGTTCAAAGTCAGGCATTAAGGCCGATATACGAGTAGATTAAGCGTAGTATTTATAGGAACCAGCGATGTCTGAGCCGCTTCCAATCATTTTGGTAAACAAGCGTATTAATGGCTTTTCGCGGCCAGTCATCGCGACAGGATTGGTGACATTTACGCCGCAGGGATATTTAGCTTATTGATCTGTCAGGCCTGAACTCATCTTTTTGCGCGATGCAGGAAGTTCGACAAATTCCCCGTCACGTTTTTCGCTTGTTGCAGTCATTGCTTCTTTTATTTCATCCTGTTGCAACATACTGGCATTCCAGATGCCGATGTAATCCAGGGTGTCTTTTGTGTTGTGATCCCGGGCGTAATTGATAATGCGCTTGCTTCCGTAGATAGCCAGTGGTGCTTTGCTGGCAATTTCTGTGGCGATGGCCATTACGGCCTGCAACATAGTCTCCTGATCAGGATAGACTTCATTCACAATGCCCAGGTTTTTGGCCTCCTGTGCACCCATGCGTCGACCGGTGTAGGCGAGTTCTTTGACTATGCCTTCGGGAAGTAACTTCGTTATGCGGGGAAAAGTGCCAACATCGGCAGTCATGCCAATATTAATTTCGAAAATCGTCAGGAAGGCCTCTGCTGTCATGTAGCGCATATCGCAAGCGGTTATCAGGTCCACGGCGCCGCCGATGGCGCCACCCTGGATTGCCGCCAGTACCGGAATTCGACAATCGTCCAGACAGGTAAAGGTGTCTTGTAAATACTTCACACTATCCAGGAATTTAGCACCATGGAGTCTTAGCTCTTTTGCCTGGGTTTCGGGATTACCACTGGTGGCAGTGCTGCTGCCAAATACTGAGGTATCCATACCGGCAGAGAAGTGCGGCCCGGTTGATGAAATTACGATTACCCGAGCGAGAGATTCACTATCAATCTGCCTGACAATACGAGGCAGGTCGTCCCAGAATTCCGGGACCATGGCATTACGTTTTTCTGGTCGGTTTAATACTATGTGGGCAATCTTATTTTCTATAGAAACAGCAAAAAAATTCGATTCCATTCTTAACTCCTTGTTCAGTTGCGTCGGCAGTGAAAGTCCACTGCCTCACGGCCTGATGTGACATTTTCAGCTACGGTTCCCCAACTGGTTGCACCGGACGTAGCCATGCGTCGGCGTCGATCTTCCATGTAGGAAGTGAAACGCACCAGGCTTGGACCATTTAATACTGCTTCTACATCCATTAACACAATACGGTAATAGCGGGCGATAAAATCCCGGGTGAATTGTGCGCGCCGATTGTAGGCATCAAGTGCTGCCTGGTAGCGAGGGTCGCCGTCCAGCTCTGAGTTATTCCAGGCATTACACATGGCTCGCACGTTTGCCATCTCGCTGTTGTTAATAAAGCTGCGAGCATTGGAGATAGTGATAAAGATGTCCTGCATTTGATTGTTGTTTATCGCCAGTTCCATTTTAGTTTCTTCCGGTCGATTGGCAATGTCCTGCATCAGTCGGTTTAACACGGCACGATCGATTTCTTCTGGCGCTATAGTAGGCACCAGGACATTCAACTCCCGTGGTTGCTCATTATCCAGGTAACGAATTTCTTCGAGACGGCTGCGGGCGTCGAGGCTACCGTCGACACCTGCTTGCAATTCGTCTTGCGCGAACGCAAGCGTGCTGATGCAGAGCAGCAACACGGATTGGATTACGGTTTTGCGCATACTAAAAGTTAATCGAAGAGGTTACTGGCCTCGACGAATTTCAGTGGGCTCAAGTTGGGGGTAGTCGATGCCTAACTGCTCAAGGTAAGTGTCATAACGACTGGGATCGTAATACAGCTCTTCCAGCAATGGACGAAACTCCGCCATAATGTCTTCATTCTTTTCTATGGCCGGTGGATCATCTGGCCCAATGAATGGTGTGTAAACTTCGTCGGCAGTTTGCACATCATCGAAGTAAGCCTGTGCATCTTCTACCAGGGTCTCCGATTGCAGCAAATCCAGCATGGTAGTGGCGATTACCTTGGCACCTGCAACCGCACCCTTGTGGGCGATCGGTGTAGCCATGGCCATGGCGCTGGACCAATGGTGTCCCTGCAATCCTCTTACGTTGGATGGATAGCGCAAGGTGACAGTTGGCACATTCCAGGAAACATCGCCAATGTCATCAGATCCTCCCGATATGGGCTGTTCAAGGTCGGGCGTTATGCCAGACAATTCAGTTGCCAGTCCCTGGGGATCATCGGAACCCATTAACTCCTGCAAGGCCCGGGCAAATTGCTGATCATTCTCGGACCATTGCGGCAGTCCCACCTGCTGAATATTTTCATCCATGGCAATGGCGATGGGTTGATTAAAGTGGCGAGGATAGGCGGCGCCGATAATACGTCGCGACATGGAAGTGTCGGACATGAGAGCAGCGCCTTCGGCTATCTGATGCAGGGTATTGAAATTTTCCCGAATTCCATCGGCGGTGACCTCACGGATGAAATACCAGACACTGGCGGAGGGGGGAACGACATTGGGTTGGTCACCGCCATTACTGATTACATAATGTGAGCGCTGTAGTGGATGCAAGTGTTCCCGACGAAAGTTCCAGGCAATGTTCATTAACTCAACAGCATCCAGTGCGCTGCGACCTTCCCAGGGATCGCCGGCACCGTGCGCCGCTTCACCGTCGAATAAATATTCCACGGAAACTAATCCAGTTCCCCTTGCTCGTCCCCAACTCACGCTCAGGTTGTTCGATACGTGAGTGAAAAGCACTGCGTTAACTCCTTCGAATAATCCGTCCCTGGCATACCAGGCTTTAGTGCCCAACAACTCTTCGGCGATGCCGGGCCAAAGCACTATAGTGCCGGGCAAATTTTCTCTCTCCATGATTTCCTTAACTGCAAGTGCGGCAACAATGTTCACAGCCTGGCCTGAGTTATGACCTTCGCCATGACCAGGCGCACCCTCGATCATTGGTTGCCTGTAGGCAACACCTGGCATTTGTGAGGAGCGCGGAATGCCATCGACATCGGAACCCAAAGCAATTACTGGTTCGCCGCGACCCCAGGTGGCCCACCAGGCAGATGGAATGCCGGCAACACCTAGCTCAACCTCGAAATCGTTTGCCTCGAGAATTTCTGCAAGATATCGCTGGGTTTCGAATTCCTGAAAGCCAAGTTCGGAAAAAGAGAAAAGGCTATCGATAATTTCCTGGGTGAGTTTCTGCATGGAGTCGACGGAAGCCACGGCTTCAGCCTTCAAGCCGGTAAAGCCTTGTTCCTGTGCCAAGGCTGAACCCAGCGGTAACAGGCCAACAATCAAAAAGCTGATTAGTGTTTTTCTTATGGTCATCACATACCTCACGCTGCCAATACGCTCACAGTTGAGGCAGCTAGAGTACGCTGTTTTCGAGTTCCAGACCAGCATAGCGCGCACCTGCAGATGGGGTTGCAGGTTAAGAGATCAAGCCGGCAGCCGTTCTATTAATTAAGACCGAGTATGAGGAGATACCGATGGATGCTTTATTTGCAAACGTGAGTTGGCTGGCTGTAGGTGCCAGCACCATTATCTGTTTCATGTTGGGTGCTCTATGGTATTCACCAAAAATGTTTGGCACTAAATGGGCGCGCGGCCTGGGAATTAACATCGACGGTGACGCAAAGCAACCGGTACCTGCCTTAGTCACGCAATTTCTGGGCACCCTGTTATTTGCCTGGGTAGTTGCATTAGCCGTAACCAACGGATCTATTGCCTCAGTCGTGCTGATCAGTATTACCTTTTTCTTTTTATTGGTCGCGGCCAATCTGTTTGCTGAGCACACTGTGTATGCAGCGGTAGTAGAAGGGGCTTTCATTCTCGCCATGGCGGCAATCATGGTGGTATGTAGTTTATTCTTATGAACGGAAGACCATTGCAACAGGGGTGACAGTCTGGCGGCTTTCACCCTTTTGTGACTGCGCGGTTTCCATTTGCTGCAGGGTCGATCTCCGCT
Organism: Gammaproteobacteria bacterium; assembly: GCA_028818225.1. Classification (GTDB taxonomy): domain Bacteria; phylum Pseudomonadota; class Gammaproteobacteria; order Pseudomonadales; family Pseudohongiellaceae; genus UBA9145. Next base: position 28,499 of record JAPPOG010000067.1, on the reverse strand, counting down.
GAGTATGCAATAAACTCGACTTCAGCAAAGCCGGTAGTCATTACAGGGTAATACTTGTTATTGCTTGGGCATTCTTATTGTCTTGGCTAAACTTCGTGTCAAAATATGTGACGTCGCCCTGGTAGTAGTATTAGATTGGTCGCTCAGGGTTTTTTATTTTGGCGGGTAAAGGAGCCTGGCAATATGAAGAAGCTTTTTCTGGTGATGATTTTGGGCTTAACAATGATCACGACCGTGTATTCCCAGGAGGATATCCCGGATGGGTTGCAGGGCACCTTAATCGTTCTCAACAAGCAGGGACATGATGCCAGCTTTATCGATCTCGGATCGGGAGAGATTATCGCCACCTTGCCAACCGGCAGGGGGCCCCATGAACTGGTTGTAACCGACGATGGTAAATGGGCAATCGGAACAGACTATTCCGGCGGTAATAGTCTTACCGTGTTCGATGTGGAAAATTTATCCGTTGCCCGTACTATCGACCTCAGTGATTACCCGCGACCCCATGGCATTCTGTTTATGCCGGGTCAGCAAGAAGTCATTATCTCTTCATAAGCCACTCGCACTGTGGTTATTGTGAACTTTCACTCCGGCGAAATAATACGATCGATTAGCACCAATCAAAATGGTTCTCATATGGTCGCAGTTTCTGCCGACGGATCCGTTGCTTATACCAGTAATGGGGGTGATGACAGTGTATCTATTATCGATTTAATTAATGACCGCTTTGTGCGATCTATAACAGTGCCTGAGCGACCGGAAGCCATTACAACCAATAAAGCCGGCACTGAAATCTGGGTTGGCAGTAATGACAACGAGGTAGTAACGGTAATCGATGCGCATGATGAAACCGTAGCCCAATGGGATGGTTTCGATTGGCCTTATCGCATTCTGCTTACCGATGATGAGCGCTATGCCATCATGCCTGACCTGAACAACAACGATATTCGCTTCTTTGATGCCCGCAGTAAGCAAGAATTGGGCAGCATTGATCTGGCTGGAACAAGGCCGCAAGGTATCACCCTCTACAGCGATGACCGAACCTTATTCCTGTCCCTGGCGGGGCAGGATCGAGTTATAGCGATTGATATAGAGAGTCGGGAAATTCTGGGTCAATACCAAACCGGCTCATCACCAGATGGCATTGCTTATTCACCGCTGGTACTGAGAAAAAACATTACCTATCAATAAATACTAGCTGAACATTTTTTTCAGTGCCGAGTTAAGCTCGGTGTCTTCTAATTCGATGCCAAGTTCTTGCATGCGGATGGACTTGATGCTTGCACTGGGCAGCAGCGCAGCATCTGCCATTTCACCAAACATTAGTCTGACTATTGGGCTCGGGATTTTGGGTAAGCTGAACCTGTTGATTGACTTGGCCAGGGCTGCGGCGAAGTCCTTGTTCGAAACCGGTTGATTTGAAACTATGTTCAATGGCCCCTCAAAACTGTCCTGATCGATCAGTTTGGTCAGGATATTTACTGCATCCCTCAGCGATATCCAGCTCATTGCTTGTTCGCCGTTGCCTATCGGTCCGACACAAGCCAATCGAAAGGGCAATAACAAGTTTTTCAAAATGCCATCGTTCGGATGGAGCACTAAACCAAAACGGAGGTGAACCGTACGGATTCCCGATTGCCTGGCAGCTTTTGTTGCGTCTTCCCAATCGCTGGCCAGTTTTGCCAAAAAGTCGGTTCCTGCGTGATCATTTTCATCGAAGGTTTTTGATTGATCAGTGCCGTAATACCCAATTGCCGACGCCGATAAAAAGACTTCAGGCTGAACAGGAAGTTGAGCCATAGCTTCGCTCAGTGAGCGAGTCAATTTTGTACGACTCTCTACGATGTCGTTTTTGACTTTCTGGTTCCAGCGTTGCTTCGAGATATTTTGGCCAGCAAGATTAACAATTGCATGCAAGGGAGTTGAAGAATCCAGATGCATATAATCTGATTCTTGCAAATAGTAATGTGGCCCAGCGCTTTTATTCCTTATCAGAGGGAAAACCCGGTATCCGGTCAGGGTGAGTGCCTCGCAGATAGCCCCACCGATCATGCCACTGGCTCCGCTAATCAAGACATTTTTTTTTGGGTTTTCTGCTTCTGAAGCCATGCAGCCAACTACCAGTTAGAAATCCGCTTTTGGATAATCAGCAACTTCAAACATTATTTCATTGCGGCGCAGAAAGGGTGGGGTAAATGGCGGATTGTAGGCGGCAGACTCGGCGCTGGACAAGATTTCAATGCCTGCTGTTTCAACACTCTCTCGTAATTGCGATTCATAGCGTTGGCGATTTTTGTCTGTCCATCGCCCTGAGTAGCGAACTACTGCCATTAACCGACCCGGTATTTGCCTCAGCGAAACGCGTTCATCTGCGGGCACCGGCGCATCAAGCATGGAAAATTTTAAAGGCAGCATGAACGCAATCTGTAGATCATCATTGTTGGCCTGGGTTTGTACCGGGGCAGTCATTGCGATCTCTTCACCTTTAGCCTCCATGCTCATTTGTACCGGGGCGGTCATGTCGATCTTTGCGTTGGCAATATTGTCACCGGTGATGTAACCCAATAAGCGACGAAAGCCTTCATTAGAAGCGCTGTTATAACTGCGCTCCATCGCTACCGTAGTTTCGGCAACGATATAAGGGGCATAGAGTCTGTATTCGATCCGCCCATCCTCATAAAGAACCTCATATTCGGGCTTTTCGAGCGCAGCTGCACTGGCGCTTAACACTAAGGCAAGTGTGCTGATCAGAGCAGAAGTGGTTTTGAACATGATGACGCTGCCTGCATAAATGGATTCAATACCTGTCTTACGCACCAAAGTCGTGCATAGATCATTGGCAAAAATAACCTTTAGCTTGGGTGCAAAAGTGATCCGAGTGTTCCAGGGCAGCGTTACTACTCATGCTATTGGTTATTAATTTTTATTATTGTTTTTGTTAGGAGTGAATTTATGAGCTACTTCAGAAGAGTCTCGCTGGCCTTATGTGCAGTCTTGCCTCTGGCATTTGTCACCGTTCCAGTTAAAGCTCAGGACATTGTGGATACTGCTGTGGCTGCCGGGCAATTCAACACCCTGGTTGCTGCGGTTCAGGCTGCTGGTCTGGTAGAAGTATTGAAGGGCGACGGTCCATTTACCGTATTTGCCCCCACAGATGAAGCGTTTGCCGCGTTGCCTGAAGGCACGGTAGAAAACTTGCTGAAGCCTGAAAACAAAGATCAGCTGGTTGCTGTTCTTACTTATCACGTTGTACCAGGCAAGATTATGTCCGCTGACATCGCAGGAGCTACCACAGCGGTTGCCAGCGTGCAGGGCGCAGAACTTTCTGTGGATGCTACCGATGGTGTGAGAGTCGACAACGCAACAGTGGTCACTGCAGACATTGAGACAACTAATGGCGTTATCCATGTGATCGACCAGGTTGTTTTGCCGAATCAGTAAACTGATCCTTACCAACTGAGTTTTACTCAGTTAAGCCCGTTAGGCTGGCTCAATGCCAGCCTTTTTTTTTGTGAGCTAGAAAGTGGCAAATAAATCGTATTCGTTTGCGTTGTTAACCTGAACCGTAATTATATCCCCTGGTTCAAGTGCCTCAGATGTTTCGATATAAACCAGTCCATCAATTTCGGGCGCGTCGGCGGTGGATCGGCCTATGACTCCCTCATCGTTTACCTGATCAATTATAACGTCAGCGGATGTGCCAATTTTATCTGCGAGTTTGCTGATCGATATTTCCTGTTGCGTCGCCATGAAACGATTCCAGCGCTCTGCTTTCAGTTCATCTGCAACATGATTTGGTAACTCATTGGCTGCAGCCCCATTTACCGGCGAGTACTGAAAACAGCCAACACGATCCAGTTTCGCTGCGCGCAAGAAATCCAGTAACGCCTCGAAGTCTTCATCGGATTCTCCAGGGAAGCCAACAATAAAAGTGCTGCGAATAGCCAGGTGGGGTAAATCGCTGCGCCATTGTTCAATGCGCTTTAATGTTTTCTCGGTTGCAGCGGGTCGGCGCATTGCTTTAAGAATGTTAAGACTGGCGTGCTGGAAAGGAATATCCAGATAAGGAAGAATTCTATTTTCAGCCATTAGCGGGATAATTTTGTCCACGTGAGGGTAGGGGTAGACATAATGCAAGCGCACCCATACTCCGAGTTCACCAAGTGCTTCACAAAGCCCCTGTATATTCGACTTCAGCGGTCGCCCCTGCCAGAAACCGGTTTGGTATTTAGTATCCACGCCATAAGCACTGGTGTCCTGCGAGATCACAAGCAGCTCTTTTACGCCAGCGTTAACCAGGCGTTCGGCTTCGTCCAATACCTCACCGATGGGCCTGCTCACCAGGTCACCACGCATGGAAGGGATAATGCAGAAACTGCAGCGATGATTGCATCCTTCGGAAATCTTCAGATAGGCATAATGTCTGGGGGTAAGCTTAATTCCTTGCGGAGGAACCAGGTTTGCATAAGGATCATGCTTTACCTCCGGTGGTGGCACATACGCTCGTACCTGGGTGACTACTTCTTCATAGGCCTGCGGTCCGGTTACCCCAAGAACTTTCGGATGAGTGCTGGTAATCAGATCCGCCTGCTTGCCCAGGCAGCCGGTAACGATGACTTTGCCATTCTCATCCAGCGCTTCGCCGATTGCCTGCAAAGATTCTTCTTTGGCGCTATCAATAAAGCCGCAGGTGTTGACCACCACGATATCAGCATCGTCATAACTGGGGACGATGGAATAACCGTCCATACGTAATTGGGTGAGAATACGCTCTGAATCTACCAATGCTTTTGGGCAGCCCAGTGAAACGAAGCCAACTTTTTTTTCAGGCTGGGAAGATTTTTCAGACATAAAACGCTGTAGTTAAAAGCTTGGGTGAAATACCAGTAGGGGGGAGGCCCCGCCATCATCGCTGGTTCACGATTATAGCGGGGATTGGATCGGAATTGGGAGGATTACCAGGCGCCAAGAATGGCACCCATCAGCGTTAGCGCGACTACACAATAACCGGCGTTGATCAGGTAAGCCTTCATTGATTGATTTTCAAACAGGTAAATAATACCGAGGAAGGCTGCGACCCAGCCCAGTCCGGCAGCGAATCCAGCAAAGCTGCCGAAGGCCAGGGTGGCTTCCGCGCCGATAAACATTTCAAGGTTTATGGCAGCGATAAGGGCCAGCAACAGGGAAACGCCGAACACCATCGGCATGTTGCGTTTGGCCAGGTCTTCTTCGGTTAAATTAAAGGCTTCCATCCAGGCGTGACCAAATATCGGTCCGTACCAGATTCCTCCCACCATAAAAGAGGATAGCGCCGCGACGCTGACTGATATCCAGTTAATTGCTCCAGCAGCAGTTCCCATATCCATAATGTTACCTCATTAGTTTTTCCTTAAAGTGCCAGTGTCAGTAAGGGATTGATTGTGAAAAATTAACTACTTTTCCTGTCCAGTGGGAAAAAGTTAGGTCCTGCCTTATCTAGACTCGGGGGATTATATCTGCGTTGGCATTCAGGTGTTGCGCTACAGGGTTGGCGCAGCTTGCCATTGCGTTCAACCAGAATAAAGATATTGCCGGTTGGCACCACTCGCTCGATCGAATGATCGGGCATGAAGTGCTGGCAAAGAAAGAAGGATTCAAAAAGGCAGCTAGCGACTCATCCGGCACATGGGTTTCGACCAGCAGTGTCCCAAGCCCTTAAGGTTGCAGGCTGGCCCTTTCCTGCTCTACTAACACCCGTCTGAGAATTTTTCCCGAGGCTGATTTTGGAATTTCGTCGACGATATCCAGTTTGCGTATCTTTTTGTGGGGCGCTACCTGTTCCGCCACCCAGTTCATGATCTCTTCAGGGGAAATTTCATCTTTCAATACCACAAAGGCTTTTGGAATTTCACCGGCTTCTTCATCCGGAGAAGGGATTACGGCTGCGTCGGCGATAGCGGCATGGGTTAACAGCAGCGCCTCCAATTCTGCAGGTGCTACCTGGTAGGCCTTGTACTTAATCAACTCTTTAACCCGGTCCACTATATAGAAGTAACCATCTTCGTCGGCGTAACCGATATCGCCGGTATGAAACCAGCCGTCTTCATCGATACAGCCTTTGGTGGCTTCCTCGTTATTAAGGTAGCCCACCATGACATGCTGACCTTTAATCAAGACTTCCCCTCGCTCGTTAATGCCGAGATCTGCGCCGGTTTCGGTATCGATGATTTTCGAATAAGTATTTGGAATCACGCGACCAACAGAGCCGGTTTTGTTTGGTGGCACCGGCAAGGTGTTAACGTGACAGGCGCCAGCCACCTCTGTTAATCCGTAGCCCTGATAAACACCGCAGTCCACGCGCTTGGCACAGGCATCTTCCAGCTCGGCCCCGAGCGGAGCGGCACCGGAGCTAATCAGGCGAATGCTGGAGATATCGTATTCGTCTACCAGAGGATGTTTGGCCAGGGCAAGAATCAGGGGCGGTACCAGGTTGAGGCAGGTAATCTTGTAATCCTGCACAATTTGGAGAAACTGTTCGAGATCAAAACGCGGCATTGTCACCAGGGTTACGCCGCGATAAATCGCCAGATTAAGAATCAATACCATGCCGTAAATATGAAAGAAGGGAAGCACTCCGATTAAGCTGTCTTCGTCGGTAATGGAGTTAATCGATTCGGTTAGAACCATGTTCGATGTCAGATTCTCGTGAGTAAGCATGACTCCTTTGGCCAGCCCGGTTGTGCCGCTGGAATAGGGAAGTGCAACCAGGTCTGTCTTGGGATCGATAGCTACTTCTGGTGGATTACCGTCATTGTTTAACAGCTCGGCAAATGGCGTTGCACCTACGGCTTCCCCCAGGACAAAAATTTCTTCGATACCACATTCTGCTGCTGCAGGAGCCGCTCGATCCATGAATTGAGGAATGGTGATTAAAATTTTGGCACCCGAATCATTAAATTGATGCACCAGATCTTTCGTAGAGTACAGAGAGTTCACAGTTGTATTTATCCCGCCGGCAGCAGCCACTCCAAGGAAAATGGTGGCGTATTCCGGGACATTAGGGCAGAACACTGCGCACACATCGCCTTTCTTGAAACCGCGCTGGTGCAAACCGGCAGCGAGATGATTAATTTGGGTCCGCAATTGGGAAAAGGTCAGGGTTCTGCCGCTGGGGCCGTCAATCAGGGCAGCCTTATCGGCGAATTCGTCCACTCTCGCCAGGACAACGCTGGTTAGGTCCAGATTCGGAACGCTTACTTCAGGGAGGTTGTTTTCAAAAATCACTTTTTACTTCCTTCTTCTTATTTATATATTGCCAGTGTTCACATTGCGACATGGTCGAACTTTAAGTCAGCTATTACGAAAGCTCAACTAAAGTACAACAAAAGTACAGCAAGATTTAGATTCTGGCGAAGGCAGGATGGTAGGACACGATGCCCGGTTTATGACTCAGTGAGCCTGGAATTAATTCGCGCACCAGGAATACCTCGTCCGGTACATCGTATTCCGATTTGATGCCGTAGTTGACCGAGGGTACAAAACCGAATCGAGGGTAGTAGTCTGGATGGCCCAGCACGATTACTGCCTGTGTATCTAATTTTCTGCATTCCTCGAGACCTGCTTCTACGAGCCGGGAACCAATGCCGCTATTCTGAAATTGCGGTGCTACCGCCATTGGTGCCAGGCCGAGCATGCTTAATTCGGGAGCTGAGTCCAGGGTGACCGGGGTGAAGAGTATATGGCCTTTGATTTCTCCATCTTCCTCTGCCAACAGTGAAACAAAAGGTGTCGCGGTTTCCCGCAGGCGATCTACCAGTCGCGCTTCTACCTCACTGGGGAAAGCGCTGGCATTGAGGGCGAAGATTTTTTCACTATCTTCATTTATTTCCTTTCTAATTTTCATTGAGGACTGTAATGGCAAAGTGATGGCTATTTATTGAGAAACCTTCCGGTAGATAAAATTTGTGTGCGGCGAATCGTTGTACGCCGAAATCAAGGTAGGCCTCATCAGGTTTACTTATTGGATCGAATTGTTTGGTTTGAACGCTTTGAAGGAATCATACCTGATGCGGGTAAACCCAAGTACCGCTTCATGGACGGTAAACAGGAGCGGCCGACGATTGTTAAAGATACGTTGCCTGTAAAACTGATTAGCCAGAGCACCGCAACAAAAATTGGTGGCTTGTAGCCAGAGCAAGTTGCGGTCCGAAAGATGTCTTATCAGCACAGTATCAAGATCGCTCAGTAAGAAACTGAAAACCACTGATTTACCGAAGGGGAGTTATGCAGACAATCCTCGTGCGGCAATTTGCCAAACAGCTTCGACTCGATCATTACGAATTGCATACATCTGGTTATACAGATTAACCACTGGATCACAATGGGAAACAATAAGTTCCAGTTTATCGCCAACCTTATAAGCGCGTGACGCATTGTCTTCATAGCGCAAGGTGCCGAATTCATCGGAACCGGAGGTATAGCTCATGCCGGTTTCACCTTTGACCCGCGCCCAGGGTCGATTAATAGTACAGGCTTTTGCGCCAGCATCTGTCGTTACCCTGCCTTCGTATTGATCATTTAGCACAGTAGTGAGAATTGTCAGCGACGCGCCAAAATCTGAATAGACTTCGTCATCGGTTTCACCGCCGATATCAATGTACTGAGCATCCATGAACACATAACTACCGACCTGTACATCAGTAAGTCCCCGAGTTTCATGGTCAATATTATAAGTACCGGTTCCACCGCCGCTGAAAATTTCTGTGCTTAATCCGCTCTGATTAAACAGGTCATAGGTTTCGGTAGCAGCTACCAGCCTTTGCAGGGTCTGGGTCTTTCTTTCATCAAAACCAATCACGTGTTGTGAGCCGCCGTCATAGCAGAGCAGGCCGCGCAAATTTAGCCCTGGTAACTGGTCGATTAACTGGGCGAGTTCCAACGCAGGCTGTCCGGGTGTTATACCGGTTCGATGCCCACCAGGATCTACGTCGACAACGACATCGGCGACAAAACCCATGGCAGTTGCTGCTGCCGATAACAAACGGGCATTCTCGGGTGAATCCGTCGCCTGGATAAAGCGCGAGTTGGCCTGGCGTAAATTCATAGCACGGCGAATTTTGGTCGGGGTGACATTGGTTGTGGTCATCAGAATTTCGTCGATGCCATTCTGAAACATTGCTTCTGCTTCACTGACCTTGGCGGTACAAATACCTACTGATCCATTGTCCAATTGCATTTGGGCGATTACTGGTGTTTTGTGTGTTTTGGCATGAGGTCTGCTGGCGATACCATTACGTCTAACGGTAGCTTCCATGGTCGCGATGTTAGCTTCCAATAAATCCAGATCGACACACAAACAAGGTGTGTCCAGTTCCCATTTCTCGACATCTTCCTGCATTTCGCCATCGACATAGAGGGCCTGAATTTCGTTAGCGGTATATCCTTTCACGGTAGTAGGAAGCCAGAGTGCTGCAGCGCCAGTTGATTGCAGGAAGCGACGCCGGGACATGGATGATTTGGGCATTGTAACGCTCCCATCATGATTCTGATTTAAATTGCCTCAAGCATACTCGTTTGCGGAGGGATTCTCCAACAAACAAAGCCGGGTGTTTGGGTCTCTAATCCCGCCAAGAGATGACTCATTTCCTGCTGCAAGCCAGGTTGCAAGGATGGGTCTTGCCGTTTGTGTTGCCAGAGCAAAGCTCGGGAATTCGAAGTGGGTTTAAATTTTGCTCGGCGCCTGGCAGCTAAGGACCGCTGCTACCAGTTAGGGCCAAGGAGTGAAGGCTTAAGGAAGGCGGACTTTTCAGCAAGTCATCGCTTTAACTAGTCTTGAGCGAGAGCAAATCTAACTGCTTGCGCTGCATGAATTGCTGTCGTGTCATACAGAGGTATATTGGTATCCTGCTGTGAAACCAGTAATGCAATTTCAGTACAACCGAGGATGACTGCCTGCGCCCCTCGCTGATGCAACTGTTGAATTATTTCCAGGTACGCAGTGCGCGAACCTTCGTTAATTTTACCAAGGCAGAGTTCTTCATAGATCACCTTGTGTACCAACGCTCTTTGGTCTTCGTCAGGTACCACCACCTCAATTGCAAATTTTTCGGTGAGGCGATCTTTGTAAAAAGACTTTTCCATGGTAAACGCTGTGCCGAGTAAGCCAACCTTGCTAATGCCGTCATCTATCAGTTGTTGCGCAGTTGCATCGGCAATATGCAGCACTGGAATATTGATAGCGGCTTCAATCTGGGCAGCAACCAGGTGCATGGTGTTGGTGCAGATAATCAGGAAGTCAGCGCCGCCGGCTTCGACAGACAGGGCTGACTGCTTGAGTATTTCTGCCGTAGCGTCCCAGTTATCGGCATGTTGTAGTTTTTCGATCTCGTCGAAATCTACGCTATGCATGACAATCTTGGCCGAGTGAAGTCCGCCCAGGGCTTGCTTCACGCCTTCGTTAAGTGCCTGGTAATAAGAAACTGTTGATTCCCAACTCATGCCTCCCAGCATGCCAATAGTTTTCATCTTGCCCTTCTTCTTACTTATAATTGTGTCTCATTTTAAATAGTCGGCTTTCACTATGAGCTATCTCACGAAAACGCTTTATTGTATCGGATTGATTACGCTATTGCAGAGCTGTGCTGCTGTGCAGAATGAGCAGGGTGCTTCCAGTATCAATGGTTTCTATGACGTAAATTCTTTCATCAGGGGGGATGTTGAGCCGATTCAAACTGAATTGCGTTATTTCACCGGTGATAATTTCGTTGGTGAACCTGTTAGCGGCTATAACGCGAACAGGGTTTTAATGACACTGGATACGGCTCTGGCATTGGCGGCTATCCAATTAGAGTTGACTGACCGGGGATTGGGTTTAAAGGTCTTCGATGCCTATCGTCCGCAGCGAGCGGTTGACCATTTCCTGCGTTGGGCAGCTAACGACGATCTATCAAGTAAACAGCAATACTACCCGAATGTTGCCAAGTCTGATCTTTTCGAACAAGGCTATATAGCGGCGCAGTCCGGTCATTCAAGAGGCTCAACGGTAGATCTGACCCTGGTGGATCTTGCAACCGGTGCCGAACTCGATATGGGTTCTCCCTGGGATTTCTTCGACCCAATTTCCTGGCCAACCAGCCTCGAGGTTTCTTTACCGCAGAAAACCAATCGGGAAATATTGAGAGAGATAATGATGCGTTACGGTTTTAATCCACTAACAGAAGAATGGTGGCACTTTACGCTTGAGGATGAGCCCTTTCCCGATACTTACTTCGACTTGCCAATTAATTAGTCATCTGATGTGACTTATCCGCCTAACAAATGTTCTGGGATATCTACCCCTTGCTCCCGGTAATAACGCAAAGCTCCAGGATGGAGAGGAACCGGTATTCCGCTCAGGGCAATCTCAATTGCCATGGATCTGGTGGCGCCATGAATTTCCTGCAGGGTTGCCAGGTTTTCCCAGAGCATTTTAGTCATGTTGTACACAATCTCTTCCGAGACATCATCTCTTACGACGAAAATATTTGGACTGGCCGCTGTGTGAATAGCAGCTTCCTGTGTGGGATACGTTCCTGCTGGAATCTGGTATAGCTCCCACAGGGGAAATTCATGATTCATGTTAATCACATCTTCTTCGGTAAATTCCAGTACGGTCATGCCATCACCCAGCAAGGCGAAGGCGCGGGTGATTGCAGTAACTGGGGGGCCAGCAGGGATATTCATGCCGACGATATTACCGTCCTGTAGGGCATTGGCAGACGGACCGTAACCCATGTAGGCAATTGCCAGTTCATTGTCATAGTCGATGCCGAGCGCATTAAAGATATAGATACCCGTGAATTCGGCGCCGGAATTTCGCATTCCAATTGAGAAGCGTGCACCATCCAGTTTATTGATATCCATTACACCTCCGTCCTGCACCAGGTCGGAACGCAGCACAAAGTGTTCGACGTTTGGCCACATGGCACTGATTGATCTGAAATTTTTGTATGGATTGCGAATTGGTCCCGAGCCTTCATAGGCCCAGGCGCCAAAAATGCCCAGGAGGATGGCAAATTGCGCCTGGTTATCCCGCATCAGTTTAATGTTTTCCATGGAGCCGGCTGAACTGATGGAAGACAGAGAAAAGCCTGCGTCTTCCTGGGCAGAAACCAGCGTGGAAAGGGCGACTCCTACGGGATAGAACGTACCACCGGTGGTGCCAGTTGTGAGGACATAGGTGCTACGTTCACCTGCTTGTTCACTACAAGCAATGAGAACAGCACTAATTACTATTACTCCGATCAGGCGTAACAAAAAACTCACCTCACTGATTTGAGATGGCGCTAGTCTACATTGCATTGAAGACTTTTTGGAAAACTATTCCGGACAACTGCCAGGCATTTCCGCGATCCATTGCTGGATAAGATCGATGCCTTCCTGATGTATCAGGGATCGGCCTAATTCCGGCATCATCTCATCCGGTTCCGATGACTCCATGCGATAGAGCAGGATCGAACGCGCGGGAACGCCCGGAACAATACTGTAAAGCATATCGCCGGCACCTCCACCAGCCGCTACCGGGGTCTTGCATACGCCCATGTGTATGGCTGATTCATTGGAGCCGTCCAGCAGTAGAGCTGAAGTGTCGGCAGCGCCGTTGGGGTTATGACAATGACCGCAGTGAATATTGAGGTATGCCTGTGCTCTCTGCTCGATACTTGCATCTTCATCTGACCAGGAAACCGGCGCATCCATAGCGGGTTCCTGATTGAGCCAGCCGCGGGCAACCAGGGCGCGAGTTTGTGATTCGTGCTCGAGAAAGCTGGCGCTCAATTGGGAAGCAATTGCTCCCAGGGGTTGCATGTCTCCATCAGGATGTTCGGTAACATGACAGCCTGCACACTGGTTTTCGTTGGGAACGAAATAGACGAAATCAAGCTTGCCGGTGTCACTTTTCAGGTTGATAGCGGTGCTGCTGCCTGCGACCCGCAAAAACGCTTCGGTTTGTGCTTCATTCCAGACATAGGGAAAGGCTTCCCATGAGCTTTCGCGTCTTACCAGTAGGCGGGTCTCGATGAGTTTATTTGATGATAAGTCGACGAATGATTCACCGGCATCCGATTGGCTAAGGAGGTTGCCTGAAGTATCAGTGGGATAATAAAAGGTCTTACTCAAAATCGTACCAACGGGATAGTCTATCTCACCATTTAGTAATCGCGCCTGTGCGCCGATGGGAATCCAAAGAGTGCGTAACTTATGAGCGTAATCGGTAAAAAGCTGATTTGCCGGCCTAAATACCAGGCTGTCGCTGTTTGGGATAAGCTCATCTGCACTTAAACCAAACAGATTCCAATCGGACAATCGCTGTGGATTGTCCGCTGCATGAAAGACCGGTTGGTTTTCGGAACAACTCAACAGGACCGACAGGCTGGCCGCGATAATACTGCAGCGCGAGAGTAATTTAATCATTCTGCTCCCGCTGAGAGGGATATCTCCGCTAATCTGGGAAGCTCGCAGTCATGCGCTGCGGAGTCAAAACTTGGTGCCGCAAAACCATTAACTGCATCGAGATTCACGAAGCTGCTTTCACCATTCTGGCGCATGCAGAGGATTTCATTAGCCTGGCGTCCAGGAGTCATAGTGCCATCCCAGACAATGTCAGGGATTCGCTGCCCTGTTGCAGCCTGCAGCGCAATCAGTGGCTCGGAATCCGGTACAGTGCCGCCACCCACGAATTCATTGTTATGAATATTGATTTCTTCCGGGAAAGGATCGTAGTTCTCATCTTCCATCGGGCGTCCGGTGATATGGTAGCTAAGGATCATAATGCTGGCGGTGTTGTTGTCAGTAAAAATGTTACCAAATACTTCGATGCTGTCATTCGCCAGTACCATCAACCCTGTCCCTGCGGGAACCGTTCCGACAATATTTCCTTCCGGCGCAAAATTATCAGTGTTGTTATTACTAATCTCATTGTTAAAAACGCGAGTGTTGCGCCCTCCCTGTACTGGCAAGCCAGGCAGATCAAACACCAGGATCCCGCCAGTGTTGTTTACAGCAACGTTGTCATAAACATCGGCGAAAGTAGAGTTTTCAATTTCGATGCCAGCCACATTAGATTCGGCGCGGGAATTCCTGACGATAATCTGGTTAGACTGGCCTACATAAATACCTGCGTCGGATGCGCCAATGGCGACTGCGCCTTCGATCAGGATGTTGGATGATTGCACGGGATAGATGCCGTAGGCGCCATTGCTTGTTAGAGCGCCGCCAGTCCATTCAGTGCGCACATTGCGCACAACAACATTATTACTTTCATTTATTTTTAAGGCATCGCCAACAGTATCTTCAAGAGCCAGATCTGCGATGATAAAGTCATCTGCATTAACCAAAAGACCTTCGGCGCCCTGAATCTGATTCTTGAAGGATAGAATAGAATCGTCTATTCCTGCCCCCCTAATTGTGACACCTGATACGTTAAGTGAAAGGCTTCGAGTTAATTCATGTCTGCCCGCAGGAATTTCGATTATATCACCGGGCTGAGCTTGAATGAGTTGCTGCTGCAATGATTCTTCAAAGCTTAGCTCTGGTGCTGGTGGTTCGTCTGATCCGCAGGCAACGAGCAAGGCTAAAGCGCAAGTTAGGCTAATAGTTTTTATCTGTGATTCGTGCATGGCTATTTCTGATTCCCCCATCAGTTGTAAATGCAAATTGCAGAGAGCGGAGTATAAATATGATCGTCTGGATGAGTAAACCAGCAGTTGAATTAAGCAAACAGAAATCGCTGGCATTAAAAAGCCGCACCAGGTAAGCCTGGCACGGCTGATTTCTGATTAGCTTGCTTTAATCTACTGAGCGAAACTGCGGGCGAATTCGAACGCCGTTGTATTGCTCATCAGTCACTGGATCCAGCCACTCAACAGACCCTTCGTAGATGGTCAATTGCAGGGCATCGACATCGGGATGGGCGCCATGCCAGTGCTCAATTCCTGCAGGTGTCCAGTAGGGTTCACCCACATGAAATTCTTCGATGGCTCGACCGCGGATCTGGTGCAGGCCGATACCTTCTTCGATCATTAATAGCTGACCCCAGGTATGAGTGTGCCAGGATGAACGTACCCCGGCAGGGAACAGAATGCGGATATTCGCCATATCCGGTGTCTGGCTTACTTCAGGGGAGCCGCCTTGAAAGTTACTGGATTGGGCAGAAATAACATCAGTTTGGGTAAGCAGTACAACCACGCCTAATGCCAGAGCCGCACAAACAGATGTAATCATCTCTACGGTTTTCTTCGGACCTTGACTCATCACATTCTCCGATTATTTTTGAGTTATTGCCGTTGAGTATATCGTTAATTAAACTCAAAGCAATATCCCGTCCGGGAGGGGCTATCAAGACAGGACAGACTTTGTGCTGTGCCCAGTGAGATTCTTTGTTATCCTGCCCCGACCTGATCCAGCCAGAATAATTATAGCTATGGCCTTTAAAGTAATAATAAAAAAACTACGCACTGTTTTCCTGGTTTGCGGTGCTGTGTTTCTTATACAGCCTTCTTACGCGCAGGAAGTAAATCCACTGGCGGCAGATCCCCGGGCAGCAAGAGTAGGTGGATCGCTGTTCCGCGCCCAATGCGCCACTTGCCATGGCGCCGATGCCAAGGGTATCGAATCCATCGATGCGCCAGATTTGACCCTGATGTATCTCCGTGAAGGGGTCACTGATGCCTCGGTGTTTCAGGTCATTCGGGAGGGAATTCCCGGCAGTATAATGCCACCCCATACTTTTACCGACACGGAGGCGTGGACACTTGTTTCCTATTTACGCAGTGCGGCGGTAGCAGGAACCACTACTCGAATCGAAGGCGATACTGCCAGAGGACTTTCGTTATTTAACGACAATTGTTCTCAATGTCATCGAGTTAATGGCAGGGGTGGTAGTCTGGGTCCGGATTTGTCAGCCATCACTAATCGACGCACCCAGGATGCGCTGGTCAGTTCAATCAGGAATCCCAGTGCTTCAATCGGTCGCCGCTATAAGCCGGTAACCCTGGTTCTACTGAATAATGAAGCCATACAGGGAACAATAAAAAGCGAGGACGCTTTTTCAATACAGATAATGGATAGCAATCAAATTCTGCGTGGCTTCAGAAAGTCGTCACTAAGGGAAGTAATTTATGAGGAAGTTTCTTTAATGCCAACTTTTCCAGTATCGGTGTTTAGTGATCGTGACATAAATGATCTACTTAGTTTCCTGCAATCCAATTAATAGAAGCGCAGCGGGAGTGTTTTTCATGAAGTATCTTAATTTAACAAAATTACTACCGGCTGGATTGCTGGCGCTTACTGCTTCTATTGCGATGGCGCAAAGTGGTAACGGCCCAACTTACGATGACATTCTGAATGGATTTAATGATCCATCGCGTTGGCTAACTTATTCCGGTGACTACAGTGGTACCCGCCACAGTCCTTTAACGCAAATTACGCCAGACAATGTTGCGGACCTGCGACCGATCTGGACCTTCCAGTCAGGAACAACTACCCGCGGTCGCGGTTGGGAAACCACACCATTGCTTGATGACGGTGTGCTCTATGTTACTGGTTCCAATAACTATGCCTGGGCTCTCGATGCCCGCACCGGTCGCGCCTTCTGGCAATACCGGCGCAATCTGCCAGATGATTTGACCTACGGCGCTTCGGCGCCGGTGAATCGGGGCTTTGGCATGCTGGGTAATCAATTGTTCATGGTTACGCTGGATGCCCATTTGATGTCATTTGATCGGCGCACCGGTGAAATTCTGTGGGAGCGAGAACTGGCAGATTACCGTATTGGTTATGCTGCCACCCTGGCGCCCCTGATAGTCGGTAATAAAGTGATTGTGGGCATTTCAGGTGGTGAGTATCAGACTCGCGGTTTTATCGATGCCTTTGATCCAGCTTCCGGTGAAAGAATCTGGCGCTTTAATACCATTCCCGGTCCAGGTGAACCGGGCAGTGAATCCTGGCCAGACGATCCCAAGATATTAGCCGAAGGTGGCGGTGGTACATGGATGAACGGTTCCTTCGATCCGGAGCTTAATCTCATTTATTGGGGTGTGGGTAATCCGAATCCGGATTACTACGATGAGAATCGTCCTGGCGATAATCTCTATACAGATTCGATTGTTGCCCTTGATGCCGACACAGGCCAGTTACGCTGGCACTATCAATTCACTCCGCATGATGTTAACGACTGGGATGCGAATCATATGCCCGTGTTGGCTGACATCGAATGGCAGGGTGAACCGAGAAGGGTTGTAATGGTCGGTAATCGTAATGGCTTTTTCTATGTGTTGGATCGAGCAAGCGGTGAGCTCTTGTTAGGCAAGCCCTTTACCGCGACGACCTGGGCGCGGGAAATTGGTTCCGATGGTCGCCCGATTATTCTGAACGACGGCAGTCAGGGCTGTTTACCGGATCCCTGGGGATCGACAAACTTCTATCCGCCTACATTTTTTCCTGGACTGGACCTGTTCATCCTCACCGCCAGGGAAACCTGCGCGACCTATGTGTCGGAAGAGCCAGCCAACACTCCCGGGCAATCTAATTTCGGTGGAACGGTATTTATCGACGCTGAGGCGGGTTATGGCGCATTGAGGGCGCTGGATGTTCATACCGGTGACCTCGAATGGGAATTCACTTATCCATCGCCTACCTTTGGTGGGGTCATGTCGACGGCTTCCGGACTGGTTTTTGCCGGAGACCACGAAGGTAATTTTATCGCGTTTAATGCCGAAACAGGCGAAAACCTGTGGCATTACCAGACTGGTTCCCGAATCTGGGGAGCGGCTGCCATCACCTATATACTGGATGGTCAGCAATACGTCATGATTCCATCCGGAACCACGCTCACGGCCTTTGCTCTGAGAGCTCCGTAATTCGGGGCTCTCGTGGAGCTCATTCCGTTGATTTAAGGCCAGTTAGGGTAGACAAAAAAGCCGCAGAAAACTATCCTCGTAAGCCAGCAAAAAAGTCTTCTTAGAATGCAACTAATTGTTACCCATGGGCGACCTAAACCCTTGATTTCAATTAAACTGTTGAGGTTCTGTATCACTAGAAGTTTTCGTCAATTTCTGTTTGCGACATAACGAGAAAACCACTACGAGGAAACCTGCAATGACCTTCAGAAAATTTCTCGCTTTACTGACTATCCCAGCGTTGTTCCTGTCTGGCTCCGCTATGGCTCAGCCCCACGATGCCAGCGTCGCTGCGCACCAACCCCATTATTACGATATTGCCGATTGGGACATGCAGCCTGAGGATATTACCTACGCTGATCACATCGCACCGATCCTGCAGGAAAGCTGCCTGCAATGCCACCGGCCTGGCGGCGGTGGCCCCATGACCTTTATGTCCTATGAAGAAGTGCGGCCTTGGGCGCCAGTCATCATGTACCGCACGGCGATTCGTGACCGAATGGGTGCGATGCCTCCCTGGTACATCGAAAAGGACATCGGTATCACCGAGGGCTTCGAGTCTGATTATTCCCTGTCAGATTTAGACCTGGCCATGATTCAGGCTTGGGTACGAAACGGCGCGCCGCGTGGTAATCCGGCCAATGAGCCACCACCATTAGTCTTCTCCGAGAGCGATGAGTGGACTCTGGGAGAGCCAGACCTGGTGTTGGTTGGACCAGAAATGACGCGCCCGGCCATCGGCCCTGACTGGTGGGGTGATATTGGACTGGTGCCAACCGGATTAACCGAAGATCGCTACGTGCAATCTATCGAAGTAAAAGAATTCAATGACATTCCAGCGGATGCTGGCACCAGCACCGTTGGCGGTCGCTATATCTGGCACCACATGACTTACAGTAGTGGAATCCTGAGTGAGGACGGCAGCTACATTCTGCCGGAATCCAGAGTGGGCTGGCCGATTCATGAAGTAGGGCGAAATGCAGACCTATTCCCTGACAGTGCAGGTCGCTTGTTGCAGGCAAATTCCGCACTGCACCTGAACGCAGCCCATCTTCATTCCAATGGTCGTGAAACCACTGGACATCTGGAGTTTGGTATCAAATTTTTCCCTCGTGGATACGAGCCCAAGTACACGACTCGTGGACCACGCACCGGCAACGGTATCGACCTGGATGTGCTTCCCGGCAGACCCAACCAGGAATTACGTAATTCAGTAATACTGCAAGAGCACACCAAGATTATGGCATTTGAGCCGCATCTCCATGCTCCGGGTGTGCGTATGTGCCTCGAAGCGATTTGGGGACACAATGTTTTCACACTTAACTGTGTGGGCTACGACCATAACTGGGTGAAGCAATACATTTACAAGGAAGATAAGGCACCGCTACTTCCAAAGGGCACCATTCTTCAAACCATTGCTTACATGGATACCTCCTCTGCGAATCCAAACCTTGCCGACCCACGTAACTGGGCTGGCGGTGGGCGTCGCTCCGTATCCAATATGTTCATCGACCTGGGTTACTCGGTAACCATGACCGAAGAACAATTCCAGGAAGAAATGGCAGCCCGTCGTGCGACTCTGGCTGATCGCAATGAGTACGATGTAGGTTGTCCACTCTGCTGGGCACCTGTACCAGAATATGAAAACACAGCAGGTGGCAGCGAGGACTAACATGATGTATCGCAGTACGCGCCTGATCTCAGTATTGTTCCTGTTTTGTGCGGTTGCGAACTTTGCGGCCGCCCAGGAACGGCGCATGACACTCTCGGGAGAAATACTTTCGCCCGCTTATGAAGGATGGTGGCCAAACGAAGATGGTAGTTTCAAATTATTCTTTGGTTACATGAATTCAAATTGGGAAGAAACTTTCGATATCGAAGTTGGCCCGGAAAATTACTTTACCATAGTTGATGAGCCAGGGGCTTTAGATGACATAAGCGTGGATGGATACGATTTCGGTCAGGCCGATCGTGGACAACCAACGCATTTCCAGCCGCGTCGGAATCCGTTTCTGTTTACCGTGGATGTGCCTGCAGATTTTGGCGAAAAAGAATTAGTTTGGACTCTGCAGAGTCGCTCTTATTTCACTGCACGAGCCTATGCCACTTTAAAGTCTGATTACCGCATCGACCCGCAGGTAATTTCTACGGAAGTAGGCGGTGCATTTGGTAGTCTGGATGACAGACTGCGCACCAATATACCGCCAGAACTCACATTGGAAGGTGAAGCTTTTCGTACGGTGAGAGTAGGGCAGCCGCTGGATTTGGCGGTGACTGTCAGAGATCCAGACAACTTGCCGGCTCCTGTTAACCGGCCGCCGCCAAGCACTCCGGCACAGATTTACCGACCGCCCCAATCAATTGTTGCCTCGTCAGGACCCGGTGAGCGTTTCTCCTGGATCGTTTATCGCGGGCCAGCAGACAGGGCGAAGTTTGAACCGGTGCAGATGAAGACCTATACCGATACGCGAGTTTGGGCAAATTCTCCCTGGTCGCCTCCTTTTATTATTCCCAAGCCGCCGGAAGATAATCGCTGGATTTCAACGGTTACATTCGATACTCCGGGTGAATATGTATTAAGAGGAGTTGCCAGTGATGGCTCGATGTTCACTTACCAGAACATCAATGTCACCGTAACCCGTTAAATCGATGATTTTAAAGAGCATCTCGGCTTTTCCGGGATGCTTTTTTTATGGCCGCTGATCAGAGGGATTCCGTAGTATTGTCCCGGGAGCTGCGCTATTCTTGCCCATCAGTCAGAGAATAATAATACCAGCGAGTTGTTTATGGCTTCGTACCTAACTGGTCTTTCTTCCTTCATATCTTTCCCCGGTAAAATTGCAGGTGGCGTGAAGTGTTTAGTCGCCATTCTCTTTCTGTGGAGTCCGTTTTTTGCCAGTGCTGCCGACGATGTGCAGTTTCCCAAAACCATAGCCTGGTCCGCCTATCAAACAGGAACCGGTGGTTATAGCCAGGCAGTTGCTATAGGCAATATTTTGCAGCGGCAATACGGGACTAATCTGAGGGTTATACCAGGTCGCAATGACGTATCACGTCTGGCAACCTTGAGAGCAGGCAGGGTACATTTTTCCGCTGGTGGGTCGGAAGCTGTCTATGCCCAGGAAGGCATTCTGAACTTCGCGTCAAAGATCTGGGGGCCCCAACCAATCAGGGCGTTAATGTCCAACTATTCGGATAGTTGTTCTTACACCATGGTTACAGCAACCGATGCCAATATCCGGACCATTGCTGACGTAAAAGGCAAACGAGTTACCTTTGTGCAGGGCGCACCGTCACTAAATAACGCCATGGCTGCCTTGCTGTCTTACGCCAACTTAAGCTGGGACGATGTGGAACGCGTTGAAGTGGGTGGTTACAACGCTTCTGCCGATGCCGTTGTAAATAATAGAGCAGACGTAGTGGGCGGAGCCTGTAATTCGCCACCTTTTCTCCGTCTCGAAGCATCACCTCGAGGTCTCACCTTTCCCGAGTTTCCCCATGATGACGAAGATGCCATAAAAAGAGTCAGGGATCGCTTACCCTGGTATGTGCCTCATATAGCTATCGAAGGCCCAACCATTCCAACTGAGGGTATCGAGGTATTTACTTCGGCTTATCCATTGTTAGTCGGGCTGGATACTTCAGATGAAACGCTCGTGTATAGCACGGTTAAAATCATGCACGAGAACTATGAGACTTATAAAGATAATGCGCCTGGCGCTTCTGGTTGGCGCATGGATCGGCAGAAGTTTGAGCAGGCATTTATTCCCTTTCATCCAGGAGCGATCCGTTACTATCGTGAAATTGGGGAATGGACCGAAGCAGCAGAAGCGACTCATCAGGCGAACCTCCATCGACAATCAATACTCAAGACTGCCTGGGATGTTTTTGTGCCTGGTGCGCCAGAAAACTATGTCGAGTTCGAGCAAGCATGGCTGCTTGCAAGAGAAACTGCACTGGCTGAAGCTGGATTAATTACCCTGGGCGAAGGACTCTAAAAAGTATATATGTCAGAAGCAGTTGCAGAGAATCGCGAAGACGGTTCATCCAGGCAGGTTCAAAAATTACGTTATCGAGAATTGCCAGATATCTGGCGCAAAGTCATGGCAGTCATGACGACGATAGCCATTGCCCTCGCAGTCAACCAGATTTTTAACCTCGGATTTTTTGTCGGCTATGTCTTGTTGGATAGCCGCTACATGTATTTGATCACTGGCGTCATGCTATGCATGGTGTTTATAACCTTTCCCGCCAGCAAACATAGTCCCACCCATGTTCCCTGGTACGACATCGCCATCATGACGGTGATCGCTGTCATTTTTTCTTACTATGCCATTTATGCCGAGCGCATAGTATTGGAAGCATGGGAATACACCGCGCCTCCGCTAGGTGAATTCCTCGCATTGATAACCTGGGTAATTGTGATGGAAGCGGGACGACGTGCTGGCGGATGGCCTGTATTCATTATTGTCGCAATATTCTCGCTGTATCCAACCTTTGCCGATAGGCTGCCCAGTGTAATCGCAGCCTTGAGTATTCCCATAACCGATGCAGCAATCTTTCATGTGATGGGAGCAGAAAGCCTTTTCGGTTTACCCATGACCGTGTTCGCCACATTGGTGTTTGGATTTCTGGTCTTTGGTATCTCATTACAGTTTACCGGTGGCGGACCATTTTTTATCAATCTCGCCTTTGCTTTATTGGGGCATATGCGGGGTGGTCCTGCCAAAGTGGCCATTTTTTCCAGTGGCTTGATGGGTTCCATGAGCGGTGGGCCTATCAGCAATGTGCTCACTACCGGCCCACTGTCAATTCCAGCTATGCGCCGAATAGGGTTTAGCAAGGAATATGCTTCCGGGGTAGAGGCCTGTGCATCAACCGGTGGTGTGTTTATGCCGCCGATTATGGGTGCAACCGCATTCGTAATGGCCAGTTTCCTGAACATCAGTTACGTGGCTGTTGCCATCGCGGCAATTATTCCTTCGGTCCTTTATTTCTTCGGCTTGTTTATGCAGATTGATGCTTATGCGGCCAGGAGAGATTTAAAAGGTTTACCGAAAGAAGAATTGCCAAAACTAGGGCAGGTATTTAAAGAGGGCTGGTATTTTATTGCGGTCTTCGTAGCACTGATCTGGATGCTTGTATATTTGCAGCGTGAAGCGGTAGCGCCATTTTATGCCACGGCAATCTTGCTGGTAGTAAATCAGTTTACCGTACACAAACTTTCCTTCGAGCGGTTTATGCAGCTGGTTGCACAAATGGGAAAACTGCTGGCGGAGCTGGCCGGAATTCTCGCAGCGATCGGTTTGATCATTGGCGGTCTGGCAGTCACTGGAATTGCTGGAACCATAGCCAACGATCTGGTTTATCTTGCCGGCGAGAGTGTCATCGTCTTACTCATCATGGGAGCTCTAACAAGCTTTATTCTTGGTATCGGTATGACTGTTACCGCGGCCTATATATTTCTCGCGATTGTGCTGGTGCCAGCTCTTACCAACTCGGGTTTGGATCCGCTGGCCAGCCACATGTTTGTCATGTATTGGGGCATGTTGAGTTTTATTACGCCGCCAGTTGCGCTGGCAGCATTTGCGGCTGCGTCAGTGGCTCATGTTTCACCAATGCGAGCTGGAGTGGAAGCCATGCGGCTCGGAGCCATTATTTATTTTGTTCCATTCTTCTTCGTTTTTAATCCCGCTTTGTTGTTGCAGGCATCGGCCCTGGAAAACCTGCAAGCTATTACTACCGCCTTAGTTGGAGTTGCCCTGGTATCTGCTGCTCTGCAAGGGTACCTGATTGGAATAGGAGACCTGGGTAGCGGAGCAAAAGGGATCGGTGTCAGGATTCTAATCGGAATCTCCGGGTTAACCCTGGCACTTCCTGCAGGCGGCCTGTTTGGCTTTAGCCAGATCTTTCTCTTAATTGTCGCGCTCGTGTTTCTTGGCGCTGGCATTCTCGGACGTTTCTTTCTTCTCGCAAAACCTGCATCTGAATCCTCCAGCGCTTAAGCCCCTCATGAAAGCAAATATGTGCTTCACCGGTCTTGCAGGTCAGAAAAGTAGAAAATTAATTAAGCGCCAAAAAATAAGAAGAGGTACTCGATGCTCCAAGGACTGAAACACCGAAGGAAGTATGCAAGCTTTCTGATACTCATAACCCTGCTTCTATTAAGCGGGGGAGTTTATTCCCAGGCCACGATAAACGGGAGTTCGATCAATATTCCAGTAGTCTTGATAGGGGGGCAGGCTTTTGAAGTAGAGCTGACCATTGTAGACGGCACTGACCCAATACAGTTAGCCGTGACTAATGGTGTCGAGTTAACGGAATACAGTACTGAAGGTGTCAGTACCTTCGACGGAACCACGCTTTACGTTCCTTCTATCGAACTGGAGGGTCTGAATTTCTTTGCTAACTTCACAGTCCACAGCCAGGAACCGCCTGTTTTCGTTTTTGTCAACGCGGGAATAGTAGAAGCTGAACCACCGCAGGCTTGTGAGAGACCAGAATCAGACCAATCTCATGGTCCGGATAATCCCAACATTATCGCTGGTGTCGCCGCAGATCCGGCTTACATTTTTGATGGCGGTCCGGGTGTAGATGGCATTCCGGCTATTGAGTTTCCAGTATTTACCCAGGATCTGGTCTCTCAGGGTATGTCCGATAACGAACTGGTTATTGGAGTGAAGGTCGGTGATATTGTCAGGGCATAGCCCCACACCATTATGGATTGGCATGAGATCGTCAATGATGACTTTTTGATCGATGGCGTGGAGCAACCCGTTAGCATTAATTATTGCCCATTAACCGGTTCTGCCATGTTGTGGAAAGGTGATATGGAAGCGAACAACCCTACATTTGGTACATCGGGGCTTCTCTATAACTCCAACTTGATAATGTATGATCGCGAAACCGGTAGCTGGTGGTCGCAGATGCTGGAGATGGGAATTAACAGTGTTAAGCGCCTTGAAATTCCCGATCGCTTACAAGTTATCGAAACAACCTGGGGCACCTGGAGACAGATGTAT
This sequence comes from Gammaproteobacteria bacterium, assembly GCA_028818225.1. Lineage (GTDB taxonomy): Bacteria > Pseudomonadota > Gammaproteobacteria > Pseudomonadales > Pseudohongiellaceae > UBA9145. Next base: position 3,565 of record JAPPOG010000067.1, on the reverse strand, counting down.
CCGGAAACTATCCTGCTAACAGATGAAACCGGGTTTAGCCGCCCTTATGGGCTTTACCCCTATGGAAGTTTTAAGACCGACAACGCCATTCTGTTTGAAGTTAGCAATCCCAATGACAATAGACTACACCGCAAAGAAAGAGTGTTAGGTATTAATGTGGGCGATGCCTCTAAGGTTTATCCAATCAGTAGTTTTAGTGCCGATGTCACGGTTATAAATGACACGGTGGGAACGATGAATGTGGTAGCGACTGGTTCGTCTGAGCTAAATTTCGGCGCCATTTTCAATCGTCAGTTGGAAGATTGCACTACCTTGAATTTTACAGCGGTGCAGGATCAGCTCCCAGTCGTTATGGAAGACGAAGAGGGAAATCAGTGGGATGTTTTTGGTGTTGCCGTGTCTGGTCCCCGTACCGGCGAACAACTGGAAAAAACAAATTCCTATATAGCCTACTGGTTCGCCTGGTCTACTTTTTTCAACAACGCCTCTATTTACCAATGAAAACTGCCCTGAAAACCCTGGCTGTATTGGTTTATGCCGCGCTAACACCTGCGTTAGTTCAGGCTGCAACCTGCAGCTGCGCCGGTGTGCCTTTGTTAAGTGCCATCGATACTTCTTCGACGCAGCCGGGGGATTTATATCTCAATTATTCAACTGAACAGCATGAGATAAGTGATCTGGTCAGAGGCAGCAGAGACATTCGTGACGAAACTGACAGAGAACGCTCTTCATTATCGCAAACCCTGTCTTTCAGTTATGGCCTCGCGGATAACTGGGCTCTGTCAGGTCTGGTTTCCTATGTCGTGCATACCCGCGATATTGGTTCGAGCTTTATCGGTGAGCAAAAAACCCGCGGCTTGGGAGATGGACTTTTACTGCTGCGTTATTCGCCAATTTATATAACCCCTTTCAACCGCCATGAAGTTGGAGTTGGCTTTGGTGTGCGTATGCCATGGGGCGAAGATAATGCCAAACACAATGGTTTCACCGTATCTGAGGATATGCATCCCAGTTCCGGAGCCTGGGGAAAAATTGCCTGGGCCAGTTACACCTATGCCCTGAATCAGGCCGCAACCATGCAGATCAATGCCTCTGCAAACTTTACCTATAACGACGATGATAATGGGCGGGGTTATGCCTTTGGCGATGAAGCAAATGTTGGCGTGGGGTTTAGCCACAGCGTAGGTACGAAATTCAGTTATTCGGCGGCTGTGCGTTACCGCTCAACTAATGCTGATGCCCGTAATGGATTCGATATTCCCAATACCGGTGGCGAGTGGGTAGACTTTACTCCGGCAATTCAGTATCAAGTAAGTGACAGTTTCAGTGTTGGACTGTCAGGTAGGGTGCCTATCAGTCGCAAACTGGACGGCGCACTGCAATTTACAACGAGTTATTCCTATGCCGTATCGCTTTCCTACGCTTTATAAGAAGATGGCCGTGCTGGCCGCAATCGTTGGCTTGGGCTATCTGGTGTATGGGCAAGAGTATGCCCTGGATTTTGAAGGCAATAGCATTTACGGCGATGGCGCTACTCTAAGGTTATCCGATCAGCGTGGGAAAGTGGTGTACCTGGATTTCTGGGCGTCCTGGTGTCCCCCTTGCCTGCAATCCCTTCCTGCCTACGACCAGATGTACCAAGAAATTGGTAATGAGCAGTTCGAACTCATTGCCATTAATGTCGATGAAGATTCGGAAGACGGATTATTCTTTCTCGAAGACTATCCAGTGAGTTATCCGGTGTTAGCCGATCCGGAGGGAGACATCGGTATCCCTTACGGGCTTCGCAGCTTACCGGTTTCCTATTTGATTGATCAGGAAGGTCGGATAATTGAAAGTTATCGCAGTTATTCCCCTGGTGACGAAGTCGAATTAAAGCAAAAAATTCTGGAACTGATAAATCAGTAAGTTTTGTTTTTCACCTAACTCTGCATTGCATTGCAGCAACGGCTGTTTTACGCTCTACTGCTCATCCCTAATCGTCCTTCAACGTGTCAAATGGAATTGCGATCACCTGATAGTGGAGGCACAAACTGATGTTCGTTCGCAAACTTCTCACACTAATTACTTTGGTTTATTCCGTCTTGTTGATGCAAGCGGGGTTTGCTCAATTAGAACCAATCAATAATCGACCCAATCCTTTTAGTTCGGTGGACAACTGGGTGGACTTGCCAGATGGCAGAACCTGGGGCTCCACGGCCGGTGTGGATATTGATCCTGACGGTCGCCACCTGTGGGCGATAGATCGCTGTGGTACAAATTCCTGCGCCGAATCCAATCTTGATCCAATTATAAAAATTGATCCCAATGGAAATGTAGTAGCCGCTATCGGTGGTGGATTGATGTTGTTTCCTCACGGCTTGCATGTTGATCGCGATGGCAATATCTGGGTTACCGATGCCCAGGGACCGGATCCCACGATCCCGGCTACTGCGGGTAAAGGCCATGTTGTTTACAAGTTAAGTCCAGAAGGCGAGGTGTTATTAACCCTGGGGCAGCCCGGTGTTGCCGGTGACGGCACCGATGCACTGCTGGAAACACCCTGTGATGTCGTTACCGACGCTGACGGTAATATCTATATTGGCGATGGACACAGCGGACAAAATGCAACAGCTACGCCTGACACAGTTGCTCGCATCGTGAAGTTTGATCGCAATGGCAACCTGATCAAATATTGGGGTGGTTGGGGTTCAGACGCGGGACAATTAAAAACACCTCATGCTGTGGATATCGATTCTCGAAATCGCCTGATCGTAGGTGATCGCGGTAATAATCGCTTACAGATATTCGACTTGGAAGGAAACTACATCGGCGAGTTCAAATCTTTCAGTCGCCCCAGTGGCATTTACATTACCGACGATGACACCATTTACGTTGCCGATTCAGAATCTGAATTCGATAACGAACGCAATCCGGGCTGGCATGCTGGCATTCGGGTAGGCAGTTTGCTTGATGGCATAGTGGATTACTTTATCGATGGTACTGTGGAAGCCTATCCGGATGGGTCCAACCCCGAAGGTGTGGCAGTGGATGCTGCTGGCAATGTGTATGGCGCTGTTGTTTCGGGTGGCGGGGCGATGGTTAAATCTTCGCGAAGATGATTTATTCGCAAAAGTCCATCCATGGGACTTTTGCTCCAACGCCGGAAAGTCACTGGCGTAAAAGTTCGATTTTCCTGGTGACTTTCCTCCTCCCATTCGTCTTCGATGAATGTCGACATCCATGTCTCACTCAGAGTTCTTCTTAATAAGGGAAGAAATCATTAAAGATGAATTGGCTCGATGTTGGCTGAAAAGAAGCATAGGTTTCGAAGTCGACAATAAAAGGTCGGCGCCAAGCGAAGAATCAGACTCGCGTTTTATTGCGAGGCTGCAGTTCGGAGCGAGGGGATTCCAGAGGAACGCGACTAGTGGACCAGAAAGCTCTGGTTCTTTTCCTGTCGCTATTGGGTCCGTATCTACAAGATACTCTAAGTTAAACTAGGATTTGTTATCCAAGCCGGCGTAGCGAGTTAAGGTTTCCGGGTCATTGTGAATGTGTTTCTCGATTACATTGACCAGGTCTT
>JAPPOG010000057.1 GCA_028818225.1 Gammaproteobacteria bacterium | reverse complement strand
AGCAGTACTCAAAAAATCTCAATTCCCATCGGCAAGTGGTTCTGGGCGGAGAATCCGGCGCCCGCGCCTTCGATAATCGTTTCCAGGTTGGAGATCGCAGCGTCATACTCACCTTGGAAGAACGCCTTTATACGGATTTACATCTGTGGAATCTTATTCGCGTCGGTGGTGCGCTGTTTGTCGATGTTGGTCGTGCCTGGTCACCGGATTTCGACAATGGTGTAGAGGAGGAGCTGCTGGCAGACATCGGATTCGGATTGCGGCTGGCGTCAAGCAAGGCCGCTTCGGGCAGAATCGCTCATATCGATTTTGCATTTCCCATGACGAATCGTGATGATCCTGAAGTGGACAGTATGCAGGTAGCGATTACGATTAAGGGTTCGTTTTAATTATTCTTATGGACACTGCCGTCTTTCATAACAAAGCGTACATTGCGGAGTGCAGTGACGTCCTGTAGTGGATTGCCATCTATTGCTATTATGTCTGCATTATAGCCGCTGGCTACCGAGCCAATTTCTGTATCCATGCGGAGAGACTCTGCAGCCAATGAAGTAGCAGACACAATAGCTTCCATTATGCCCTGTCCGCCTTCAGTGACGCGATAAATAAGTTCTTCGATGTTTCTGCCATGGGCGCCGGCCAGGGCGTCAGTGCCGTAAACAATTTTTACTTTGCCCAGCTCCAGGGTTCGTTTAAAAGTTTCATAGCCGATAGAGCGGGCTTCTTCCATGGCGGCGTAGCCTTCTTCCGTATAATTGCCGATGCCGATAAATTTTCCACGGTTATCAAAATAGTTAGCATAGAGCAAACCGAGATGGGGATCGTAATAGGTTCCTGTTTCAGACATTAGCTCGATTATGTCATCACTATAACGATTACCATGTTCGATCTGGGTACAGCCTGCTTCTATCACCGTGGCAATGGATTCAGTGCCATAGGCATGAACTACCGTCCGTAATCCCAATTCATTTGCAGTAACACAGACTGCTTCAATTTGGTCATCGCTCATTACCTGGTGGCCGCCGTCTCGAATACTGGCGGAAGCAAACATTTTTATGACGTCAGCACCGTCTTCGTGATGTTGTTGCACAATTTCTCTCAGGCGTTGAGGTGGTCCTGAATTTACATTAACAGGGGCTAATGAAGTGAGTATATGAGGACCCGGTAATATGCCGCGATTAATGGCATCTCGTAAATCTTTATCATCCGCGCGACCGACGCTTTGAATCGTGGTAAAGCCAGCCATCAAAGTGACGTAAGCGTTTTCTGCAGCGTAGAGTAAAGTTTGTGCAGGAGTCTGACCCGGATCAGGTTCATAACGCCCTTGCGAATTAAAATGAGCGGTTATGTGGACATGAGTATCGATTAAGCCAGGAAGGACAGTCTTGTCACTGAAATCAAAATCGTAGGGACCGGCCCCATTATCAATACTCTGAATTATACCGTCCTCCACTTTAATGGTGACATTTTCACTTGTCGCTCCAGTGCCATCGATTAGCAAACCTGCGCGAATAGTCAACTGCTCCGATTGAGCAAATGAAAAAGAAGAGCATAAAAAAAGTAAGGCGAGGGTGACGACTTTATTCATAGTGCGTCTCCTGGGGATGTTTAATTCAGCTTAAATACATAAAGCGCATTATGTCCGTCAGGACTAACCAGCTCCGGGGCAAGAAAGCTGCCGATCCGCCAGGGACTTCCTCCCAGTCGGCCAGAGGTAAAGGCTACGTATTGTTCCTCGTCGATGGCGAATGTTACCGGGAAACCTTCTACTGAAGTGCCGAGTCGAGAACGCCATAATTCTTCGCCGGTATCCACATCGTAAGCGTGAACGTAGCGGTTATAATCGCCGATGAATATCAGTCCACCAGCAGTTGATAGTCCGGCTGTCAAAAATGGTGCTCGTTGTTCGACACTCCATTTCTCATCAAGAGTATCTACATCGTAGGATGCCAGCTTGCCAAATTGTTCGTTGGTTCCCGGCATGGGAAACCAGCGACGGTCTGCCATACTGCCGCCGCCGCCAACTTCAAATTCAACTTCCCGAGGTGACATTTCCATACAGGATTGACTTAAGGGAATTACCAGTTGTCGACTTGGTGGATGATAAGTGCTGGATTGCCAATTATGGCCCCCGGCGGTAGAGGGACAAACCGACAGCCACTCTCCCACTTGCATGTTGCGAATATCTTCCCGATAACGGACCTGGCCGGTTTCAAGATTTACTTCGGAGAAAACATTCTGAAATACAGTTTGTTGTAAGCCCTGAAATTCCCCGGTGCGCCGATCCAGTTTCCAGAGTATGCCGCTTTTACCAATGGTTAAAAGATAAGGCTCGTCGAATAAATCTACCAACACCTGTTCGAAAGATTCGTCCATGTCCAGGGATTCGCCTGGAACATGTTGCCGATGCCAGACGATGCGACCATCATCAGGGTCAATGGCAAGCGTGGAGTTGGTATAGAGCGTCGCATCCTCCGTAGTGAGGCCACGACTCGCTGCCATCCAGGGCTTGGCCTGGGCAACACCGAAGAAAACCAGTCCCATTTGCGGATCCCAGCTACCGGTAATCCAGACATCGCCGCCCCCGCGAAACTCCAGCGGCAATCCGCCCCAGCTGTCATCACCGAATTCTCCTGGCTGGGCAATGGTATAAGTTCGCCACAATTCTTCCCCGGTGCGGGCATCATGACCGGTGATAAAACAACTTTCTTCGAAGAAGCGAGTGCAACCGGTAATCCCGTTAATGACCTTGCCATCAGCAACGATAGGTCCGCTGGTATTGGAGTAACCCAGACTTTCGTCGGCGATTTCTACATCCCAGCGGACCGCGCCAGTTCGGGCATCCAGCGCAACCAGGTGTGCATCGGTGGTGGCGACATAAATCATGTCTTCCCACATTGCCAGGGTTCTCAGTTGCCCGCCCTGGCGACTGCCTTCAGGAAACTGTCTCTGGTATTCCCATAATAAAGTGCCATCTCTCCCATTTATGGCCTGGATGACATTGCCGAAGTTTGGAATATAGATGATGCCGTTGCGAACCAGGGGGCCTGGTTGGCTTCTGCCGGGTTCCATTCCCCACACCCAGGCGAGGCTTAACTCTGCAACATTCTCTTTATTAATCTGGTCCAGCGGCGAATATCCCTGGCTTTGTGGTGTGCGACGCCAGTAAGTCCAATCTCCAGGAGCGGGATTGGCGAGTTCCTCCGTAGAAATATTTTGATAATTAGTGATAGGCACATACGAGCGGGTGATAGCCCGATCGCTCTGATAAACCGTGGCAATATCAGGAACAGAATCCCGCGTCCCTGGTGTAGGTATTGTTCCGGCTCTACCGGGAACCGGTGTGCGTTGAACAAGTGCTACCTGTGGGTTATTGCTTTCACCAGCAAAGACCACGGCATTAGCTGAGGCAACCAATTCAGTGCCGCCAGCACTGATTTCGTTTTCACTTAAGAGATAAGCGATTAAATCTACATACTCTTGTTCGGTTAATGACGCTGGCGCCTGGGGTGGCATGGTACGCCGCAATAAGTCCACTAATTCGGACACATTGCGATTGGTCCAGTTGTTACGAAAGTTGCTGTTGTTTAATGCCGGGGCTTCAAAGGAGCCAGTTAAATCAGGTAGGTGACAGGCTGCGCAGTTTTGCGTGTAAAGAGATTGGCCGCTTGATGCCTGAGAATCAATATAGGTCGCTTGTTGTAATTGCTGACCGTGCAGAAAGGGTGAGAAGACTACAGCGATCAGCAATGACAATCTGGCTAGCATTGAATTTCCCTTTAATCGAGTCGAAGAGTTTCCTGTCGAGCTCGCCTTTCTGCTTCCAGTTGCGAATATTGTTCTTCGTTTACATAGGTTATGCCAACCCAGGCATGACTCATTTCGTCAACACCACGTCGACCAAATACTACCCATTGCTCTGGGTCAGGATTAATCGGATTGTTAGCGGTGTTATCGAAGACCGAAGTAAATTGCAGAATAGTGCCTGTTGGCAGCAGAGGTTTCACATCCTCTTCATAGATGTAAGCGATCTGCCAGTTGTGATCGTACTTGTTAACCTGGCTCAGTACTTCCTTTCTGCCATCTGGATAGATCGCTTCCATGGTCATAACTTTGCCGCGCATATGCAAGTGCGGACGATAGCTATGAATAACTGCTGGCGAATCCAGCCGGTGGGTTCCTGTAAGAACCTGGTAGCCATGGGGTGGAATGACAATATCCTGGCCCCGGGCCATACCCTTCAAGCCATCCACTCTGAATAAAACTTCTCCCACCGTTTCGCGCTCAGGTTGCTGATCTTCTGGATAAAACCAGAGACCGACTTCAACCACATCGTCGGGTCCTTCCGCACCAACAGGGAAGTAATGAAGATTCCACGCTACGTTTCCATTGGTAGGCACGCGCATACCTGTGCCTTCCGGGAATATTTCCCAGGATTTACCTACACCATAGCGCGCCAGTGCAACCGCACGTCCGCCATCGGCCGGTTGTAATACTGCATGGCCATGGTGCACTACTTTCTTGCCAAGTGGGTAAGAGGGTTTAAATTCGGCGGCTTTAAGGAAGCGTTCTTTATCCATTCCTTCAAATGGCACATTTGGCATCCACCACTGGTCCTGGCCGTTGGCGATTACATCATAGGGAGTAGATTTAACAATCAGGTCCGGCGGGCCTAATTGGTCTGCAAGCTGCCATTCAGCTCCTGATGGAAATTCGATAGGAGCAGGAAGATCGGCTGGATCACCTTCGGGAGCGCCAGCTTCAAACCATGCTTCGATAGTATCGATTTGGGCATCACTTAAAGAAGCATCGTTTTTAAACTGTTGAATACCAATACCGGGATCGACATGCCAGGGAGGCATAATGCGTTTACTGGTGCGATCATAAATTAACGCAGCAAAAGGCCGCACCTGCTCATAATTCATCAATGGCATGGGGCCAATGCCTTCCGGGTTATGGCAGGAAGCACATTTCTCCTGAAGGATAGGAGCTATATCTGCTGAGTACGTGGGTGCATCCTGGGCGATTACCTGAGTTGAAATCGTTCCTACGGCAAGTACACCAAATGTAAGACGAACAAGTTTTCTAAGTTGAATCATGCGCGGCTCCTTTAGTTTAGTTGCTCACGTTGATATGAAAATAAGCGTTGGTATGGCAGCAATAAAATTCAAACGCTGCGATGGTATCGATGGTTTGCATTCTTACTACATAGTCACCTGGTTCATGAAATGTAGCTTGAACGTTGGCAACGCCATCGTTGGTATAAATCTCATATTCCTTGTTATCGAATTCTACTTTTCCCGGCCCGCTGTGATGCGACCAGCCTACCCAGATTTCCTCATCCGGGTGTTCAATCCATGCTTGCATCGAAACCGGTTCTCCTACTCTAGCGGCAATTGTTTCCTTGGCATGAACTCCAGTTCTGCCCCGCACGCCATCGCCATCGGCTGCCAATTTAACAAGCGGTGCAAGGTCACCTCGTCCGTCTGAGGCGGGTTCATCCAGAACATAAGGAGGAATGACTTTTCCCGGCGTGCTCAAATTATAGCGATTACTGGAGATATGCCAGGTGATTCGATGATTGGTATTAAAGCCCGCGGGGACTATCACAGTAAACGCGCAAAATACATGTCGGTAGGCTGGTGGTAAGACATCGAAATGGGTTGGCACATTGGCATTGCTCAAATCCAGTCCGGGGTAGTCTGTTTCCAGGTAATTCTCATTACCGATCGGGATATCGAAACTCTGCTCGGTATTCATATTGAAATAGCCGAAACAGATTGTCTTGCTGCCGTCTTCATTGGGATACCAGCCATCGTAAAGGGGAATTACCGCCTGTCCCTGCGGCCGAATGACTTCTGCTGACCAGCTTTGCTGATTGAGATCGATTTGCTGTGCCTGCAGAGCGCTTGCCAGGCCGAGTAAGCCCCAGAGGCAGAGAAATTGTGTTCTAACCCGTTTTAGCATCTTTGTGCGGCTTTTCATTAGCTGTTTCGAGTATTTGGGTGCTCAGATAGTACTGCAATTTCAAGGGGATGTCTCTTTACAATGCCAGATAGACGGGCTCGGAACCCCCACGGAATATGCTAGACTCCAGTGATCTCTTGATCCTGATTTCAGTGAAATAAGAACAAAAGGCCCGTCCTATGAAAAGAAGTGCAGCCATAGTTTTTCTCGCTACTGTTTTCCTGACTTCTTCACCCCTGGCCCAGCATGGCGCCCCCGATGGTGAATGGCCAACTTATGGCGGTGATTTGGGACACACCCGCTATGCAGCTCTGGATCAAATTGATGCTTCTAACTTTTCCGATCTAAGTGTCGCCTGGGAATTTAATGCCGCTAATTTTGGCCCCAGCCCTGAATATCGATTTCAGTCCACGCCGCTGATGGTAAACGGCAGAATTTACACGACGGCGGGATCTCGTCGCTCAGTCGTGTCCCTCGATGCCGCCACTGGTGAAATTCTCTGGTTTTATAATCTCGATGAAGGTGAACGGGCTCAATATGCACCGCGTCAACTTTCCGGCAGGGGATTGGCATATTGGCGAAACGGTAATGAAGAAAGAATTGTTTACGTAACGCCGGGTTACCAGATGATTGCATTGGATGCTGCTAATGGAAATCCAATTAGTGATTTTGGAAATAACGGGATTGTCGATTTAAAACAAAATGCTGATCAGCAAATTGATTTAATTACGGGTGAGATTGGTCTGCATGCGACACCGATTATCGCCAAAGATGTTGTAATCGTCGGTGCGGCTCACCGCACAGGTGGTAATCCCCGTAGTCGCGAGAATGTAAAAGGCTATGTGCGTGGTTTTGACATTCGCACTGGCGAAAGGCTCTGGATATTTCACACCATTCCACTGCCAGGAGAGTACGGCAATGAATCCTGGCTAAACGACTCCAGTACCTATACCGGTAACACCGGTGTCTGGGCACAAATTTCTGTCGATGAGGAATTAGAAACGGTTTACCTGCCGGTTGAGGCGGCGACTGGAGATTACTATGGCGCCTATCGCCCCGGTGATAATTTATTTTCTGAATCCCTGGTCGCTGTAGATCTCTATACCGGTGAACGCAAATGGCACTTCCAGTTAGTGCATCATGGTATCTGGGATCACGATATTCCCTGTGCGCCAATACTGGCAGATGTGGTCATCGATGGTCAGTTGCGCAAGATTGTTGCGCAACCAACCAAGCAGGCTTTTCTCTATGTATTCGATCGCATCACTGGTGAACCAATCTGGCCCATCGAGGAGCGACCGGTAGAAATTGGTGATGTGCCCGGTGAGTGGTATTCGCCAACGCAACCATTCCCGACAAAACCGCCAGCTTATGACCGACAGGGCGTTACAGAAAACGACCTTATTGATTTCACGCCAGAATTACGGGCTCGTGCGCTAGAGATAGCAAGCTGGCACAAGATGGGCCCGCTGTTTACACCTCCAGTGGTAAGTAATATAGATGGGCCACTTGGCACTTTGATAGCGCCTTCTACCGGTGGTGGAACAAACTGGCCTGGTGGTTCCTACGATCCTGAAACCAACACTTTGTATGTGATCTCCAATAGTTCCGTTGCCAGTCTAGCGGTAGTGGAGCCTTATCCAGGTCAATCGGATATGGCTTATATTCAGGGCAATGCCGTTTCAGGACCACGCACTTCCGGTGGGGCGGGTTCTTCTGCTGGTGGTGGCCGCACAGAGTTTAATGCAGCGCAGAGAGAACGACCGGTTTCTACTCGAGGCAATCCACCGCGCAACATATTGGTAGATCGTTTACCCTTACTTAAACCACCTTATGGTCGTTTGACGGCGATTGACTTGAAAGCAGGAGAAATTGCCTGGCAGATTCCTCATGGACAAACACCTGATCGGGTAGCCAATCATCCGGCTCTGGCAGACATGGATATTCCCCGTACCGGGCAAGGTGCCTCTGTTGGTTCGCTGGTAACCCGTACTTTAGTTATTGCTGGTGAAGCAGAACTAACAACTGATGCACAGGGTGAACGTCGTGCCATGCTGCGCGCCTATAACAAGTCGACAGGCGAGGAGGTTGGCGCAATTCGCTTACCGGCACCCCAGACTGGTTCACCTATGACTTACGAGCTTGATGGTGAGCAGTATATTGTAATTGCCGTAAGTGGAACCGGTGTTGCTGGTCGGCTGGTTGCGTATAAGTTGTAAAAGAGCATTTAATAGAAAGCAAATTGCTTTAATTGTTTAATCAAAGAGGGTTTTGTATGACCGCTGTAAAAAAACTGAAAACACTTATGGTCGTCGGTATTACGAGCATGGCACCGCTTATTGCCGTCGGGCAGTCAACCATAGAAAACTACAGCGATGTCACTGATGCGCGCTTGATAAATCCTGAAGATCGCAATTGGCTTTCTTATCGAGGTAATCTTGAAGGTTGGGGTTACTCAACTCTTGATGAAATAACTGCAAGCAATGTTTCTGAGTTGGAGCCTGTCTGGACGTTTTCTACCGGAGTGCTGGGTGGTCATGAATCACCGCCTATAGTTAACGACGGGGTCATGTTTATTACTACGCCAGGCAATCTCCTTTATGCAATCGATGCAGCCAGTGGTGATTTGTTGTGGCGATATCAGCATGATCTCCCACAAACCTATATTGCATTTCATCGAACCAATCGCGGCGTCGCACTTTATGGTGACATGGTTTACATGGCGACACTGGATGCTCGAGTGGTTGCGCTGGATGCTGCTACTGGTGAAAAAGTCTGGGATACGACAGTTCAGGATAATTCTTTCGGTTATTACATCACTACGGCGCCACTGGCTATCGATGGAAAAATCATGGTGGGAACTTCCGGTGGTGAATTAGGTATTCGTGGTTTCGTTGTTGCTTTAAATTCGGAAACCGGACAGGAAGAATGGCGTACTTATACAGTGCCGGGCCCCGGTGAGCCCGGTAATGAGACCTGGCCTGGAGAATCCTGGCGAACCGGGGGTGCAGCGGTATGGATTCCTGGCCATTACGATGCTGAATTGGGGCTCGCCTACTTTGGGACTGGTAATCCCGGGCCATGGATCGGTGATCAGCGCCCCGGCGATAATCTCTACACTAATTCGGTGATCGCTTTGGATGTGGATAGTGGGGATATCCGAGCTCATCATCAATACCACTGGAATGGCTCCTGGGATTGGGATGAAGTATCTACCCCGATCTTGATGCCGGTCGAGCGAGCTGGTCGCGAATTTAACGCGCTGGTGCATCCGGGTCGTAATGGTTATTTATGGACCCTGGAACGTCAGGCGAATCGCATTGGGTTTGTAGATGCTGAACCTTATGTTTATCAAAATGCTTTCCTTGGTATCGATCCAGAAACCGGCAGGCCGAGTTATGATTCTGATCATACGCCGTCTACCGGGGAGGCGGTGGATTTCTGTCCATCCCTCTGGGGTGGAAAAGACTGGCCGCCAGCAGCTTATAATCCTGAAACAGGATTGGTTTACATCCCGGTTAATGAGAATCACTGCGGGGTCATCGAGGGCAGGGAAGTGACTTACATGCCGGGTAGTTCTTATACCGGGGCGCGAACCGAATTCACCCTGCGCGATCCACAGGGAAATATTGGCGAAATTCAGGCCTGGGATATGAATGCCGGCGAAGAAGTCTGGTCGGTGGAATTCCAATCCCATAACTGGGGCGGCATTCTTACCACTAACGGCAACCTTATCTTCAGCGGTGGTACGAGTGATCGTTTCTTTCGAGCCCATGACGCAACTAACGGTGACGAACTCTGGAGCTTCCGAACCAACTCTGGAATTATCGGCGTGCCTTCGACCTATTCTGTTGACGGCAAGCAGTATGTGGCGGTTCAGTCAGGTTGGGGTGTCGATGCGGCGGGGATGACGGCAAGAATAGACCAGGTACGCGGTACTCGAACCTTTGTCCCCCAGGGGGGAGTCATTTGGGTGTTCGCATTACCTGATTAGTTGGCAGGGACGCGCTGGCTGCAAAACTCGCTAGCTTCGTTAAAGCGATTTTTTAGGTTCGTCACATAGTATTAATACTTTCCTCACTAAAAAATCGCTTTGCCTCACTATCAAGCTTCTCGCTCACCGCTCGAGTAAGTTAGCAGAGTACCTTTCTTTTTTAGGAGCCGATTTTCTATTGATCAGTAGGTGGTGTGAGCCACTTGGGGTCGCTGGCGAGCGGGGCGCTGAGAGTGTGCATGAAAGCCTCCAGCTGGCGTAGTTGAACTGGCCGCAACCCCAAAGGTTTCGCTTCGTTGTGACTTAGCATGGAAACAGGTGCTTCGTTGTAATGTTCCATCACTTCAATCAGGGTCTCAATTTGGCCGCCGTGCATATAAGGTGCGGTATCGGTAACATTTCTTAGCGTTGGAGTTTTATGCGCGCCCACCAGTTCATTGGTGTCACGGGCGAATCGGAGTTCGATACACTCACTTCGACTTGCATCACTGTAGGGACCCAGACAGTTAAAGGGATCTTCGCGAGCGATCCTGATTCCATCGTATCGACCCATTGGCGGCAACTGACCATTCACTGCCAGTACGCCAGTATTATGAAATTCATAATTGGTGAACAACGGCCCATTGTGGCAGGTAATACATTGCGCCTCTTCGAGAAACAGGGCTAAACCTGCTACTTCAGATGCTGAGAACAATTCACTTGCAGTTGCATTAGAGGCGGGGATGTTATCAACATAGTCATCGAATCGGGAACGACCAGGAATAATTTTACGCTGATATGCTGCGAGAGATTTCCCAATATTGGTAAACACTCTATTTATGTTTTCTTGTTGTAATGAAGAAAGGCTATCCCACGCTGATTGCTGAGCCTCGTTGCCCCTCGGTGAGGCTGAGACAGGGTCAAGCGGAATTTCGGTAAGGGCAGGAAATATTGCTTCATAGCGTTGCCGGTAATTTTCATCACTGAAAATTAGTCGCGCTATCTGCAGGCGATCGATGTTATGTTCATGTCTCGCCTCCAACGGCGCCAGCGCTTGAGCCCATTGGCTATCTTTGCGCCCATCCCAGTAAAACCAGGGACTATAAGCTATGCCGACAAGGCTGGGCGTATGCCTGGATCCTATGTCCACACCGATGGCGAGAGGTAATCCATCTGTAAACATCAATTCGGGCTTATGACAGCTTGCACAAGATACAACACCATTACTGCTAAGGCGGGCATCGAAATAGAGTCGATGGCCCAGTTCTGCAGCGGCTTCCAGGTCAGCCACATCGTTACTTGGATCCTCGGGCAGTTTTGGTAATGCGCTTAATGAGAGGGATTCCAGTAATTGCCGTTGTGCTGGAGTCCAGTTCGATTGCGCTGGCCCCGAAAAAAAATTCCACCAGGCCAATCCGAGCACAGAGACCAGGAGTATGCTAACGATTAATCGCTTGTTCACAATTGAAAATCCAAAACAGCTTCGGTATCGGCGCCTTCAAACTGAATTACAAAACGCATTTGCCAGGAGCCAGGCATATGGAAGCGAATTCCCTCTATTAGATAAACTCCCGGTTCAATTTCTTCTGTGACTTGCGGCTGTGTGGGTAAGCCATGGTTATGCTCTGGCATGCCGCCTTCAACTGATATATTGGCACCACTAACCAGTCCTGCTGTATTACTTATCTCCAGTCGCCAGCTATGAATCTGGTTAATGCCCATGGGCTGCATTTGGCTATGCACATGCAAGCGATAGCCATCTGTAGTAGTCATTTCCAGATCTGGATCATCTTTGGCTGCAGCTACTGGGCTAATGACCAACATCAGCAGGAATAGTACTTTTCTTAACCGAGAAACCATGGGTAACACTGTCAGTTTTAACTAATGAGGGGGGTCAAAGTATAACAAACCCGGACAAGGTCCAGCAGTTGCAGGTTAATTAAAGATCAGGGGGCAGGCTTTTCTAAGAGAGGATCTTCTTTCGCAAAGTGAAATTCTTCCAACTTTATATCGTCAAGCCCAACTTGGTCGAAAGGGTCTTCCATATCCGCAGTCTGATCTATTTGATCTCGCGCAATAGTGGGAGAAAAACTAGATGCCCTACTCCAGTGAGGCAGAGTCTTTACCAGCGGCCATGTCATGGCGTATTACTTCACCTTTGAGGCGTGCCATGCGCTTGCCAGGTTTTGGGAAAATAGCAATTGCAAAATCCTTGCTTTCGCCTCCCATGGGATAAACCAGTTTTTCCTCGAAGGGATTTGCTTAGTGATGCGTAACCGGTGGCCTGGGTGCAGTCATTAAGCCGCCTGGTTTCACTTTCTGCTCTTTGTTACTAATTTTCGTAACAACTTTACCCGGCACTGTGCAAACCCATGCCGTTTCTTGATGACGTGAATGCTATGTGAATCGTTCTTTTCCTGCGGCAAAGCGTAAACTGCTAATGGGGGTGCGACCCAGACCCGCAAGTTCACTGGGTCGCGTACCGGTAATTGCAGACTGTGAGTTTCAGGAACGGATAAATATTACTTATTTTCCCCGCTGAGCCCTGCACTAATAAGGTTTGGCCTGTCTGCTCGCACACTCATCATAGGACTTATTCGCGGCTGTAAACCAGTTTGCCGTCCACATAAGTTTGTTCTACTTCAATGTCCATAATCCGATCTTCGCTAACCGTCAATATGTCATCAGAGAGAACAATCATGTCAGCAAACTTCCCGGGTTCTAACGAGCCTTTAAGATCTTCCTCAAAGTTTAGAAACGCCCCAGTAGCAGTGTAGGCCCGAATAGCTTCCTCCCGTGTAATTATTTCATCTGGTCCATAGACTGTGCCGGTCATACCGCGACGAGTCACCGCGGCATAGATACCAACCATCGGTCCAATCGGTAATATGTCACTCGAGATTGCCACAGTAATGCCGTGATCCATGGGTGAGCGCAGTGGATTATTGTGTTGTAAGCGCCAACCATCCAGATTTTCAACATAGCGTCCTTCGAGGGTGTAGGTGAAGTTCGGTTGCTGGGTGATATGAATTTCATGTTCAGCCATCAACTCCATCGTCAGATCCGGTGGTCGCATGGAGAAATGATTCAAATAATGTCGATGATCGTCCCGTGGATTTCTTTCCAGTGCATCAGCGAGCGTATTTACCACCAGTACGATAGCAGCGTCACCAATTGCATGAATGCCCATTTGCCAGCCCGCATCATGTATTTCATTGAGGTGGGCCACCAGTTCTTCTTCTGGCATATCCAGGTAGCCTCGATATTCCCCCTGGTTACGATAAGGCTCCAAAGTATAGGCAGCAGGTCCGGTGAATCCCCCGTCAGCGAAGACTTTTATTGGCCCCACTTTGAGGAAGTCCGTACCATCACCGACTCGTTCTTTCACTTGGTTAATGCCGTCAACATCAAACCATTGAAATTGTACTTGCGAGCGGGGCAGTGGCAGTTCCGCGTTAGCATAAAGCTCTTCCCACATGGCAAATTCGCCAGGAGGTTTGGACGCATCGGTTATGGAAGTAATTCCGAGGCGAAGCAAATCGTTTAGATTGATCTCCAGGCTTGCGATTAACTCATCGTAAGTAGAATCCGGTACCAGGCGACCTACAATTCCCTGGCGTTCCCGAATGACGCCATTCAGTTCACCATCGTCGCCCCGTTCTATCACTCCACCGGCGGGCTGTGGCGTTTCCAGGGTAACATCAGCCAATGTCAGGGCCAGGCTATTCGTCACGGCGCTATGACCACCGGCCCGGGTCAGGATAACCGGATTATTTGGTGCAGCGGCATCAAGATCTCTGCGCAAAGGGCGACGCCCTTCATCCAGCTCATCTTCTGACCAGCCATAACCTGTAATCCATTCGCCTTCGCCTATTTCTGCAATCTTGGCCTGGATCAGTTCCTGAATTTCAACGATTGAAGTCACATCACTCAATTCGATGTAGCGTTGTGGACGACCACGGATATGAGTGTGGGAGTCATTGAATCCTGGCATTAGCACCTTGCCGCCAAGATCAACAAGCTTGTCACTACTGTATTGAGAGGCGAGCGCTGCACTGCCAGTGGCAACGATACGGCCTGCATCAACGATCACTGTATTGTGAATCGAGAATTGATCATCGATAGTTAATACCTTGCCGTTCGTCAGAATCAAGTCGACATTGTCACCATTGACCATGTCGGTTGAATTATCCTGCCCACAGGAGGCCAGAATCAGGCAGGCGGTAATTGCGCAAGCTTTGAGTGTTGATTTCATGCTGTTACTCTCGTTCTTAGTTTGGCTAATTATGATTTTAATAATCCTTCCCTGGTGACATGATCAAGCGTTTGCTGTAAAGCGGTATCAAATTTTTCGATCATTTCATCGATTTGTTCTTTGGTAATTATTAAAGGTGGGCAAAATGCAATGGAGTTTCCTGCTACCGCACGAATAAGTAATCCATTATCCTGGGCGGCTTGCTTGGCATAGGCTCCTACGGCACCACTTTCAAAACTTTCTCCGGTCTTCTTGTTAGCAACCAGTTCAACAGCAGCGATCAGGCCGCGGCCACGAACTTCACCGACCAGTGGATGATCCGCAAACTCCGCCAGTCGCTGTTGCATATGCACGCCCACTTCTCTGGCATGGTCGAACAGTTTGTCCCGTTGATAAATTTCCAGGGTTTTAAGAGCGGCAGCGCAGGCAGCAGGGTGCCCGGTATAGGTATACCCATGTCCAAAAACTCCAGCTTCGGCACTGGGTTCCACCATTGCTTCGTACATATAGTCAGGTATAACGCTGGCACTAATCGGCAGGTAGGCTGATGACAATTGCTTGGCTAAAGAGATTAACTGGGGTTTGAATCCCATAGTTTGGCATCCGAAATCATTACCAGTGCGCCCAAAGCCGCAGATTACCTCGTCGCTCCACATCATGATGTCGTACTTGGTGAGCAAAGTTTCTACTTCAGGAAAGTAGCTATCAGGCGGGATTACGACCCCGCTGGCCCCGCCAACCGGTTCCGCAATAAATGCTGCAATAGTTTCGGGCCCTTCCTTAACTATTAATTCTTCCAGCTTGTTAAGAATGCGACTAACAAACTCTCGCTCACTTTCATTATCCTGGCGGCCGCGATAATAATGGGGTGAGTCTGTGCGCAAAATCCCCAAAGCATCCATCGGTAGAGAAAAATGCTTGTGCATGACTTCCAAACCGGTGAGAGCGGAGGCAGCTAGAGTCACACCATGATAGGCTCGCTCCAGGGCAATAATTTTGTGTTTTTGTGGTTCGCCTGTCACGTTAAAGTAGTAGCGAAGCATTTTCATATGTGAATCATTTGCTTCGCTGCCTGAATTAGCGAAAAAGACTTTGCCGTTCTCAATGGGCAGCATCTCGATCAGTTTGTCCGCTAGTTCGATAACTACCTTATGAGTGCGACCTCCAAACATATGGGAATAGGAGAGCGTCTTGAGTTGTTCGGTAATCGCATCAATCAATTCTTCATTACCATAACCGAGAGCGGCGCACCACAAACCAGCCAATCCTTCCAGGTATTTATTGCCCGCATCGTCGTAGACATAGATCCCTTCGCCTTTAACGATATTTAACTGTTCAACCTGCTTGAGATTAGTAGTTGGGTAAATGATGGATGTCATTTTGTAGCGCCGCTTTACGTTTTATTCATTACTCTGGCTTTCGAAATTTTAATACCCATCGATCAGTATTGCCTCGCACACCAGGTGTGCCAACTTCTCGAGTAAGATCATCTTCGGTATGGTAGTGCATGTCGCTGAAGTCGACGAATTCGAATCCCACATCAATCATCTCCTTGATTATCAGCACCGGATCCAGGCGTCTGCCATTTTGTGCTTCACGGGAAGTTGGTTCCATGTGGCGACGAGTATGATCAACAGTGCCATAAATTCCGCCTGGCTTCAGGGCATCGAAGACGGCCCGGTTCATATTTTCGCGACCTTCGGCTGAAGGATTATGTAAATTCCAGAACGTCAGGACCATATCAAAATCGTCATCATCGAAACTGAATTCCGGAATATTCTGCAAGCTAACTTCATCGTTAATCGCAGATGAGCATGACAGGCCGTCGAGGCTCATCACGTCGCTTTTGAATCCATCACTAACACTCACTGAAAAGACCAGTTCACCACCATTATTGCACAGTGTTGGGCCAACAAATTTTGACCAGTAACCCGTAGCAGGAGAGATTTCCAGGACCTTCATATCATCTTCGAGCCCAAAGAACTCCAAAACTTCAGCTGGTTTTCTGTTGGCGTCCCGCGCTACTTCAGCGGCATCACGGATATTTCCTCCAAGGGCTTGCTCAATTTTAGCTCGCGTAGCAGCGGCGTCAGCAGCAAATGCTTGTGAGCTTATAAAAAATCCTAGTAAAGCTAACAAAACTTTCTTCATTACTATTCCTCTCATAAGGGTTAAAGTTGCAAAAATTATGGATCTGTCAGTGTCGAGCTTTTAGCCACCATTGCATGGTGGTAGTTACCAATTCCGCTGCATCCTGTTGGACAAAATGATTGGCGGTTGGCGCGGAGACAATCTTCGTATCCATGTCATTCCAATCCCAGGTGTTATTTAGTCCGTCAGAATGTAGCGCAGAGTCTTGTAAACCATGAAATATCAACAATGGCACATTTAATTGTGGGGCCGGCGGGGGCGGTGTAGAGTCGGCTGTTACTCGCGGATAGTTCTGCTTATAGTAGGCAAGCATCCCGTCAAAATTTGATCGGCTAAATGCCTCAACATATTTCTGCCGTGCATCGGAATCTGCGACCCAGAAGGATAGCGTTTCAGCTGTCATTCGTCCGCCAAAAAGAATATCTGGGTCGGAGGGAGTGCCTTCTATAAATGTGCGAGCATACCCGCTGTTTTGTTGCTGCTCTGCATTGGTGGCTAACTCCCTTCCTAATCCGTTCGGGTGCGGCAGATTCAGAATTACCAGGTTTTCAACCATCTGCGGAAGATTGAAGGCAAATTGCCAGGCGACAATTCCTCCCCAGTCATGGCCCACAATAGTGGCTTTTTCTTCCCCTAGCTGCCTGATTACTGCTGCAACATCCCCTACCAGATAGCGCATGTTATAATTGGATTCACCTTCTGGTTGGTCGCTCAGGTTGTAGCCACGTTGATCTATGGCCACGACTTTGAATTCATTTTTTAAGCCTTCCATTTGATGTCGCCAGCTATACCAGAAGTCGGGAAAGCCATGAATCATGACTACCAGTGGCCCTTCGCCGATAGTGGCATAATGAATCTTTACGCCATCGTTTTCCGCATAACCGTGTGCAACATCATCCCAAAGGTCAGCTTTTGCGGGAATCGCAATCAAAAAGGTAACGATAAAGACCAGTTTTTTAACTAAGGAAAAATATTTCATAAAGTTATTCCAATCAGATTAGCTAAGTCACCCCAGCGCAACCATCTGTAAGACTTTCTTGTGGAGAAAAAGCGAGCATTGATTAAAGCAGATTTGCCGCTAAATGTTTAATGAAATCAATCCTTGCGGTGGTTTCCAAGAAAGATTCAGATTACCCTCTTGATGGCTAAAACTGATTCGGGATTGATTTACATCAGCGGTCGCCGCAAGATACTTGCCAGAATGGCCTCTGCTAGCAAATCAACAGGCATCCGCTGATGACAAGAAAATTCAGTATTATCATTACCTTACTTCTACTGCTCGGCACTCAATCGGTGAATTCACAGAATAACGACAGCGCCCAACCGATGCTTACAGTCAAACAGATTATGAACGGAATCATTACGCCCGCCACCGCAACAATATGGGGAGCCTATCAATTGCAATCCGAAGCTGAATGGTTAGAAGTACAAAACGCTGCCCTGGCAGTTATTGGTGCGGGGAATTTGCTGGCTCTGGGTGGTGCTGCCGAAGGTGAGCAAGGAGTTGCAGAGGAAGCTGAATGGATAGGTTTTAATAATGAAATGGTAGCCGCGGCACAAGAAGTTATTGCCGCGGTTGAAGCTCGAGATGAGGAAGCCTTATCCGAAGCCGGCAATAATTCGCTGTATCCCCCTTGTGAAAGCTGCCACCAGCGTTATCAAAATCAGTGACGTGAACTCTCTGAACTCAGAACATTTGGTTTAAAGCCAATTTTAGTTGAGTCATATACTCCTGGTAAGAATCTCAAATTAGCTAAGGCGTGGATTTGACGCTGCGGTATGAAGGAAAATTCCCTCGAATTCAATTGTCGTCAATTTGTTGCTTGAGAAATACTTATGCAGTTGGCTGAGTAGCTCAGGAAAATTCAAAGTCGCGATAATCATTCGCTGCAATCTCATTGCATTTCTCTACGTAAGATGGATAGCCAAGATAGGGCATAAATATTCGAGGTTTGCCAGGAATATTTGCGCCGGTATACCAGGAGTTGCAACCAGTGGGAAAGAGTGTCTTGTCCGCAATGCTATTAACCAGCTTAACCCAATTTGCTTCCGATTCTGAGTTGGCTTCCACGCGGAATTTTTCATTCTTTTGCATAAAAGTAATTAAGTCAGCAATGAAGTCCACATGCTGTTCAATTCCCACAATCATATTGGCCAGAACAGAAGGGGAGCCTGGCCCGGTTATCATGAACATATTTGGGAAACCACTCATAGTGAGCCCCAAAAAATTTGCTGGTCCGTTTTCCCAGTGTTCAGCCAGAGACTTGTTTGCTACTCCGCGTATGTCAATAGCCAATAAAGCGCCAGTCATGGCATCGAATCCTGTGGCCAGGATCAAGGCGTCAAATCGATATTCCCTATCTGAGGTTTGAATGCCATTCTGTGTGATGCGCTGGATTGGTGAAGTGTTTAAGTCGACAAGGCTTACATTGTCGCGGTTAAAGGTTTTGTAGTAATCGGTATCTACACAAAGTCTTTTGCAGCCCATAACCGTTTTTGGACATAACAATTCAGCTGTATCTTGATCCTTAACAATTTCCTTTATTTTTCCATGAACAAACTCCACTGCTGTGTTATTTGCTTCCTGCTCTGTTCCCAGATCATTAAAGCTGGCGAGGAAAGGTAAGCCGCCTTCTTGCCAACGCTGTTCGAAAATTTCACGACGTTCTTCTTCTGATACTTCCAAGGCTGATACATGGCTTGGATTATTATTGAGTGCTGCGTAGCGTTGAGAATTATGTTGTCTAAATTCTTTATAGTTGGCTTTAACGTTGCGCTCATATTCTTGATCCATCGGCGCATTGTGTGCCGGAATCGAAAAGCTGGCGGTGCGCTGGAACACGGTTAATTGCTTCGCTTGCTCGGCAATTATCGGTATTGCCTGGATAGCAGAAGATCCAGTGCCGATAATTCCCACTTCCTGGTTATGAAACTCTATTGGCTCGTGAGGCCATTGCCCGGTATGTAATAGTTGCCCCTGAAAGTCAGCCATGCCTGCGAAGTCAGGAACATTGTGAACAGACAAACATCCTGTCGCCATGATGCAATAACGCGCAGAAAAAGTTTCACGCGCCTGAGTTTTGCCAATCCACAGATTAGAGGCGTCATCGAATGTTAGAGCGCTAATTCGAGTATCGAATTGAATATCTTTTCTCAGATCGAATCGGTCTGCAACATGATTGGCGTATTCAAGAATCTCGGCTTGAGGTGCATATTTTTCAGACCAAATCCATTCCTGTTGCAGCGCTTCAGAAAACTGGAAAGAGTATTCGAGACTATGAACATCGCAGCGTGCGCCGGGATAACGGTTCCAGTACCAGGTGCCACCCAGGCCACTGCCAGCCTCATACACTTTTACCTTTAATCCAAGGGAGCGTAGTTTGTAGAGAGCGTACAATCCAGCAAAGCCTGCGCCTATTACGACCGCATCAAACTGACTTGGCTTAGGCATCAGGCAATCACCAGCGCCGGAATCCTCTCCAGAAACCAGAACATAGCAATGCCCCCCAAGCCATAGGCGAGCCCCCGTTGCATACTTGGAACCAGATCGTTTAGAAATCTTATGAAGAAGGCATTGATAGCCAGTAAGGCACAAATAAATGCTACCTGACCTCCTTCAACACCGAGATTAAAGAAGAGAAGAGCAAGCGGAATATCAGAGTCACTGAGACCCAGTTCACCCAAAGCGCCAGCAAATCCGAATCCGTGAAACAAACCAAACACAAAGGCAACAATCCAGGGTTTTGAGTGTACCAGGGTGAGTTCACCTTTCTGCCCCATAATGACCTCACGCGCCAGAAAAACAATTGATAAAGCGATAAGTACTTCGATGGGTGCATTCGGGACAGGAAAAATTCCCAGGACAGCAAACGCCAGAGTGATGCTGTGTGCAATGGTAAATGCAGTTATTGTTTTTATGAGTTTCCAAAATCCACTGAGCAATAACAGCAAGCCTAAAACGAAAAGCAGGTGGTCGATTCCAAACAAGATATGTTCAGCGCCGAGAATCAAGTAAGTCACTGCGAGTGTGGATAATGAAGCAGCGCCAGCTTTTAGCTGTGATAGTGGCACTTCAACAAAACTCCCATCACCCGGAAAGAAACTTGAAACATCACTGCCGTCAGCCCATTGAGAAATGACAACGACGCCTTCAAAGCTCCATGGGAACAGAAGTGTATCTTGAACATTTAGCGCTGGTTGGCATACGAATCTGTAGCTGAATCTTGTGGGTTCAAGACTCACACAGCGATCGGGCAATACTCGTTCTATATTGAATAGCGGTGGTACCTGCTGATCAACGATGGACAGCTGGTATTCATTGTTAGCTTGTTCATAGAGTAGTACTCTGGCTACTCCTGTGACGTCGACATCATGAGCCAGCGAGCCAAGAGGCCAGCATAATAATAGTGCTATTGAGAGCTTTACAGGATTAATGTTCTTCTTCGCCATCGCTCAAAATGACCGTGTATTGATCCCATAATTTGTCGACTTCTTGCTGCAGCAATACTTCTTCTTCTTCCGCAATCCAGTCCAGACGAACCCGATCCAAAATTTCCTCAAGTGGGGGTAATCTGGATTCACTGCGTTCGAGCACCATCAGCCAATGCTGGCCACGATTACTGACAAAAGGTCCTACCCAGCTATTTGAGTCTGCGGCAAATACAGCTTCGCTGAACTCTGGACTAAAAATATTATTCAGGTCTATGCGGTTTACGTTTGGCAGTGGCGCACTATTTCCCGGAGAGGCTGCTAAAATAGTTTCTGGATCGGAGCCACTATCAATTAAACGTTGTACGTCTTCACCTATTTCTTCCCTGGTATTCAAGACCAGCTCGTCTACAGAAACTAGTGGTGGGGAGGTGTAACGCTCGATATTCGCGTCATAGTATGATGCCAATTGAACATCAGTCGGCTGTATAACTTCGCCACTTAATACGTGAAGCATTTTCTGTGCGAGTATGTCGTGTATTCGAGCATCATTGTCTAACCCCATAGCCAAAGCTTCCTGCACAAGGATTTGTTCTTCCACGTAGGTTGAAGCTATCACTTGCCTTTGTTCTTCGGACAGTTCCTGGCCAATAGCCATCTCTTGCATGAAAATCCGCGCGTCGATTTCATGCTGGTCGATTTCCAGTACATTTTCATTGCCGAGCTGGGAGATGCTGTAGACGAGGAAAATTCCAACGGCCATCGCGAAGAAATGCATCGTTGGCTCTTTGGCCAGCTTCTTTATCGTTGAATCTGTTTGCTCTGAATTACTCATATTGTTTGGCCCTGCAGCGGTCATAGTTTGGGCTCAAGCTCCCAGTCTAGCAAGATCATCAATTCACTTCCGTGCAAAAATCCAAGGTTTGAGATTCTATTACTAAGTCAGTAGCTTACGGAATAGCATGGATAAACATTTCTCCATAGTTTGCGAATTCCTCAGGTCTAAAAAGAGGCAGAATATTGCGAGGCACGAACATGACTCGTAGCGAAACCTTTGTCGATGCAGCCTTTACTGTAAAAATAAGGCGCGTAAACGACACAACTAAAGGTCAGCAAGCCATTCCTGTACATAATCAGGGTGCATCTGTATAATCCCGTTTTTGCGGATAGTGGTAATCTTATGTTACGTATTGCTGAAGAGGCTCTAACATTCGATGATGTTCTGCTTCTGCCTGCTCACTCCACCGTTCTTCCCAAATCTGTCAGTCTAGAGTCCAAGTTGACGCAATCCATTGGCTTAAAGATTCCATTGGTTTCTTCTGCTATGGATACTGTTACTGAGTCAAGGCTGGCGATTGCCATGGCGCAGGAAGGCGGCCTCGGTGTCATTCATAAGAGCATGAGCATAGAAAAACAGGCTCGCGAAGTTCGCCTCGTAAAAAAATATGAAAGCGGAGTGGTGCGTGATCCTTTTACCATTCCTGTCACTGCAACCATTAGAGACCTGGTTGTGTTAATGAAAGAAAATGACATCTCGGGTATGCCAGTGCTGGATAGCACTGGTCTGGCAGGTATTGTGACCAGTCGTGATGTCCGTTTTGAAGCGAATCTGGATGCGACTGTTGACACTATCATGACACCAAAAGACAAACTGGTGACAGTAGGTGAAGACTTCGAGCTTGATGAAGTTAAAGAGTTATTGCATCGGCATCGCATCGAAAAGATTCTGGTGGTAAACGGTGGTTTTGAATTAAAAGGATTGATTACCCTTAAAGACATTCGTAAATCCGAAGATTTTCCAAATGCAGCCAAAGATGAGCTGGGCCGATTACGGTCAGCAGCAGCAGTCGGAACCGGTGCCGATGCTTCCGATAGGGTTGATGCAATCATTGAGGCAGGTGTTGATGTTGTGGTCGTGGATACTGCTCATGGTCATTCCCAGGGTGTCATTGATAAGGTTGAAGCCATCAAATCCAAGTATCCATTTATCTCGGTAGTCGGTGGGAATATAGCTACCGCTGATGCCGCAAAAGACCTGGTTAAGGCAGGAGCAGACGCAGTAAAAGTTGGAATTGGACCTGGATCAATTTGCACCACGCGAATTGTTACCGGCGTTGGCGTGCCACAAATTACAGCAGTTGCAAATGTAGTAGATGCGGTAAAAGGTACCGATGTCTGCGTGATTTCAGATGGGGGCATTCGCTATTCCGGTGACATAGCCAAGGTAATTGCCGCAGGAGCTCATGCAGTAATGGTGGGGAGCTTGTTGGCAGGCTCGGAAGAGGCGCCCGGGGAAGTGGAACTGTATCAGGGTCGCAGTTATAAAGCCTATCGGGGCATGGGTTCACTAGGTGCCATGTCGCACTCGCAGGGATCCAGTGATCGATATTTTCAGGACATTGAGTCGGGGACCGAAAAACTGGTGCCAGAGGGAATCGAAGGGCGGGTCCCCTACAAAGGACCGATGTCAGCAATCGTGCATCAGTTGATGGGAGGCTTACGTTCTTCCATGGGGTACACAGGCTGCGCAGATATTACGGAGATGAGGACCAAGACGCAGTTTGTGAAGATAACGTCTTCCGGTATGTCGGAGTCTCATGTCCATGATGTGTCGATTACTAAAGAGGCTCCGAATTACCGTGTTTCATAAGACGGAGAAATCTCTATTGCACGATACTGCGTTAGAAAAGAACTTGGAATGCTCAGGTACTTTTCGTGTGCATTCGGCTTCCGCGTTCTGTTTTGCCTTGTCTCGCGCCAATAGATATTCCTGCTCGAGATCCCATAGTCCAATGTGAGAGTCATGGCGTGAAATTCTCTAAAGTAATAGGGCTTCGATTCCAGTTGCGGTTTTTCTTTTTAAAGTCTTAGTAAGTAAATAAATGTCAGCAGCAAACATTCACTCCCAGAAAATTCTAATTCTGGACTTCGGCTCTCAGTACACTCAATTAATCGCCCGACGCGTTCGTGAAGCGGGAGTGTATTGCGAGATTTGGGATTACGAAGTAGACGCAGAATACCTCAAGGAATTTGATCCCCAGGGAATGATCTTTTCCGGTGGACCTGAATCCGCCAATACCGCTGCTTCGCCACGGGCGAGTGCTCATGTTTATAACTATGGTGTACCAATTTTGGGTATTTGTTATGGCATGCAAACCATGGCGGAAGAATTTGGTGGCAAGGTAGAGGCATCAGCGAAATCTGAGTTTGGCTTTGCGCAAGTCAACGCTACTGTCAAAAACAGATTGCTCGATGGCATCGAAGATCGGTTTACCGATGGAGAACTAGCACAACTGGATGTGTGGATGAGTCATGGTGATAAGGTAACTGAAGTTCCAGACAGTTTTGCTGTGGTTGCGAGTACAGAGAGTGCCCCGATTGCCGCCATGTGCGATGAGACCCGCAATTTTTACGGCATCCAGTTTCATCCGGAAGTAACACATACCTTGCAGGGCCAGCGCATAATTGAGCGCTTTGTTCACCAGATATGTGGTTGTGAATCATTATGGACTCCAGCCAGCATAATTGAAGATGCAATTAATACCGTTCGCGAAAAAGTTGGAAATGACAAAGTGCTCCTGGGTTTATCAGGTGGCGTAGATTCTTCCGTCGTCGCAGCACTACTGCATAAAGCGATTGGTGATCAGCTTACCTGTGTTTTTGTTGATAACGGCCTGTTGCGACTCAATGAAGGTGACCAGGTAATGGCCACCTTCGCCAAGAACATGGGTATAAAAGTCATAAGGGCGGATGCGGAAGAGCAATTCTTAAGCAAACTAGCAGCAGTTGAGGATCCTGAAGACAAGCGCAAGATTATCGGCAATACCTTTATTGATGTGTTTGATCAAGAAGCAACCAAGTTGCAAGATGTTAAGTGGTTAGCCCAGGGAACTATCTACCCCGATGTCATCGAATCGGCCGGTTCCAAGACAGGCAAAGCCCATGTGATCAAGTCCCATCATAATGTGGGAGGTTTGCCCGAAGATATGAAGTTAGAACTGATAGAGCCATTGCGAGAACTGTTTAAGGATGAGGTGAGAAAGATTGGGCTCGAGCTAGGTCTTCCCTATGAAATGGTATACCGCCATCCTTTCCCGGGGCCGGGTCTGGGCGTGCGTGTGCTGGGAGAGGTTAAGAAAGAATATTGCGACATACTGCGGCAAGCCGACGCAATATTTATTGAAGAATTGCATCGAGCTGACTGTTATCACAAAGTAAGCCAGGCCTTTGCAGTATTTCTGCCGGTGAAATCTGTCGGAGTGGTAGGTGACGCCAGGCGTTACTCCTATGTCATCACTTTGCGTGCTGTGGAGACTATCGATTTCATGACAGCTCGCTGGGCGAGGCTCGAACCAGAGTTACTCGAAGTTATTTCCAATCGCATCATGAATGAAATCGCTGATGTCTCCCGTGTCAGTTATGACATTTCCAGTAAGCCTCCGGCTACTATTGAGTGGGAATGAACACAGGTGAGGATAAATGTCATTGGTACTGCTGGTAGTGGCAAGAGCACCTTTTCCAAAAGAATAGCTGATGAATTAGGCGTACCTTACATAGAGTTGGAAGCACTTGCCTGGGAAAGTAACTGGGTAGAAACAGCTGATAAGAAACTTTTTTTAAATTTAGAAGCGCTACTCGCTTCTGATAGGTGGGTAATAGACGGTAATTATTCGCAAACACGTCATATCAAATGGAAAAATTGTCAATTGGTGATTTTTCTAGATTTGCCATTTCTCATTATCTGCTTCAGATTGCTGCGAAGAACGTTGACCCGAATATTTACCCGTGAAGAATTATGGGCGGGGAATAAAGAAACTTTTTAAAAGCAGTAACATTCTTAAATTACCATTGAGCAGGATTGATGCAAACTGGCAAGGGCTTATCAATCGAATTTAGAGATTATACCGGGTGCTATTTTGAGAAATGTCTGGAATTATTCGAATTAAATTGCCCTGCTTATTTCGCCGAGGAGGAGCGGGAAGACTTCAAACATTTTCTCAGATCCCAAAGTGGTCCTTACTTTCTCGGTTTTAGCAACAATACATTCGTTTGTTGTTTTGGCATGTCGAGGCATTCTGAAGTTGATTGCAGTTTAAACTGGATAATGGTTCATCCTGATTATCAGCATGGAGGTTATGGGGCTGCAATGATGTCTTATTTTCTAGATTATGTTGCAAACCTTGGGATGCAAAAAGTATTTATTGCTACCAGCCAGTATGCAAAATCCTTTTTTGAGAAGTATGGCGCGGAGCAGCTCGATTTTATTGAGGATGGATGGGGTAAAGGAATGCATAGAATAAATATGGAGTTAAATCTATAAAACAGCTCTCGGTGGCCTGGTGAAAGAAAAAGTGATGAAGATGTTGTCAGTCAGAGCTGTACCAACAGTATCCTGGAGTTCGTCTCACCCATTAAATCTGAAACCGCAACTCACAACCCTGCTGATATTGTGTTTCGGCCTTACGATTTTTGGAATT
This sequence comes from Gammaproteobacteria bacterium, assembly GCA_028818225.1. Classification (GTDB taxonomy): domain Bacteria; phylum Pseudomonadota; class Gammaproteobacteria; order Pseudomonadales; family Pseudohongiellaceae; genus UBA9145. Next base: position 10,475 of record JAPPOG010000057.1, on the reverse strand, counting down.
GGCGAAGCCTTATTAATTGCTGCCGGTGCTGGAGTGAGTCCATGGACAGTTTTGGCCCAGGGCATTGGTCTGGTTACCGGCTTAAGCATCGGTTGGGCAACACTGCTTGTAAGTGTTGCTGTTCTGATCAGTTGGATACCGCTGAGACAAATACCAGGCATCGGTACCATCGCCAATGCAGTCATTATTGCAGCTGCGATTGAAATATCTTTGCCCTACTTGCCCACGCCAGAGAGTTATGGATTAAAAGTCATCGAATCAGCACTTGGAATTATAATGGTAGGATGCGGCAGTGGGCTCTATCTGATCGCGCATTTGGGGGCAGGGCCGCGAGACGGCTTAATGACTGGATTACAGCGTGTAACCGGTTATCCTATCGCCTGGGTTAGAACCTCGATCGAGATCATGGTAGTTGTATGTGGCTGGTTGTTGGGCGGTACTGTTGGCCTGGGTACTCTCATGTTTGCCTTTGGAATTGGTCCTGCAGTTTCAATCGGACTGTTTACAGTTCATCGTTTTTCTCATTCTGGTTAGACTTAATTTGTTAAATGTTAACCATGACCCCTTAGATGAATGATATTTGTCGGAATACCCATGAACATTGGATGCGACTGGCGCTGGAGCAGGCGAAGCTGGCGCGGGAAATCGATGAGGTCCCGATCGGGGCTGTGCTGGTGGACAGTGCTTCCAATGAACTGATTGCGGCGGCCTATAACCGACCTGTTAGTGAGAACGATCCTACGGCCCATGCCGAGCTTGTGGTTTTACGACAGGCTTCACAGTCTCGGAACAATTATCGTCTGCCCGGCACCACGCTTTATGTTACCATTGAGCCCTGCACCATGTGTGTCGGGGCATTGATGCACGCGCGAATTTCTGCAGTAGTATTTGGAGCCCGTGAGCCTCGAGCGGGAGCCATTGTCAGCCAGCAGGAATTAACGAAGGCGAATTATTTTAATCATAGACTTTCCTTTGAGGAGGGAATTCTTGCCGACGAGTGTGGCTCGATAATGCAGGAATTTTTCCAATCCAAACGAACCAAGAATGAATAACGACAAAGAAAAGATTCGCACATTGCAAAAAGCAGAAAAGAATATTAGGCAAACAGAAGTAATATCAATATGCGCAGAATACTAATCTCCGGATTGCTCTCGACGATCCTCCTTTCCTGTGCGGGAATTTCAACCTTCCAGGCCTATGAGGGGGAAGCCAGGTCGAATATGCAGGTAGCTCTATTGTCGGGCGCGCAATATTTAAGACAGGATTTGATAAATCGTTATATCGACTCTGTTCGTTTCACCCGAGTAGATGCGATACAGGTAGACAGCTCCCGCGAATACGACTCAGTAGCCGTTGCCCCGGGTTTTCATGATGTAACTGTTTATTTCTACTGGGACCTTGGTAGTACCAGGGGTCTGGCCCCTGCACTGGTTAGTTACGCCGCATCCCGAGAAACCCTCAGCCGTACCCTGAGGTTTAACGCATTGGCAGGGCAGAGCTATACGATTCATGCGCAACCTGTTTTTAATGAAGGTGAAGAGCAACGAGATATAACAACGATGAGTCATGTGGATTTCTGGGTGGAAGACAGAAATGGCAACGAGATCGTCACCCGGGCACAGGGTCGTTACATAGCCACGCAATAATCTTCAGTTTTTCCTGAATTCCTCATTCAAATAGATTATTATTACACCTCGTTTTTCGTGCGCTATTTCGCAGTAACACCGGTTAAATCCGGACTCGTATTTTGGATTTCGTCTAGATGCAAGCATTGTTTGGAGCGGCAGCTCTATCTGCTTTCAAATCTGCAAAATTACTCCGCACTCTACAAGCCTCTCTCCCAATCGTAAGCTCCCTGAACGCACAATTTGTACATTTTGTAGATTGTGAAAACGACTTTGTTGCTGCTGATTCCGCAGAGCTATGCTCTTTGTTGAACTATGGTGATCCGGCAACGGCGATTCCCGGGGGGCATTTGGCAGTCGTCAGGTTGGTAGTGCCTCGTCCCGGCACAATATCGCCGTGGTCCAGTAAAGCCACCGATATTCTGCACAATTGTGGTTTGCACCAAATCCAGCGCATAGAAAGAGGGACTCTTTTTACCGTGGGATGCACAGAACAATTGGATAACCAGCAGCTTTCCCAGTTGGATAGCTTACTGCATGACCGCATGACCCAGGCGATATTGGATGCGATCGACAATGCGCAGATCCTGTTTGCTTCTGCCGAACCTACAGCGCTTACCTCAGTGGATTTATCCCCAGGCAGGTCGGCTTTGGCGCAGGCCAACCTGCAGATGGGTCTGGCGCTGGCTGACGATGAAATTGATTATCTCTTTGAGCAATTTCACAAGCTGGGACGAGCCCCTAATGATATCGAGTTGATGATGTTTGCCCAGGCAAACTCTGAGCATTGTCGACACAAGATTTTTAATGCCAGCTGGACCGTGGATGGTGCAGCAAAAGACCGGTCTTTGTTTTCGATGATCCGCCACACCCACGCAAAGTCTCCGGATAATGTGCTGTCCGCTTATGCAGACAATGCAGCGGTCATGCGGGGCCATGACAGTGCCAGATTTTTCCCCGACCCCCAATCGAAGCAATACGGTTTTAATGATGAGCCGGTGCACATCCTGATGAAGGTGGAGACCCACAATCATCCGACTGCGATTGCGCCCTATCCGGGCGCGTCAACTGGATCCGGAGGGGAAATTCGCGACGAAGGAGCGACGGGAATCGGCGCCAAGCCAAAAGCCGGTCTCACTGGATTTAGCGTCTCTAACCTGCGGATACCTGCTTTACCCCAAGCCTGGGAAGAAGACCTGGGTAAACCAGCACATATCGCCTCGGCGCTGGATATCATGATCGAAGGCCCAATCGGTGGAGCTGCATTTAATAATGAATATGGCAGACCGGCACTTTGTGGTTATTTCCGTAGCTTCGAAGAAAACGTAGTGAATGAGGCGGGTCAAATTGAGACTCGTGGTTACCATAAGCCAATTATGATTGCCGGCGGCATCGGCAATATTCGTGAACCTCATGTTGCGAAAGGCGATATAGAAATCGGAGCAAAACTCGTTGTCCTGGGCGGGCCAGCAATGTTAATTGGGCTCGGTGGTGGTGCTGCTTCTTCCATGGCCTCTGGGGTTGGTAACGAGGAGCTGGATTTCGCCTCGGTACAACGGGATAACGCCGAAATGGAACGCCGCTGCCAGGAAGTCATCGATCGCTGCTGGCAGCTCGGAGAGCAGAATCCCATAGCCTTTATTCATGACGTGGGCGCAGGCGGGCTTTCAAATGCATTGCCAGAATTAGTTAAAGACGGTGGCTGTGGTGGCTCTTTTAATTTACGGGATATTCCTAATGCCGAAGCGCAGATGTCGCCTCTGGAAATCTGGTGTAACGAAGCGCAGGAGCGGTATGTGCTGGCAGTAGCGCCTCAGGATCTCGAAGTTTTCGCTAAGCTCTGTCAGAGAGAGCGTTGTCCTTATGCGATAGTGGGCGAGACAACAGCAGAGAAACATATTCGACTGCATGATGAACACTTCGATAATAATCCTATCGATTTGCCCATGGAGGTGTTATTTGGCAAGCCGCCAAAAATGCATCGCGACGTTCGTGGTGGTCAGGTAGCACCGGAAAAATTTGATGTCAGTGCCATCACCATTGATGAAGCCGTAAAGCGGGTACTTTCTCTGCCCACGGTTGCTAATAAGAACTTTTTGATTACCATCGGCGATCGAACCATTACCGGCCTGGTACACCGGGATCAGATGGTGGGGCCCTGGCAAGTCCCTGTTGCCGATGCGGCGATTACAGCCACTTCCTATAATCACTATACCGGTGAAGCCATGGCCATGGGTGAACGCACGCCATTGGCACTATTCGATGCGCCTGCGTCCGGGCGCATGGCGATAGCGGAAGCGATTACCAATATTGCTGCTGCACCGATTGCAAAGATTGGCGATATTAAGTTGTCGGCGAACTGGATGGTCGCTGCCGGCCATGGCGCCGAAGACGCGAAACTTTTTGCAACGGTCGAAGCTGTGGGCATGGATTTATGCCCTCAACTAGGCATTTGTATTCCTGTTGGTAAGGACTCCATGTCCATGCGCACAGTTTGGCAGGAAAGGGGCGAAGAGCGCAGCAACACGGCACCGCTTTCCTTGATTATTTCCGCTTTCGCGCCGGTAACTGACTTACGCAAATCTTGCACACCTCAGCTGCGCACTGACCTTGGGCCTTCCAGTCTGCTGCTGCTGGATCTCGGGCGAGGAAAGCATCGCCTGGGGGCATCGGCATTGGCACAGGTGTTTCGGCAACTTAATAGCGAGGTACCAGACCTTGATAATGCGGATGATCTAAAGAATCTTTTCGGTTTTGTTCAGGATTGTCACAAGAGCAATTTATGCCTCGCTTACCACGATCGGTCCGATGGGGGATTATTTACTACGATTGCGGAGATGTGTTTTGCCGGACACTGCGGTGTCGATATACAGCTGGCAGGACTGGCAGATGAAGAAACGATACTGCCCGGTCTATTTGCGGAGGAGATCGGTATTGTTGTTCAGGTAAAAGATGAGCATCTTGAAGCTGTGGCAAGGTTGGCAAGTAATTATGAATTGCAAGACTGTCTACATGTGATAGGAAAACCTAACCTGGCTGATGAAATAAGAATTTCTTCAGGAGAGCAGCAAGTTTTTAGTAAAGGCCGAATCGATTTACAACGCACCTGGTCGGAGACCAGCTATCACATGCAGAGTATTCGCGATAACTCGGACTGTGCCAAAGAAGAATTTGATCAAATCCTTCAGGCAGATGATCCGGGTATGAATGTTGTGCTGGGTTTCGGTCTCAATGAAGACATTACCGCGCCTTATGTAAACCGAAATATACAACCCAAAGTCGCAATATTAAGGGAGCAGGGTGTGAACGGTCAGATTGAAATGGCTGCCGCATTCGATCGTGCTCGCTTTAGTGCCATCGATGTTCATATGACAGACATCATTGACGAACGAGTTAAGCTGGATGAATTCAATGTCGTGGTTGCCTGTGGCGGCTTCTCTTATGGCGACGTGTTGGGAGCTGGTGGTGGTTGGGCGAAGTCAATTTTGTTTAACGAGAAAGTGCGCTCCGAATTCACCAGCTTTTTTGAGGACCCCAATACCTTGAGTCTGGGCGTATGCAATGGCTGTCAGATGGTTTCTTTGTTGCGGGATCTGATTCCGGGTGCAGACCATTGGCCTGCCTTTGTGCGCAATCGCTCTGAGCAATTCGAAGGTCGGTTATCCCTGGTAAAAGTAGAAAATTCACCTTCAGTGTTTTTAACTGACATGGCAGGATCGCAATTCCCTTTAGCAGTAGCTCATGGGGAAGGACGAGCACTGTTTGCAGATGAAGCCGCACAGCAGGCGCTTAATGATGCTGGTCTGGTAAGCATTCGTTACGTCGATAATAGCGGTGATATCGCGCAAAATTACCCGGCTAATCCAAATGGGTCTCCGCAGGGCATCGCCGGGTTAACCAGTACAGACGGCCGTGTGACCACAATGATGCCGCATCCGGAAAGAGTATTTCGTGCCTGTCAAAATTCCTGGCATCCAGATGACTGGACTGAAGATGCACCAAGCATGCGAATGTTTCGCAATGCCAGACGCTGGCTTGATTAAACAATGGTTGATCAGCTATTTAAAATTGAATTTTATGTGCCGGAAAGCCATCTTGAACCAGTTAAGTTGGCAATGTTCGATGCTGGCGCTGGCAGGGTAGGAGATTATGATGCCTGTGCCTGGCAAACCCTGGGACAGGGTCAGTATCGGCCACTGGAAGGAAGTAAACCTTTCCTCGGTACCCGGGACAAGATTGAAACCGTTGCAGAATACAAGGTGGAAATGGTTTGCACAGAATCAAGTCTGCAGGGCGTAATCGAGGCTATGAAATCATCCCACCCCTATGAAGAAGTGGCTTATTGTGTAATGCGGATGGAATCAGGAGTATAGACTGGTGTCAGGTCTTTTTCTTGTGACTTACGATTTGCCGCCCGCGCTCTTCTGGAAACAGTAGCCTCGGATACACCCAACGCTCTGGCAGTCAGCTTCTGGTTTCCGCCATAGTAATCCAGCACATGTTTAACTACTGTACCTTCCAGATCCTTCATCATCGACTTCAGATTCAAAGCACTATTCTGCGAGGGATCGTCATTGATGGATATGCAATTAGTAATCCGATCCAGTAATTGTTTATGAAGCTTTCGTTCCCTGGTAAATGGAACAAAGGTGAGCAAACGAAATAGCCTGGTCTTTTCTTCTGCATAAACCAAAACCCCGAGCATCAAGGTAAACGCCAGGGACATCACTATGGCCGCGGTAATAGTAGAACCGAGTTCCTGTGCTATAACAACCACAACGGCAATGGCAGCTGCGGGTAGCGTGCTGATTAACATGACGAAACAGCGCTGCCTGCTTAGGTTCGATCGCAATTTAGCGAATCCAAGAAACAGCAGACCTGCGCCAAACGATACGAAGCCAAGCAGATAGAGTTGTACGATCCAGTATGAACTTCCCTCAACTTTGGTAAGAGCTAAACCGCCTGGTGTAACTACAGCGGAGTCAATAATTGAGCGATCGAAGATCAGTGAAACAACCAGAAAAGCCAGCAAAACGTTCATTGCTAGCTTTACTTTCGGTAAGTGCCAAGTGAACTCTGAATACTCCAGACAAAGACTCACATAGCCGTGGACAATAAAAACTACACAACAATAGTAAGCTGCGAGGATTAACAGGGCAGTTTGTTCGCTAAACTCTGGCCTGAACGCAATAAATTCTACAATGTTCAGCAAGAACACAGCGATAAAGAAGATTCCGAGATTTAAATTTTCCCGGCGCAGGGAATCGTGGTAGCGCATGAAGATAGCGATCTTCAGGTAAATAGCAAACAGGGAAGGAAATAGAAGAAGTTCCAAGGGCTTTTCATCCTAATCGCTAATTACGCTTTCAGTCTGGTGGTCTTAACAGCGCTCTTTTCGATACGTCCCAAGGCTGAAGCGACCGAATGCTTGTCAGGTTAACATAACTCATCAATATTGTGGGAAGTTTTTGGGACAAAGTAGCGGTGTATTTGTCGTTTTGTGACGTGGTTTACGACTTGTTAGGCTCCCCTTGGAAAATCATTTGTCACTCTGGTTTAGTTGCAGTTTTTATATTTGTAGTTAGCCGGTGATCGTACTCGATTTAGGCAACTACAGAATCTTCCTACAAATTAAAGCACTATGGTTCCAGATTCTGGGGCTTGGGGCGACAAGGCCTCGATCAGGAGAGAAGATCTATTCCTGGCATATTGCCAGCGACTATCAACCTGGCGCTTACCACCATGCGCCAAACAGGCTTTATTCTAAACCTGTTAGCTTTACGTGGTGACTGATACTTATAAGGTTAGTAGTGATTGTGCGATCTTTGCCATGGTGTACGTCAAACATGCGGACGGGGAAGTGGCTTGATTTGATATCCTGAAAATAATGTTCCAGTGTGCTTCTTACGACTGGAAACGCAATCTCGGACCAGGGTATCTCATCTTCGCTGAACAGGGCGACTTCTTCCGATTCTAATCCAGGATTGAAACTCAGGTTTTCGAGTTCTGCCCTGAAGAACATGTAAACCTGATTAATAGTTGGTAGATTGAACAGAGTGTAAAGGCTGTTTTCGGCTACTCTGACTATGGCTCCTGCTTCCTCCTTGGTTTCTCTGATCGCTCCGTTAAGACTTGATTCTCCATTTTCCATAAATCCCGCGGGTAGAGTCCATTTGCCTATGCGAGGTTGGATAGCTCTCTTACAAAGCAGTACTTTATTTTCATGCACGGGTAGCGTGCCAACTACATTTTTAGGGTTCTGATAAAAAATCGTATCGCAATCATCACAACAGTGGCGCGGTTTGTCGTCGCCTTCTGGAATTCGCACTTTTAATGGCGCTGCACATTGATGACAGAACTTCATAACTTACCCGAATTGACTGACTTTTCTCAGTTAAGGGTCAAGTGTACTTGGTTCTCCTTTGTGGGAGCAAAGAATGTATTGCCTGGTGAGGTTTTTTCCTGTGGAAATGCGCCTAATGTGCGAGGCTAGATGCGGTTAAGTTGACAGTGAAGCCGGAATTTCTTCGAGGTCATGAAAGCTTCAATTTCCCGCAGCCGTTTTTCCAAACTGCTGTAGATTTCCGTACATTCTGTGCGAGAGTAACTGGGTCCGGTCTCTGCTGCATCGATATGGCTTTTTCGCTTGCTAGATGATTTTTTAAATCCATTGAAGGCATTTCCCAATTCAGCCTTCAGCTCCAGATGGACTTCATCGGCGGCTTCCTGGATTTTGTCTTCGAAATCTTCAATATCTTCATGAAACTCCTCGTTGGCGTAACTCTTGCGGGTTTTTCTTGAAGCTCGTGCCTGCCTTCTTTCTTCTCGACGGGCGCGCCGTTCTGCTTTACGTTGACGTCGATGTTCGCGCCGCCGCATCTTGGACTCATAAACATCAGGGTCTGGCCCATTAGGATCTGGATCGAATACAAACCAGCAAATTACATAAGCCCAGAATGTGAATGGACCGAAAATAAAGAGTGATAGCAGCGTGACTGCTCGGACAGAAAAGGAACTAACTTCCAGATAGTCTGCAATACCTGCACAAACGCCGGCAATCTTTTTATCCCGTTCATTCCTGTAAATAGGTTTACGGTAGTTCAGTTTGCGAAAATGTTCAGCAGAAGGTGCGCTGCTAAAGTAGTCCTGCACTTTTTCAGGGGTCAGATCTTTGTCTAAACAAAAATAAAGAATGAAATATCCCAGCAGGAAAGGTGGCCAGGCAATTACGCAAATAACGAATACGATTCGTACCAGTGTCGCCGGAACATCAAGCCAGTTTGCTATGCCGGCACAAACGCCCAGGCAGCGGGCATTTTCCCGATCTAATCGCATATTAGCTGCCCCCATGTTCGTTCTGCTCTCGCCAATCTGGAACTTCGGCGTCGAGGATAGCTTCAAGTGTATCGATGCGATCTCCTAGAGACTCTGCCATCGCTGACAGTTCGCGCATATCGTAATTACCTTGAGGTTCTATATTCGAGCTACCCCGGCTCTTGCGCAGAAGAAAGATCCAGATAGTAATGGCTCCAAGGGCCATTGCTACGATCGATATAATGAACTCGAAAACACCCATGATGAATTCCTACTGGTCGTCTGTTTGCTCGGCTTTTTTATCTTTCTTGTTTAACCTGTTTTTTAACTCGGCGAGTTCTGCGTCGATTGATTCTTCCTTTTCCAATTCGTCGAACTCATTTTGGAGGCCGCGAGCTTCGATGCTGGCGCTATCAATCTGACCTTCCATCTGGTCAATTTTCTTCTCGTAATACTCAAATTTGTCCATGGCATTGTCAATAGTGTAACTGGTCAGATGCCGGTTGACCGTAGCCCTGTTAGCCGTTGCCTTGGTGCGCATAACAATGGTTTTCTGGCGGGCTCTGGCATCATTGAGTTTAGCCTGGAGCTGTTCGATTTCAACGCTGAGTTTATCGAGAGTCTCGTCGAGTTTTAGCAAATCCTTTTCGGTAATCTCTACGCTGGAAACTATGTTTGATTTTTCGAGCAATGCGGCCTTGGCGAGATCTTCTCTGCCTTTTGAAAGCGCTAGCTCGGCTTTACTCTCCCAATCAGCGGCTTGTTTTTTAAGCTGCTCTGCTCGTCTGCTTAGAGTTTTTTTCTCAGCGATGACTTTGGCTGTGCCGCTGCGTACTTCAACCAGGGTTTCTTCCATCTCCTGGATAACCATGCGAATCATCTTCTCCGGATTTTCAGCTTTGTCTAGCAAGGCGCTAATATTCGAATTGATGATGTCAGACAATCTAGAAAAAACGCTCATTTCTCATACCTCTTGGGGATATTCCCCGTTAAGTTACTTACCTGCAGCTAAAGTGATTCAGGATTCCCTCTCTGATCTTGTCCGGAATCACTTTAAACCGGTTTTCATACCTAGGAGCAGGTACCGTGCCAAGTTTTTAAAAATCGTAACTTATTGATATATATAGAAATAAATATTCGCATTTTCCCAACCTTCGGCGACAATAGCTAAATAACTTAACTAGTGGTAATTTTCACTAACGATTTTCGCCATTTGCTTGAAAAGCGGCCAGCTTAGCCCCAAATAGCATTTAGGCACTCAGGAATTATCTCAGTAACTTACTGATATAACTAATAATTATGGAAGATAGAAACTCACCTCCCCGAATGATCGGCGAATCGGCCAGCTTTCTCGAAATGCAGGAGCATATTTCTGTGGTTGCTCCTCTAAACAAGCCCGTTTTGATCGTTGGAGAGCGGGGAACAGGCAAGGAATTGGTAGCGGCACGACTTCATTTTCTGTCCCAGCGCTGGGGAGAGTCATTTTTGAAAATCAACTGCGCCGCCATGAGCGAAACATTACTCGAAGCTCAGTTG
>JAPPOG010000011.1 GCA_028818225.1 Gammaproteobacteria bacterium | reverse complement strand
AGTATAAAGAGGTCAAATCTAACCCCTTTATAATTATCTTCATTAAGACCTTAAATAATATTCCTAATTGGCTATTTCAATTGCTTGAATATTCGTAGCGCTTTGATGTATAAGCAGAGGATTTATCTTTCTGCGGAGATAGCCTGCAGTCTTATGTAGCGCCTTATGGCTTCTAATTTTTGATCAGTCAACTCAGGGTGGGCGGGCATGGCCCTTGAAATAAAGGCCATGAGAAAAGTCGGCTCTCAAATCAAAAGCATAATAAGGAGATAAGAAGGTGCGCCTCTGTGTTCTAAGTATTTTGAATAATTTAATCATTAGTTCTCTGTTCTTTGCAGTTCCAGTAAACCTTTTAGCCCAAGAGCTCAAAACATTTGAAGGGCATGCTTACGAGGTGATTAGCACGCCTATGTCTTGGATGGCAGCTGATGAATTTGCAAAAAGCAAAGGAGGGGCACTGGTCAAAATTGATTCCTTTCAAGAAAACTTTTTCATAGAAAATTTAATGTCTTCTGTAGAAAGTAGCGAACCCGACGGTGGGGTGTCGAACTACTTTTGGCTAGGCGCGAATGACATTTCTCAAGAAGGCGATTGGATTTGGAGTAACGGCGAAAAATTAAATGAAGCGTCGGTTTCGGGTAGACCTCTATGGGGTAATGGTGAAGGACACGGATCTGGGTATAGTGAGCCAGATAATTTCAATGGTATGCAAGACTGTTTAGCAATGGGCGTAACCGGTTGGCCTAAAAGCGATCCTGGATTTTATGGTGCTGCTGGCCAATGGAATGATTTGAATTGCAGCAACTTATTGAGTTTTGCCATTGAATACACCTTAGACGCATCCTTTGCCAACAATATCCTTCGAATAGAGAATATTAAAGTAGGAGAAGAAACCTATTGGGCAACATTAATACTGCAGGAATGTGAAACCATATGCTTTAAAATAATAGAAGCGGGAGGTACTAACTACCCAGTAACTACAACATTCAGTGAGTTCGCTGACAATGTACTAAAAATAGAAAGGGTAAACGTAGGAGATTCTGCATACTATGTAGAACTAGAGTTAATCAATTCTTCCGATCTGATATTTCAGCTTAAAGCGGGGTCTCTCACTAGATCTCTAACTTATGTTCCTGCAGATTCAGATACGTGGGTTAAGGCGGAGCCGGAAGAGGTTGGCCTAAAGGGCTCAGAGATTCAGAAGGCTATCGACTACGCTTTCGCCGAAGGTCAAAATACTCAAGGGCTACTCATATTGCGACACGGTGCTATTGTTGCAGAAAGATACGCGACCGGTTCGGATAAAGACAGTATTGCTACGTCATGGTCCATGGCAAAATCGTTCGTAAGTGCGTTAACAGGAATTGCAATCGACAAAGGATTTATCTCGTCGGTTGATGTTCCAGCTTCTGACTATGTAGCTGAGTGGGCAGGAGATAATCGCAAGAACATCACCTTGAGAGACCTTTTGCTGATGTCATCAGGGCTCTATGAAAATGGTGATGATGGTTTGGTTATGTACGTTGGATTGCAAGATAGCGATGGCAATTACATACTAGATAGCAACGGGAACTATCAAAAAGTAAATAATTTACAATATTCCATCAATCGAACAGTTAACCCCTTTAGAGCTCGTTGGCTAGGAGCAGATTATACTTGGAATTACTCTAACGCAGATACTCAAATAATTGGACACATCATCGAGTCTGCTAGCAATAAATTCATCAAGTCATTTGCGGAAGAGTATCTCTTTTCAAAAATAGGTATCTCAGCTGACTGGTGGACAGACGGCTTTCATAACTATATGCATTATTGCTGTTTAGATATGACGACTCGAGATTTTGCAAAATTTGGACTCTTGTTTGCCAGAGATGGAAAATGGGGTTCTGAGAGGATCATTCCAGAAGATTGGGTGCTTGAATCGACAGCGCCTACAATCACCATAACTGAGTCATATCAGGTTGGTTATGGTTACCAATGGTGGCCAGATAGATCTGGCGATTGGTACTATGCTGTTGGGAGAGGAAGTCAGCTTATTTATGTACACCCTAAACTTGATATTGTAGTTGTGAGAAATGGCGCTGTAGAGTTTGTAGGTGATACTAAGCACAGGCGCGGTGATTCATACCACTTAACTCAACTTCCTGCTAACTGGAACAACGTAGAGTTTTTCCAGCACATTCTCGACTCAGCAAAAATCAATTAGAAGTTGTAGAGAAATAAACGGGTCGCAGTAAAAGCACCTTACTGTAACCCGGTTGTTATCCTTAGAATTGTTTCTCGACAGTCAGAAACCTGAATACCGGCTCTTCACTTAAATAGTCGGCTAGGGTGGTAAGAGTTCCTTCTTCTTTTCGCCATGCTAGGTAAGTGTCATATTTTTCTTGAGATTCCCATTTGCTTATGACATCTACTGCATTGGGTTCGCCTGCAATAGAGCACGCATTAAGCTCACTACAGCCATCATAGTTTCTAGTATCTGGAAGTAGCCCATAAAACCATTCTATAAACTCTTCGTTTTTTTCCGGCTTAACTTTTAGTTGTAAATTAACAATTACCATAAATCTCTCGCTCTTTAATTAGATGCTAGCGCAATAAAGTTATTTCTTTACTGTTACTCAGTCACATTGTTCGATGACATAGTAATCTATATCGCCTTCGGTTTTCCAATTGCACAACGCCTTCAGAGCTGCGTATATAGTTATTACATAGAAACAAATGCAATAAAGCTGCTATTAGAATTGGTTCAGATTAAGGCGGCGCTCCTTTCTTCCTCTTTATGTTTTGCTGCTCCTTACAGTCAGTAGCTCAGTAGCTATTTGTTCATTCAGCATCTCAGACGGGTGTTTCGTCTCATTTGAATCCTTTACTGCTACTTTTTTGCGAGATTTGTGGTAGCAACTACCCGGAGTTGATGAGTCGGGTGCTGAGCATCGTGACCCGGGCGATCTCCACGCACCTGGCCCATCAGGCAGGGTTTGCCAACCAAGACGCCCCCACTCGGGCAGTCACCCTGATACAGCGCTTTGGTTCAGCACTCAATTTGAATATCCATTTTCATATGCTGTTTCTCGATGGCGTCTATGCTCAGGATGGCTCGGGTCACCATGGCTTTTGCCACACTCCACCGCCGACAGCCATACAACTGCATAACTTGCTCCATCAGATCAGCGACAGAGTAGCCCGTTTTCTCGAATGGCGCGGGTTTCTGGAGAGGGATGAGGTCAATAGCTATCTAACCCTGGACGGCCTGGAGCAAGACCCGCTCCGGGATATTCATAGCCACTCTGTCACATACCGCGTGACCATTGGTCCCCAGAAAGGCCGTAAGGTATTTACCTTGCAGACCATCCCACCGCAGGCGGAGTCATCACCCGACAACGCCCGGGTGGCGAAGCTGAATGGTTTTAGCCTGCATGCAGGGGTGGCAGCCCGAGATCATCAAAGGCAAAAGGTGGAGCGGCTGTGCCGCTACATTGCCAGACCTGCTATCTCAGAAAAGCGCTTGTCGCTCACCCCCACCGGCAATTTTGCTGTCGGTTCTTACTTTTATGGATCGTCCCACCGGACTTTTGTGGCTCATCATCTAGCTGCAGCCAAAAAAACACAGGGCTTATAAGCATAGACACATTGTGTCACATTTATGTAATCAATCTTTAATTTTCTAAATCACCCATTTATGCTGAAAACGCATGCTTTCTACTGTCACCACTTATTGATGGCAAAACACATGCAATTCTCCTTGCCTGGTCAACGCTTGCCAGGCTTAAAATGTGCGCTTAACCCAACTTCTATTGCTTTGGATTTGCCTTGGGACTTTTGACTTTGCTGCGGCGCAATATCAGGTAACTGCACGGATCCTGTTAGTGGGTATGAACAGGATCTGTTTTCTCTTTGCTTCATGAGCAGACCTAATTAAGAGAACAATAACTATGAGACCGATCCTGCACTTTTTTACTTTACTTCTTAGTCTTTCCTTTCCGCTTCTAGGTAGCGCTCAATATCAGGTTACAGATGACATGTTTCCTCCGTCTGATCCGGCGAAGGAAGAACTGGGCAAACTCCTCTTTTTCGACAAGATCTTAAGCGGAAACCAGAATATTTCCTGCGCGACTTGTCATCATGCCTTCGCCGCGACAGGTGATGGACTCTCGCTGCCGGTAGGCACAGGCGGCATTGGCTTTGGGGTTGCCCGCTCTATCGAAGGGCAAATCGACTCGCAGATACTCGAGCGAGTTCCTCGCAATGCACCTCCTGTATTCAACAAAGGGGCCAGCTTCTTCACCGCTCTTTTTCATGATGGCAGGGTGGCAATAGATCCTGCACAGCCCAGCGGTTTCCTGAATCCCGCTGGTGATAATCTGCCAGACGGTCTGGATAATCTACTCGCTGTCCAGGCCATGTTCCCGGTTCAGTCAGCTGCTGAAATGGCCGGACAAGCGGGCGAAAATCCAGTGGCGGATGCGGCCGCTCAGGGCAATCTGGCCGCAGCTAGCCGCTCGCCTGCAGGCAAATGCTGACTATGTTGATCTTTTCATTGGCGCCTTCAGCCATATCGAGACGGCGGCGGATATCACATTTGTTGACGTAGCGAATGCGATTAGCGCCTTCGAAGCTGCAGCCTGGCGCTGTACCGATACACCGTTCGATCGCGCCGTCGGCAGCGATGGCACACTGTCTGCTGACGTACTCGACTCGATCAGTCCGAAAGTCTTGCGTGGTGCAGAGCTGTTTTATGGCGAGGCTGGGTGCGCCGGCTGCCACAGCGGTCCTTTCCAAACCAATCTCGAGTTCTACGCCATTGCTATGCCCCAGATTGGTCCCGGTAAGGGTGACGGTAGCGATGGGCATGACGATTTTGGCCGTGAGCGGGTAAGTGGTGATGAGTCTGATCGTTATAAGTTCAGGACTCCGAGCTTGCGCCAGGTGGCCCAAACTGGGCCCTGGGGTCACGATGGAGCCTACGATACTCTGCAGGCTGTTGTGCGGCACCACCTTGATCCGCTTACCAGTCTGGAGAACTACGACACCAGTCAAGCTCGCCTCCCCTCGCGTTCAGATCTGGACGCAAAAGACTTCGTAGTTCACTCCGACGCTGAGCGTCGCGGGGCTATAGCCGCTGCGAACCAACTCAGTCCGGTTGATCTGACCGAGGAGAAAATTGGCGATCTGATAGAGTTTCTCACGGTTGGGCTAACCGATAGCAGTTGTGTGGATTTACGGGCCGATGTGCCTGCAAGCGTGCCTAGTGGTCTACCCTTGGCAGACTAGCCTAAGCACTTAGGAACCAAAGGGGTCAGAGTAAATTGATGCCATAGCTACAGCCACATAAATTCAAATTACTCAAATTCTCAAATTCAAATTACTCTGACCCCAACTTACTGTTGATTCTTCGCTTACTACTGTATCGATCAGTCTAATACCCTAAGGTAGGCTTTGAGTAACCGCTCTGGTCTCCGCATCATCCAATACTGGGCTCACTTCGATGTCACAGACGTGATTCCAATTCAACAGGAAGGCAGTCACCGCATCCATGGAAGCGGCTTCCACTATTGCTACTCCTGTTCCGGATACCGGTTCATGCCACCTGCCTATTTGGGTAACAGACGGGCCCATTTGGGCCGCATCATCTTCAGGCGTCATGGCGCTAAAAGTTTTTTGCACTTCGTGCTTCTTGTCTTCGTGTATTTTCCAGCTGATCATGAATTTCATTTTGCCGTTCCTTTTTTTGTTTACGTCAAAACAGATGTGACCTGGTTTGTGTTACGCGGAGCCATCGAGTGTGTCGCATGGGGGCTGCCGATGACTCAAGAGTACTTATAGGTTCTATAAGTGCTCTGATGATACTACAAAGCTATGCATAAACTATGAATAATAGCAATTGGAGAGGCCGCCAGGGCAATATTCGGCCTGGGCGCGCAGAATCCAGACACACTGGGACACAGACTTTTAAAGATTGAAGGTTCAAACTCGCATTTTTCTTATACTAATAACGTCCTATGTAATAGAGGCACTTCTTTTTCATAATCTCAAGTATCGCGACTACTTAGAAGAATTTCGAAAATTCGATTAGTACCGATAGTTAATCGGCTTGCAAAACTAAGTCTGTCCTTCTTCCAATTCAACGCGTATTCCGATTAGGAATCTCCGGATTAAGCATCCTCACATGCTCCGCAATGGCGTTGATCTGGCTCTGCGTAAAGCTCGCTGCGTAGGAAGGCATATTCCCCTGCCCGCGACTGATGATGTCGGCGACATAGCCGGTGCCGAATGCCGCCAGTCCTTCCAGTGGCATGCCATTGTGACCGCCCTCGCCGCGGCGCCCATGGCAGAACACGCAGGTTTCCTGGAACAGCGCCATGCCCTCTGAATTTGCCAGTGGCGGAGTCACCTGCTCGATGGCAACCGACGTCTCTTCCCCTTCCTCCAGCAGCCTGAACATCCACACGCTGTCGCCCCGTTGGGATGCCGCCAGCAGGTTGCCCGCAGAAAGCACGGCAACATACTGCTGGCCGTTGTGCTCGAATACCGAAGGCGGCGCATTGACGCCCGCATCGGTCATGAACTCCCATAGTCTGGTGCCGTCACGGGCATCCATGGCGGTGAAGCGCCCATCATTCCTGCCGGCAAACAGCAGGTTGCCAGCCGTGGCAACCAGCCCGCTGTAACAGCGGCTGGACCAGCGCTGCGACCACAACCTGCGGTTGGTGCGCAGGTCCATGGCAGCCACAACGCCGGTGGTGGCAATGGGCGCAAAGCGCATGCTGCCGCCGGTATAGCGGTCGCCATTTTCAGCCTGTTCGACGTCCGCCCGGGTCGTATACGCCGCCTGACGTTCGCCGGCGCAGACATAGATCACGCCCCTGTTTGGGTCCACGGTGCTGGGTGGCCAGTTCGCCTCGCTGCGCCGCAGCAGCACCGGCTCGTCCCAGAAAGGCGTGAAGATTGCACCATTGTTCACCAGGTTGAAACCTTCGGGCGGGATGTCCAGTGTCTGGGTAACGAAGGCGTCACCCAGCGGATACGGCTGGGTCGCCGCGGTTGCCTGGCGCGGTTCCTGCGGCACCGGGCGCTCTTCGATGCCTACCAGCGGCTCGCCATTGGTGCGATCCAGGATATAGACCCAGCCGGTCTTGCCCGCCTGGGCCAGGCCCTTGCGCATCTCGCCGTCGTATTCGAGATCGAACAGCACCACCGGGTTGGGCGCATCAAAATCCCAGATGTCATGGTGTACCTGCTGGAAATGCCAGCGATACTCGCCAGTGAAAACATCCAGGGCGACGATGGAGGCCGTAAACAGGTTGTCACCCGCCCTGATCGCCCCGTTGTAATCGGGCCCCGGATTACCGGTGGAAAAATAGAGCATGCCCAGCTCCGGATCGACCGCCGGCGTGTGCCAGACCGTGCCGCCCCCGGTGCGCCAGGCATCGTTGTCGGCTGGCCAGGTATCGAACCCGAACTCACCCGGGCCGGGCACCGTATAGAACGTCCACAGTAAACTGCCATCATCAGCGCTGTAGGCTTTAACGCGCCCCCTGGCGGCAAACTCGGCCCCGGCGAAACCGGTGATCACCATGCCTTCGAAGTACAGCGGCGCACTGGTGATCGTGTAGCCCTCTTCCCAGGCCTCCGCTTGTATCGACCAGATTTCCTCGCCAGTGTCTTTGTCCAGTGCTTTCAGCACGCCATCCAGCTGGCCGACGAAGATCTTGTCCTCACCGTAGCCCACCCCCCGGCTGGTCCAGCCGCAGCATATGGTTGAGATCTCGTCACTGAGATTCGCCTTATAACTCCACAGCAGCTCGCCGGTCTCCACGCTCAGGGCAAACACGTCATCGGCACCGGTAATGATGTACATGACCCCGTCAAGGATGAGCGGCTGTGCCTCGCCAGAGTATTTGGCGCCGATGCCCGAACCTTCGAGATGTGTGCGCCAGACAGGGCCAAGTTGGTCCACGTTGGCGGTGTTGATCTGGTCCAGGGGAGAAAAATTCCGGTTGTACAGATCGCCGCCATTTGTCAGCCAGTCGCTAACCGGCAGCTGCAGCAGCGTATCCGCGTCGGGCCTAACCTGGGAGAACTCCGCCGCCTGGATAGATGGAAAACTCACAGCAGAGAATAGTGTCAGCAGTATTGCTAGTTGCCCGGGCCTGATCTTTGTCATGTGTGGTGCTCACTGGTTGGTCTGGTGTTGTTCGAGTCTTGCATGGCAATGCGTAATTGTGAGGGCGCCAGGGAAACCCATGGCCGCTAACTCCGCTCATATACTGACAGATGATTTACGGGAATTTCAATGACAGTTTCCCCGGAAAACCGCTGGTGGACAGCGGCCGGCATCGGGGCTACTGTTTCACTCTCCCCTGCATGGATGTGAATGACTATGCCCTACACTCCCAGGCCGAAACCTGACATCTGCTTTGCCTTCGCCTTGGTCGCGCTACTCGGCAGTAATAGGAGAGCACAATGAGAAAACACTGTCTCTTCGGCCTTGCGCTGGCAATAACACTAACCTCCCCTGTCTCTGCACAGGTCGCTGCAATCTATGACCAGGGCAACAATGCCCTGGTGCGCTTACTCGAGAGATTGCAAACAACAGCCGCCGTTTTACATGTCGGTGCACATCCCGATGACGAAGATTCGGCACTGGTGGCATACCATGCCCGCGGCGAGAATGCCCGCACTGGTTACCTGTCTCTTACCCGTGGTTCTGGCGGCCAGAACATTATTGGCCCGGAACAATCTGACGCCCTCGGGGTAATCCGTACTGAAGAATTGCTGCAGGCCCGACGGCTGGATGGTGCTGAGCAGTATTTCACCCGCGCCAATGATTTTGGTTTTTCGAAAACTCGCTCTGAAGCTTCCCGCATGTGGCCGCAACAAGAGGTTCTCGGGGATATGGTAAGAACCATACGCCAGTTCAGGCCCAATGTAATCGTCTCCAGATGGAATGGCACCCCTGCTGATGGTCATGGTCATCACCAATTTTCCGGATATATAACACCCCTTGCTATTGAAGCTGCGGCTGATCCATCCAGATTTCCAGATCAACTCGCGGAGGGATTGAATACCTGGCAAGTGCAGAAGCTCTATGTTGGCGCGCGCTCAACAACTGCTGCTGATCCGCAATTGCTGAGCATTAATACCGGTGAATACGATCCCCTAACCGGCAGAAGTTTTTATGAAATTGGCATGCAGGGACGCAGTCAGCAAAAAACCCAGCAGATGGGTTCGCTGGAACTAAGAGGTAATCAGCAGTCAGTTTTACAACTCAGTTTTTCCACTAGCGAAAGTGATTATGTAGAAGAATCAGTGTTTGATGGCATCCATACTTCGATCTCAGATCTCGTGCAGATTGAATTGAATCCCTCTGCAGAATTTGTGCGTCTCGCTGCTGAACTGGAAAACCAAAACACATCTTTGTTACAGAGTTATTCACCATTGAATCCGGGTGCTCTGGTGCCTGAATTGGTGAGAGGTCATGACCTGGCACGGCAACTCAGCCAGCATGCCCGCGCTGCTGACACGCAACGGCTTATCAATGAGAAGCTCCAAGAATTTGAGCAAGCCCTGATTCTAGCCGCTGGAGTACGTATCGATGCACTGAGTGAATCGGAAACATTGGTGCCCGGTAGTACTACCAATGTGGCAATTCGCGTTTATGTTCAAGACAGTGCTGTCGCCCGAATAATATCGACTGAATTAATTGCTCCGCAGTCCTGGATAATTTCTGCTACCGACCAATCGGATTTATCCAATGAGCAACATTTCCGACGCCGTGAATCTCCCAATCACCAAGCCAATTTTTTCGTCACGCTACCCGCTGCGGCAAAGATTACCCAGCCTTATTGGCTAACGGCGCGTCGCAATGGTGCGACTTACGATTGGAGTTCGGCAGGTGATGCGCGCACCGAGGCATTTGACACAGGCGTATTAAGAGCAGAGATACAGATTGAGATAGGTGGCTTATCATTCCCAGTCATGCGCGATGTGGAGTATCGTGAACAGGATCCAGTGCGTGGAGAACTCCGCCGCCGAATTGATGTAGTACCCAAAGTTTCAGTGGAGCCTGGCACTGATCTCATAGTGACTCCGCTGACAACGAACTCTCAGTCGGTCGACTTGTTGCTGACTATTCGCAACAACAGCAATGAAAGCGCAAACGGTACCGCCCGCTATTCCTTACCCGAAGGATGGACCCTGCAACCAGCTTTCGCTGAATTCTCACTGGCAGCAGCACCTGCCACCACTACTTTGTCCTTTACTGCGACCATGCCCGCTGACGCTGCGCCAGGCGGATACCAGCTGCAAGCAAATGCACAGATTGATGGCGTAATCGCAGATCAGGCCATGGAGGTAATTGCCTACCCTCACATTAGTTCTCACAGGATTTACCACGCTGCGATTACCAGGCTTGAGGTAATTGAGGTAGCAGTTGCGGACGTCAATGTAGGCTACATTATGGGGAGCGGTGATCTGGTGCCCGCATCATTGCGCCTTCTCGGCGTGAATGTCAGCCTTCTTTCAGATGACGATCTGACCGCGGGTGAACTTGATCGCTATGACGTAATCGTCGTGGGTATACGTGCCTCGCAAACCCGAGAAGCCTTTGTTGCCAACAATCAGCGTCTACTGGATTTTGCTGAACGCGGTGGCACATTGGTTGTGCAATACCAGCAACCGGATTTTGCCGAGCAGAACCTTGCGCCGTTTCCTGCAAGCATGACGGGCAATGTTCGTGTGGTTGATGAAAATGCACCCATCACAATTCTTCAGCCGCAAAGCCCTGTTTTTAATTTTCCCAACTTCATTAATGCGGAAGATTTCGAAGGCTGGGTTCAGGAGCGAAATAACTACAACTTCACCAGCTTTGATCGCGAAAGATACATACCCCTGACTGAAGCTCACGACGAGGGCGAACCGGAAAGCGATGGTGCTATGTTGTATGCCCCAATTGGTGCAGGACATTATGTTTACACGTCCTATTCCTGGTTTCGACAGTTACCGAATGGAGTCCCGGGGGCTTACAGAATATTCGCGAACTTGCTTAGCCTGCCTGCCTCGCCCTAGAAAAGGAGAAAAGGGGTCAGAGTAAAAACACAGCACTGTATTTTTACTCTGACCCCTTTTTTCGGTAATTTGTCAGAAAGAGGTATCCGCGATGGTCAGGCCCTTATTTCTGCTTCCAATTCTTTGTTTCCTTGCTGGCTCTCTCCTTGGACAATCCTCGTCAGAACTTGAACCGGAAATTTCGGCCAATGAAATGCGCGGATCCGCCAACCTCAGTATTGCGGATTCCCTGTTCGTCGAGATTGAGCTGCACGCCGGAGACAGCGCCGGCACCATGGCAGAGTGGTGGATAGTCGCTGCGGCAGGCGATATGTTCTTCTATTTCGATGCCATAGCTACAGGCACATAAATTCAAATTACTCTGACCCTGTTGATTCGTTGATTCTGGCTGAACTGATTGCACGCCGCGTGCGTAGTGAAATGAGACTGCCGATCAAAGCGAATTCCCTGAAATGGACACAATTGAACTGGCCCGCATGCGGGCTATCGCCGCATTAAAGACGCTGTTCATAGCCGATTCGCTGGCTATGCCCGTGCACTGGTATTACAACCCAATGGATATATTCAGGGACTTCCGCGGCGGCATCACCGGCTTTGAAGCTGCCCCGGCGCGACACCCCGGCTCAATCATGTCATTGCATTCCACCCGCCAGGGCGGCAGAAGCGCCGCTGGCAGCGAGCAAACAAAAGAGATTGTGGGCGACGTTATCCTGAAAGGCAGGCGACAGTTCTGGGAACAGCCCAATGTGCATTATCACCACGGAATGCAGGCGGGTGAAAACACCTTAAATGCCCACTGCGCCAGGGTGATGATGCGGATATTGAGCGATAATGCCGGTCGCTATGATCAGTCCAGTTTCCTGGAGGCCTATATCGAACTGCTGACCGCTGATCCAGCCCAGCATCCCGACACCTATGCTGAGTCCTACCATCGTGGTTTCTTTGCCAACCTGGAAACTGGCAAGCCAGCCCATTTATGTGGGGCGGTTACCCATGACACCGCATCGATAGGCGGTCTGGTTACAATCGCACCCATGGTATTTTCCGAGCGCTTGCAAGGGACCGACCTGAGTGACGTTCAGGACCTGTGTGTCGCCCATTTATACCTGACCCATCCTGACCAACTTCTGGCGAAAATCTGCCGGAATTACGTTGCGCTGTTGGATGCGCTGTTGTTTCGGAAAGACGAAGATGCTGCCACCCTAATCAGCGCCTGGAGCAAGCGCAGTATTGGACTGCAACTCTCCGAAATAATGGGAAAGATTCATAGCGACAATGATGTCGTGGGCAGCCTGTTCTCGTCGGCATGCTATATCGCCGACGCCTGGCCAAGTGTGTTATATCTCGCCTACAAGTACACCGCCTCCATAGAAGCGGGGTTACTGTCCAACACCAATCTCGGTGGTGATAATGTGCACCGGGGAGCAATACTGGGTGTGCTTCTCGGGCTGTGTGGCGCTAAAACGGTGCCGCTTTTGTTTAGTCAGCTTAAGGACAGTGAGGGATTGGAGAAAGAAATTACCGCTCTCATCTGTCGGTAAGCTGCCAGGCAATTGTGACGCAGAAGTCAGCTTAAAAATTCAGTACTGCAAGTGTGTTATGGCTCCAAGTTCCGCGCTGACGCCAGGTCCGGACCTGGCAGAAAATTCCGCCTGGTAACACGGTTTCCAGCCGGGCCCAATAACTGGTATAAACGTGCTTTTTTGGCCGGCGCAGGCAGGTATTTCAGGAGTTTTTACAATGAGAATTGGTGCACCCAGGGAAATCGCAGAGGGCGAAGCGCGTGTGGCATTAACGCCAGAGTCCGCTGAACGCCTACAGAAATTGGGTTATGAATGCATGGTGGAAGCCGGCGCCGGCGCGGCAGCCTCAATCAGTGACTCGGCTTATGAATCGGCAGGGGTGAAGCTGGTAGCTTCAGCGGCAGAGCTGTGGCGCGAAGCAGACATCATTGTCAAAGTGCGTGAGCCTTCCATGGACGAAGTCAACGCCGCCCCGGATGGCAAAACGGTGATCAGTTTCATCTGGCCCGCGGCCAATGAAGACCTCCTGGAAAAATTAAAAACCAAACAGATGACCGTGCTGGCCATGGACATGGTCCCGCGCATCAGCCGCGCGCAGAAGATGGATGCGCTGTCATCCATGGCCAATATTGCTGGCTATCGCGCGGTGGTTGAAGCGGGTAACAATTTTGGTCGTTTCTTCATGGGGCAGATGACGGCAGCAGGTAAAGTCCCGCCAGCCAAAGTATTGGTAGTCGGGGCAGGCGTTGCTGGTCTTGCTGCGATTGGAACCTCGGTTTCTCTGGGCGCCATGACCTACGCCTTTGACGTGCGCCCCGAGGTAGCCGAACAAATTGAATCGATGGGCGCCGAATTTGTCTTCCTGGATTTCGAAGAGCAACAAACCGATGGCGCTGAAACAGGAGGCTATGCAGCGCCATCGAGTCCAGAGTTTCGTGAAAAACAACTGGAAAAGTTCCGCGAGCTGGCCCCCGAACTTGATATTGTAATTACGACAGCATTGATTCCGAATCGTCCGGCGCCTGAGCTATGGACAGAAGATATGGTGGCCGCCATGAAGCCCGGCTCGGTGATTGTCGACTTGGCAGCAGAACGTGGTGGTAACTGCACCCTCACCAAAGCTGATGAAAAACTGGTTACCGATAACGGTGTCACTATTATCGGCTATACAGACTTTCCCAGTCGCATGGCCACACAGTCATCAAATCTCTATGCCACTAACATTCGTCATATGATGGATGATCTGACGCCAGAGAAAGATGGTAACCCTATAGTCGACATGGAAGACGATGTGATTCGTGGCGCACTGGTTACCCATGAAGGCGAGATTACCTGGCCACCTCCGCCGCCCAAGATCAAGGCTATCGCTGCCGCCGCTCCAAAACCGAAAGAAGTGGTAGAAAGTGCTGAAGAAAAAGCGGCTCGCGAACTCGCGGAGATGAAGCAATCCCTGAATCGCACTGGATGGTTACTGGGAATTGGGGGCGTACTCTGCCTGGGATTGGGCGCGGTAGCGCCACCCAGTTTTATGCAGCACTTTATAGTTTTTGTGCTGTCGGTTTTTATCGGTTTTTATGTCATCTGGGGCGTAGCGCATTCACTGCACACGCCATTAATGGCAATAACCAACGCCATTTCATCAATCATCATCGTAGGTGCTCTATTGCAGGTTGTATCGGGTAATTCCACGGTGATGTGGTTGGCTGCGGCGTCTATATTAATGGCCTCGGTGAATATCTTTGGTGGTTTTCTGGTTACGCGTCGCATGCTGGCGATGTTTCAGCGGAGTTAAGCGATGCATACTAACGAAGGACTTATCACCGCAGCTTATGTAGTGGCTGCTGTACTCTTTATTCTTGCATTGGGCGGTTTATCCAATCAGGAAAAAGCCAAGCGTGCCATCTGGTATGGCATCGTCGGCATGACCCTGGCGGTAGCCGCAACAGTGAGTTCGGTAGAAGGCCAAACTGGTCTGATTGCCTTGATGGTAGTTATCGGCGGCATCGGCGGCTGGTTTGTGGCCAACCGGGTGCAGATGACCCAGATGCCTGAACTAGTCGCCGGCTTTCATAGCCTGGTTGGTCTGGCTGCCGTTTTCATTGGCATCAATGCGGATCTGGAAATGGGATCAGCGTTGGCTGCAAGAGAGGCCGGTACCGTAGATCAGTTGGCAGGGTTTGCTGCAACCATTGCTGCCAAGACGGCTGTCGAGCTTAGTATTCTGAAAGTAGAACTGTTTCTTGGCATTCTAATTGGTGCCATCACTTTCACCGGTTCCATCATTGCCTATGGCAAGTTGGCAGGGAAACTCAGTTCGGCCGCCTTAACTTTGCCGGGACGTCATGCGCTCAATCTGGGCGCGTTAATAGCCTGCTTCGTACTCGGATTTATGTACCTTGAAGGGGCAGGTCTCTGGACCATGATCGCGGTGGCAGTGATCTCGGGACTTATTGGGTGCCATCTCATTCTCGCCATTGGTGGTGCTGACATGCCAGTGGTGGTGTCGATGTTAAATTCCTATTCCGGTTGGGCAGCCGCCGCGATCGGATTCACGCTCGGCAATGACTTATTGATTGTAACCGGCGCCCTGGTAGGTTCATCCGGCGCCATCCTTTCCTACATCATGTGTAAAGGCATGAACCGCTCTTTTGTCTCTGTGATCTTGGGCGGCTGGGGTGGTGAAACCCAATCTGCTGCGGCTGTCGAAGGCGAGATGATCGAAGCCAAAGCTGATGCTGTGGCCCAGGCAGTGCAGGACGCTGACAGTGTAATCATTGTGCCAGGTTACGGTATGGCCGTGGCACAGGCCCAGGGCTCGGTATCGGAATTGACCAAGCGTTTACGCTCCCAGGGCAAGACGGTTCGATTCGCTATCCATCCAGTTGCTGGCCGTCTGCCTGGACACATGAATGTGTTACTTGCTGAGGCAAAGGTACCTTATGACATCGTGTTGGAGATGGAGGAAATAAACGACGATTTCCCCGTGACCGACGTAGTCATCATTATCGGGGCTAACGATATTGTTAACCCCGCTGCCCAGGACGACCCTGGCAGCCCGATTGCTGGCATGCCCGTTCTGGAAGTCTGGAAGTCACGCCATGTGTTTGTGTGTAAACGCGGGCGCGGCACTGGTTATTCGGGAATTGAGAATCCACTGTTCTTCAAAGACAACACACGCATGTTCTACGGTGATGCCAAGGCGTCGATGGATGATCTTTTGCGGGAGCTGGATTGAGAGTCTGAATCTTTGCCTGGGCATGCAAATCTGATCTCCCGAGACGCCATGCCAAATACCTGGCCAAAGCCTGCCCAGGCCTATTTTTGATAGCGCCGCGGTTAGAAATTGGCTGGCGGTAAGCGCGGCAATGCAGGGTGTCGGGTGGATCAAACCACCGCCAATTTTGCTGTCGGTTCTTACTTTTATGGATCGTCCCACCGGACTTTTGTGGCTCATCATCTAGCTGCAGCCAAAAAAACACAGGGCTTATAAGCATAGACACATTGTGTCACATTTATGTAATCAATCTTTAATTTTCTAAATCACCCATTTATGCTGAAAACGCATGCTTTCTACTGTCACCACTTATTGATGGCAAAACACATGCAATTCTCCTTGCCTGGTCAACGCTTGCCAGGCTTAAAATGTGCGCTTAACCCAACTTCTATTGCTTTGGATTTGCCTTGGGACTTTTGACTTTGCTGCGGCGCAATATCAGGTAACCGACATGCGTTGCGTGGACTTGAGAGAGGATGTGCCGGCCAGCGTACCATCGGGACTCAGAGTAGGTGATTAACAGAGTGTTAAATGGGAGGCAGCTGCGTTAGCTGAAAAAGAGACTGTGAATTTGTCGTGTTAGAACGCCTGGCATTACGCGTCGGCATCAGATTGATTTCACAGCTTGAGAATTGCTCATGAACATAAACTTAAATGCATAAGATCAGTAAAAAGTAGCCCCTGCGAGCCTCAACCATGCGACTTTTCCAAGATCCCCAAAATCCAGACTACTCGGCGAAGCCACCGTGGCTAGCGCTGTCTGTAATCATGATGCTGGGATTTTTTATTAAGGCCGCAGAGGGATATGAATTCAACGGTGAGCATTGGCAGTCCGAGTTTAGCTGGTATTTCCATGACAGTTGCCCCCGGTTTTTAAAGTCAGCGATCGAAGAGGCGCTGGAAAAATATTCTCCTGCGCAGCATCGCTTTGTTTCCAGAAGTTACACGACACCCTCTTTAGACAACAAATCCGTTATGTATTGCGGTGAGGAAGACATCCGCGCCTCGCAGTTAAGTGCCCCTCTTAACCCCGGACTAATTGAAGTCACTGAGTACACCACAGCAGCAGCTGCGCGTCGGAGCTTCTTCAAGGACTCGCTCAAAATAAACGCCTGTGATGTCTGGTTCAATTCTGACTATCTTGATGAATACACTCCCTATGTTCAGACGCTGGTGCTACATGAAGTGGTGGGTCATTGTCATGGCCTGAGACACAGTCGGGAACGTAATGCGGTTATGTGGTGGCAAGGAACGCACAACGATTTACACATCGATGATTTTGCCGGCCTGACCGAACTGTATCAGGTCTGTCGAGACAAACCCTTTATTGATACCGATGGAAATATTTATCACCCCAGACTGGACATAGAAGACCTCCTGATAAGTTTGGACGATCCAGAGTTTGACGCGTATCTCGGCGTTGAACTCAGTGGTCTGCAACTTGCCAACACGCCCTGGCCCAGCGGGCTGTATGATTACAAAGCCAGCGTTTGCACTGCCTGATTAGCATTTAAAACCACTGCAAACAGGCGACTAACAAATCAACCCAGTACCAGTCAGTCGCTTGAGTCTTGCCACTGCGTGATAAAAATACCCTGGCGCAACCTTTTCAACCGCAAGTTGGCGTTCGCCTCGTGCAGCATGAATTTGCGCAAGCATGTTTGCCTTGGCCGCAGCATGCTAATCCTCGCGTAATAAGCCACGCAGTCCGCTACCGATGGCGCAGGCATAAGCGCTTACACCGCAGGGTATGGAATCACAATAGATCATGCCAAGGGAGTTAATTCTGGGCTCGACCCTCTCACAATTCAGTAACACCGGGTAAATTAGGCCTGATTCTTTAATCGCACCCGGGTCGAGGCTGCGCAGTTTGAGGGTGTAAAGACTCTCTGCAAAAACAGATTCACCTGCCATGGGTTGGAACAGGGCACCTGCTGCGATGCCGGGGTCAGGGGGTAAAGAATTATTCATGGTAGATTTGCAAATTGCATAGGCTTGGACAGAATCGGCATTCAGATCGGCAAGGGCATAGCGGAGGTATGCAGCGACTTCGATTGCTATAAACAGGAGGTCAGAGTAAAAATACGGAATGCCAAAGGCGTTTCGGCCCTTCTTCTCAGATCCGCATTTATTTGCAGGGAGAATTTACATGATCAAACCGCTGAAGATTGGCTTACTGGTGGTTTTTTTGCTCTTCACCGGGACACTTTTGCTCCTGCGTGTGACCGGGCTGCCGCCGGGAAAACCCAGTGCCGAGGAATATCTCAATGCTGGTCGCTCGGCCAGGCCGGGATTGTGGTTAACCGGCGAAGTTGTCAGGGAGCCGGTGACCAACTGGGATTGGGTTAATGAATACAGTGACGCCTTCGCTGAAAATGCCAGCGAACTTGAGACCCGCACCTGGTACGGTATACCTCACTCGGTAACGGTTCTCCTGGTACCCCGTGGAGAGGAACTCTATTTGATGTCGAGCGCGCAAACATTCCGCCTGGGTGAGGAATTTCCAAACGGCAAAGCGTGGTGGAAAAACGTCGAACGCGACCCGCGGGTGCGCCTGAAGATTGGTGGAAAAATTTATGAAATGACGGTTGTACTGGTGCAGGACCGGGCCGAGGTTACTCGATTGCGAGGAGGGAGAGACCCTGTCGTGACCGAGTTGGCTGCCGATGGCAGCGAAGTTGTAACTGAGGAGTGGCACTACTGGCGAGTATTCCAACGCAATGTGCCGGAATACAGGGTTGGTTCCGGAGAGTAGATTAGCCGACCAGGTGAAAACAGCACTTAATAAGTCTTTGGATTCTTAGCCGATTACTTCTCGGTACAGGCGCTGGAGGTTTAAGCCGAAAACTTTTTCGAGGTTATCTTCGTTCATACCCCTGCTGGCTAAACCGTCCCATATAGTCTCCATACGTCGTGGTCCATTTAATTCTTCAAAATAGAGAGGCCACATCGCGCGGTCAAAATTTTCACCTTCTTCCCGTTCCAATTCTTGCAGGTATTCCTCAGTTAATACCAGCCGACGATGATCGCGATCGCTACCGATGCATACGTTGTCGATTCCGGCCATGTTTATTGCGTGTTCTATATGTTCATAATAGAAATGGACTGCGTTATCGATCTGTCGCGTCATGAATGGTCGCATCTGGGTAACGCCGAAAATTCCTCCCTTCTCTGCCACAGCCCGAATATTTTCATCGGTGGTATTACGCGGATGATCATAGAGTGCTTTGCAACATGAATGGGACACGATGACAGGTGCGGCCGATGCGGCTATGGTGTCCGCCATGGTACGCATGTTTGCGTGAGACAAATCGATGAGCATGCCTATGTCGTTCATCTTTTCTACCAGTTCATGGCCGAACTCTGTGAGCCCCGAACCGTTAATCTCATTACAACCGGCACCGGCCCAATTCTGATAGTTATAGGTGATCTGACTGGAACGCACCCCTAGTCCATAAAAAACATCAACGTTATCCAGATCTCTACCGAACTGGGTTGAGTTCTGAAACAGATAAAACAGTGCAATCTTTCCTTCAGTTCTCGCCGCATGAATATCATCGACAGTGGTTGCTTTAGTCCAGAATTCTGATTCCTGTTCTATGAGCCGGTCATAACTTAACACGCCATCCATGGCCCATTCGTAGGCTACGCCTTCGAAAGACTTGGGATCACACAGGGTTACCGTCACGGAGTTAATACCGGAATCGATCATCTCTCGACACAGCGAATCCGTATAGACCTCGCGGATTTCTCCCATGGCATCCATGATGAATGCGCGCTGCGTAGGGGTGAAATTACTTGCAGCGAAACTGGAGACACTTAAGCCAGCTGCAGTCATGGCCAGAGCACCTGCTCCGGCTCCGAGGGTAAATTGACGACGATTGATCATTGTAATTTTCCATGCCGGTTATGAGTTAGACATCATTCTACAGATTAAAGGCAGAAGGAAGAGAAATATGTGGAGGTGAACATGGGTGTGAAGTGCAATTTTGGAACAAATACAGCGTAGCACGCCGGCTGGCTACAAGTGCACGGCAAAACAAGGTAGTCTTTCGGGGTTTGACAAAGGGATCAGGGTGAGCACTTAGATTGCGTGCCTGACAGCCCCGGGTTTGCAATAACAGCGGCTATTTAAAACGAGGATAACAACGTGAAATCCAGGATCAGCAGACGAAATTTTCTTCTCGGCAGTTCAGCAGTGGTTGCGGCCAGCGCCATGCAGGGCATTCCAGGCACACCGTTCACACCACCCATTAACCTAATGAAGGGCGCGCTGGGCCAGGACATTATCCCTAAGCCGGACCACGTAATCCGCTTAAGCTCCAATGAGAATCCCTGGGGACCATCGCGGGCAGCGCTGCGTGCAATTAATGCAGCGATCGATGAATCCAACCTTTATACCTTTTTCCTGCACGATGAAATGGCGGAATTGATTGGCAGCCAACAACACATCGGTCCCGAACATATCAGTGTAGGTTCCGGCTCCGGTGAGATCCTCAAGATGGGTGGTCTGTTAGCCACAATGGACGAGGGTTCAATCGTAATCCCTGATCCAACTTTTGAAGATCTACCTCGCTACGCGGCCGACAATGGTTCCGATGTGATTCGAGTTCCAGTCAACGACAACATGGAAACTGACCTTGAGGCCATGGCCAGTGCCATTCGCCGCGATACAAAGCTGGTTTATATCTGTAATCCCAATAATCCTATTCCCAACATCATCGAAAAAAACAAGCTTAGAGATTTCGTGTTAGAAATATCCCGTGACCGCATGGTGTTCGTCGATGAGGCTTACCATGAGTTCGTCGACAATCCTGACTACAGCAGCATGATGGATTTGATAAGAGACGGCCACCGCAACATCATCGTAGCGCGCACGGCATCAAAGATTCATGGTCTGGCAGGACTACGAGTTGGATTCGGTTTTTCCCATCCGGATCTTGCCGCCACTATTAATAGAAGAATGACGGGCACGCTAAACATAATCGGCTTGCGAGCGGCGTTTGCTAGCTACCGTGATGAGGAGCATGCCAACTTCGTGTTGCGCACCAATCGGGAGGCGCTGGATATTGCCCAGGGATATTTTCGTGAAGCAGGTATTCGCCACATAGACTCCAACGGCAACTTCACTTTTGTTGAGACTGGCCATGAAATAACTGAAGTTCAAGCCCGCTTTCTAGAGCACAACATCCGTGTGGGCAGACCGTTTCCACCGTTCCGCAACTGGATGCGCCTGAGCATGGGCACACCTGATGAGATGCGTTACTTCGTACAAACCTATAAGCAGCTATACGGGTAAGTCATCGACGACTTTGTTTAGCTCGAATTAATTGGATTGCCTCACTAACTTACTGAATAATAAAGAATCGTAGCGAAACATAGGCGTGGAGAAAATGGCTGCATAAACCATATTCTCGAAGCAAAAAATAGTTTAGACTTAGCGGTTTCTCCGTCTCATGAAACCAATACAGAAGCAACCATGGACTGAGTGTGAGTTTTTCGAATTTCTCCCCAATATTATTAAAACTGATTGCAATACTTGGAGTTTCAGGCTCCCTGCTACAGGTAGTTGCTCAAGAACCCCCCTCGATCTGGTCCGGCATTTACACAACCGATCAATCTGCCCGCGGTGAAAGTGTCTATAGGGAAGAATGTGCCGAGTGTCATCGCGAAGATTTAACCGGGCAGGACATGTCGCCTTCCTTGATTGGCATTGGATTCACCTTTAAGTGGGAAGGGAAAAATCTGCAGGAGCTTTACGCTTCCATGCGCTACGGTATGCCGCAGACTTCTCCTGGCAGATTGAGTAATGGACAGTACGCAGCTCTCACTGCTTACCTACTTGAGAAGAATGGCTTTCCGTCTGGTGATACTGAACTCACGTCAGATGAAGACGAGCTCGCCCAAATAGAGATCACCAGCAACCGCTAGTGATCTCTTCAGTACCCATTAAGGCAAAGCAAACACGTACAGATTGTTTGCAAAGGTTGGCCTGTATTCCGGCGTAATGCTTAAAAAGCTGGCAGTAGTCGCCGCACTACCGGTAGATACTGCAACATATTGTTTGCCACCAGTACTGAATGTGATCGGGTAGCCTGTCACAGGCGAGCCCAGATTCACTTCCCATAGCACTTCACCTGTGGTCTGGTCGTAAGCCTTGAATCTGCCGTTGGTGTCGCCACCAAAGAGCAGACCTCCACCGGTTGCTATCAGGGAACCGGTTGCAGCCCGTTGTTCGTATTTCCAAGCGGTGCGGCCAGTCTCTGCTGAAATTGCATACACAGTGCCCAGGTTTGTTTCACCTTCAGTAATTTCATGACGAACGCTCATGGCATAGATTCGATGTGATGCCGATTCATCATCAGTAACCAGTGTGGGCATACACATGTTGCGCAGCGGGTAGTACATAGTGTTGGTTTCTGGGCTATAAGCGCCGGCTTCCCAGTCCTTGCCGCCATGCATATTCGGACACACTGTTGCAAACTCACCCATTTCTCTGAAAGTCAGCGAAGGATTTATTGTTACACCACCGGATGCTCCATCGATACTGTCGATTACATTTTGGTAAACGGTTTCGCGTGCCCAGAGAAATTCACCGGTTTCGCGATCCAGTGTATAAACCAGGCCGGTCTTACCCGGAATGCCAGTCATCACTTTCCTTTCTTCACCGGGATTCAGGTTTGGATTAATCCAGGAGACTGAATTGGGGTCTGGTGCAACCGCAGTATCAACCAGCAAGCGTTCGAACGGGTGATCCAGGTCCCAATTGTCATTGAGATGTTGGTAGTACCAGTTGATTTCACCGGTATTGCCATCGAGTGCGAGGGTTGAGTTGTGATAAAGGTGTTGGTTATCAACACCTCCTAATAAAAACTTCGGGGCAGGCGAAGTGACTGATGTACCAATAAAGACGGTATTCAGTTCGGGATCATAGCTGGGAGGCATCCAGGCACCCACATGCCTGCGTTCTTCGAACGGCACATCGCCCCAGGTTTCATCTCCGGGTTCGCCAGGTGCTGGAATGGTCCGGCGTCGCCACAGTTCTGCACCAGTTGCGGCGTCATGGGCAGTAATGACACAGGCATCAGGTCCAGCGATGGGTCGACAACTCCTGCCACTAAATACTTTGCCGTTACCAACAATTGGGCCGGCTCCCTGAATGGCGGGGTGCGTTCTGAAATCCAGCACCAGACTCTCCCAAACCTGTTCTCCAGTAGCCGCATTCAAAGCGAAAAGATGGTCATCCACTGATGTATCGATGATCAGGTTTTGCCAGATGGCAATGTTCCTGTTATTGGAAGAAAGAAATCCTAAACTATCGCGCGCACCCTCCGGAATTTCCCTGCGATGCTCCCAAATGAGATCACCTGTTGCCGCGTTAATCGCCTGAATCACATCGTTTGGATTTGGCATATAGAGCACACCGTTATAGGCAAGGGGGGTCCCGGTTTGGCTGCCATCGGTTAAGGCGCGGGTCCAGACCATACGCAAATCAGCAACATTGGATTTATCTATCTGATCCAGCGGGCTAAAACCCCATCCATTTTGCGTGCGGCGCCACATTAACCAATCCTCAGCAGGAGGATTGATAAGCATTTCATCTGTGACGGAAGGGAAATTCGCTGCGTCTATTGAGCCAAGTTGTGCAAATAATGGAGAAAAACTAACCGTAGCACTTAGTAGTAGTACTATTTTGATTATTCTTTTCATAGCTTCACCCTGAGTTACTGGATGCAGAATTACAGTTACTCTGCCTACCCTCTTTGCATTGCAAGTATCTAACCCAGAAATTACTTCCGCAAGCCCCTAAAAATAGAATAGAGTGTGGTTTTTCGATGAATTGGAGGAATCCCCATGAAGCGCCTTGCTATCGCGTTCCTTTCAATGGCTATCCTGCTTCCTTTGCAGGGCTTGGCACAACAAGAAGAAACTTATGATTACTGGCAGCACCAGCGCGAAATGGTGCGCCGCGGCCAGCATGCGATCTTTATGTGTAATGGCCTGTTTACGTCCAATAGAACCCTTGATCAACTCTATGACTGGGAGTTGGAATTTTTTCGCGATCCCATCGGCAACCCGGATGGTGGCGATTACAACGTAGACTGGGACAGGCTGGCGGTGGAAATTGGGGCGCCCGGGGCGGTGCCGATTATGCGGGCTGCATTCAGAGAGGGGATTGGCTGTGTAATCATGCCGCCGGACCAGGATCTGGATGACATCGATCGCCTGCCAGAATTAACCCTGCCTTATCCTCCCGGTGATCCGGCCAGAATCCCCTGGCCCGACGGTGATTTGATCGAAGCTAGCAGCCTGCCTGCAAATATCGATCAAACCGCGTTGCAAGCAGCTTCCAATTGGGCATTCGATAGGCCTTCCGATGAACAGCAAACGGTTTCACTGCTAGTGGTTTACAAAGGTCAGATAATCCATGAGCGCTATGCCGATGGCTTCGACATGACCACTCGAACCCGCACCTGGTCAACGGCCAAGAGCATCGCTTCAACCCTGATTGGTATGTTAGTAGACGATGGCCGCCTGCAATTGGATGAGCCACTGGGCTTCGATTGGCTACCTGCGAATCGATCGCCGGAAACTGATCCCCGAAATGAAATTACCCTGCGCAATGTGCTACACATGAGTAGCGGTTTGGAAACTATCGATAACCGGGGACTGGAATATGCAACAGGCTCCGGTATGTCCTATTGGGCAGGTTCGAGTTCAGTGGAAGGCGCGAGAAGTCGCGGTTTGATTCGTGAGCCCGGTACTTATTGGGATTATGAAAATTACGACACGCTACTTGGTGTTTATGCCATGAAGCTGGCTTTGGGCGGTGAGCGCGAATATGCCGAGTTTCCCCGCAAGGCGCTGCTGGATAAGATCGGCATGCGTAATACCCTGGTCAGCACCGATAGATTTGGTGATTTTGTTTTAAGCAGCCAGGTTTATACCAATGCAAGAGACCTGGCCCGTTTCGGAATGTTGTATTTGCAGAATGGTGTCTGGAATGGTGAACGCATCATTTCTGAGGACTGGATTGACTTCGTCCGGACGCCAGCTCCAGCTACAGCGGAGATTGGCAACATGTATGGCGGCCAATGGTGGTTAGTGCCGGATAATCGCGACGATGTCCCCCAGAATGCCTATTCAACTTCGGGCAATCGCGGTCAATTCACTATAGTGGTTCCGGACCATAACCTGGTCATCGTGCGCCGGGGTCTGGACTATGGTCGACAGGGCTTTGATCGCTGGGGTCTGACCCGTGAAGTCATCAGGGCGATTAATTAACATCATATGAAGAATGGAGGGTCAGCTTATGTTGAAGCGATTTATGACAGCGTGTGTTTTGCTTGGCCTTGGCATGTTATCTAGCCCAGCCGTGTATGCTCAGCAAACGATGCTTCCCCCATTGGACGAGCCGCGCATTGACCGTGTGCAAAAACCATGGACTGCAGCGGAAGCGGCAATATTGGCTCCGCGTGAGAATAATGGAAGAGTATTGGGTGTCTGGTCGACCTGCGCCAATGCGCCAGCCCTTTGTAATGCCTGGTTAGAATTTACTGACTACCTTCTGCAAGATTCGACTTTGCCGATTCGCGACCGGGAGTTACTCATCATGCGTATCGGTTATTTAAATCAGGGGGCCTATGAATGGGCAGCCCATCGCGGATTAGCACTGTCCGTGGGCATCAGTGAAGAAGAGCTTAAACAAATAACTGTTGGCTCTGCCGATCCAAACTGGAGCGAATGGGATGCAACGCTATTGAAAGCAGCGGAAGAACTCCATGAAGAAGCGCTACTCAGCGATGAAACCTGGAATGCGCTCGCCGCTCGCTACACCAGGCGCCAGATGATGGAAACCGTCTTTACCGTTGGGCAGTACAACATGGTGGCGATGTACCTCAATAGTCTCGGTGTTCAGTTCGAAGAGGGCTGGATTGGCCCGCCTCTAGACTAAGTATTTAGTCCCTTACAAGGGCTCAACATCCGTTGAGCCTTTTTTGGGCCTGATCTTTACTAAATCTATGACCTCTTCATGCCTATTATGTCAGACAGTAACTGAACAAAAAGACAAGTGAGGGCCATGTCCAAGAACTATCGGCTTGCAGCTTTACTTAATTTTGCGATTCACTAGGTTTATTCTCTAATTCATCTTTTTGGCATGGCAATCGGCTTGAGAGTATTCATTCCGAATAGGGTTAACTCTATGTCACATCTCTTTTTCTCAACAAGAATCGACTTGCAATAAACCTGTCTGCAGTCTGTAATTTGTGGTTGCCACATCACAAGGTTTCAGGACAAGTCTCATGAGGAAAAAACTGATTACAGCCATTCTATTGCTGCTATTTCCAAATGTACTTTTTGGTCAAACAGTTGATGATGAAGATGTAGATTCAATTGGCAATATCATAGCTGCGGTATACGCTGCAATTTCAGGGGATGCCGGTGTGCCAAGAGATTGGGACAGGTTTCGTTCATTGTTCGCTGAGGGTGCGACTCTGAGTCCGGTTATTCGTAATGACGAAGGAGTTTTTGAGCGAGTAATCATGAGCCCCGAGGCTTACATTGAGCGCAGCGGCAGTAATCTCGAGCGCAATGGCTTTCACGAAGTGGAAATCAATCACGTTACAGAACAGTTTGGACAGATAGCGCATACATTCAGCACTTATGAATCCCGGCGTCGGGCCAGCGATCCAGCGCCTTTTGCCCGGGGCATCAATTCCTTTCAGTTACTGCATGATGGGGAGCGCTGGTGGATAGTGTCTATCTACTGGCAGAGTGAAAGCGATACGAATCCTATTCCAGCTAAATATCTTGACTGAGACTTAAATTAAATTAGACCTGTCTTTTTTCCAGTGATACTGTACCGGGCTCGCCTCTTAGTCCTATTCTATTAATCAGGGAGTTGGCAACATGAAAAGAATTATTAATTCAGCGAAAGTTATTTTGCTTTTACTCACTACTGTCATTACCTATTTTGCTTTCGCGCAGAATAATGAATGGGTAACCCTAATCGATGGCACTGAGGGAATGGATAACTTCAATGTCGTTGGTGATGCCAATTGGCATACCGATGCCTCTTCGATACGCGCTACAGAAGGAAGTGGTGCTTCCTGGTTAGTAACCAAAGAAAGCTATGGCGATTTTGTATTGCGCGTTGAATTCTGGGCCAGCCACGATGCCAATAGTGGTATATACATGCGTTGTCAGGAACCAACTCGCATTACCGATCGTAATTGTTATGAGGCTAATATTTTCGATCAACGTCCTGACCTTTCTTATGGCACGGGAGGCATTGTCCATGTTGCTGCAGTTTCTGAGCCTTATCCGAAAGTTGGAGATAAATGGAATGTCTACAAGATCACTGCCGATGGAGATCGTCTGCTCGTAGAATTAAACGGAGAAGTAACTGCCGATGTAAGAGATAGTCAAATGGCGGAAGGGCCGATTGGATTACAGTGGGGGAGAGGGGAGTTGCGATTTCGGAAAGTCGAAATCCGGGAACTGTAATTATTAGAGTCTTAAAAAAGGCCGGATAACTCATCCGGCCTTTTTGTTTGTCTAAAAAACTCAATTAGTACTCATCATAGCCTTCAGTAAACTCGATTCGCACACCGCGCGGATCAATAATGTAAGCAATATTCAAATCAATTGCTGGAATCTCACGATAAGGCACCTGGAATTCTATGCCTGCCGCTTCTAGCCGCCGACAGAACTCTTCCAGGTTATCAATCTCGAAACCAATATGATCGATAGCAGTACCCTGCGTAGCTGCACGGTCAGCGCTGCCACCACCAAAACTCAAGTTCATACCCGGGACATTGGTAGTGGTTGCAATGGCGCCACGAGGACGTACTTCGAGGTTAAATAGATCGGTATACCAGGCCAACAACTCTTCGTGTTCCGGTGTGTTAAAGTGAATGTGATAGCCAGTCACTTCTTGCTGCAAGCCCTGGTCTTCCTGAAGTTCTACGCGTGCGCCGTTGGGAAAGTCGACGAAGGCATTAATTTGTCCCTCGGCTCCGATAAAAGTGTCTCCGGTAAAACCATTAGGAGGGCTGGCAAACTGCTCTGCCCAGAGATCGGTTGTAACCGGAAGGCCATCTGCACGCCACTTGTCGAGAAATTTCTCCATGTTACGAACCTTAAAACCGAAATGATCCATCGCAGTCTGGCTGGAAGGCATGGTTGGATCGCTGGGTGAAAGAGCAACCAGCGTGTTGTTTAGAACGATGGCTGTTAACAAGGGGTCGCCGTTGGCATTCTGGCCTTTGCGGACAGTACGGCCTCCGAAGTGATCTTCCAGAATTTGAATATGGCGATCCATGTCGGACACATTTAAATGCACATGACCATAGGTCAGGCCATCCTCATTAAAACTCGCCAGTACCTGGGCCTGAGCCGGCAGTGCTAACAGACAAAGAAAAATTAGAGTTGAGAAAATTCGCATTTGATTCCTCCGGAATATCTTCCTGATTCCTATTATTATTTTCAGCCAAGCGAGCATAAAACGATTATCAGTCCTAGTCTATTTAATAGTCGGTGAGAGCCGGTATTTCCGCGTTGTCGAAATCGGCAAAGCTCCGTAAACTGTGATTTTGCGGGAATTGTAAATTTGTGTGTCAACGCTCGAGTAGCGTGCTGTAATAAACTGAATTGCTGGATAGGAACTTCATGTGAAGCTGCTTAGTCAACTCCTTGTTCTATTGATACTAATCACGAATAGTGAGTACGGGATGTCCCAGAATAATATTGTTAGAATTTCTGTTGACCCATTTGGTACGTTGGCAGATGGCAGGGAGGTGCAGTTATTTACTCTGCAAAACGCCAATGGCATGACTGTCGAGATTATCAATCTGGGTGGAATTATTGTTAGTCTGAGTGTGGCAGATTCTTCCGGAAATTTTGCCGATGTAACAACCGGATTTGATGATCCGCAAATATATGTCGACGGTGCCGGCTTTGCCGGTGCAATTGTTGGCCGCTATGCCAATCGAATTGCCAATGGGCGCTTTTCAATCGATGGCGTCGAATATACGCTGGCGCAAAATAATGGCGATAACGCAATCCACGGTGGCATCGTTGGTTTTGATAAAAAAATCTGGGAGCCAGAAACTTTTTCCAGCACAACTGATTCGAGATTGGTATTAACAACTTTCAGTCCCGATGGAGAGGAAGGTTATCCGGGGCGGGTTGATGTTACTGTAAGCTATACGCTTAACGATGAGAATCAGCTAATCATCGACTATTCTGCTAGCACAGATAAAGCAACAGTCATAAATCTCACCAACCATGCTTACTTTAATCTGGAAGGACATAACGCCGGATCCATACTCGATCACGAGATAAGCATTAATGCCGATCGCTATACTCCGGTAGATAATGAATCCATTCCAACCGGTGAGATCGTAGCGGTCGCCAATTCGCCGCTGGATTTTCGTCGCGCAAAACCGATAGGGCAAGATATCGATTCCAGTCATGAACAAATTCGGTTCGGCTCCGGCTTCGATCACAATTTTGTGATCAACCACGAGCGAGCGGGAGAGCTATCACTGGCGGCCGCGGTTTATGCGCCAATATCCGGTCGGACCATCACTGTTTATACTGACCAGCCGGGCATGCAGTTTTATACCGGTAATTTTTTGAATGGTCGTTTAGGCGGCAAAAATGGGGCCCAGTATGATCGCCGCGAGGCATTCTGCCTGGAAACCCAGCATTATCCCGATAGTCCTAATAAACCGGAATTTCCCTCTACCCTGTTGCGACCCGGTGATCAGTATGAAACCCGCACCATCTTTGAGTTTGGCGTTCGTTAATCAGCAGCCCCGCTCGCATTAGATTTTTGAACGCTTAGAATTTAAACTAGGCGTTGATCTTTGCCGAAGTGATTCAATAAGCTGCATTTTATTGAGTCGTTTGCAGTGCCACATCGAACTCATAAACCCGCTAAAAATAAAAATTAAAGTGGAGTGCCGTCAAGACATGAGAACAGGGAATTTGCCCAGCTTGGCTACCGTTCTAATTGCGTTGTTCCTGTCAGGACAAAGTTTCGGCCAGGGAGCTAATACGCTTACTTATACCGAAGATATCTTGCCCATATTCGCGACGACCTGTCTGGATTGTCACGGGCCGGATGAAGCGCGCCGCATGCTTAATTTACGCCTGGACACCCAGGATTTCCTGGGCAGTCACATCGTTCCCGGTGATCCGGACGCGAGCCTAATTTATCAGCGCATATCCGTTGAAGATGGCATTAGAGTTATGCCGCCCACTTCGAGTGGTCGCACTTTATCGGCACAACAGATTGCAACGGTACAGGAATGGATAGCAGGCGGGGCGGAATGGGGTGCGGACCTCACTGCCTCGCAACAGGCCGATCTACTGCAGGCTGCAGAACGCCAGGTTGTGTTCGCCCGAGAAGTACGACCTATACTTTCCCGCAATTGCTTTCAGTGTCATGGGCCTGATGATGACAATCGGCAAATGGGATTGCGACTGGACATTCCCGATGGTTTTGCTGGTGATCGAGGTGCCTTTGGCGGACCTGTGGTCATACCCGGAAACGCCGCAGACAGCTTAATGTTTCAGCGCATAACTGCGGAGGCTGAAAGTTTTCGCATGCCGCGCGAACGCGATGCGCTAAGCGAAGAAGAAATAGAAACCATCAGGCTCTGGATTAACCAGGGTGCCGAGTGGCAAAGCCATTGGGCTTTTATCCCACCTGAAATGCCTGCAGTACCGGACGTTAGTGATGCAGACTGGCCACGCAACCCAATTGATAATTTTGTACTGCAACGTCTTGATGCGGAGGGGCTGAGTCCTTCTGAAGAAACTGATAAAGCCACATTGATACGACGAGTAACGCTGGACCTGACAGGAATTCCACCCACGCTTGAAGAGGTGGATGCCTTCCTTGCTGATGAATCGCCGAATGCTTACGAAAAAGTTGTAGACAGATTATTGCAATCGCCCCGTTACGGCGAACGCATGGCGGTGGACTGGTTAGATGCTGCCCGTTACGCTGACACCAATGGTTATCAGACTGATGGTGAGCGCAGCATGTGGCGCTGGCGAGACTGGGTTATTAACGCCTATAACAACAACATGCCTTTCGATCAGTTCACCATCGAGCAACTCGCCGGTGACATGCTACCTGACGCAACTTTGGATCAGCGCATTGCCACAGCTTTTAATCGCAATCATAGCTTGAACGCAGAAGGAGGCATTGTTCCGGAAGAGTTTCTGGTGGAATATGCCGTCGATCGAGTCGCGACTACTTCGACAGTTTGGCTGGGGCTTACCATGGGTTGCGCTCGTTGCCATGATCACAAGTTCGATCCCCTGCAACAAAAAGAGTTTTACGAGTTTTCTGCGTTTTTCAATAATATCGACGAGCGGGGTAAAGGATTTAAATACGTAAACTCTCCGCCCTTCATTACGGCCCCGACAAACGGTCAACAACAACAGATAGACGAATTAGATGAGCGTCTGGCGCAAGCGCGGCTCGATTTTGCCGAGCTCGAAGAAGAAATCAACGCAGGTCAAGCTCAGTGGGAAGATGCCCTGGTGGGTTCCAGTGATATCGATGCCGAAGTCGACTGGATTCTGAAAGAAGGTCTTCTGGTTCATCATCCGCTTGATGGCGATATTTCCGGTGTACACGCAGGACGATTGGTGGAAGCGACACTGGAAAATGGCTTGCCTCATTTTGTTGACGGACGCATCGGTGCAGCGGCAAGTTTTGATGGCGAACGCTTTATTAATGCAGGAACGTCGCCCAATCTTGGCTATGAAAATGAATTTTCCTTATCTGCCTGGATCTATCCCACGTCTGATACTGGCGTCATTTTTTCCCGCGCTACGGAAGGGGATCAGGGTGAAGTCGGTTGGGGCATCTATCTCGAAGCAGGCAAGCTGCGCTTAAATCTTTCAACTCGGGTGCTGGATGACGGTGTTGCGGCCGAGACTGTGCAGGCTATCCAACTCAATCGCTGGCAACACATTACGGCAAGCTATGACGGTTCCAAGACGCCGGGTGGCATGCGGGTTTATCTAGACGGAGAAGCGCTGGAACTCGAGGGTTTATTGGATCTGGTAGGCAACCGGCTGCCACAACGCTATCCCCTGCGTATTGGTGCCAGCGGTTCCTCCAAACCTAATTTTCAAGGCAATATCGATGACGTGCGCATCTATGACCGGGTGTTAACCCCGCAAGAAGTCGCGGTAATTGCCACGGCGGCATCGGTTTCAGAAATTGCCCAAATCGATGCAAGCGCGCGCACCACAGGTCAATTAGAAAAGTTACGATTGAGCTACCTGAATCAATACGCCGCGCCGGAGATACGCAGCGCATACAGCCAGCTAAAGAGTCTGGAGCAGGAACGAAAAGAACTCTGGGATGGATTACCGACCGTCATGGTGATGGAAGAAATGTCACCGCGACGTCCGACTTACCGCTTGAATCGAGGTGTGTACGACGCACCTGCTGAAGAAGTTTTTCCCAGCACGCCCTCTATTCTTCCGCCTATGCCCGATGCTGAGAAGAATCGATTAAGTTTTGCTACCTGGCTAATGCAGGAAGAAAATCCGCTCACTAGCCGCGTAACCGTGAACCGCTTCTGGCAAATGTACTTCGGCACGGGTTTGGTTAAAACGGCGGATAATTTTGGCTCCCAGGGTGAGTATCCTTCCCATCCGCAATTACTGGATTGGTTGGCAGTGTCATTTATGGAATCTGACTGGGATGTGAAAGCCATGCAGCGCATGATTGTGACCAGCGCTACTTACCGCCAGTCGTCATCGGTGACTGCAGAAATGGCAGAGATGGATCCGGAAAATCGACTTCTGTCGCGGGCTACGCGTATGCGCCTGCCGGCACAGGTAATTCGCGACCAGGCCCTGGCGATGTCGGGATTGCTTTCGGAGAAAGTAGGCGGACCATCGGTTGGCCCCTACCAGCCGGACGGATTATGGGATGACATTGTCGAGCGGGGGCAGGAATATCGACTCTCGTCAGGGGAGGATCTGTATCGGCGCAGTCTCTATACATTCTGGAAACGCACCCGGCCAGCACCGGCAATGATAACTTTCGATTCTTCGACGCGGGAAACCCACATTGTTTCGCCGACGCGCACCAACACGCCCTTGCAAGCACTCAATTTAATGAACGATGTGACCTATACCGAAGCTGCGCGAGCCTTGGCACAACGGGTAATGCAGCGAGAGGATTCGGTTGATGAAAGCCTGCGTTACATGTATCGACTTGCTACCGCACGTTTACCGAATTCAAATGTGCTTTCGATACTAAATGGTGCTTTTTCCGGGCACCTGGAAAACTTTGAATCAGACCGAGCGGCAGCCTTACAACTCGTAAGTGAAGGTGAATCACAGCGGGATGAAACTCTCGACATAGCCGAGTTAGCCTCTTACCAAATGGTAGCCAGCCTGATTATGAATCTGGACGGCACAATTACCAGGGACTAAAACTATGAATCCGATTGATGAGCGCAAACAGCAATTAACGCGACGTAGTTTTC
The DNA here is from genome assembly GCA_028818225.1 of Gammaproteobacteria bacterium. GTDB lineage: Bacteria > Pseudomonadota > Gammaproteobacteria > Pseudomonadales > Pseudohongiellaceae > UBA9145. Next base: position 4,402 of record JAPPOG010000011.1, on the reverse strand, counting down.
TAAGTCTGAGCAGTACCTGTTTGGGGGCTGCTGCATTCAATACCTTGCTGGCACAAGATAGCTTCGCTCAAACCGGGCAAGCTGTGGGCGGGCTTGCCGGACTGCCTCATTTCGCACCAAAAGCTAAACGCGTAATTTACCTGTTCCAATCCGGTGGGCCTTCCCAGCACGAACTTTGGGATTACAAACCGAAACTGAAAGACATGGTGGGTGAGGATTTGCCGCCCTCTGTTCGTGGTAATCAACGGGTAACGGCGATGACCTCGGGGCAGTTGAGTTTCCCACTGGTTCCTTCTATTTATGAGTTCGAGCAACATGGCCAGTCAGGTGCCTGGGTCAGCGAGTTAATGCCACACACAGCTAAAATTGTGGATGACCTGGCGTTTATCAAGACCATGCATACCGAAGCGATTAATCACGATCCGGGAATTACCTTTTTTCAAACCGGTGCGCAATTGGCCGGACGGCCGAGCATTGGAGCCTGGCTGGATTATGGCCTCGGCAGCATGAACCAGGATTTGCCGGCATTTGTTGCCATGGTCTCAATTGGCAGTGGTAATGGTGGCCAGCCCCTTTATGACCGGTTGTGGGGAAGTGGTTTTCTGCCAACCAGGCACCAGGGTGTTAAGTTTCTTGCCAGTGGTGATCCGGTGCTTTATCTGTCCAATCCTCCCGGTGTAAACAGCTCGACCCGTCGTCGTTTTCTCGATGACCTGGCGCGGCTTAATCAGCTTACCCAGGAAGAATTCGGCGATCCGGAAACCAGCACGCGTATTTCCCAATACGAAATGGCTTATCGCATGCAGACCTCGGTGCCAGAACTCAATGATTTATCCGATGAATCGCAAGCGACGCTGGACCGTTATGGGCCAGATGTCTTGAAGCCAGGTTCTTTTGCACGCAATTGTCTGTTGGCAAGGCGCCTTGCAGAAAGGGACGTACGCTTTATTCAGCTGTTCCACCGTGGTTGGGACCAACATACCCGATTGCCGGGTGGTATTCGCAACCAGGCCCGCGATGTGGATCAGCCCCAGGCCGCTCTCGTGCAGGACCTGAAAGAACGTGGCTTGCTCGATGATACCCTTGTTGTTTGGGGCGGAGAGTTTGGCCGAAGCGTTTACTGTCAGGGCAGATTCACGGAAGAAGTCTATGGCCGGGATCATCATCCGCGCTGCTTCACCATGTGGATGGCAGGTGGTGGTGTTAAACCGGGAGTGACTTACGGTGAAACAGATGACTTCTCCTATAATATCGTTAAAGACCCCGTACATATACATGATCTGCATGCTACCATATTGCATTTGTTAGGGGTTGACCACACGAGACTGACTTTTCACTATCAAGGTCGGGATTTTCGTTTGACTGATGTCCATGGAAGAATAATCGAACCGATACTGGCATAGACCAATAATCCCCCAAGGTTAATTAAGCTGCTTAATTGTTAAGGCCATTCGGCATATGGCCTTAATCCTTTGTGTTTGTTAGCCTAGGCGCAGTTTAATGATCTGTAGATGCAGGTTTTATCAAAATTCAGGCAGGTAGGATGAAGCGCATTACCCTGGAAGGCCCCGATCCCCATTTTGTCGGATGCTGGAATATCGAGCAGGATTCTCTTTGTGATGAGATAGTAAGTTTTTTTGAGTCTCACCAGGAAAAACAGGAAGCTGGTAAATCTGCCGGTGGAGTGGACCTTAACGCGAAAAACTCCACCGACATTACCGTTCATCCCCGTGAGTTGGAATCAGAGGAATTCAAGCCCATCAAGCAGTACATCGATTGCCTATTCGAGTGTTACAAGGATTACACAGAGCAGTTTCCATTTTTGGGTTCGATCATGCCCAAGACTGATATCGGATCATTCAACATTCAGAAGTATTTGCCCGGTGGTCATTTCAAGCTACCCCATAGCGAAAGAACCTCGATTCAGAACTCATTCCGCGTACTGGCGTGGATGTGTTATTTAAACGATGTGGAAGATGGCGGCACGACTACCTTTACCCAGCAGAACATGACAGTGAAAGCGGAAAAAGGAAAGCAAATGATTTGGCCTGCGGAATGGACCCATGCACACACTGGAGATGTTTTAAATTCTGGTGAAAAGTACATAATTACAGGATGGATGCATTTCCCCCACGAGGCCAGGTGAGTCAGGCAGCCAGTTTGCTAGCCCAATGTAGATGTAATGGATAATCCAAAGATTAAAAATATTGTAATCCTGGGCGGCGGCACAGCCGGCTGGATGGCAGCCAGTTTGTTGCATAAGAAGTGGCAGCCTCTGGGTATAAAAATCACCGTCGTCGAGTCTCCGGATATCGGTATTATCGGTGTGGGAGAAGGATCTACGCCGCTGCTCAAGGTGTTTTTCGATTCACTGGATATCAGTGAATCGGAATGGATGCCGGCCTGTAATGCAACTTACAAGAACGGCATCAGCTTTCTGAACTGGTCAACCGTCGAAGGGTATGAAGGTTATTTTCATCCATTCCCCACCAGCCTGGACTTCGCCACATTTGGATTTCTTTACAAATACGCAGCGCTACGCAGGCAGGGCCTCGACGTTTTGGCACATCCAAATCGATTCTCTTTGCTGGCTAATATTACCGAGAAGCATTTAGCGCCACTTCCTGCTGAAAACTTCCCATTCCATTTTCAGTATGGCTATCATTTCGATTCTGTTTTGATTGGTAAGTTTTTACGTGAAAGGGCAAAGGAAAAAGGTGTCGAACACATCGAAGCCACTGTTGAGAGTGTTGAGCAGCATGACAACGGCGACATCAAGTCTTTAAAACTGAATACCGGACAAGATCTGGCAGCCGATTTCTTCATCGACTGTTCTGGCTTTGCATCCATACTGCTACAAAAAACTCTCAAGGTACCCTTCTTACCCTTTGCCGAAAATCTGTTTAATGATTCAGCAATTGCTGTGCCCACTGAAATTAGTTCAGACATTCCGTCTGAAACAGTTTCAACGGCGTTATCCAATGGCTGGGTTTGGAAAATTCCTCTCACTAATAGATTCGGTAACGGTTATGTTTACAGTTCAAAGTACACAAGCCCCGATGAGGCAGAAACTGAACTGCGAACCCACTTGGGTATTCTGGACAGCGATGTTGAAGCCCGCCATTTGAAAATGAAGGTTGGACGAACTGAAGAAACCTGGCGCAACAATTGTGTGGCGATTGGTTTATCCCAAGGTTTTATAGAACCATTGGAAGCGACGGCACTGCAATTTGTGTATTCAACTATCGATGAATTTTCGACAGCATTCGAAGAGGGTGAGTTTACTAATCAATATCGAGAAGATTTTAATGCCCGCATGAACAAAAATTTTGAAGGCATTCGCGACTACATCGTTCTTCATTACAAGACCAACTCAAGAACCGATACGCAATACTGGATCGATAACCGTGAAAACACGAACCTCTCTGACAACTTAAGAGAGATGTTAAGTGTCTGGTACGGCATCGAAGATCTGGAAGCGGCTCTAACCCGTCTAAATATTGGCCAGTATTATTCACTGCGTTCCTGGACTTGTTTACTGGCGGGTATGGGGATTTTTCCAAAACAGGAAAACTTGTCGGCGGCTGATGAAGCCAATGCGCAGGCGGCAATCTCGGATCTGGACTATGTAGACAATTTTTTGGCTAGCTGTTCATTGAATTTCGAGCCCCACGCCAAAGTTTTAAAGACCGACATGTCCCAGGGCTCATAGACTCTAGTTTTCCTCTGATTCTTCTCAGATAGTGCCATCTAGAACTCTATTGTTTGCCCGAATAGCGTACATCCCCCCAAATTCAACTGATCCAGGGCGTCATTTATCGCTAAAAAGTTACTTTACGTAACGATTTCTCTATCGAGCATTTGCTCGATTCTGAATGTTACTGGATGTGTCTAATAACGCTTGACTGGCCTCCCTCTGGGTGTTTTTATCGTGGGTGGATAAGTCCGTAAATCCGCTGCTTCTGGCTGTATCGAACCTTGAATGCGCATCGTTCGAATCATAGAAAACATCGGGTTTTGGGCTCTTCTAGCTGCATTCTTATGTTTTGCAGCATCGATGCTAAAAAAAGAAAGAAATGAAGTACTAGAAGTAAAAAATCAAGAGAGAGGAGTTTTATATGCACGTCAACCGAAAAACCGGCTCTCCCGGTTTTCCAAAAAAAATGCTCTGCACAGCGGTTTCACTATCGCTACTCCCGGTTTCCGGGGCAGTGCTTGCACAGGATGATGTGGTTGAGGAAGTTATTGTAACTGGCTCATTCATCCGGCGTACCGAAGGCTTTCGGTCTGCATCTCCCCTGACGCAGTTAACCCTTGAGGATATCGCTGCCGAAGGTACACCTAACATGGGTGACATCGTACACAGCCTGAGTTTTAACCAGGGCTCGTCGATTTCATCCAA
>JAPPOG010000058.1 GCA_028818225.1 Gammaproteobacteria bacterium | reverse complement strand
AAATACTGTTTTTAACTTTTTTTAATTATTACTCGGCTCACCAATATCGAGTGGGGCATAGTAAGTACCACCGGCACCTTCCACGGCATCGCGACGAGCGCGCCATTCTGGTCCGGCAGAACCCCCTTCTTCATACATGATGTCCTGGCGGAGAAAATTCCAGCTGGTAGGATCCAGTTCCTGCGCAAGATCCCAATACTGCTCTGCCTTGACCTCATCGCCTTTAGCAAAGAAGAACGTACCCAGCCTGAAAGTCGGCTGCGCTCGTTCCGCTTCTGGTGTGCGCTGAAAAATCTTCTCACTGACGGTATCTGTATCCCATACATAAGGGCTGTCGGCACCATTGGCGACCCAGTCTCTTACGATAGGTAAGTACTCATCGGTACCAAAGGCACCATGGTTCTTGGCGTAAGTCCCTTCGTTGATTCTTACGATCTTGCCTTCTTCGTTAATCCAGACTGCAGATGGAACATTCACCAGGTTGTAGAGCGCACTGATATGGTGATTTGCATCGATAACTGATGTGTAAGTGACATTAGCAGCATCGAAAATCGGTCCTGCGTCCGCCTCTCCCCCACTGTCCTGGGCAAAGGAGATGATTTCAAAATTCGGGTTTACTGCTTGCAGTTCTTCGTAGATCACTTGCCACACGGGCACGTCTAATCTACATCCTCACCACGAAGCCCAGGTTAATAGTAATACTTGTTTTCCAGCGAAATCTGAAAGGCTCACCGGATTACCGTTGCGATCCGGCAGCGAGAAGTCTGGTGCTATCGCGCTCTGGAAAAAGGCACGACGCTCCACCGGCATGCCACCAAAACTCCATAGCCCTTCTGCATAATCTGCTACCCATGCCTGCTGCAGGACATTGGCCAGCTCGGTTACGTTAAACCAACCCTGACCACGACGGGTTACGAATAGATCACTGTCGCGATCCTGTAGAACAGGAATACAGAGTTCGTCCAGGCAGGCACCCTGGGGTTTCAATTCAAAATCGTTTATGCGATTCAGGTCTTCTGGTTTTACCCATAAATCTGACGCATCGGGAAGCACTGCCTCAATCTCCACCACTCTTTCGTTATAGAGTACGGTTGCCGATTGAGCCAAGGCCAATCCACTCACGAAAATTGAAACTAGTGCAGTTAGTAATTGCGCACCGGTTTTCATTATTTTCCTCCTTGGTGAATAACTAGCATCAAGAGAACTTGTCTCTCAAGACCACTTTAAAAACTAAAGTTGATCGGAAGTTTTGGCACCGAACTCGAGCAGTACTTCGCTGGCAGACTGGCCCGGGATACTGGTATCAAAGCCAAAAAAGTTTGGTCGTCTTGCAGACGCCAGTGCCAAATCCAATGGTGTCATGCCATTGCCGTTTTGTGCATTTACATCGGCGCCATTCTCCGCCAGCACTCTTATAACATTCGGCAATAATCGCGAAGACGCATCATGGATAGCCATCGAACCGGTAAAATCACTATGGTTGATGTCCACGCCGTGCTCAATGGCAACGCGAGCCGAAGCAAGGGCGCGGCGTTCTTCAGCGGCCGGATCGGGATTAGGTGTCACGTAATAGCGCTGGCGCGTGCTGTCGCCTCTTATAGCTGCCTGTAAAGTGGACTCGAATCCGCCTACTACTTCAGGAGGCGGTGGGTTTTCTCGGGATGCCCTGTCTCTTAACAAACGAAAGCGTTCCTGATTTGACAGCAATGGATCGGCGCCCCCACCTTCAAGAATCTGCATGATTTCCGCTTCGCGAAAGCTGGCCGCAATCCAGTAGGGAGTCGCCCCTATTAAAGGTGATTTCAACACCCAGTCTTCGCTGGCTCGTTGCACGGGATTAGCTTTTTCAAGCCGCACATTGGGATCAGCGCCATTGGCCAGTAACGCTGCAACCGTATCGCGATCGCTTCGTAAAATAGCTGCGTGCAAAGCGTTGTAGCCAGCACCCATCGAGTTAGCATCTGCGCCCTGCACCAGTAACATTTGCGCCAGGGCAGAATGACCACTGTGGGTGGCAACAACTAATGGACTGGTTCCATTACCTGCCTCGCCATCGATATCGGCGCCGGCATTAACCAGAATATTCGCCGCTTCAACATGACCAGCACGCGCGGCAAACAATAATGGTGAATAGCCTCCAAGATTTTCCATAACTCCCTGATCGAAAGCGCCGCCGTTGGTTGCATCCGCAAACATGAGCATGGGTCTGACTTTGGAACGGGCATCGAGTTCAGCGCCTGCGGCAATTAACTCCTGTATGACTTCCACATGGCCCTGGGCTGCCGCCCACATTAAGGCGGTCTGGTTACGGGAAATCTCCCTTGCGTTTACATTGGCTCCGGCCTCGATTAATGCGCGTACGCCTTCTGCAGTTCCAGAACGTGCCGCAGTCATGATTGGCGTTTCACCCATGTCCAGTGCGACATTTGGATTGGCACCGGCTTCGAGTAATAAGGAGATTAGTCCTGCATCACCGGCTTTTGCGGCTAGATAAAGCGCAGTAGCGTTCAAGCGGTTGGCCGCGTTAACGTCCGCCCCGGCCTCAATAAGAAGCCGCGCCAGGTCATGGTCGACTCGATATGCGGCCCAGTGCAGGGCAGTCGCGCCGTCAGCTTGCGACCCATTAGGATCTGCACCATCCGCCAGCAACCGGGTAAGCAACCCGGAGTCCTGATTGCGAGCAGCATCAATCAGGGGTGTTTCTGCAGAGGAGTTTACTGCAACGGAAATAAGCACCATGAATGTCAGTAAAGGACTGACATTCAAATTACGATTGATGCTCATGGGAAATCCAGAAACGCTAGGCGCGGCCAGATAGGTCCAGCGGACCTGTGCTGTTGCCAATCTTATCCAGTGGCACACCCATCTTATCCAGCATGGCGAGGTGTAAATTGCCGATTGGCGTGCCTTCCGGAAAGCGCAGATGCTGACCGCCTCTGATAGTCCCTGCACCCCCTCCGAATAACACCAGCGGTAATCCCCGGTTGCTGTGCTGGTTACTATCGGACATGCCGGCACCATAGAGCAGCATCATGTTATCCAGCAGTGAACCATCAGCATCAGGAATCGCGTCCAGTTTGTCGAGGTAATATGCAAACAGGCTGGTATGAAATTCATTAATCTTGGTGACTTTCTCATACAACACTGGATCGTCTCGATGGTGCGAAGTCGGATGATGGGAATCTGGCACACCAATTTCCGCATAGGTTCGGCCGCTTAATTCTCGCCCTAACATAAATGTTATGACACGGGTAAGGTCAGTCTGGTAAGCGAGCACCTGCATATCAAACATTAACTTGGCATGCTCTTCATAGGTATCAGGTATTCCAGAAGGCTGCGTTACTTCAGGAAGTTCACGAGCGCTTTGGGTTTCCGCCATTTGAATGCGGCGCTCAACATCACGTACTGCATCGAGATACTGATCAAGCTTTGCACGGTCACCAGGGCCGACTTTGCGATTTAGCTCTGACACGCGATCGGTTACGGCATCCAGCAGGCTCTGATCCTGACGAATACGTTGCAACCGCACAGCGGGATCGGTAGTGCCGATATCGCCAAAGAGTCTTTCGAAAACCAGTCGCGGATTCACTTCCATCGGCAAGGGTGTGAATTCATCGCGCCAGGAAATGGTGCTGGTGTACTGACAGCTAAAACCGATATCACAAGAACCAAATACATCATTCTGATCCAGCGCCAACTCGAGGGAACCTAACTGGGTTTCCTGGCCAAACTGTCGCGCCACTAACTGGTCAATAGATACCGAGGCCTGCAGATCAGATTCGACTCGTGCGGGAATTGCACCAGTCAGAAAACGGGTAGAGGCACTGGCATGCACCCCGGCATTACTTTGCGGACCATTCAGGCCGGTAATCAGCAACAACCGATCTTTGTAGTGCGCCATCGGTTGCAGAATTCGGGTGATCTCAAAATCAGACCCATCTTGTTCTGGCGTCCAAAATTTCATGGCCATGCCGTTTGGCACATAAACCACCCCTAGCCGCTTAACCGGTTGTGCCACCTGGGCGCTAGCAGAAGACAGAGCCGGAATCATGCTGTCCAGCAAAGGCAATGCCAGGCTGGCACCGATTCCCCGCAGCACAGTTCGTCGGGGTAGCGTCTTTTTAAAGATTGTCATAGCCGAGTTCTCCGCATTTGAAATGGGTCGCTTTCGATAACTCCCAAAATCACTGACGACCAGCGATAGTCGTCTTCGGCGGCGTTGCGCACAATTCCGCGCACTGCCGGCATATCATAGTATTCTAGGCCACGACCTAAGGCATACATAAGTAATTTCTCGGTCACTGTGCCTACAAAATCGTCAGGCTGATCCAGCAATAAGTCCCGCAGTCCGGCTGGACCATCAAACTCCCTGCCATCCGGCATTGTACCTGAAGCGTCGATGGGTTGATTAGCAAATTCACGCCGCCACTTACCCACTGCATCGTAGTTTTCCAGGGAAAATCCAATCGGATCCATAGCTGCATGACAAACTCTACAGGCCGGATTTTCCCGATGCTGGGCCATAGCTTCGCGCATGCTCAGCATCCTGCCGTCTTCACCGGCTTCTTCCAGGGCGGGCACATTGGGAGGCGGCTCTGGTGGTGGTGAACCCAGGAGATTCTCCAGCACAAATTTTCCCCTTAAAACCGGAGAAGTGCGATTGGGATAGGAAGTAACGGTAAGCAGACTGCCATGACTTAGTAGTCCTGCTCGCTGCGGGTTATTCAATTCCACCCGGCGAAAGCGGTTACCGTAAATTCCTGGTACACCATAGTGCTCTGCCAGTCGTTCATTGATATAGGTGTATGGCGCGCTAAGCAGAGCAAGAATGCTTTGATCACTGCTTATCTGGTCGTTAATAAATAACTCCGTTTCCTGCTGGAAAGCTTCCCGGAGATTTTCATCAAATTCCGGATAGGCGGCAGGAAGCGGATAGTGGCCTGCAAGATTGCGCAGATAGAGCCACTGCCCGACAAAATTTTTGATAAATGCAGTTGCCCGAGCGTCAGCCATCATTCTCTGAACTTGTTGCTCTAGCACTCCTGGCTCTCTTAATGAATCCCGTTCAGCCAGCTGCAATAATTCTTCGTCCGGTGCACTACTCCATAAAAAGAAGGAAAGTCTTGAAGCTAATTCAATATCGCTAATCAGGTAACTATTACCGGATGCAATTTCAGCTGGATCCTGCTGGATGCGAAACAGAAAATCCGGACTTACCAATAAACGCTCCAAAGCGAATTGAATACCGGTATCGAATGATCCGAGGCTCCGACCTCGGGTATAAAAATCCAGTAAGCCCTGCAAATCATTTTGATCGATGGGTCGACGGTAGGCTTGTCGCGCCAGATCACCCAGTATCTCTCTGGCGCAAGCTGGTTCTTCATCGGCGCTCTTAGGTGTGCACGTGAATATTTTCTGCCGACTGGGTGTGTCACCTGGCCCCTCTACTGAAAGTGGGCCCTCAATGAGGATTGCACCGACACTGGGATTGTTGTCCGGCAGCTCTGTTACAGCCAGGTGATAACCAAACAAACGCGGTTGCAAAATCCCCTCTTGCTCCCACATCTCTCTAGGAAAGGTTGCGCCGATTGTTCGGGGTCCGGCATTCACCGAGACTTCAATTGCAAAGCCTTCTTCCGCGAATGCCATACTCCATTCTTCCCAATCATCACTGCCGCGAATATTGCCAGCGTAACTATAGGGAGCTGGCGTGCCCGGAGCGTCACCACCAAAGTTGTACAAGCCTAATCGTTCGCCATCGAGACTGATTTCCATCGCATGAGCCTGGTCAATGCCACGAACAAAGTCGACGTAGTTCGTTTGCAGCAGCACCTTGATGCGGTAGTCACCATCGACCGGAAAGTAATGCTCGATCGCTGTTCCCCCACGGGAACCAAACGGCAGCTCGTCACTGAGACGATCGTCCTGAATTAAATTAAGCGGCACTTCATAGGTTTTTATAGCCGTGCCCCGGGGAGTAGCACCCACGGCTAACTCGGCAACCTTGTGTGCGGCGGAAACATAACGCTCCATTAAGGATGGCGATAGCGATAAGACTTCGGCGTTATTATCGAATCCATGCTGGTCTGGTGCATCCGGCGGGATCATTTCTGAGACATCGATATCCAATCCGAGCAGGTCACGCACCGCGTAACGATATTCAGTTTGGTTTAAGCGGTGGAAGGCCTGGGTTCTGCCCGGGTTTGAATTGCGCTGAGCCACCAAATCCAACTCAGTTTCCAACCATGAACGGAATTGCTTGTAGGTGACGATGTCTGGTCTGGGATTATCCGGTGGCGGCATTACGCCTACCCTAAGTTTCCGCACCACCTTTTCCCAGACTTCAGGATTTTCCGCAACGTCATCGACGTTTTCAGTATCGAGAGTAAAGCCAAGCCCACGTAGCTGGGTAAATAGCAAGGATTCGCCTTCCACCGCCGGGCTATTGACGATGGCCTGGTTATGACAGGCGATACAATACTGGTCCAGCAAGGCACGCTGGGGAGAAACTCCGTTGGCCAAGTTATCTGCTGGTGGGGCCGCCAGCACAGAACTGGATAGCAGCAGGCACTGACCCAACAGCGGCATCTTTTTTATTAATTTGAACAAAGTCTTCCCCGCTTTTTACTGAGCCTTAATTTACCACTGGATAAGGCCTCGATGTAGTCGCAAGATGCATCGATTTGTTACATGCGTACAACAAAAAAGCCCGAAAAATCGGGCTTTTAGAAGAAAAGTGGAGCGGGCATTTTAGGCGTTGCGCCCCGTAGGGTTAGCTACGGTGCCACAGACCTCCCCCAAGTAACCGGCTCCACCGCAATAACTGGCATCCTGTAGCTGCAGCAGAATGCCGTCGGGATCGGTGAAATACACTTCTGGCGTGCCGTCTGGCGCACCACCGCGGTCTGCGCCCCGCATGGTGACATAGGCCTGCAACGGGCCACTGGCACCGCCGGCCTCTCCCAGAACTTCCAGCCCATAATCTTCGAGTACCGAAAAAATGCGATCGACATCGAAATCGTCGACATTAAAACTGGCGTGATGTATTCGACCCGCCAAAGGAGGAACCTCGGCAAGTGCCAGAAACTCCCGACCATTACCGACTCTCAGAACCGGCATCGCACCCTGGTAAGTATCGATGGGTAAGCCAAACAGCCCCTGGTAAAACGCAACCGCCCGTTGTTGGTCTTCAACGAACAGGGTGAAGTGATTGAATTCGCGAATTGATAGCAAGCCCTCAACAGGAGCAGGTTCAGGCTCTGACAAACAAATTTCTCCAATTAGGCCTTCGCCGCCGCAGTAAGTTGAGTCCTGCAATTGCACCATGATGCCATCGGGGTCGCCAAAATAGAGTTCTGGGGTACCATCGGCATGGCCGCCGAAGTCAGCGCCGCGCATACGAATTCTGGATTCCATGGCGCCGGCGCCGCCGCTGTTAGCCACTCCATGCTCTTCCAGAATGCGAATAGCTTCTGCGTCGTCGAAGTCATCAACGGAAAAACAATAATGAGTGATGCGCGGGTTATCACTGGCACCGCCGCCGATAGCGATGAATTGCGGACCATCCCCTAACTGCAGCACGATGGTATTCGCTTGCCGTGCAGCAATTGGCAATCCAAATAAACCCTGGTACCACTCCAGTGATGCAGCGGGATCCGACACACTCATGGTCATATGATTAAAGGCAGCAACAGGTATTGGCGGGGAGTTTTCCGCGGCGAGAATTTTATTACTGCCACCCAATCCATAACCAGATGCAGCCAACACGGCGAGTGAACTTAAAAACTTACGCCGATTAACTTGCTTTGATTGGTACGCATGGATGAGATCATCAATTTTTGTTTTCATTGTTCGCTCGTCATTTGTTTAGATTTTTTGAGTAGCAGTTATTCAACTTACAAAAAGTCTCTAGTCGGCAGCACGGGGCCGCCAGAAGAATACTTCCCATTCATTCAAGGGTTCGGATCCGGCATAAAGCGGTTCATCTAAGGATCGTCCAGCCTTAGCGGCCCATTGAGCCATCATTTCCAGGCGCTCTGCTCCCATAATTTCAAAAGCCTCCATGCGAAAAGTTTCATCGCCAATGCGGAGAAAACCATCGCCGCCCCTTTCCCTGACTCTTTTTGCCCATAGGCCACCATCAGGGCGAGTTGCCGTGATTACACCTTCTGGTGTACCAACCCAGGAAAGGTAATTGACAAAAGGAGGAAAGCCACTTTGCTTCATTAGTAACGGTCCCTGTACGGTTTCATTCAAAGACGTAAAATCATCCGGCGATTCTGTCAGTGTTCCACCGAGTATTATTCCTGGGGTGCGACCTAGCCCCTGATTGCTTAAATAAGGAGCAGTAAAGACCCAGCCAAACAATGCGGCCAGAAGAACCATTCCGACTGAAATCCCCGCGATTTCACCTTTTCTCATTTTGTTCTCCAAAAATAATTAATCTAAATGTTATTTTAAAATTATTCAGCTAAGGGGTCAGGTCTAATTTGAAACTTCACCATCTTGCTGGTTGTCCCTTTACCACCCTCTGTGTGCCAGTTAAAGTTAGTGCCATAGTTGGCCCAAACCGCCCGGCCTTTCCAGCCGCCATTAATGTCGTCGATGCGTCCGTCCAGACCCCGCGAATAAAAACCTAAAGGGTAAGGTACACGCATTACTACCCATTCACCAGTTTCAGGATCCAGCACTTTCAATGAGTCAGAACCTGATCCGGTCGCTATGGGCACGTTCTCACCAAGCCCTAATGCGTTGTAATTATCTATCCAATTGTAATAGTGAAAATCTGCCTTAACCGTGGTGCCTTTTAAGCGCGGACCGGGAGATTCATAGAAGGTCCAGCCTTCAGGACAATGTTGTGAATCAATTACCGTTGGCCCGTTCATTACTTCGCACTTACTGCGATCGAAACTGGCAAGATGGCTGCTGCCAGATAAGGCGGTCCAGACGATGCCATTCTTGTCCACATCCAGGCCCCGTGGTCCGAAAGCATTTATTTGCCCATCGATAACTGGCAGTTCATACACTTCGGTAATACAAGTTTCCGGAGGGTTAGCGCCGATATCCATGCGATAGATGCGGCCTGGAAACTCCGTGCCAGCACCCCAGGCAACATTGGAGATAGGATCCACAATAATGCCGTAGCTACCAGGGCTCATGCGGGTATCGAGAGTCGGATCAAAATCCACAAGCTGTTCTCCGCCACCACCTTCATTCTGACTCCGCAGTGCACCCACGGGTTGATTCCATGGCTTGGTAATAACGCCGTCACCATTGGTATCTACCACCATTGGGCACCAGCCCTGGGAAAGTTTTTCATCCTGGGTTTCATCCCAAAGGCGGGTGTTAATCCAACCAATTACATCACCGCCTCCGCTGAAATAAAGCATACGATCATCAGTAAAACCGAACTGCAGATGATGAGTACCAAAACAGGTATCGATTAACCCAAAGTCTTCCGTTGCTGGATCGTAGTAAGAAGCCTGCCGCGTGCTTCTGCTTGTAGGATAGTACTGCGCGAATTTATTGTCTGAACCTTCCTGGCACCATTCCGGCACAATGTCACCACGTACTTTCGTCGTCATCCACACGCGGCCCAGTTCATCGAACATGGGATTATGGGGATCGGCCGGTCGCTGCCACAAGGGCTCATCACCGTAAAATACGGAGGGCACCGGGAACTGCTGCGCAAACCGCGTCACCGCAGGATTATCGGGATTATCAAAAACCTCGATGACAATTTCGCGCCATTCGTGAGTTTCGGTATCCAACTCCAGGAGCGACCCATGGCCGCCATCGACACCATAAACCAGACCACCGGCATTAATGGTGGGATCTCGCTTGTCGGTAGTTATCTCATCATGAATGTAGGAAGACTCATTGCCCCAATCCCACTGGGTAATAACAATATTGCGCTCTACCCCACTTGGTCGTGGCGGTGCAGGCGGCACTTCACCTGCGGCGATACGGTCGGTCCAATCGGCATACATTTCCATTCCGCGAGGACCATAACGCCCGGCAAAAGCGGCCATGAAAGGACCACGAATCCCCATGGCGGTTCGATACTGCCAGGCTTCCAAGCTGGTTTCGAAACCCAGGTGGCTTAAATGATCGAGAGATCGGGTCAGTTTATTGCCCAACTGATGGCAGAGCTGACATCCTTGCTTGGTCATATCGATCCACTGGGCCTGGCTCCGCATACCTGTGGAGATACCATTACCATCGGGCCCGGTACCGGGAAATTCCTCATGACCAGGAACTTCTAACAGGGAATACCAGTAGTTGGCGGGATACACCTGGGCTGCCAGCAGAGGGTCTCCCGCAACAAAGGCTTTCAAGGATACGTTAGTCGCACCAGCCCTCAGAGAAGTGGGTTCCGAATCCACCAGCCCATAACCCCTTACCCACACCTGGAAGATGGCTTCAGGTAGCTCGGGCAATACAAAGCGCCCTGCATCATCGGTAACCACAATCTTGGTGAAATGAGTTGGGGTATCATCGGTCTCCGCGATGACCCAGACCCCGGCTTCAGGGCCATTCTGGCTTTGCACGGTTCCCGATATTACACCGGTATTTTGATCCTGAGCAGTTACTCGCAGGGACAGGGATGAAATCAGAACTATCGAAATTAAGGCGGTAAAGAAACGCATCTTCCTATCGCTCCTGGTTTTGTTATAGGTATTCCACGGATTCGAGACATTCAAGAGTAATCAATGAGTTAATGTCTACGCAACAAGAATTAGGCAAGTTTTAAATGGTCTCGAGTGCACTTGGCAGATATCTGAACGTTTGCGACCAGATGCACCTAAATGGGCATCAAAATTAGTCAACCCAAAATTAGTTGAGATAACATTAACTTCATAAAGACAACTCACATCTAGCGATTGGATGCAAACCCTATGGACAAGAAGATAGCCTTACGGCTTATTTGTTGCTCGTTATTTAGCTCTTCCGTTATTTATGCAGCAGATAATTACCTGGTGCCGAAAACCGAATGGGATCAGCCTGATCTGCAAGGTGTGTGGAATTTTTCATCGGATATTTCATTACAAAGACCTGCTCAATATGGCGATCGTGAATATCTTACTGCAGAAGAAATAGAGGAAATAAAATCCAGACGCGCCGCTATCGATGAATTTTCCGATGCAGCTATACCCAATGGTGGCTTGAACGAAGCCTATAACGACTTCTGGGTGGAGAGTGCAGGCATCGGTGACACGGTGCGCACCTCAATAATTGTTTACCCCACTAATGGGCGTATGCCTCCTTTTGCCGAAGGTGCTGAAATAGTTCAGGGTCGCTTAGCTCCGGATGTTGATGGTGTCCGGCCGGTACGTTTTCTCCCTGGCGGCATTGGTAGTGATGGCCCGGAAGACAGAGGCCTGTCGGAGCGCTGTATCATGGGATTCAATGCAGGCCCACCAATTTTTCCAAGCCTCTATAACAATAATCTACAGATCGTGCAAAACAAGGACCAAGTCGTAATCATGACCGAAATGGTCCATGATGCCCGCATCATTCCCCTCGTTGAAAAACCCGCACTGGACGCAAATATAGGATTATGGTCTGGCGACTCCCGAGGCTATTGGGATGGTGAGACTCTCGTGGTCGAGACAACGAACTTTAATGGACTTACCCAAACCTTTGGCCCGGCTGGCACATCGGAAACTAAATTTCTGACGGAGAAACTTACCCGCACCAGCAATGATACTGTCGAGTATGAATTTACAGTAGAAGATTCCGCTGCCTTTACCGACAAGATCACCGGCATTATTCCATTAACAAAAGTTGCCGGATTGCTTTATGAATATGCTTGTCATGAAGGTAATTACGGCATGATTAATATCTTGCGCGGCGCACGAGCCGAGGAAGCGAGGGCGACGGAAGGTCAGCAATAAAAGAAAAAGGCTTACAAAAGTTTTTGTAAGCCTTAAAGTTGCTCCCAGCAGAAGCAGCCTTTGCGAATCCTTTCGCAGTATGGCGTCGTCTGCTTCCATGCTAAACCCTAGTGACGAATCGCAGTCGCTCCTTCGACATTCGTCAAGGTGATGTCCCTGCCGCTTACTTCCATTAATCCCTTATCCTGAAACGCAGTAAACATCCTGCTTACCGTTTCAATGGTTAATCCGAGGCATCCTGCGATATCTTTCCTTGTCATTGGAAGTCTGAATGTCACCGCCGAAAGGTTGAGCCGTTCAAATCTCTCTGACAAATTCATCATGAATGCCATGAGTTGATTAGCTGCGGTTTTCTGACCGCGCAACATGGTCATTTCCTGCTCCTGCACTATTTGCCGTGACATCAATTCATTAAAGTGTTTTTGCAGCAAGGGTTGTTCACTGCACAGTCGCTCAAAGGCCGCGTAAGGAATTTCACAAACATAGGTATCTCCCAGGGCAACTACAGAGGAAGTGTGATGCTTGGAATACAATCCATCGAGCCCAATCATTTCACCCGGCAAGAAAAAACTTACCGCTAATTCATCGCCATCTGGATTGGTTACATAGGACTTCACGCAGCCGCTGCGAATAAAATAGAGGGATTCAAACTTATCTTCTTGGCGGAATAGGTGCTGCCGCTTCTTTAGCTTCAACCAAAAAAGCCTGCTAAAAGCAGGCTCATTGATTTCCCATGAAGCTTTCTAATTGTCTAATATAGTTCTTGCCTGTTCGACATTCTCACGCCCTTCCAATGCGAGACGATCGCGCTGTGCCTGGGTCAAGCAAACCCACTGACGAATATTGGAACCAACTACGCGCTCCCGCTCACATACTAGCTTCTCACTTTCCGAGCTTACCGTAGCGTTATAAGCATCCACATCTGCCTGACTCCGGATTTCGGGTAAGCCGGCGTTTCTATCGTACTGAGCTTCCCACCACTCACATCCGGATAAGACTAGAACAAAACTCGATAGTAGTAGTAATTTATTCATAATCAGGCTCATATTTTTTCATTAGCGCCAGTACTGCTGCTGGTGGTATTACCCAAACCTCTAAACCACGCGGACTATAGCACCCCAAACGAGATAGACCTCTGTAAAAAGACGAATCGAGACTTAAGGGAGACAAAAACCCTATTGATTGCCATTGAGCGTCAATGCTACTGTCAAATCCAATTCCTTCTTCTTTAATATTGTCATGATTTACAGATCGAGGTCGCTATGCAGATCAAACCAGGCTATAGGCTCTTACTCAGTACTGCTCTCATTCTGTTCTGTTCACATGCAATCGCACAACTGCATGGGGTAGAAAATGGATCTTGGCAGTATTTAGGAGGCGATGCGGGACATACCCGGGCATCCCCTCATCTCACCCAGATAACGGCGGAAAATTTTGCCGATCTGGAAGTCGCCTGGGTCTGGCGGGGGGATAACTTTGGTCCTGGTCGCGAATATACTTTCCGTTCAACGCCGATTTATGTCGATGGCATTCTTTATACGGTAGCAGGACAGCGCCGCCAGGTTATTGCGATAGATGCGGCCAGTGGTGAAACCCTATGGACATTCAGGGAACCGGAAACCATGCGCTATCTTCGCTCTCCCCGCACGGATTTTGGCAAGGGAGTTGCCTATGGTGAAGTGGATGGACGTGGCGTTGTATACATTACATCACCAGCCTTCTTTTTATGGGCTCTTGACGCAAAAACTGGCAGACCTTTACTGGATTGGGGAGCCGAAACAGGAGTTGCCAGCTTTTCTGAGACTGGCGTAGTGGATCTGATCCCACATTTAGTAAGCGACTGGCCCCGCTGGCTGGAGCGGGAAGGACCTTACGATCCCGATCACGGCATTCCACGCCAACTCGGCATGGTTACCGCCTCAGCGCCACCCATTGTAGTGAATGATGTCGTTGTTGTACTCGTCGGTCATGAACCCAGCTACGATCAAACCCGCATCGAAAATGTGCCAGGCGACATAATGGGTTTCGATACCCGCACCGGCGAACGACTATGGAAATTTCACGTTATTCCCCGACCGGGAGAATTTGGACATGAAACCTGGGAGAACGAGGCATGGCAATTTTCCGGCGATATGTCTACCTGGGCACCGGCGGCTGCCGATCCCGAACTCGGCCTGGTTTACCTGGTTACCAATGCATCAACAGTTCAGTCCTACACTGGCCATCGACCCGGTCATAACTTGTTCGGTGGCAGCGTGCTGGCACTGGATGTTGTAACCGGTGAACGTCGCTGGCATTTCCAGATTCATCATAGCGATCAATGGAATTACGATATTCCCACAGCGCCAATCCTGATGGACTTAACGGTCGATAGCGAAACTATTCCGGCATTAATTCAAAACACTAAACAGGGGTTAATCTTTGCTTTTAATCGCGCAACCGGAGAACCAATCTGGCCCATAGAAGAACGTCCGGTTATGCAAACCCAAGTACCTGGAAATTACACTGCGCCAACACAACCATACCCAACCCGACCTGAGCCACTTGATCCGATTGTAATCGATGGCATTACCGAAGAATTTTTACTGGATTACACACCGGAATTAAAAGCGCGAGCACTCGGAGTACTGAGTGAATTCGAAGTGGGCGGGCTTTATGTTCCAGCTCTACCCTATCCCCACAACAATCCCTATCGCAATGTTGTCGGTTGTGTCGGTGGGCTGAATATTTATCATCCTCCGGTGGCTGATCCTACAACGGGGATCATGTATGCGTCGCATCGCAGAGGATGTTCTGCACCGGCCTTTATGGAGCCAACTAACGGCATAGATGAAGAACGAGGCCTACCGGGCATGTCGGCAGAAGCCTGGCGCGGCAGGGAAAGACATACGCCGACCACTGGCACAACAGTCGCCGCCTGGGCACCGGGTCGCAACCGGGAATTTCTTCCTCTAGTCGAACGATTACCGGTTTATAAACCATTGTTCCAGGGACTGGCAGCCTACGACATGAATACTGGCGAAAAGCTCTGGGATATTCCGGTAGGACAGACCCCTGAAAATATCCGTAATCACCCGCTACTGGAGGGCATCGATACGTCCGCCACCGGAGGTACGGGTCATTCAATTCAGATGGTCATGGGTGACTTACTTGTTCAGACGACAGAAGATCTGCGGGGGGATGCAGAGTTGAATGAGAACGGAAACCCTGTGCTCAATGCCCGGGACCTGCGTACCGGGGAAGTGTTGGCCCAGGTCGAAATTCCCGCCCCCGGACAATACGGCATGATGACTTACATGGATGCGGGGAGGCAGTACATTGTGGTGCAATCTGGCAGCGTGAAACGAGGCCAATTTGGCGCGCTGATCGCCTTACGATTGCCCTCGGATCGGTGATTTTGCCCTGCTAAAGCAGACCGTTCTCTTGACTCCTGCCAAGCCACCCAGTTTAATCGGGAGACACCATTAGAGCGGCAGCGCCCTTTGCCGACTAAACTCACAAGACCACAAGCGATAACGCGTACGAGCAACTTATGAAAAACATCAGAAGATTAGTAAGTTCCATAGCATTTGTATCACTTGCCGGACAGCTTCAAGCTCAAGATGCAACCCTGGAGGCCACCTACAACGGTGAAGCGGGACGCATCATTAATGAGAATTGCGTAGTTTGCCACAGAGAAGGTGGTATAGGTCCGATGCAGTTCGAAACCTACGACCAGGTGCGTCCCTGGGCACCACTGATTCAGCTCAAGGTGGCGAATCGGGAAATGCCTCCCTATGCCTATGATCATGGCATTGGTATTCAGGATCTGCAGGGCGACTGGCGTCTCGCGCAGGATGAAATTGACACGCTGGTAGCGTGGGTTAATCAGGGCGCGCCGATGGGTGATCCTGATTCACCTCTGCCGCCAGCGGATTTAAATGATCCCGATGCCTGGAACTTCGAGGACGAACTGGGCCAACCAGATGTCATTATTCCTTCGGTACCGATCGACATTCCTGCCAATGGCAATGATTTATGGAGTACTCATTATGTACCCCACGGCATTAGCAGCGACCGCTGTATAAAAGCGATTCAGGTAAAACCTCGCGGCGACGCCAAGACCGTAGTTCATCATGCCAATTCGAATATCGATGTGTTTAATGATCAGGGCGAGCTTGAACGCTATGGCATGCTCACTGAATACGCCATGGGCAAATGGGGAGAGTTAGTGCCTGAAGATGTCTGTCGAACTTTTCCCTCCAACTCCATGGTGCGCTGGAGCATTCATATGTATCCCGGCGGTATTGGTGCGGTAGCACCAGGAACCATCATCGAAGATAACGTTGTCGAGATTGGTTTGTGGCTGCACCCTGAAGGTTATGAAGAGCAAGTTGGCTATACTCAGGACTTAAAGCAATACAATATTCAGTATGCGCGGGAAGAAAGAGATTTACGTCTGGTAATTCCCCCCCATGGCTACACGATGACCCAGGGTTTTCATTCCTTTGATCACCCGGTACGGATCGATAGTTTCCAGCCCCATGGACACTTGCGCATGCGCGCTGCCTCGCTGGAAATTTTCTATCCTGAAACTGGACGCACCGAGGCAGTAAGCCAAATCTCAAACTGGAGTGCGACCTGGCACCATAGCCATATTTATGAGCCGGATGTCGCTCCTTTGCTACCTACTGGTGCGGTACTTGTATTGAAGCAGTGGTATGACAACACCGAGGATAATCCTAATAATCCGGATCCTGATCAATGGGTGTTTGGCGGTAGCCGCACCGCTGACGAAATGACTCATGCCTGGATTGCCGTAACCCACCTTGATGAGGAAGGGTATGAAAAACTAGTGGCGGAACGCGAAGAACAGGAAGCGCGTTCGCTGGCAGGTAGCGATTAGCCAGACCTGTCGTAAAGTTTTTGCTTTGAACGGGAGAGCCCCGCTACTTTTAAGCGGGGCTTTCTGTATAGCTTTTAACAATTCTTAATCACGCATTAAGCACATAGCTTGAGGACTCGCGATGAAACTCAGTTTTAAGACAAGCATTTCACTGATTCTCGGTTTGTTGGCTTTTCCATTAAGCAGCCAGGGACAGAGTAGCGCTATCACCTTTCATAAAGACATCGAGCCAATTCTGCAACGCAGTTGTCAGAATTGTCACCGTGCCGGTGGTGCTGGTCCGATGCCATTGGTGACCTATGAGCAAGTTGCTCCGTTTGCAGGCTTAATCGAGTACAAGACTGGGCTGCGGGACAAGGCTGGCGCCATGCCGCCCTGGTACGTGGAAAAGAATATTGGTATCCAGGATTTCAAGGAAGACAATTCCCTAAGTGATGAAGAAATCTCGGCAATTGCCTGGTGGGCACAAAATGGTGTTCCCAAAGGCAATGAAGCTGACGCCCCCGAGCCGCTGGTTTTTGACGACAGTATTAAATGGACGGCTGGTGAACCTGATCTGATCGTTCGCCTACAAGATGTAACCAAGCTGGCAGGCACAGCCGACTGGTGGGGTGAAATTGAATCTGTTCCTACCGGCTTGACAGAAGACAAGTGGGTCAAGTCAGTTGAGATCGTTGAAGTAAATGACATTGATCCCACCCGCGCTGCCGGAACTGTTGGTGGGCGCTATATTTTCCACCACATGCTGTGGGGAACTGCTACTTATGATGAGGTTTCAGGTAGATTACAGCGAGATTTTCAGACTCCATGGCCCGTGCATGAGGTCGGTCGCAACGCTGACGTGTTTGAAGAGAATGCCGGACGTCTATTAAAAGCGGATTCTGTAATTTATTCCGATTCTGTTCACCTTCATTCCAATGGCATCGATACCACGGGTCATTTGGAAATCGGTTTTCGTTTTCACGATGATGGCTATGAACCCCAATATGCCAATATGTTCATCCCGACAGGTAATGGTGTGGACATCAGCATCCGACCGAATGAAGACAAGCAAGAGTTGCATGCTTACGATGTACTACAACAACACACCAAGATTATTTCCTTTGAACCTCATCTTCATGCGCCGGGTGAGCGTATGTGTCTTGAGGCGATCTGGGGACACCAGGTAGAAACTCTTTCCTGTGTAGGTTACGACCATAACTGGGTTCGTACCTATCAATACGCGGACAATGCCATGCCACTGCTTCCGACGGGCACAATACTTCACATCACAGGCTATATGAATAACACCGACACCAATACGAATCTGCCGGATCCACGCAATTGGCAAGGATCGGGTAACGCTTCGGTTTCCAACATGTTTATCGATCTTGGAATCAAGGTTTCGCTCACAGAGGAGCAATTCTTTGCAGAAATGGAAGCACGCAGACAAGCATTGAACCTGGGGCCCAATGACCATGTGATTGGTTGTCCCCTGTGCATAGTGCCTTTAATTGCCCCAACCACGGGTTCTGATTAGCTGGAACGGTAAAAGAATAATGAAAAAGTTAGTTGTATTTTTCGTAGCAGCATTTCTTACTTTTCCAGCTAGCGCGCAGACCTACATGAAAGGTCAGCCGATTTTCCCGGCCTTTGAAGGCTGGCGACAGAATGATGACGGCTCCATTAATTTTATGTTTGGCTACATGAATGAAAACTGGGAAGAGGAACCATTTATCCCGATTGGCGAAAATAATTTCTTTACACCTGGTGATGCCGATCGGGGGCAACCAACGAAGTTTTTTCCCCGGCGCAATCGATTCGTGTTTGAAGTTAATGTGCCATCTGATTGGGGTGATCGTGAACTGGTATGGACGGTTAGCGTAAACGGAGAGACCTATACAGCACACGCCACAACTGATCCAAACTATATCGTGGACAATCTTTTAATCGCTTCAGAAGGTGGATCTCTAGGTATCGGAACCAGCAGCCCTGAGTCCCGGGCGAATATCCCACCAGTCTTAACACTGCAAGGAGACACAACCCGAACTATTCGAGTTGGCGAGCCCTTGACTGTCATGAGTCATGTTGCCGATGACGGAATTCCTCGTTCGCGAGTGAGAAATACTATTGATGCAAACCAGCTTCGTCGACGCATGCTTTTCCCACCCAGAAAACCGACAGTGGATAAGATTAATGCCTTGTATGTCAGCTGGAATGTCTATCGAGGTGAAGGCGAAGTAACCTTTGATCCACCCCAAACGAAGGTATGGGAAGATACCCGGACCGGCGCTAACTCTCCCTGGGGAGTGCACTGGTTACCTCCCGAGATTCCGGCCGATGGCATGATCGAAGTCACCGCCACCTTTGCTGAGCCGGGGACCTATATCCTGTGGGGACGCGCTGATGACGGCGGTCTCTATCATGACACCTACCTGACGGTAAACGTCACGCCTTGAGTAAATCTCCCGCAGTCGCTATTTTTAGCGCTCAACATTAAAAGGCAGTTCTGTTGAATTGACTTTTAATTCCACAACAAAAAAGAGTTTGCAGTAAATGGCCGAAGATCTGAACTACCAATCGATTTATGATTCCTTCGAATGGGATCGACCAAGCCACTACAACTTTGCCACCGACGTTATCGACAAGTGGGCGGAACAGGACGAAAACAAACAGGCCATATTTTGGGTTGATGATGGCGGCACTGAGAAGACGCGAACATTTTCCGAGATCTCAATCAATTCCAGGAAAATCAGTAATGGATTGAACACCGCTGGAGTCAATCGTGGCGATGTCGTTATCGTCATGCTTGGTCGTGAAATCGAATGGTGGGAGGTGTTCACTGCGGTTTTACGGATGGGCGCTGTCATTTCTCCTGGCACCACTCAACTTTCAGCCAAGGATGTCGAATACCGCTTTAATGCGGCCAGTGCCACTTGCATTGTTACCAATGCCGCCAATGTCGAAAAAATTGACGCAGTTGCGGCTAACTGCCCAACCCTTAAGACCAAAATCGTGATCGATGGCGAATTTGATGGTTGGCTAAGCTATGCAGACCTCTTAGCAAATTCTACTGCTGAGTTTCCAGGTATCGAGACTTCCGTTGCAGAAGAGTCCATGTGTTATTTTACATCCGGTACTACCGGCTATCCGAAGATGACTATTCACACCCATAGCTATGCCATTGCCCATCAGGTTACGGGTGCTCATTGGCTGTATCTGGGTGAGGATGATTTGCATTGGAATATTAGCGACACCGGCTGGGCCAAGGCAGCCTGGAGTAGTTATTATGGCCCCTGGGCTCGCGGGTCAGCATTGTTTATCCATCATGGTGCAGGATTTAATGCGGCACAAACTCTTTCGCTTATCGAGAAATACCCCATTACCACCATGTGCGGAGCCCCAACCATATACAGGATGTTAGTTCTTGAAGACTTGGGTAGCTTTGACTTTACCGGACTGCGCCATTGTGTCGGCGCCGGCGAACCACTTAACCCGGAAATTATCGATACCTGGAAGAATGCCACCGGACTGACTATTAGAGATGGCTATGGCCAGACTGAAACCGGAATCCTTTGTGGAAACTTTCATTTCGTAGAGCCCAAATTCGGATCAATGGGAAAACCCGCGCCGGGAATTCATTTATCTGTAATCGATAATACTGGCAAGGAAGTCGGCACCAATACCGAGGGCGATATCGCCGTAAAGATCAAGCCTGAAAAACCGCCAGGCCTCTTCAAGGAATACAAGAATGATCCGGAACGCACCGCCGATACTTGTCGCGGAGACTGGTATATTACCGGTGACCGTGCCTATGTTGATGATGATGGCTATTTCTGGTTTGTATCCCGCGCCGATGACGTAATTCTCTCAGCAGGCTATCGGATCGGGCCCTTCGAAGTAGAAAGCGCATTAATCGAACATCCTGCGGTAGCCGAATCAGCAGTTGTGTCCAGCCCCGATGAGACTCGTGGCGAAGTGGTCAAAGCCTTCGTAGTGCTTGCCCCCGGACACGAAGCCAGCGACACCTTAAGCAAAGAATTGCAGGATCATGTAAAGAAGGTAACGGCACCTTACAAGTATCCGCGCAAGATCGAATTTATTGACGCCCTGCCAAAAACCGTGAGCGGTAAAATTCGCCGGATTGAATTACGTGAACAGGAATGGAATAGCTAATGCGCAAACTTATCTTGTTAATTTGCTCATTAATCGTCAGTTCACAATCGTTTGCGACTGTAATCGATGAAGCCGCTGTCCTTGCCGCAATGCATAAAGAAGGCCGACTCGAAAATGACATCGAACGGGACCAGCGTAGCAAACCGGAGGCAGTAATACCCTTATTGAATTTGGAAACGGGTGATCGCGTGGTAGATATTTTTGCTGGCGGAGGTTACTACACAGAGTTATTAGCCACCGTAGTTGGCGAAGACGGCGAAGCCATTCTGCACAACAACAATGGCTTCGAACAATGGGGCGTAAACGGTTTAACCGATCGATTCAACCGGGAAAGAGATCCTGGAAATATCGTAAGACATCTTCGCAGTGGCATTAACCTGGACCTGGAAGAAAATTCCTTAGATGGTGCGATTGTTGTTATGGCCTATCATGATTTATATGTGGTTCCGAAACGTTATAACGGCGAGGAGTATGTGCCTGTAGGTAATCCAGCCAATACCCAGTATTTTCTCCAACAGGTTTATGATGCTTTAAAACCTGGCGGTCGTTTCGTCGTTGTTGACCATGTAGGCGATGAGAGCATGGAGCACGATATTGTTGCTGACTTGCACCGAATTAAAGAGAATTTTGCTCGCCGTGAGATTGAGGCAGCAGGATTTCGATTTGTAGGAGCAACTGATGCTTTGCGCAATCCTCAGGATGATCGCTCAATGATTGTTTTCGATCTTGATGTTCAGGGTAAAACTGACCGGTTTGTTTTCGCGTTTGAGAAGCCATCGATCTAAAAAAATGCAAGTGGTTTACCGAGAGACGGAAAATCGATATTCAATTCAATTATCGGCGCAGATACTGTCACTAGTCAGTAAGCTTATTACTTTTACTTTCGCAGTAATGAGCTACAGACAATTAGCAGCGGGAACTGGCAACTGCATTTTCCGCATGCTTATCAAACCATGGAGGCTCAAGCGCCCGACCTTGATGGCATACCCGGTCGCTATGACGACAATGTAGCAACAGGTTTGCAGCCGTATGACCTGAGCATAGATATTGGTGAGTAGCATACTGTGTGCAAGCCAATTTAAGGTTCTAGTTAAATGTTTATCGGCATTGGCTGATGAAAAGAAAATGGAGGTGGGCGATTCACAAACGATAGCCAGATCGTGCCGTTCAATTCCAGCGTCCATTTTGCCTGACGAAAATAATAGGAATAACCTTTAATGTAATGCCGATTGGTAATTATCCGATCGGCCACCGGAGTAGCGAAGTGTATTTCGCGGTTCAATGCGGGACAATCTGGCATTGTTTTCTCCTTGTTTTAGCGCAAACAATCCCACAAAATTGAAAGAATTTCAGTTTACCCTGACAATTTGGGATAAGGAATTTTAAAACTGATCCCTTAATTCCGGGCATAATAGACTGCAAATTCAAACCAGCGCACTACTGTGCTAATTTTTCGCTACCCATAACAAGAGTAAGGACCCGCGTGATGCAGAAGTTTGGAATTGGTCAGGCAGCAACCAGGTATGAAGATAATCGACTGCTATCCGGGACGGGACGTTACGTCGAAGATGTGAATATTGAGGGCCAGTGCTATGCCGCCTTCGTCCGCTCACCCCATGCCCATGCCACAATTACTGCAATTGATACTACCGAGGCCAGTTCACTTCCCGGCGTACTCGGTATCTATACCGTCGACGACCTTAAAGCAGATGGTATCGGTGATATTCCCTGTATGGCGCCGGCGGCAAATAAAGATGGTTCCAGTTGTGTGATGCCTCCTCGTCCGGCTCTTGCATCGGGTCGGGTACGCTATGTTGGTGATGCCGTTGCCGTGGTTATTGCAGAGACCAGATCCAAGGCACTGGATGCGGCAGAAGCTGTATGGGTTGATTATGATTTGTTACCGGCGGTGGTTGAGACTGGTAAAGCAATGGCCACCGACTCGAATCCGGTATGGGATGAAGCTGCAAACAACCAGTGTTTTGACTGGGAAGACGGCGATGCGGAAGCGACTGAAAAGGCTTTTGCCGCAGCCAGCCACACCGTTGAACTGGAATTGATTAACAATCGCGTAGTGCCTACATCGATGGAAACCCGCGGCGCAGTCGCCTCGATCGAAGCAGGCACCGGGCGCCTCTGCTTACATGTATCCTGCCAGGGTGTACATCTTATGCGCAGCATACTGGCCAGCCAGATATTTAACGTGGCTGAAGCAGACATTCATGTCACCTGCAACGATGTGGGTGGCGGTTTTGGCATGAAGATTTTCCTGTTCCCTGAATATGTTTGCGCTATGTTCGCGGCACGAAAACTTGGCAGAGCTGTGAAATGGATTTCTGATCGCAGCGAAGCTTTTGTGAGCGACAGTCACGCGCGAGATCATATTACCAGGCTTCAGTTAGCCCTGGATGAAGATGCAAAGATACTCGCCCTCAGAGTTAACACCGTCGCCAACCTCGGTGCCTACCTTTCTAATTTCGCCCCTTTTGTTGCTACTTCCGCTGGCGTGCCAATGCTGGTTGGTTGCTATGACATCCCTACTGCCTATGCGGATGTTCAGGGCGTGTTTACCAATACAGTGCCTGTTGATGCTTATCGTGGTGCTGGTCGACCCGAAGCGATTTACGCCATCGAAAGATTATTAGACGCGGCCGCCTTCGACCTTGGACTGACTCCGGATGAAATTCGCAGGCGAAACTACATAAGAGAGGAGCAAATGCCTTATTCGACGCCATTGGGCTCGAATTATGACTCGGGCAACTTCCAACAAAACCTGGAGGATGCACTCAAACTTTCCAATTGGAGCGACTTTGCATCCCGCCGGGACGCTGCAAAAGCCCGGGGCAAATTACTGGGCATCGGTCTGGCCAGCTATATTGAGCGCTGCGCCGGAGGTTCTCCCGAACAAGCACGACTGGAAGTATCCGCCGACGGTCACGTCACGCTGTATATCGGCACTCTGTCGAATGGCCAGGGCCATGAAACTGCATTCAGGCAGATTTTGTGCGAACGCCTTGGTGTTGCCTTCGAAGAGGTGAGTATTGTCCAAGGAGATTCCGACCTGATTGAAACCGGTGGCGGAACCATGGGTTCCCGCTCGGTTCCCGTCGGTGGCGCGGCAATTGGTTCGGCCTCGGAAAAAATAATTGAAAAAGCAAAGGCCACGGCAGCGGAGCTTCTGGAAACTGCCATTAGTGATATTGAATTTAACAACGGTGAGTTTCGCATCGTCGGTACCGACCGCGTGCAAACTTTTCACGATGTTGCACAGGCAGCGGCCGCTGCAGGAGAAATCGCCTTCGACGAGAAAGAGTCATTCGCTCCTTCGGAAGCGACCTATCCTAACGGAACACATGTTTGTGAATTGGAAATCGATGAAGCCACTGGTGAGATTGAAGTGGTGGATTACACCGTGGTAGACGATTTTGGCCATGTCATTAATCCCCTGCTACTGGAAGGTCAGGTCCATGGCGGGATTGGCCAGGGACTGGGTCAGGCCTTATTGGAAAGCTGTGAATACGAGGCCAATTCGGGTCAATTACTTTCTGCCAGTTTTATGGATTACACCATGCCCCGGGCCGATGATTTTCCTCCAATACGTTTCGATCTGAATAAAGTACCCTGTACGACCAATCCACTGGGGATAAAAGGGGCAGGTGAAGCGGGAGCGATAGGTGCACCACCGGCAATCATCAATGCCATCGTCAATGCCCTGAGCGATAAAGGTGTGCGCCATGTCGACATGCCGGTTACGCCAAATAAGCTCTGGAACCTGATGCAGTCGGCTGGCAACTAATTACTTTTTGATTTTGGCGGAATCCAGAACCAGCTGGCGACCACTGCCAATCCAAACAGGGTATAGGCGATAGCAAATACCCAAAGCGGAAAATCGTAATGCAATAGCTCCTGCAACCAGTGTTGCACGAAGGACGCTTCGTAACTCGCCTCACCACCCTGTTCCCGTAACCACATTTCCAGAATCGTGAGGGGACATAGCCGACCTAGCCATGCCTGCGCTACGACCACCCCGATGGCAACTAAATGCAATATCCTAAATGGCCGGTTAAGAATAAATTGCCAGTTAAAAATGCCACCAAATACAATCAGCAATAATCCTGCAACGATAAAAAACACGATACTTGCATGAACCACGAGTACTGCATCTGCAGCTAATTGATAGATATTAGTCATTAATTCTTACTCAAATCCCTCGAGTTTCAGGCGTCCAAGGTAATTGCCCTGAGTAAGCTCTACTGCGCCGGCTGGAAAGCCGTTAAGCGCAAGTATCCACGCGACAATATCCAGGTATTGATCGTTGTTTAAGGATTTAGGTTTATCTGCTGGCATGTTGCCAAGTATGCGGTACCAGTAATCCAACACTGTCATACCACGCCATGATCTTAATGAATTTTTATAAAATTCATGGTCATGACAATGAGCACAATGTTCTGAATACAGGGCTTCGCCGGATTTTGCTTGCTCAAGAGTAAAGACTCCTTCTGCAAGACTTAAAGGCTGCGCAGCTATGCCAGGCGCTAAAGAAAGACAAACACAAAAAAGCAGAAGCCGGGAAATGACTTCTGCTTTTTTGGTGACCCTAAAGATCAATGTGTGCCGCGGGTAATAAACTTATGCAGGTCTGGTTTAATGG
Organism: Gammaproteobacteria bacterium; assembly: GCA_028818225.1. GTDB lineage: Bacteria > Pseudomonadota > Gammaproteobacteria > Pseudomonadales > Pseudohongiellaceae > UBA9145. Next base: position 12,890 of record JAPPOG010000058.1, on the reverse strand, counting down.
TGTCAGCAACATAAATAACGCCACCCGGTGCGATGGTCATGTAATGGGCTTCACCGAACTCACCGAGACCTTTTCCTGGCTCGCCAGTAGCGGCCACTACCTTGCCGTTTTCATCGAGCTTTAATATCTCGCCGGCAAATCCACTGACCATCCATAGGGTTCCATCTTCGTCGAAGTGCAAACCACAGGGCAATCCTTTGTAATGCCACTCTTTAAGGTAAGTGCCTTCATCATCAAAAATCTGAATGCGCCGATTCTGGCGATCGGCCACGTAAATAAGGCCCTCATCGTCAACCACTATTGAATGGGGCGTATCGAACTGACCGGGTCCAGTGCCGGGACCGCCCCACTTCATCATGAAGTTTCCCTGGCGATCATATTTCAATAGCTGAGGCGTCCCTCTACCATGACCAACTAAGACGAAAACCTCGCCTTCTGCATTAATAGTCAGATCAGTGGGTTCAAATAATAAGCCATCTTCTGGCTCTCCTGCCTCACCATGCGTACCAATGGTCAACAAGACATCACCATCCAGGTTCATCTTGCTCACGGTATGACCGTTCACGTCGGTGGTCCAAATGTTGCCCTGGGGATCGAGACGCATGCCATGAGGGCGGAGATACTCACCCTGCCCCCAGGTTCGTAGCAGGCGACCACGGGGGTCGAATTCCATTAAGGGATTTGGCCCGCGATTAAACAGAATCAAATGATCCTCTTCGGTCCACACCACCGATGTAGCCGCGCCAAGCTCCACATCGTGGGGTATCTGTAAGCCATGCTTAACCGGGATGTAGCCCAGGTCCGGTGCCACTTCCATTTGCAATGGATCCGGACCGGGAAGCGCCTGCCCAAAAACATTCAAAGAAAATCCCAAAGCAAATACGCCGCTTAATCCGATTAACTTCAACTGTCTAAACTTCATGTCCTTAATCTCCAAATCAATTCGATATTTAATCTTCTTCGATCGGTGTTCCGTCGCCATTCATGCCCATGGATTCATAGCGACGCCAGCCAGCGAGAATACCCACCAGCCCATGATTGCCTTCATGACAGGCAAATTCATAAATCCGGTCATCGATTGAACGAAGTGGAAACTTTGCTGACCAGGTTTGGTCCCAGGACTGTGGATCTTCGATGGTGAAATCATATTCGAGAGTGTTTTCATTAATCCGACGAATACGTTCTTCCAATATCATCTGATCCGAGGCGCCGCGGCCATTGTCATGGTAATAGAAATGACGCGTGCTAATGACCAGGGTGTCACCTTCAAATCGCGCAATGGAATCACCGTCCCACTTAATATGGCGAGTCTGGTGTTCATCATCGAAGCGAATAATACGCGCACGATGAATCATCTCGCTAAGGATCATGATGTGATCTTTGGTTTGCACAATCTGAATATTATTATTGTAAGCGCCAGGCACGAGAGGTGGCCCGGCACCTCCGCTCATCAAGCACCGATCTGCCAGGGTTCGAGCTTCGGGACCGATGCTCAGGCGCCTGTTTTCCGCACGCACCCTGGCTCGCTCCTGGCCTGCCGCATTCAATGACGGCAGGCGACCATTGGGGGGCTCATAAATAAGCGACGTGCGACGATCGGCAATGGTATTTTCACCGCGCTCATACCAGAAGTTGTTGTAAGAAATCACACCGGGTGGATAACCAGCCCCGCCAACGGAATCGATAATCAGATCTCGATTCTGCCGACGCAGTTCGAACTCTTCCCATTCTGCCGCCTGTTCAGCCGTCAAAACTTCAAGATGCTCAAGCTCTCTGGGTCGGTTAAGCGGTGTAATGGTGCGATAGGTATAGGTTCCCTGAAAATCGGGATGCCCGTGTTCTGTACGTGGAGTCCCTGATGATTGCGCGCTTGCCGGTGATGTCAGCAAGAAGCTGCTCAAAACCAAATTCAAAAGAGATAAGACTCTGCTCTTCATTGAAACTTCCCCGCCCTGTTTTTTTGATTATTAGAAGAGAATCTGAAACCTTCAAACTACGCGAAATGGCGATTTTTTCAAGGGAAATCTGAACTTACGTACCCAGGAAAAAAGCCAGGACGCTATAAAGCAACCTGGCTTAAAAGAGAGCAATTAGTGCTTTGCTTATGTGGTTAAAAAGTACCGCTGACTTTAAGCGAAACTGTTCTGCCAAACGCCCGACACATGTACTCGACTTCCTCCAGTACATTGTCACGAATATGCCCTTCATAACGAATGCGATCACGACAAACTTCCACATCTAGCAGATTGCGAGCGTCGAGTCGGAAAGTGATGTCATCAAATGCTATGACTTCGACAAATCCGGTGAAGTATGGATCGGCATGATCGTTTTCGATGTCAAATACATCCCAGCGCTTGGTGCCGCCATCGATACGATTACGCATATCGATACCCCAGTTTAAGCGGCGGGAAGGAATATCGTGCCGAAATCCCCAGTTAAATTCACCACGGTGAAAGTTGTTAAAACGACGTGTTTCACCAGTAAAGGAATCATTTACCTCGGAATCCCGAGCGTTAACGGTCGTGGTGAATAGCACATTAGGCATTCCTAAACGAGAAAGCCTTATTGATCCTTTTACTTCGAAGACATACATGTCTCCTGTACCGATGTTACCTGCCGCAGAACGGATGTCATCCGGTCCGGTAGATAAATCAATGCGCTGCAGGAAATCTTTATGACGGTGGTGGTAGAAATTTGCACTGACCACACCTTCATCGTTGGGTAAGCGATATTCAGCAAGGAAGTTGTAATTCCACCAGTAATCTGGACGCAGGTTTGAGTTTCCAGCCAGGACACTGGAGTCTTCATCTTCCTGGTCGCTGGTAGCTACAAAATCAGTAAAACTCAGTTGCCGAACTACTTTCTCGAACAACACACGCAATTGCAGCTGCGGAGTAACGTCAAAACGATAATCCAGTTTAGGTTTAAAGAAATTGAAATCGCGACTGTTGTTTACGTCACCGCTCATGGAAATTTCCGAAGTCTCGTAAACCAGGGATGTCTCCAAAGACATGCGAGGACTAATGCGCCAGTTGTGAATGGCGAATGGTTCGTAGCGAACTTCCTCTACCCGCGTATTTGCGTTCGGCACTGCAACCCCAGTTAATCCGCCAAATGCAGCAGAAGGAGTTCCACCCTGAATCAATGCACCTAGCGCCAGATTGGAATCAAGAATTGTTTGCGCTCGTTCTACACCAAATTCGATATCCTGATCGAAAAAATAGTCGGTAGTGTAAGAGCCTCTAACAATTCGCTCTTCCAAAATACTCGCGGTGTCCAGGAATAAATTCTTCTCTTCACTACCATCGTCGAACACATTCCAACGCTCACGCAAAATGGCCGAATCATTTTCGTTGGCAATAAACAGCGCCTTAAATCGATCACCGTTGTCACGACGATACTCATAATCGCCGCCTACTTCCCAGTTGGTCTTCTCGCTGGGTATATCTTCTCTTACATAATTGTGCAGCAAGGAGCCACCTCGCAGATCCACCGTTAGCCTTTCCACTTCGGTGGGATCATCATCTTCAGCTACCAATGCGTTAAAGCGCACGCTGCTCTTGGAGTTAATCTGGTAATCAAGATTTGTAGATAGCGTGTAAGTGGTATTGTCCCGAATACGCGCCTCATCGATAAAATCGTTTGGAAGTTCACCGGGGAGAATGCTGTTTTCCCTTAACTCCGTGTAGTTGTAACCAGGAGCGGCCGAACCGCTGATCAGAAAGTTCAAATTTCCGGTTTGACCGGCATAGGTGAGTGAACCGCCAGGTTCAGAATGATTATCGGAGTAGTAGCTGGCATCTAGTTCATAATTCAAGGTTGCAGTTGATAGTTGTTCGAACAACACTATGTTGGCAATCTGGGTACTGCCTCGCACGTCTAAATCGCCTGAAGTACCGCGGATGATTTCGATATAGTCCACCTGGTCAGCATCGACGCGGCGCAATTGTGCTTCGGTGTCATTATTCTTACCCGCTGTGCGTTTACCGTTAATTAGAATCTGGATACCGCTATTACCTGATCCCAGGCCACGACCGCCACGACTAACATTGGCAAAACTTCCGCCTCTGGAACCACCACTACTGCTACCGCGACTGCCACCTGGACCACGACTAAGGCTGGAAGTCTCCATACCCGGAATGCGGTTCAGCATATCCAGCGCCGTCACCGGTGCGTATTCAGCAAAGTATGTTGAGGGATAAACAATCGTGGAATCATCGCCAATATTTTCCTGGGCAGATAAGGCGGCACCATAGAATAGGACTGCTGTGGAAACCATGAAGGTGGTCAGGGATCTGGGTGTAATCGCAGTAAAAATGCGCGGGAAAATTAACTTCTTCAATTGCGGCCTCTTAATAACTTCTACTTAAATAACTTGTTCAATCTACCCAATTTATGTCGGCGAATTATAAAGGCGCAACACCCCGCCAACTGTGACATTTTGCAAGTGTCTAACACTTGCAGTAACAATTTAGACTGAAGATTTTATTTATAAAAATCAGCGACTTAAAAAGAGGATGGCAGTAACAATTCGTTACCAAATCGAGACTAGGAATCGGCACCTTCCGCAGCTTGTTCAGCGCGCAGATTGCAGGCCGTTACACGGGGCATATAAGTGATGTATTTGAGCATCATTGCACCCCGGATATCCTGTTTTTCCAGGTAGGAAGTGTCATCCGTGACAGTAAATACACGACTGGTTGTCGCTACCAGATCTTCGTCCATTTGCTGAGCACAGCGATGTATTCCATGGGGTGCTGGTACGTTTTCGATGCCACCTTCCCGATACATGAATACTTCCAGCGAATCGGCAAAGTAGACATACTCAACCACTCCATCACCATTTAAATCCTGGGCACACATGTCATACACAAGAAAGTTATCGCAATAAACATTACTTACCGGGCCAAATGTACTGAAGCTACAGGCATTCAAACCAAACATTAGGCTGAGGATAAGCAGGCTGCGGATTTTGGGGTATTGAGAAATCATCTGTTCAGAGCATCTAAAGTCTTACTTAAGTGTAGCTATAAACCTGAAATCCGGAGCGCGGAAATCATGCTTATTGATATATCGACTCGACTGCGGGAGAGCATAGTACAGGCTTTTTAAAATTTTTAAATCTAAAAAAGGCTATTTATTGAACCCATTCGCATAAAGAATAATTGCAAAGTAACAGCTCTAGGAAGCCGGAAATGAAAATTTCGCCTTCTCTGTTTTATTCGAAGCCGGCCAGCGTTGGGTCATGGTCTTACGGCGAGTGTAAAAGCGAACAGCGTCTGGGCCATAAACATAAAGATCGCCAAACAGTGAGCGCTTCCAGCCGCCAAAACTCTGGCTGGCTACCGGTACTGGCAAGGCCACATTCACACCTACCATGCCCACCTGGATATTATCGGTAAAATAGCGCGCAGTTTCGCCATCACGGGTAAAAACGCAGGTCCCATTGCCGTACTCATGCCTGTTAATCAGCATCATGGCTTCGTCCAGGTCTTTAACTCTTACTATGCAAAGCACCGGGCCAAATATTTCATCGGTATAAATACTCATGCCCGCGGTCACTTCATCGAACAAGCAACCACCGACGAAGAAACCGTTTTCATAACCGGAAACCAGGAGGTTACGACCATCAACTACCAGTTCTGCACCCTGCTCCAACCCCTGTTCTATGTAAGAGTGAATTCGTTGCAGCGCTTCTTTGGTAATCAGTGGCCCCATATCATTCGAGGTATCAGTTCCAGGGCCTACTTTTAGTTCTTTTATTCTGTTTTCCAAACGCGTAACAACTTTGTCCGCAACTTCCTCGCCTACGCAGACAGCTACTGAAATTGCCATGCAGCGCTCACCACAGGAACCATAAGCTGCACCCATTAATGCACTAACGGCATTATCCACATCGGCATCGGGCATGATGACCGCGTGATTTTTCGCCCCACCTAATGCCTGTACCCGTTTACCAGCATCGGTACCTTTCTGATAAATAGATTCTGCTATGGGAGTCGAACCGACAAAACTTACGGCCTGAATTCGCTCATCATTGAGAATCAGGTCTACGGTTTCCTTGTCGCCATTCAAAACATTAAACACTCCATCCGGTAATCCAGCTTCTGATAACAATTTAGCCATCAGAATGGCAGGTGAAGGATCTCGTTCCGATGGCTTCAATATAAAAGTGTTGCCACAGGCAATCGCCAATGGAAACATCCACATTGGCACCATGGCTGGAAAATTAAACGGTGTTATCCCGGCCACTATGCCTAATGGCTGAAATTCAGACCAGCTGTCGATGTCGGGGCCAGCGTTTTTCGAAAACTCCCCTTTTAATAACTCCGAAATTCCACAGGCGTACTCCACCACTTCAATACCACGGCCAAGTTCGCCGCGGGCATCGTCCAAAACTTTGCCATGTTCTGAAGTGATAAGCTGACAGATTTCATCAGCATGCTCTTCTAATAACTGCTTGAAGCGAAACATGATCTGGGCACGTTTCTGCGGTGGGGTATGACGCCAGGCAGGAAAAGCCGACTGCGCGGAATAAACTGTCCGTTCGAAGGAATCGGCGTCAGCCAAGGCAACTTTCTTACTGACCTGACCCGTAGCAGGATCAAATACATCGCAGCTCCGCCCTTCACCCGGAACTTCTTTACCATCGATATAATGGCCGAGCACAGGCAGGTCTGCAGCTTCAATACCGGCGGATTCAAGCGAGCTCATTGAGGGATTCTCCTACCGCGTTAACGAATGCATCAATCTGTTCTTTACTGGCGCTGAAAGGTGGAGCCATTTGCAAGGTATCGGCGCCCCAGCGAATATAAAACCCTTTCTCGAAACACTTTAATCCGATTTCAAATGGGCGTCGCAGCGGCTCACCAGGATAATGTTCAAGGGATAATCCCGCAGCAAAGCCATAGTTACGAATATCAGTCACGAAGGGTGCTGATTTCAAACTGTGCACGGCTTCTTCAAATGTTGCCGACATTTCTTTCACCTGTTGCACGAGATCTTCTTTTACCAATAAGTCCAATGCCGCAATGCCGGCAGCACAGGCGATAGGATGGGCGGAATAGGTATAGCCATGGGGAAACTCGACCATGTAATCCGGACCCCCATTTTCCATGAAGGCATCATAAATGTTCGAGCCAAGTACAACCGCCCCCAAAGGCTGTATGCCATTGGTAATCTGTTTTGCCAGGGTCATGAGATCGGGAGTCACACCAAATTCTTCGGCTCCGGTTAATGAACCCATACGACCGAGGCCAGTTATTACCTCATCAAAGATAAGCAAAATATTGTGTTTATCGCAGATTTCCCGCAACCGATTTAAATAGCCTTTTGGCGGAGGAAGCACACCCGCTGTGCCAGACAATGGTTCAACTATTACTGCCGCTATATTGGATGCATCATGGAGCAATACCAGTTGCTCCAACTCATCTGCCAGATGGGCTCCAACTTCGGGCATACCCCTGCTGAAATTATTTTCCGGTAGTACCGTGTGCGGAATATGATCAGCATCGACTGCCTGCCCAAATAATTTGCGGTTAAATCCAATACCACCAACACTCACACCACCAAAATTTACCCCATGGTACCCACGATGACGGCCAATATATTTGGTTTTACTCGGCTGACCCAGGTTGCGCCAATATCCCCGCGCGATTTTCAATGCAGTTTCCACTGACTCCGATCCGGAATCCGTGAAAAACACTTTATCTAATCCAGGAGGTGTCAGATCTACTACTTTACTCGCTAGCTCAAAACTTAGCGGATGTCCATACTGAAACCCGGGCGAATAATCCAGAGTCGACAACTGTTTGGTAATCGCGTCATTTATCTCTTTACGATTATGCCCGGCACCACAAGTCCACAAACCCGAAAGACCATCGAAAATCTGTCGACCATCGGCATCGGTATAGTACAAGCCGTCCGCGGCAACCAGTATTCGTGGATCCTGTTTAAACTGCCGGTTGCCAGTAAATGGCATCCAGTGCGCATCCAGTTTCTCTTTATCGATAGTCACTTTGAACTATTCCCCTTTCCTTATATCTTTTCCAATCAGGTGTCTACTACTTGTCCCGTTATCTCTGCATTATCGGTTTCAATATCAATGCTTGCCAAGTCTTCAAGATAAGCGGATTCCAAAACTTCGTCGGGCCACATTATAGTTACCACATAACCTACCAGAAGCGCCGACAGAAACGACGGCGGCATAGTCTCCAGTGCCGTAAAATATTCCCCAATAGAATCCATTTCCTGCAGCACGAATTTACTGATAATCGTCATGAAGAATCCGGTTGCCATGGAAGCAATTGCGGCTCGCTCTGTAAATTTTGACCAGAACAATGACAGAATAATCATGGGACAGAAAGTAGCTGCAATTCCTGCCCAGCCAAAAATAACAAACCAGAAAATCGTTCTGCTGGGCGACAAAACCGATACCAGGATTGCGACCCCCAATGCAATGATTGCCAGTACGATGGTGATATGACGACACATACGTGCCGCATCGCTGTCGGACAGGATCGGGTTATAGATTTTTTCGTAGATATCGTGAGTAATCGCACCTGCAGACATCACCAGTAAAGATGAAACCGTAGACATTATCGCCGACAACACTGCGGCAACATAAAGACCGACAATCCATGGCGGGAATGTGTATTCCACCAGTTCCGATAAGACGTTTTGAGCACCGTTACCTAATACGGTATCTGGTTCCACTCCTTGTGTGGTAAACACATAACGCCCCAAGACGCCGATACTCACCGCGGAAAAATCCACCAGGATAGTGAATATGACTGCAACCCATTTGCCCCGATCAATTTGAGACTCACTTCGAATCGCAATTAATCGCGCAAAAACTTGTGGGGAGCCCAGAAATCCGAGACCGATTAATGCCATGCCTATAACGACGGAAAGATTCATTAAATTAAATCCCCCGGATCCCCACATGCTCACGAGACCCGGATCTATCGCTACCAATCCCTCATAAATACTTCCGGAATTTGAAATTGTTAAATAGGCAACTGCCGGTAATAGCATTAAGCAGATCAACATCACCGCGCCCTGGAACATATCCGTCCAGGCAGCTGCAAGAAACCCTCCAGCAACACAGTAAATGGCAACGATTACAAAGCCCACAATTGCGCCCGTCAGGTATTCCCACTCAAGGAAGGTTTCGAAGGCGGAACCAGTGGCATCAATTTGCGCTGAAATATAAATAAGAACGAAGACTGATAAGGCAAAAGCGGAAATAACTCGAAGAAAATTAGTCTTTGATTGGAAGCGACTAACCATGTAGTCGATTACCGTCATGGAATCATATTTGTCGGTGAGGCGTTTAAAGCGTTTTGCCATCAGAAACCAACAGCCAGCGACACCAAGTAATTCTCCGACTACGACCCAATAAGCGGAAAAGCCGACCATCGCTCCCATGCCCGTCAGCCCGAGCAGTAACCAGGCGGACTCCCCAGTGGCTTGCGCAGAGAATGCGGCAACCCAGAAACTGAGAGACTTTCCACCGATGACGAAGTCATTCATGCTACGAATTCGACGCGAGGCGAGATAGCCCAGTAATATCAGGATGCCGAAATAAATGACGATCATGGAGTACTTCTCAAACATTCTTAGTCCCTGGCTGAAGGTGATTGCCGATAATACCTCTCACCGCTTGAGATTGCTAAGAATCGGACTAGACCTCGACTTCCATCTGAATATTACAGCGCGCATATGGAGAAGGTTCACCGACGATACGCCGGAATCCCAGTTTTTTGTAAAGATTAATGGCAGGAGTGAGCTTGGTGTTACTCTCAAGGAATACAGATTTTCCACCGAGTTTCTTGGCAACCTCGAGCAGGTGAGTGCCCATTAAGTAACCTATTCCCAATCCTTTCGCCGAGTCATCAACTGCCATCTTGGCCAACTCAAATTTATTATCGACCTGTTTGATCAGGGCACCGGTACCAACAGGATTATTTTCGTAGACTGCCATCACGATATAGCCACCCTTATCGAGAATGTATTCCTGCGGCGCGTCCAGCATGGCGCGATCAGACTCTTCTACCTTGAAAAATTTTTCTATCCAGTCGTAATTTAATTTACTAAAAGCCTTAGTGTACTTTTCCTCAAACTCAACCAATTCTAACTTCGCCTGTACCCGCTCCTGATACTGCTCTTTAATTCTTGTGAAAAAATTTCTTTCATCCAGTAAATATTCGAATTCAGAAATCGCTTCCCATAAATTGTTTTGAGACTGGCCTAACAGTTCGGCAACTACAGTTTCAACATCGGCGCTTTGACGCTGGAATTTTTCCAATTCTGCTCTGCCCTGCGCCGTTAAACAGACCTGGTTTATGCGACCGTCACCGGGCACTTTTTCACTACTGCATATTCCTGCCCTGGTCATTTCTTTAACAATTTTGCTGACCGAGGCATGAGAATGTCCGATTGCTTCGGCGAGAGCGGTTATGGCCATACAGTTTCCGTCCTTTAACAAAAAGAAAACCGGAAACCATTTGGGTTCCATGTTCACGCCATACATCTGATAAACCTTTTCCGCCTGTGCTCCCAGTGCTTCACCAAGCTGCCGAAGACGGCTGCCGAGCGCCATTGTTCCCGCTTCCTGATAGAGTTTGAGCATAATGTTATTCAATTAACTACGTAACTAGTTACCTATTCAGTCTAGCCAGATCATCCGCACTCTTCAAGATCGGGAAATTAGCCAGTTGCACCCTATTTTGAGTTGCTCCGCAGGTAGCGCTATAGTTGCGGTTCGCCTTTCGGCCCCAAATGAAAAGAGCATAAAAACTGAAGGAGACTCTCCGTGGCCAAATTTTCTAGACGCAAGTTCATTGGTTCCAGTAGCGCACTTGCCGTTGCTGGTTTAGGTCTACCTACACAATCGGCTTTGGCCCAGACGCAAGCACCCAATGCGCAGGCAGCTCCCGATTACATTGTTATTAACGCGCGAGTTTTCACCATCGATGACACGCAACCCAATGCAGAAGCCTTTGCAGTTAAAGGCGATCGCTTTGTTGCTGTGGGTTCGACCAGCGACATTCGCAATATGGCCGGATCACGAACCGAAATTATCGATGCGGAGGGATTGACGGTCACCCCAGGGTTTATCGATGCCCATTCCCATCCTGCCGGCGCTGGTGTTAATGAACTGGTTCAGGTGAATGCAGATCTTAGATCCGTTACTGAATTACAAACAGCCTTGCGCGAAAGAGCTGATGCCACTCCAGACGGTCAGTGGGTTCGTGCATTTAAGTACGACGATACTAAATTAGCGGAAGGGCGCCCACTGAATCGTTTTGATATTGATGCAGTTGCTCCTGATAATCCCGTCGTCGTTGGACACAGAGGTGGTCATACCAGTGTTTATAACACCACTGCCCTACAAATGGCTGGCGTAACAGCAGAAACTCCCGACCCACCAGGAGGTCGATTTTATCGCGATGCCAATGGTGTTCTCACTGGGCTCGTGCAGGGGCCCGCACGCGCTGTATTCAGCGGTTTGATTCCTTCTGATTCAACCCGGGAGCAAAGAAGAGATGGGGTAAAACTAATCTCAGAGTTAATGACTGCTGCCGGACTAACTTCCGTGCATCAAACCAGTGCCGGACGCAATGACATGATTGCCTACCAGGATGCCAGGGAAGAGGGCGGCTTGCACTTTCGCATGTATTTGTTTCCCCGCGGTCAGTTGTTTGATGACCTGGTAAATGCCGGTGTGCGCACCGGCATGGGTGATGAAGTTTTTCGCATCGGGGCAGTGAAATACACTGCCGATGGGTCAGCCTCGGAGCGTACTATGCGCATGAGCGAACCCTATGAAGGCAGGCCGGACGATTATGGTTTGCTATATATGACAGAACAGGAGATACATGAAGAGGTTGAAAGAGCCCATCGCAATGACTTCCAGGTAGCGGTTCATGCTAATGGTGACGTTACCATTGCCATGGTGCTAGATGCTTTTCAGCGCGCCCAGGAACAGTGGCCAAGAGAAGAAACCCGGCACCGTATAGAGCATTGCTCCCTGGTTAACCCGACATTGCTTGGACGTATTAGAGATCTGGGAGTAGTACCTGCACCTTTTTATACCTATGTGCATTATCACGGCAACAAGTGGGTGGAATATGGCGAAGAAAGAATGCGCTGGATGTTTGCCCATCGCTCATTCCTGGATTATGGCATTCCGGTCGCGCCGGCATCGGACTACACCCCGGGTCCCTATGAACCCATGATGGCGATTCAAAGCATGGTAACCCGAAAAGATTTCGATGGCCGGGTATGGGGGCCAAACCAGCGCATCTCGATCGATGAAGCCTTGCGGATCTGCACTATGAATGGAGCTTACGCTTCATTCGAGGAAAACATCAAAGGCAGTATTACCGCCGGCAAGCTGGCGGACTTCGTGATCCTGGCAAACGATCCACACGATGTAGACCCTGATCAGATCAAGCATATCGAGATTGTCCGAACGGTAGTTGGTGGTATAACGATGTATGCTGCTTAGCCCAATGATGAATCTCAAAAAATATTCCAATCTAATATGACTGAATCTCAGTAAAGAATTACGTTCAAATTATTATCCCAACGAAAGTAATATTTTGTTACAGGCGTAAAGATTTTCTACTGAATACGGGTAAACTCCTTCACGCTTTCCAGGGTACGCGTTGGGAGTTTACTTATTGGATCGTTCGCCTTCACAGTTTCTGATTTTAACCTTTAAAGTCTTATTCCTGTTTACAGGCCTGGCGCAGTCTCCAAACATTCTCTCCCAGGAATTTTCGGATGACGGCACAACCGTTATTTATCCTGCCAACTATTTTGAACAGTGGTCACCTATCACCGCCCAGGATATGCTGGACCGCATCCCCGGACAGTCTAAT
>JAPPOG010000036.1:1453-2165 GCA_028818225.1 Gammaproteobacteria bacterium | reverse complement strand
CATGATGCACCATCCCTTGCATCTTCATGGGCATTTTTTCCGTGTGGTTAATCAACATGGTGAAAGATCTCCGCTTAAACACACGGTGAATATTCCGCCGATGGGAAATGTCATTATCGAATTCGATGCCAATGAAGAGGAAGACTGGTTATTCCATTGCCACAATCAATACCATATGAAATCAGGGATGAATCGTGTAATAAGTTAAGAAGAAACTTCCAACTTTACCCCGGAAATAGGCAGGCATATTCTGCCATCCAATCGTTGGTTCTTAATTAATGAGTTTCATTTGATGTCCTCATTCGGAGATTATGAATTCACGCTTGCTGATGAGCGTCATTCATTCGATCTCGAGATCGATACGGATCTCGATGATACCTACGAATTACATGCGCTTTATAACTATCACCTCAATCGATTTGTTTCTGCTTTTGCCGGAGTCGAGTCTCGTCAGCATCATCATGATGATAATCACGACATTGCCATTGCCGGTTTAAATGTAAGACTGCCTTTTATGATTGAGAGCGAGTGGCGTGTCGATGACCATGGAGATTTCAGATTGGAGCTTGAAGGTGACATTGAACTAAGCAAACGCATTGGCTTCGATTGGCGCTGGAACTCTGATAACGAAAGACGCTATGGAATAAACTATCGAGTGAATAACCGATTTTCAATTACCGTGCATACCGACACAGAATATGGTGATGGAGTA
>JAPPOG010000036.1:0-1443 GCA_028818225.1 Gammaproteobacteria bacterium | reverse complement strand
ATTCATCCTTGCTTTTTGATGGGGTCGTCGAGATTTACTGTTGCTAAAGTGCTATTTTTCCGGTAAATCTCGACTCGCATTTGCTCCGCAAATGGCGAGCACAGCACAACACTGAATCAAAGATTGATGTCGGTCGGGTGCGCATAACACCCTCCCATAATAGGTGTTGCGTCACCCATGAGCTTCTCCAGAGCAACATTCTAGTTGGATTAAAGGGGACTATTTAGTCCAGAAGGCTTTTAAAATACTGAGGAACTGTCTCCGTTGCTTTGCCATAGATATGGGTATCAAAAGTCGAGCCGGTTTGCTCAAGATTGAATTCGACGGTGTGGGCTTTGCGCAACTTTGCGATTTGATAAAAGCCGGAAGCGGGGTAAACATTTCCCGAAGTGCCGATCGCAACGAAGACATCACAAGCCTCCAGGGCAATATTGATCTGATTCATGTGAAAAGGCATCTCGCCAAACCAGACCACATGTGGTCTCAGATTTCCTGGTGAGCGGCAGCATTGACAATGAGAGTCGAAGTCGAAACTTTCTCGTATATCGAAAACCATTCTCGAATTCAAACAGCGCATCTTTAAAAGTTCGCCATGCATATGCAACACGTTCTGGCTACCAGCGCGTTCATGAAGGTTATCGATATTTTGCGTGACTAATAGGAATGAGCCATCAAAGTCATGTTCGAACTTTGCCAGTGCGCTGTGTGCAGCATTTGGATTGATTTCTTTGGATAAAAGTTGTTCCCGTCGTTGATTATAGAACTGATAGACCAGTTGTGGATTGCGGGCGAAGCCCTCTGGGGTAGCTACCTCTTCAACGGGATGGTTAGCCCACAAACCATCTTCTGAGCGAAATGTTTCTATACCAGATTCGGCGGAAATACCGGCACCTGTGAGAACAACTATCGACTCGGGTTTTTGCATGGAGGGCATGTTAACAAAAGAAGAGATTTCCTAGTACAGGCAGTTTTGGCGCACATGATTTCCAGAATCAATAGCGATAGACTGCTATCCAAGCTATAACAACAATCGGTAGGAGAGAAGCCATGAGCGGGGAAGCTTAGAGCACATTGCCAAAATCATCCTACTGGGCTGCAGGGACTGCGCTAGTTTAGAATCTGTTTGGTATATTGGCATATACAGGGCAGCTGAGCATGAGTCCGGAAACATTTGTCCAAGTGCCAGTGAAGCAGCAGCTGCTTTATGAAAATATCCCGGCCTGGGCAACATCAGCATAGGCAGTTGCAGTAACTATGGGGATACTGGGAAGTGTGCTTCTGATCTTGCGCAATGTCTGGTCACTACCAGTGATTTTAGTGTCCTTGCGTGAGGTTCCAGTGCAGTTTAGTCATGCAGTTTTTATGACAGACTTGATTGCTGTCACAGGTATTGGATCGACCGGCTTTTCTGTGCTAATTATCGGAATAGCCATTTTATTGATC
>JAPPOG010000049.1 GCA_028818225.1 Gammaproteobacteria bacterium | reverse complement strand
CTATAATATCTTTCTGTATTGTTACCAACGCGCTGGAATCACCGCCGCCCTGACCGCCACCAGCTCCCTGGCCGCCGCTCATGCCTGGATTACGGCGAAATTCCTGATCAGTTGGAATCACTTGCAGGAAATAGATATCGGAAATAACTTCGGCGGGACCATCGAGTCCATTATTGTCCGCCAGGGTTAAGAAGTAGCTGACAAAATCGCCTGGCTCTACTTCAAGATCCTCCAGATATATAAGCTCATTGCCAGAGACATTGCGCACGTTCTGTTCCGGCAGGAAATCCACCTGTACATCTTCAGAACCCACTACACTATAGTTCAGCATAAACTCGGAAAGGCCATAATCGTCAGAGGCATCGATCTCCAGAATTACTTCTTCCAGAGGCATAACGTCCTGATCTCGACCGGGGCTGATCAAGGCAAGTTCAGGCGGCGTGTCTTCGATAGCTCGAATGAAATAATCAAGGGGATTCTGGCTCTCCAAATCGGAAAAGTCAGTGGCATGAATTCGGTACATTCCGTCCTGAGTCACAGTGAAGCGAGCAACTCCCACATTACCATCTATCTGCAATTGCAAATCCGCATAAGGCGCAACTGGATCTATTTCATCTTCTGCATCGCGAAAGCTTTCCTCAAATTCAACATTGGCTGTTGCGATCGCCTTATTAAAGGTCACTTGCAAATCCACAACCGTGCCCTCAGGCACAACCATGTCACCGCTGTCTTCTTCGATGATGTCTTCGATACCAGTGTAGTCCGGATAGTCAAAAGCCAGATCTATCTGCTCAATTTGTGGCAGGTCAAACAGACTGATTTCGTATTGTGGAGAACTCTGTTCACCGCGCTCATCAAAAGTGACGTAGTAGGTTGTGTCTTCATCCAGAGAAGGAATGAAGTAACTGTAGGTGGCACTCTCACTGCCACTGCCATCACGAGCCATGCGCGCATCGCGCCAATTCACGTTATCATCTTGCAATCTTAAAGTGATGGAATCGGGCATTGCATTGTTAACCCGGGCAATAATGGTAATACTGTCTCCGCGCTGCAACTCCAGATCACCTGGCTCCACACTAATCTCGATGTCAGCAGGCACTTCGATAATGACAATGGGTTCATTAATTGCAAAAGGCCAGACTAGTCGGCTACCAGCATTTAGTAAGGCCTCCGAACTGACGAATATGGTAACTACCACTGCAACTACAGCAGCGGCTGAACCGAAAGAGATCCAACTTGCCTGAGCAGGTGCAACAGTTTCAACTTCACGTTGTTGTTGTTGCACATGTTCCTGCGCATCTACCCAGAGCTGCTGGATAAATTGTTGGGAGACGCCGGCCTTACCATGGATGAGATCCTCTTCCGTAAACTCAAGTGAGGTTAGCAGTCGTTGTTCTAAATCGGGAATATGGTCTTCGACATAATGAGCGAGTCGACGATCATCGGTATGCCTTCGCTTGAAGATTAAGGCAAACCAAAACACTAATGCACCGACACCCGCCAAACAAATTAGAAAGAAAAAAATCGTTCCGGCTTTGGCTAGATCTAACCATGCAGAAACGGCAGTCGCTGTTAAAACAAAAATTGAAGCAACAATGACAAAAAAGCTTCCCTGTTTGAGGAGGAATAAATTACCTCTCCGACGACGCAGAGTTTTTAGTGTGGCTCGTAGACTTTCAAATGTGGGTGAAGACATAGAGACTCTTTACGGATGTGTTGACGCGCTAATGGACCTCAATAATCCACTTCAGCGCTAGGCGGCCATTTGACTGAATGTTCATGTCTGAAAAAGGGGTTAAAACCTTCCTCAAGCTGACCGCAAACGAAAGCAGATTGTTTCAATTTTGCGGCCTTAACTATCCCATTAACCCGCC
Organism: Gammaproteobacteria bacterium; assembly: GCA_028818225.1. Lineage (GTDB taxonomy): Bacteria > Pseudomonadota > Gammaproteobacteria > Pseudomonadales > Pseudohongiellaceae > UBA9145. The sequence goes on along the minus strand of JAPPOG010000049.1, from coordinate 36,965 downwards.
CCGAAAAGCAAGGTTTTAGAGGGCTGATTGAGGACAAAATCCTAGAGAAATCAGTTAGTCTTGGTAATGTCTGAATCTGCCCGGAAAAGGCCAGAATTTGGCTGCTTTTGCCAGTGTGTGAAACCCTGGTAAAAACGCGGGATTTTCAGTCTGGAGCTATTCTGGACACCCCATTTCAGCAGGACGGTAGTATTGCGAGTCTTTTGGAAAAACCCGGATGTTACCGACTGTTACAGCAGCTACCAGATCATCCAGATTTTTGTGGCTGACAATGTCGGATAGGGTGGTCAGCGTGGGTCGCGGTAGCACCCATTCTTCAGCTTCCGCATCCGCTATAGCATTGCTTGGCGAGATCCATCGATGATCCAGAATCTCATCATTATCCACCGAGACCGAAACCGACTCGAATAAAGGGCAAATAAAAAACCAGGTACAAAATCGCCGTGGCAATTTGGGCGGAGTAGTCCAATGAGCAGTATGGATTAATTGAGATTCATCAATTTCGATTCCGGCTTCTTCTTTTGTTTCTCTTACCGCAGCTTTCAAAGCTGCCGGGTACTCGAGTTCAGAACCTGAATTTTTAAAATCTTTTTGATCGATTCTACCGCCAGGAAAAACCCAATGACCCCCATGAAAAACTAATCGGGAGTTACGTTGCAGCAACAAGACTTCCAGCTCCGCCACTTCCGGCGATTGCCGCACTAAGACTACGGTGGCAGCAGGTACCGGCTCGATATCACTCATTTAATCAAGATTCCTCCTGTTAACATATCGGTCGCAAATGATAGCGGATTTTCCGGTTGGGGCCACGGTCTAATTACGGAAATTCTTGCTCGTTAAAAGCGCCAGAAATTGCACCGAAAAGTATTGCGGCATAGAATCCAGCCTCTTTTCGATTAGCCATAAACGCGCGCACAACAGATAGAGGATTACCTATGACCATTAGCTTTGAAGATAGAGTAGCAATCGTAACCGGCGCAGGTGGAGGCCTGGGCAAGCAACATGCGCTGGAACTCGGTCGGCGCGGCGCCAGGGTCGTTGTCAACGACCTGGGTGGCGCGGTGGATGGTAGCGGCGGCTCGGTCTCGGCAGCAGAAGCGGTGGCACAGGAAATTAATGAAAACGGTGGTACGGCAATCGCTAATGGCGCATCGGTTACCGATCTTGATGCGGTGCAATCCATGATCGAAGAAACCATGAGCCAATGGGGCCGTATCGATATTCTGGTGAATAATGCGGGTATCTTGCGCGATAAGACCTTTACCAAACTGGAAATCGAGAACTGGCATGCAGTCCTCGATGTGCATTTAAACGGCAGCATGAATTGCACGAAACTGGCCTGGCCGATCATGACCGAACAAAACTACGGTCGCATCGTAATGACCACCTCTACTTCTGGCCTGTTTGGTAATTTCGGCCAAAGTAATTACGGCGCTGCGAAACTGGGACTGGTGGGCCTCATGAATACGTTGCGTTTCGAAGGCGCCAAATACAATATTCACACCAACTCCATTGCGCCAATTGCCGCCACCCGGATGACTGTGGAACTACCAGGATTTGAAGATAGCGCAGAGCGACTCGCCCCCGAACTGGTAACTCCGGCAGTGGTTTTCCTCTGTAGCGAAAATGCCCCCAATGGTCGCATTATCCAGGCTGCGGGCGGCCGTTATTATTCTGCAGATGTCCGTGAAAATACTGGCGTCGACCTCGGCATGAATGCTTCCGTTGAAGACATAGAGGCGAATATCGACACTATACTGGATATGACTGCCAATATTGGCATTCTGGAACGGCAGCAGAACGGATAGGCAATCTGGTCAATTGGTTGCCTGAACCTGTAGCTCCTGAGTATGCGCGGTCTGCTGCTTTCAGCCTATGACGCCAGAAGCCATACCCTGTGGCGGCAACGCCTTACCCGGATGTTGCCGGATATACATTGGCAGCAGCTGATTTTAAGTCCGAGAAATTTCAATTGGCGAATTCGCAGTAACAGCCTGCACTGGGCTATTAATAATCGGGAAGAACTTACCGCTGAATACGATTTCCTGCTGGCTACTTCCATGGTTGATCTGAGCAGCCTGCGGGGATTTGTTCCGCAACTCACGCAAATCCCGAACATAGTCTATTTCCATGAAAATCAGTTTGCCTATCCATTAAGTGAACGTGGTCGCGATAATGTTGAGCCGCTTCTGGTTCCGATTTACTCTGCACTCTGCGCTGACAAAATTGTGTTCAACTCTGAATTCAACAGATGCACCTTTATTGAAGGGACAAGGAGTCTTTTTGACAAACTCCCGGATGCTGTTCCGGATCAGCTACTGGAAAAATTGGAAGTTAGCAGCGTGATTCCGGTACCTGTAAATATTCCCCTTTACCAGGCAACTACCAGAGATGCCAAGAAGCACCTGGATGTGGTGTGGAATCATCGCTGGGAATACGACAAAGGACCTAATCTTCTACTAGCGGTTGTAAGAATTATCACAGAGCACGCTCTCCCTTTTCGTGTGCACGTCGTCGGACAAAGCTTCCGTGAAATTCCCGCAGCGTTTAGAGAAATAGAAAAATTGCTGAAAAATCATCAGCTGGAATTAGGAATGGAACCAGCGGTTTTTGGCTATCTGGAACAGGAGCATGACTATTACCAGTTGTTGAGCAGCTGTGATGTAGTGTTGTCAACAGCTCTCCATGATTTTCAGGGTCTTGCGATGCAGGAGGCCTGTCTCGCCGGCTGCACGCCCCTTGCACCAAACGCTTTGGTATATCCGGAATACCTGCCGCAGGAATTCTTGTTTGATGCGGAGAAAGACGATGCAGCAGTTGCAGGGAATGTGGTAGACCGTCTGACCCACTGGCTCGCGCTGAGTCAGCAAGCCCGACTCCCTAAAGTCGACTTGCGAAGATTTACATTTACAGGATTACAGCAGGAATACGAGCAGTTGCTGGAAGTAACTAGTTAACCTGCCCCAAGACAGGAAATACGATCTCCTGATCGATTTGAATACGATTTAAATCCAGTTCCGGATTGTATTGGCGTAATAACCAGATAGGTGTGGAGTAGCGATTCCTTGCAATTGTTCCTACGTTTTCGCCCGATCTTACCCGGTAATTCTCCACATTTTGAATCCGATAATTACTGAAGAACTCCTGTTGTAAGGTGGAATGATAGTCCCTACGTTTGAGTTCAAACTCAGCAATGTTTACCCGAGAGAAGTCCAGGGTAAGCCTTTCGCCGATAATTACCGGATCACGAAAAGCCATATTGTTTAAGCGGCGCAAATCCCAGGTTCGAATTCCCAACCAATCGGCATAATGTCCCAGTGTTTCAGACGCCTGAATCTCAATCGAATTATTACTGGCCACAGTGTAATCCGATGGATCTGCTGCCAGCGCCTCGGCTAACTGCTCATTACTCTCACTGGCGTCGACTGCCGGGTCGATAGCTACCGCTACTTCTTCCTCCGGGGTTACTGGCATTTCTAATTCCAGGTTATCCGGCAGCACTGCTGCGGGAGGAAGAATTTCTTCCGTGGTGGTGAGAGCCAGATGCACTGGATCCTCGATAGGCAGCTGTACCGTAATTGCTTCCGCGGTATCAATCAGTGCTTGTGGTGCCGGCTCCAGCGCGACTATTTGAACCGCTTCTTCGGTTATTTCTGGGGTCGATTCAAGCGCTGCCACCTGAACTGATTCCTCGCTTAACTCAGGCTCTTGCGCTGGCTCTGCGGCAGCAACAATTGGCGCAGCTTCTTCGCTAATGGACTCACTCACACCATCAGCAAACACAACCTGAGTCGGTGGCCTGGGCTCAGCGCTGGCTTCGATAGCTGCGACCTGCTGGCCTTCGGGCCCATATCCCGGAAGTCGAATCTGCTGACCCGGATAAATTCGATTACGATCCTGAATTCCATTGACCGTTAAAAGCTCGGCTTCCGTCACACCGTATCGAGCCGCAATTAAAGAAACTGTATCACCTCTTAAAACCGTGTACTCACCATCTTCCGGCGGTTCATCTCCTGCCTGGGCAATTAATTGCTGAGCACTCAAGTTATCCTGCGGTAACAACAGGCGTTGCCCAATCTGAATGCGATGACGACTGGGTAACTGATTCAGGGAAACCAGCCGATTTACCGAAGTATTGAATCGTCGTGCAATTACCGACAGGCTGTCGCCTCTCTCAACAACATAGGCAACATCCGGGGTTTGTACGTCGAACTTAAAATCATCGGGAACAAGGGCCAGCAGGTTACTTGCATTTACAGCCTGCTCTCTGACTTTAATCGGATAGTTACTGGGTATGCGTTTATTACCTTCCCAGATTGCCGGGCGTAATGCGCGATTATCATCCTGCAATTGTTCCAGGCTGATTCCAATCGATCGCGCGAAAACTTCAGCATCGATGAAGGCATCCGTAACTACTTCACGAAATTCTGGAGCTGGATCCAGGCGAAAATCTCCAAAGTAACGCAGGGCATTATTTTCAACATGAATGACTGCGAGAAACTGTGCATAGAAATTTCGGGAGGCAAAACCAAATGCCCTGCCGCGATAGTTAGCAATAATTTTTTCAATATCCGTGGTGCCGGTCTGTCGCACTGCACGGGCAATGCCGCCGGCACCATGGTTGTAAGCAGTCAAGGCCAGTGGCCAGGTGCCTAATACAGAGTAGTTATATTCCAGCAAGCTCATGGCGGCACCGGTAGCCGTGTAAGGATCCATGCGCTCATCAATTATATGATCCACTCGCATAAAGCGTCGGGCAGTATCACGACCAAACTGCCACATACCTGCGGCTGATGCACTGGAGTAAGCATTTGGATTAAAGGAGGACTCGACATGGGGAAGAACGCCTAATTCTATGGGCAGGCCTTTTTCCCGTATGACCTGATTAATGTGAGCCCGATAGGCCCCGGACCTGCGTAATCCCCCCAGAAAACGATCGGACTGGCCGAGCTGCCAACGCACATTGCTGGCTGCCGTGCGCAGAGTCTCGTTGCTAACGTCGGCTGGCCATAGATTCAGGATTTCCTGCTGGTTTGGGGTGAGGCCAGTCCGCTTACCACTGGCCAGCGCCTGCAAATCATCTCGTATCCTGCTCCGTACTCGCTCTATTTCACGACGGTTTAGCTCCAGGCGAGCATAAATCACCGAGAGATTTTGGGAATCGTGGAGGAAACCGCTCTGGGTATCTACTTCCGTATAGACCTTGGTCCAGAAATCGACGGCGGGTTGAATTTCCGGTGGCTGAGGGAATAGCTCGGGATCCTGGGCGAAGGAAGTACCGCCCAGCAGCAGGCAAATAATTAGCAGGCACCCATTCTTTGCGCCAAGCACTTTGAACTGATCTGGGAATTTCATTTTTCCCTTACTTACTGCCGCTTCCAAGTTATTGATAATCACAGATTTTTGACCAGCTAAAACATAGCAAGTCTGGCAAATCAGGCCAAGTAGAAATTACTAAAGACTTTTTAACAGCCTTGCAGACTTTATCGCTTGCTAAGAGTTCAAACTTTACCGTGCTTATCAATCAAGAAGAACTAGACGGTGCCCTCGGGATCAGCGCCTTCTCTCACCGGAATCATCAAATCTTCACGGGTCACCTTCATATAGAGAATGACGTTAGACGCAATATATATAGAAGAATAGGTTCCGATGACAACGCCGATGATGAGCGCGACAGCAAAACCCTGAGTGGTCTCGCCGCCGATAAGCAATACCGAGAATAAAACCAATAAGGTCGTGAAGGAAGTAATCAGGGTTCGGCTGAGGGTCTGATTAAGAGAAACGTTCACCATTTCCACCGGAGTACCTTTGCGCATGCGACGGAAATTTTCACGAATCCGATCGGAAACCACGATGGTGTCATTGAGTGAATAACCAATAATTGCCAGCATGGCTGCCAACGTGTTGAGATTGAATTCAATACCGAAGATAGAAAATATACCAAGGGTAATCAGCACATCATGGGCCAGGGCAACCACCGCGCCAACAGAAAATTTGAATTGGAAACGCACGGCTATGTAAACCATGATGATGCCAAGAGCTACCAGCATCCCCATACCACCCTGTTCTGCCAATTCTTCACCTACTTTGGCACTCACGTAGTCAGAACCAAGTAGCGTCACTTCACTACTACTATTGTCACTTAGCAAGGCTGCAATGGTTTCACCGACCACTACGGCCTGGGCTGCCTGGTCATCTACTTCAATATCTTCGTCAACCGGAAGTACGACCCGTATCTCTCGGTCAGATCCAAAACTCACCACCACCGCATCTTCATACCCATTATTTGCCAGAGTGTCATTAACCTCATCGAGAATGACGGTGTCAGAATAATTAAGACGTACTGAGGTGCCTGCAGTAAAGTCAAGGCCGAACTGCAGGGAATTAAAAATCAGGGCGAGTATAGAAACTACCACAAGCACCGCCGAAATTGCCGCCGCAATTTTGCGCACACCCATAAAATCTATTTCTCTTCCCAATATCATCGCCGCGACCCAGTCATTTAAGTTGCTTCAATACCTGACTTATCTGGTAGTCGATAACTTCCGATAGAGAGTTTCTGAATATTACGCCCACCATAAATAATGTTTACCAACGCGCGAGTACCGACAATTGCAGTAAACATCGAGGTAATGATTCCTATCATTAAAGTCACAGCGAATCCTTTTACTGGCCCCGTTCCTATGGTGAACAAAACGACTGCAACAAGGAAGGTTGTCAGGTTGGCATCGAGAATGGTGGTAAACGCGCGATTATAACCGGAATCGATTGCCTTTTGCGGCGGCATACCATTACTCAACTCTTCTCGTATCCGGGTAAAAATCAAGACATTAGCATCTACGGCCATACCCACTGTCAAAACGATTCCCACAATGCCTGGTAAGGTGAGAGTAGCCGGAATAAGCGTCGACATTACGGCGAAGATCAGCAGGATATTCATGATTAAGGCCGAGTTAGCCGCCAGGCCAAACACCCGGTAGTAAAACATCATGAAGATAAGCACTAACACTGAAGCAACCAGCACACCCCTGAAGCCTGCTTCGAGATTCTCTCTACCCATGGTGGGACCAATCACACTTTGCTCGACGATTGTCATCGGCGCTGCTAATGATCCGGAACGAATTAATTCGGAAAGATCGTTAGCTTCTCTTGCTGTTAAACCTGTTATAACAAACGTTCTTGGCAAGGCAGTGCGAATGGTTGCATGACTGATTAATCGCTTGTCTTCATAAAATTCGACTTCTTCTATTTCATTACCTTCCTCATCCAAGCCAGTAATTGTCCGCGAACGGGTTTCACTTAAAAGAATATCCATCATGCGGCCAACATTATCGCGAGTCACCCGGTTAATCTGGTTACCGCCCTGGGCATCGAGATTAATCTGGACTTGTGGCAGACCATTCTGATCCAGAGTTGAGCGGACATTACTTATTCGATCACCCTGCAAGATCACTTCGTTATCGACATCGACGACAAGGCCGTCAGGGCTGGTATAAGTTGTATAGGAAGCAGGAGAAGCGCCAGGCTCTGCCTCCAGATGAAATTCCAATGTCGCGATACGCTGCAGAAATCGAATTGCCTGGGCCGGATCCTGCACGCCGGGTAACTCAACGACAATACGATCGGCACCCTGCTGTTGCACGGTTGGTTCCGCCACACCAAGAGCATCTACCCTGCTCATAATGGTGGTGCGATTCGCCTGCAGCGTATCCCGCTGAGTCTGCAGAATTACATCCGCTGGCGTGCGCATATCCAAGATGAAAACATCTCCGGATTCACGATTCTGAAACTGAAGATCCGGAAAATTATCCAGCAGCGCTGAACGGGCTTCCGACCTGGCTTCTGCATTGGCGAAGCGAATTTCCAGATGGGAGTTATCGACTACATTAGTACCACGGGTACGAATTCTTTCTTCTCTGAGTATAGAGCGCACATTACTGAGATTATCTTCCATACGTCGCCCCAGAGCGGCATTCATGTCCACTTCCATCAAGAAGTGCACGCCACCCTGGAGGTCCAGTCCCAGGTTCATTTTCCCGGCCCCTATCGCTTGCAGCCAGCCGGGTGTGGTGGGCGCAAGATTTAACGCTACGATATAGTCATCAGTTAGGGCTTCTTCTATTGCCGTTTTGGCAATCAGCTGGTCATCGACGGTGTTAAATCTGATCAGAATACTTTCTTCGCTAAACTCTTCACCAAAAAATTCCACCTGGGCTGCTTCCAGCGCTGTGGTAACAGTCGCCAGGTCCGATTCAGCAAGTGCCAGGGAATCGGTGGTGATCTGAATCGCCTCGTCATCGGGATAAATGTTTGGTACCGAATAAACAAACCCCAGTATTACAACCAGTACAATGAGTCCGTTTTTCCAGGCTGGGTATCGATTTAACATAATCGGCTCTTACGATTTATCTTCTAACAGTAGTGATTAGTTGATTGCTTAAATTTGACTAATAGTGCCCTTTGGTAATGCTGCAGCCACCGAGGATTTTTGCAATTTAAGCTCTACCCCATCAGCAACTTCAATCGCGATATAGTCATCCTGCACTTTAGTTACTTTCCCCAACAAGCCTCCGGAAGTCATCACCTCGTCGCCTTTGGAAATGCCACTAATTAACTCCCGGTGTTCCTTCGCGCGCTTTGATTGGGGGCGCCATAGAATCAACCAGAATAGGAAAAACATCCCGCCGAAAAGAATCAGGTTATAGGTTAGTGAAGGTTGCTGAGGCTGACCTGCCTCCTGGGCATAAGCAACAGGAAATAATAAATTCATGAACTCTCTCTCGGTCTAGAAGCGATAATCTTTCAGCTTATTTATTGTTTATCGTCTATTCAGGCAGTACCCAACATAGTTGGGGCACAAAGCCGGGTTTCAAGTAACAGTCAGGGTAATCCGTTTTAAACTAAACTCAAGTGTTTCGTCAGCAGACACTAATCCACGGATTCCTCCTTTATATCGGTGGATTGCGTCTGTTCTTCCCGAAACTGGCTGATGAAGGCGTTCAATCTACCCTGTTCTATGGCCTCGCGCAAACCAGCCATCAGGGTCTGGTAGTAGTGCAAATTATGGATGGTATTGAGCTGGGAACCCAAGATCTCCCTGCATTTGTCCAGATGATGCAAATAGGCGCGGCTGAAATTCTGGCAGGTGTAACAAGCACATTGCGTGTCCAGCGGCCCGGTATCGTCCCGATAGCGAGAATTTCGCAACCTCAGTAGCCCCTTCGAAGTAAATAAATGACCATTACGGGCATTCCGGGTCGGCATCACACAATCAAACATGTCGATTCCATTCGAGACTGCATGGACGATATCTTCCGGAGTTCCCACGCCCATCAGGTAGCGGGGTTTATCTTTGGGCAATTTGGGCGCACAGTACTCAACGATGTCGATCATCTCCTTTTTCGATTCACCGACAGATAGTCCGCCAATGGCATAACCGTCGAATTTCAGTTCCTTGAGAGCAGCCAGTGACTCATCTCGCAAGGCTTTGAACATGGAACCCTGCACGATACCAAACAGCGCAGCACTGTTTTCGCCATGGGCCTGTTTGCAGCGCGTCGCCCAACGCATGGATAACTCCATGGATTCCCGCGCGGTTTTCTCATCAGCCGGGTAAGGCGTGCATTCATCAAAAACCATAATGATGTCGGCACCGAGCTTGTGCTGAACTTCGATGGCAGTCTCTGGTCCGAGGAAAATTTCATTACCATCTATTGGCGAACGAAACTTCACCCCCTCTTCCGAAATTTTGCGCATGTCGCCAAGACTGAAAACCTGAAATCCCCCTGAGTCTGTCAGGATTGGTTTTTCCCAGCCCATGAATTCATGGAGATCACCATGCCGGTTTATTACTTCAGTGCCTGGACGCAACATTAAATGAAAGGTATTTCCCAGGATTATGTCAGCACCAAGGTCGTTTAGCTGTTGCGGATTCAGACCCTTTACCGTGCCATAGGTACCAACTGGCATGAATGCCGGAGTTTGAACTGCGCCTCGGGGAAATTTCATAACGCCGCGACGGGCCTTGTCATCGCTAAAAGAAATTGAAAACTGTAGGCGACAAGCAGTCATGATCTGGCCTAATGTTCTCTCGTGCTATGAAACTGAATTTCTGGCCAGCGTTCTTCCATTAGATTCAGATTAACGCGAGTAGGCGCCAAATAAGTCAGGTATCCGCCGCCATCCAAAGCCAGGTTTTCGTGGGCTTTCTTCTTAAACTCTTCCAACTTTACTTTATCCTCGCTGTCAATCCAGCGAGCCAGCTGTACATTTACCGGCTCGTAAATTGCTTCGACTTTGTATTCATCTTGCAGTCGATAGGCCACCACTTCGAATTGCAGCACTCCAACAGCACCGACTACGAGATCATTATTCCTGAGCGGCATGAAGACCTGGGTAGATCCTTCCTCAGACAATTGAGTCAATCCCTTCTGTAACTGTTTTAACTTGAGAGGATCCTGTAGGCGAATGCGCTTAAATAATTCCGGCGCAAAATGCGGAATACCCCTGAATTTAAGGACTTCACCCGTGGTAAATGTATCTCCGATCTGGATCGTGCCATGGTTATGAAGTCCGATGATGTCACCCGAGACTGCCCCATCAGCCTGGGAGCGGTCGCCGGCTAGAAAGGTTACGGCATCGGCAACTTTCACATCTTTATCAATACGGCTATGGCGCATTTTCATGCCCTTTTTGTACTCGCCTGAGCAAATTCGCATAAAGGCGATCCGATCACGATGATTGGGATCCATGTTAGCCTGAATCTTGAACACAAAGCCGCTGAATTTATCTTCGCCAGCTGCCACAACCCGTGATTCTGTTTCACGATCTTGCGGTGCAGGCGCCCACTCTACAAAATCGTTCAGCATTTCCCTAACGCTAAAGTTACCCAGCGCAGTACCAAAGTAGACTGGGGTCAGTTCTCCCTTTAAATAAGCACCCAGATCGAACTTGTGGCTCGCCCCTTTGACCAGCTCAATTTCATCAAGAAAGTCCTGGTAATATTCACCCAGCAGACTTTTCGTTTCTTCGCTTTCCAGACCGTTGATCTGCACATCTTCTGGAACCTGATGCCCCTGCCCTTGCTGGTAGACATGGATAGTGTCAGTATACAAGTTGTATACCCCTTTAAATTCCTTACCCATTCCCAACGGCCAGTTAATAGGCGCGCAGTGAATTTTTAATACGCTTTCAATTTCGTCCAGTATTTCAATAGGATCGAGAATGTCTCGATCCAGTTTGTTGACAAAAGTAAAAATCGGGGTATCCCTGAGGCGACACACGTCCATAAGTTTAATCGTGCGTTCTTCGACACCCTTGGCTCCATCCACTACCATTAAAGCCGAATCGACAGCGGTAAGCACCCGGTAAGTGTCTTCGGAAAAGTCTTCGTGGCCCGGCGTGTCGAGCAAGTTCACCATGCGATCTTTGTATGGGAATTGCATAACGGAAGAAGTTACCGAGATTCCCCGCTCCTGCTCCATGGCCATCCAGTCAGAGGTAGCATGGCGATCCGATTTCTTACCTTTTACCGTGCCGGCTACCTGAATGAGATTCCCGAACAAGAGCAATTTCTCAGTGATGGTGGTTTTACCAGCATCCGGGTGAGAGATGATGGCGAGCACGCGGCGTCGCTCGATCTCTTGTTGAAGTTCGCTTGAAGACATGACCTGATTCTAATTATTGCCCATCCTGTTTATCGACGAGGACGAGCAGGCGCGACGAAAAAAAGCGGCGATTATAGCAGGAATCAACTGCAGGAGCGGGAATTTAAGCAGTTCGAGAGAATCGGTAGTATTCAGATTTGCAGCCTGTGCCGCTCATGCATATGATGCACTTCCAGAAATCAGGGTGGCCTTTAGGGGGAAACTATGGACTTTAGCCTGTCCGACGAACAACAGGCACTGCAAGACTCAGTGCGACAATTTGCGCAAAACGAACTTCCGGATATTGCCACGGAAATCGAAAATTCTGATGAACCCCCAAGTCTGGCATTGCGCAAGCGTTTTGCCGAACTCGGTTATCTTGGCATAAACCTGGACTCAGAATTTGGCGGCGCCGGTGGTTCCCATCTTGATGCCGTAATCGTGCTGGAAGAAATTGCGAAGATTTCCATTGCTGTGGCCTTCCCGATATTCGAATCCTGTTTCGGCCCTTGTTTAGCGGTTTCCCATTTTGGCAACGACCATTTAAAAAACTGGTTGCTTCCGCAAATATGTTCCGGCGACCTGGTGCTTGCAGTTTCCATGTCGGAACCCGGCGCTGGCTCCGCTCTTACTGACTTGACTACCAAAGCAAAGGTTGCAGGCGACAAAGTTATCTTGAATGGCACCAAGCGCTGGTGCTCAGGTGCTGGTCATTCCGAAGCCTATGTCGTGTATTGCCGCATGTCCGAAGAACCGGGCGCTAAAGGAATTGGTGCGGTAGTCGTGGAAAAAGGAACAGATGGTTTTTCCTTTGGTAAGCGCGATCATCACATGGGCTTTCGCGGTATTTACAGTGCCGACATGTATTTCGATAATGTGGAAGTATCCTCCGAAAACATCCTCGTGCCAGCTGGCGGTTTCGGCAAACTTATGGATGCTTTCGATCTTGAACGTTGCGGTAACACCACCATGTCACTGGCAGTAGCCCAATCTGCATTCGATTTCGTCTTGGAATACACCCAGGACCGGAATCAGTTTGGCAAACCACTTGTGGATTTCCAGGCAGTCCAGATTCAGCTCGCCGAAATGAAATTAAAGTTAGACGCGGCACGTTTACTTCTCTACCGCGCAGTAGCGAATGCCGAAAAGGGATTACCATCAATTGCCGACAGCTCAATCGCAAAATGTTTTGCTAATGAAACGGCTCGAGAGGTAACCGGTAAAGCCATGCAACTTATGGGTGGCTACGGTTATTCCCGGGAATTCCCTATCGAGCAGAAAATGCGAGATGCCTGGGGTTGGGGAATCGCCGGTGGGGCTATCGATATACAAAAAGTAAATATCACTTCTGCATTAGTAGGCCGGCGCTTTAATCAGCGCGCTAAGTAAGTTTCTAGGGAGAAGGCAGAATGGATCCAATGCGATTCCTGGTGACCGATGTTGAGTCATCAAATCGGGTAAGTGGCAAACTGGTAAGTGGTCAGCTTACTAAAGACGATAGCATCGTCACCGCGCCCTCTGGCCACCAGACATCAATCCTGGCCATGGAAGCTGACGGATCCAGTTGCGTCAGCATCGATGCCGAGGCTGAACTCAAACTCGCTCTCACTTATTCGGTAAACCTGAATCCAGGGGATATTCTCGCAGCAGCTGATTTAAGGCCGGAGTTTGCGGATCAGTTTGAAGCGCAAATCGAATGGCTCGAGGAAAGCGAACTGCTGCCCGGCAGAACCTATTCCTTAAGCGCGATTGGCGGCGAGAGTGAGGCGACAGTGAGTCGACTTAAATATCGAATCGATCAGACATCAAACCAGCAAATGGCGGCTAAAACGCTTTCGAAGGGCGATCGGGGGGTAGTGAATATCGCCCTTACCCGACCAATTGTCTATGACTCGGCCTCGATCTGCGCTGCCACTGGCACTTTCACGCTTTATGAAAAAGGCACGGATAATGCAGTTGCAAACGGCGCCATTCGTCATGGTCTGCGTCGTGCCAGTAATGTCCATTGGCAGGCTCTTGATGTAGACAAACAAAGCCGCGCCGCCATTAAGCAACAAACTCCGAAGATAATCTGGCTTACCGGTCTTTCAGGATCAGGTAAGTCGACAATCGCCAACCTGATTGAGAAGAAACTGATTGCCAAAGGCCGACATTCCTATTTACTGGATGGTGATAATGTCCGTCACGGATTGAACAAAGATCTCGGTTTTACTGACGCCGACCGGGTGGAGAATATTCGTCGGGTTTCTGAAACTGCCAAGTTGATGCTGGATGCCGGCCTTATCGTCATTACCAGTTTTATTTCTCCATTCCGTGCCGAGCGGGATATGGCTCGAACTCTCTTTACCGAAGAAGAGTTTATCGAGGTATTCATCGATGCCAGTCTCGATATCTGCGAGCAACGAGATCCGAAAGGCTTGTACAAAAAAGCAAGAGCGGGTGAGATCAAGAACTTCACAGGCCTGGATAGCCCTTACGAAAATCCGCTTAAACCAGAAATTGTTATCGACACCGTGGAGCTAACGGTGGAACAGGCCGCCGATCTCATTATTGAATATATTGGTTGCTGAGGTTTTTAATGCAGGACCGAAGTACTTGGCTTGACTTTGGTTTCCGCGAACTCGGGATGGAGAACATCCAGACGCTTAACCAGCAATAAATCATGGCGGCATAAGCGTTCATAATCTTCGACCGACCTTACATCAATATCGTCCAGCAGGACGCAAACCACATCATCGTCTTCGACATCGACAACAACGCAGGCAACGAATCCGCTTACCGTATTCAGTGAAGCGAAGGATCCTATTTCAAAACTATGCACTGGAAAACTGCCATCCACAGTATTGAGTAGTCCGTATGAAGTAAATGCCACACCAAATCCGGCGGCGGCGACTATATGAATGATTTCTATTATTTCCGGGTCGGTTAAGTCCACCCGCACCGTTTCAGACAGAGATTGGTTCTTGCTGAACTGCCGCTGGTTAACCAGCCGCAAAAACAAATCGATATCTTCCTGGTTCCATTCCAGGGTTTCCTCGGTTTCAGAGCGGGAACTATCAGACGACAAACTGAGCACGCTTGTCTCGATGGTTAGATCTTTGATTTCTGTTTCTGGCGGACAGGGAACCACCATTGAAACTGAGCAATAACCTTCGCTACTCTCCGGGCTTAACCGCCAGAGAAAAGGTATCTCACTTGTTAGTTCTATCATGACACTGCTTCAATAAGACGTCGCATAGCAACATACCATACTTAAGCCTTGGGCTGAATGCGGTGCAAAATTAGCTTAATTGCCAGAGCCCAGAATAGTCACAATGACTTAGGGATTAATGCTCAAAACAACAATCAGTAAATTTCACTAAGTTATTGAGGATAAAGCAAATTTTTAAGAAACTCGTGGGATTCATTTTTGTCCACAGATTCTGTGGATAAGTCAGTGCATAAAACCAAAAAATTTCTCTCAAGCCTCGAAATTCTGTGAAACTGCTTCAATCTGATTAAATTTTGAGCAAACCGTATTTAATATATAAATCAACAGGTTACGAGTTTTAGAAGGGTCGGACAAAAATAAAACCTGCTATTTTTAAGGGTTTTATGACCATGAGCTAATTTTTGTGCATAAAATACCGAGTAAAACAGATATTTCGAATCAGGGTGTTCGGTTTATCATTGTTTTTATTGAAGTTTTTCCAACTATAATACCGGTCGTTCATAAAGGGATTTTAACTGCTGCAGTAATCAAGCCATGAGTCGTAAGTTTTCATCCTATATTCCTACCCTGATTGTTAGCCTGATTCTGGTGAGTGGGCTGGTGGCCGGGGGAATACTGCGCAAGGCCAATCTCGACAACAGTAGCCAGGAGCTAGCTATTGCTGTCACTGAAGCCATTTTTGTTGATGGCAATACTGACCCTTTGCTTGCGCATGCGCATGCCTCTCTTGTGGCACAGTATTCAGAAGAAAATTTACGCAAAACCCTGCTTTCCATTTCAGAGATCCTGGGTCCCCTGCAATTAATTGAATCAATTACTGGCGGCGCTAATGTTTCTCTTATTCCGTTCCTGGGAGGCGCTCCAACAGCAAACTATGCCATTCGCACCAACTTCAATGAAGATATCGCTCCGCTTATTATCGAGATGTTGCAGGAAGAGGGAAGCTGGAGGTTTACAGCTTATCGTGTGGATTCACCGATGTTGTTAAACTAAACCCGATAGTTACTTAGCGACCAGATTATAAAGCGAGGGCACCAAAACACCCGCGCACACCAGGGCTAGCAGAACATCTCTATCGATTCCGTAGCTAAGCAAAGTAGCATCTGGAAAGTTTACAAATATGACGCCAATTGCGACCAGCACTAGCATGATTAAATTCTTGCTTAACAACAGCGCAGCAATCACAAATGCGGCTGAAAAGACGATTACATAATTATCTGCCAGCCCCAAACGTCCAAGCATTTCATTGGCGAGCGAAACACCAAGCGCGATAAATACCAGCCCACCCAAGAGAAGCGGTTTTAGTGATTTGATGGCTTTCTTTTCTCTCTCCATATTGCCTCCTGTAGTCTCACTACTAGAGAAGATAACGCTTAATTTCCAGACCCGTTTGCAGGGCGACCAACTAAGCTGCTTTCACTTTTGACTATAGAACAGGAACTGTAGGCTTTAATGGCCAATTTGCAGAAATTTGAACCGGTTCAAATCAGAATTGTGGAGAGCACAACAAAAAAGCCTGTTTTACAGGCTTGCGGATAAGTAGCACAGTAATTAAAGAGTGGGTTTACCCACGAAAGGCACGGGTTATTCCGCCACCACCCTGAGAAGCTGCTGATAGTCAGACCAGCCATGAAATATCTTATAAATGCCGTCCTGTTTCATGGTGCGCATACCATCGGCCAAAGCTTGTGCACGAATTTCATCGAGCTCCGCTTTCTTGTAGATCATACTTTGCAATTCATGGGTACCAACCAGTAATTCATGAATACCTGTGCGACCTTTATAGCCGGTATCACCACAGTCACTGCAACCGGTGGGCCCCATGAGTTCATGTTTGGATAAATCCAGATCACCCATGTCTTTTTCAAATTGCTCGCGACCATAGGCTTCAATGAGATGATCGAGATCTTTCTGTTCCGGTTTATAGGGTTCCTTGCATTTTGGACAGAGAGTACGCATGAGCCGCTGTGCCAATACACCCAGCAGTGCATCGGAAAAGTTCACCGGATCCAATCCCAGATCCAGCAGACGAGTGATCGTTTCGGGGGCCGAGTTGGTATGGAGTGTCGACAGGACGAGGTGACCTGTAAGCGACGCTTCCACACCAATGCTGGCAGTTTCCTCGTCTCGCATCTCACCGATCAGAATGACATCGGGGTCAGCACGAAGAAAGGCACGCATTGCGGTGGCAAAGGTGAAATCAATCTTGGGTATCATCTGCACCTGTTGCAATCCGGGTTGGGTGATCTCTACCGGATCTTCGGCGGTCCAGATTTTTCGCTCCGGTTTATTTATGTGACCAAGCACAGCATGCAGCGTGGTTGTCTTACCAGAGCCGGTTGGTCCGACTACCAGGAATAACCCATGGGGGGTGAGCAGACAACTCAACAGTAGTTTCATGATTGCGCGGAGTCATGTTGAGTTTATCCAGCGGCATAGCGCTGCCGGCCGCAAGAATACGCAGCACAGCACTCTCGCCCTGCACTGTCGGCATAGTCGCAACACGCAGTTCCAACTTCTTACCCCGCACTTTCAGTTTACATTTTCCGTCCTGAGGCAACCGCCGTTCCGCAATATTGAGGCGAGACATTACTTTGATACGGGCAATGAGCGCTGCGCAGTGCTCCTTTGGTACTTTAATAATCTCTCGGCAAATTCCGTCAACCCGGATTCTTACACCACCTGGCGCATTGTCTTTTCCCGGTTCTATGTGAATATCAGAAGCGCCAAGGCGGTCTGATTCAGTAATGATGCGATTAACTAATTGAATAATCGCTGAAGTTGCGGCAAGGCTTTCATCATCATCATCGTCGTCGCCTTCTTCGAGTTCTATGCCTCCTTCGTCATCCAGACCAGAGAAAATATCATCGAAACCTTCTTCGTAATCACCGCCTTCATCGCCGCGAAGGAATTGAATAATGTGTTCAGGCAGGCCAACACGGAATACATAATTTCGGGCGTTTACCACACCCTGAATTTCCATGATTCTTTGATAATCCGACGGGTCATTGATCAGGATTACTGCTTCCTCCTTATCTCCGGCAACAGGCAACCAGAGATTGCTGCGAAGATAACTGATGCCAATGTTATCGAGCAGGTCCATCGGCAATTCGTGGTCCGAGTCATACTTCATGTAGGGCACGCGATAATAGTACTCGAGCGACTTGCCAATCATGTCCGCTTCGACGCTGTACTCCTCCATCAGGGTGCGGGTAACCGAACCTCCGTAGAGCGATGTCTTGTTTTCCAGCTCCTCAAGTTCTACTGCGGTTATCTTGCCTTTCTGAACCAGGTAATCATAAGGACCCTGGGTACTCTGCAACGAAGAGCGAAATTGCTTCGCCAGCATCTGGCTGACCATCAAGGCGTGCTTGAGATCTGTCTTGGTAAACTCCCGGTCGCCTTCGAAATTAATCAGCTGCATTACCCCTAAAAGAATTTCATCTTTAATGGGGACAACGATTTGCGACTTAACTTTCCAGCCTTTGGCTTCGGTGAAGCTTGAATCGAATTGCAGGCGAGGATGAATGTCGACGAGTTCATCACTGTCCAGAACATTTTTAATTACGATGGCGCGCTGACTCAGTGCCACATAACCGGCTAGTGAGGTTGTACTGAATGGCACTTTGATCTCAATCGAACCATCGTCGTCTGGATCACCGCCTCTAAAACTTGCGCTGATATCGCTGCCGTTTCAACGGATTGCCAAATGGTAAACAAACGGACACCGAGCAGGTCGAGCAATTCCTGCTCTACTTCCTGCATCGCAACGTTCAGTTTTTTGCTGCGCTTTAATTTCTGGTAGATATTCGAAAGTCGGGCTACAAACTCATCTTGCTGACCACCGGAATTTTCTTCCAGGGGAGTTTCCACTTCTACTTCTTCCGTTGTCGCTGTTTCTGCCATAAATACCGCTTGTTTTTAGAAAATTAGCCGATTACTTCTACTGTAGCCCTTGTCCAAAGGCTGAGATGTCATTTTTATCAGCGGAGACCCCTGAAGCCTTGCTGTTTCGGGCTCCCTCCTAGATTTATCGGCCTAAAGTGTAAACTTTTCTCCAAATTAGTGGAACACATCAAAATGCCAGCAAATTCAAGCAGATTCAACCGGTTTTTAGGCTTATTGCTGAGTCAATTCGTCACTGTTAGCGCGGCCTTTGGCGAGATTTTCGAGTTGTCTCATTCTGATTTGCAATGGCTAGGAGACAGGGTGTTTGCCAACGAATGTGCGGGCAAATTTGAGTGCTTGAGCAGCTGGAATGAAGGGGAAAATTTTCCCTCGCTAGGTATTGGTCACTTTATCTGGTTTCCCCCGGGCCTGGATTCGCCGTTTGAGGAGAGCTTTCCTGGCTTGCTGCGGTTTTATCGCGAGCAGGGAGTTAAGTTACCGGCCTGGTTGGAAGCGGATACTCATCCCGATGCCCCCTGGCACTCTCGGGAAGATTTTTATGGAGAATTTGATAGTGAGAGAACCAGGGAATTAAGAACTTTCCTGGCAACAACGAAAGCCGTGCAGGTGGACTTTATTGTCCACAGACTTACGGAATCGTTAGATGCAATAATTATGTCTTTTCCAAGCCAGGAACAAACAATAATCAGGGAAAAACTTTCCAGTATTGCACGCAGTCATGCTCCCTATGGGGCTTATGCAATCATTGATTATGTTCACTTTAAAGGAACCGGGCTCGCCACAGGTGAACGCTACCAGGATCAGGGCTGGGGATTAAAACATGTTTTGACAGAGATGCATGGCAGGCCAACTACGCTTTATAGTTTTGCTCAATCCGCTAAAAAAGTATTAAGCAGGAGAGTCGCAAACGCACCTGCGTCAAGAAACGAACAACGCTGGTTAGCAGGTTGGCACAAACGCGTTGAGACTTATCTTCCCCCGCAATAATAGCCGGGCAAACTTGCTGCCAAGCGCACTTCCCTATAACCTTCACGCTCTTTAATTTGCACCGGTTTAATCGATGTCATTCGAGCGCAGTAACATTGCCAATATGCAGGGCTATGTTCCAGGAGAACAGCCCAAGCAAGACAATGTCATTAAACTCAATACCAATGAAAATCCCTATCCGGCCAGTCCACAGGTCCAGGCAGCATTAGAGGGTATTCGCCTCAACGACCTGCGCCTCTATCCGCAAGCACTGGCCAAAAACTTTCGGCAAGTGGCCGCAGAGCGCCATGGGGTCAAGGAGGAAAACATAATCCCCACCAACGGTGGGGATGAACTCTTGCGACTGGCCCTAACTACCTTCGCAGATTCTGGTGAAATAATCGCTACCACGCAGCCCAGTTACTCACTCTATCCGGTACTGGCTTGCATACAAGACTGCAATTTAATCGAAATTCCATTGTTGGATGACTGGTCGATGCCCGAGGATTTCATCGATCAACTAAACTCTCTGCAGGCCAAGATGTGTTTGCTGGTTAATCCCCATGCGCCTACTGGGAAATTAATCACGGTCGACAGCATAAAAAAAATAGCGAGTAATTTTCCAGGTGTATTGATAATAGATGAAGCCTATGTGGACTTCGTGGATCCCTCAGAGTCTTATAATTGTGTACCCCTTATCCGTGAATACGAGAATATTTTAATCCTTCGTACTTTATCAAAAGGATATTCCCTCGCCGGTTTACGCTTTGGTTACGGTATTGCCCATAAAACTTTGGCCAATCCCATGATGTTTAAAACCAGAGATAGCTATAACACCGATCATATCGCGCAGAAATTGGCTACTGCTGCGTTGCAGGCAAGAGATTATGTCGAAGCAAACTGGGAAACTATTCGAAACTCCCGCACAAAATTGACTGATGCCTTAAACCAGCTGGGCCTGGTTACGGGTTCGAGCCAGACTAATTTTGTATTGAGCCAGGTTCCCGCAGAACCTGGCGCAGAAGCACTCTATGCAGCCCTGCAAGAACGCAATATTCTGGTGCGGTATTTTCGGCAGCCTCGACTGGAAGACAAATTGCGTATCAGTATTGGCTCGGAGCAGGAGAATGCCGCCCTGATCACCGCGATCACTGAGATTGTAGCCGGCCAAGCTCCCAGAGTTTAGTCAAGTTTCCGGCACTGACTACAGTTTAAATAGCTTCGAAACAAGGCTTGATATGATGCATAAAGCTCGCCCCCCAGAAAGACCAGGGGTAGCATGGGGAGCTGGATAAGTTCTCGGGCACGGGAGACTCAGCGTAGTCTCCTGGATACTCTCCACAGCAGCAAGCAATTCTCCAGAGCCTTTAATTGCATGGAACGGAAAAGTTGCTGGTAACTATTCTCGAGGAGCAATGGCAATTACCCAGCCGCGAACCGGCTTATGGTGCAAACTGGCAAGCAAGGTTTGTGCTGAGTATAACCGATTGGAAATTAATACTTTTCATTAAACAGCCTATTTTTGCTTTACGGGTCGATTGTAGATTCGCCCGACTTTATTTTTTTGACCTCACCGCCCTGGTTTAGGTAATTCGCAATATCTTTTTCAAGCTTTGCAATTGCCTCCCTCTTTTCCGCGTCGGTCATGGTCATAAGTGATTTATTCCTACTTGCCGCGTTAGAGCTAAAGGGAGAAGTACAGTGCGTTACCGTTATAGAGACTCAGTGGTTCTCATACCTGAAATTGAATCTTGGGATTTCAAAGGCAAAAAGGTATTACCAGAACACGCCACGCTGCCTATTCCTGACAACGTTATCTATCTTGACGATTATCGAGAAAAGAAGGCGCGAGTATCGTAGCTGCCACTGCCGGCAACATAATCCCGCTGTCTAATGCTCTTCTCAGTGCGTCAAATCCACCCTGCTTATCCATGGGCTAATTCCCTGTCGCATTACTACAGAGGGATCATACTCACTCAATCCCTTTCAGTGGATTGCAAGTAACAGACTTACAGATTTATACAGCAGCCCCAACCTGTCATGGTTGACATCATTATCAACCCGGTTTAGAAACAATACGGATATTTACTATTCTTTCGCTGATTTGTTGGTTATCCATGAGCGCTTCAGAGCAAACAGAAGTGACCGAGCGATCCCATCCTTGCCCCAAGTGCAAGAAACCTTTGCATCGCATCGAAGGCAAGATGGGGCCATTCTGGGGTTGTACCGGATTCCCGTCTTGCAGGACAACCCTCAATGACATCGCCGGTAAACCTTCGACGGAGATCAATGAACACTATCGCTGCCCTATTTGCACGCGTCGCATGGTGAGGGCTGATAAAGGCCGGGGGGATTACTGGTTCTGTAGCGGCTATTCCAAGGGTTGCAAAATCATCTTGCAAGACGCCAATGGCTCGCCGGAAGCCACGCACCGCTGCCCCGATTGCGATAACTTGCTGGTTAAACGGCAAGGAAAAAATGGTATGTTCTGGGGATGCAGCGATTTTCCCCGCTGTAAAACTACTTTAAGCGCCAAGAGCTTTTAATTGCAGTTAAGCAGCTCCCTTATACGACGAACCTGATTGTGATTTTTTCTCTGCTGAACCTGCGTAAGAAAACAGCAGCCATCCTGGCTGGCATTACCATTGCTGCTCTATGCCTATGGGGGCTGTCGATCTGGCAGGATATCTCACTGGCGGAGATGTTCAATATATTACTGGGCACTCTAATCATGCTGGCAGCAATAATGTTAGGTGCATTGATTCTTATTGCCAGCTTTAAAGGGATGATGCGTTTACTAAGCAAGGTAACGAAATCAGAAATAGAAACTCCAGAAGATTAATTAGGGGATAGGTAAACTGCGCGACATTATTAGCGCATCTTCACGACTTTCCTTGCCGGGGTAGTAATTTTTACGCTCGCCAATTACGGCGAATCCCATGGATTTATAGAGCGTAATCGCTGCACCATTTCCTGCCCTGACTTCTAAAAAGCATTCTGATGCATCCAGCTTATAGGCGCGATCCAGTAACAGGTTGAAAATCTTGCGCCCATAGCCATAGCGCTGAAATTCGGGATGCACGCACAGCGTCAGCAAATGACATTCGCCAATGGCGACAGACATTACTCCATGGGCAACTATTTTTTGTTTGTTTGCCAAGACCCAACACTGATAACCAGCACGCAAACAATCGATAAAGATCCGTTTAGTCCAGGGGTGTTCATAAGCCATGGCCTCATTTTGCACAACCATGTCGACATCGCTGTAACGCATATTGCGTGCAAAAAACTGCTGCTTACTATCAGATGGGGACAACATAGATCGAAGAATCAGTTTTCTGCTTGAATCCGGCTAAGTAAGGGCTGCAGTTGTTGCCACACATCCCTCTTTAAGCGAGGGTAAGACAGCATTGATTGCAAACTGTGGGTCAAGGTAATGGAATAATCTGTTCCGGGAATCATGTAATCTCGCCGGTTCCCTGCATCATCAGGCCCGATAAGCAAGTCATCGATAAACCCTGCAAACACCAACAGGTTCTTAAAACCATCCTGCTGTTGCCGCCCTGCGATGAACCCAACTAAAGCCTGCCTGGCAACAGTTGCTTCGTCAGCAGTTGCGGAAAGACCTTCGAGCAAAGGCCAATTAAAGTGCTCCGGAACAAACGCCGACCCTTCTGGCTGGATAGTCAGCGCATGCAAAATATTCCTTAACAGGTTTAGTGCTTCATTATTCGAATCTTGAGATTGCTGCAATGGATACTCTTCGATAACGGCCAGCGCATCGGTAATCTTATAATAGCGCAGCACAAATCTCAGTGCCGTGGCAGCAGTCTGTTTAGGCTCGCTCGTTGCTTCAGTTTTTGCTACTTTTCCCGCTGGCGCAATCTCACTAAATGCATCATTTTCGTTGATAGCTCTGGATTGCTCCTTGCTCTCCACTCTCGCCCCCTTCACCGCATCCCTGATAATGTTTGGCTCAGTGGCAGTGCGGGATTCTTGCGCATCAATCGTTGGATTACCTGCCGCTGCAGGAAGTTCCAGCGCCTCTTCCAAATCGAATTCATAGAGTGGCGAAATTTTTGTGCCCGGCAGGTTTACCCGCGGGTAATAAACGTCAATTCCCATTGCGTTTAAATAGGCTTTTCTTCGCGATTCATTCATGGGTGGAGTACTTGAAAACTACGCTTTAAATATACTCGTTTGATACTGGCACAACAACATAACTCGAATCAGCAAACGGACTCGAAGGGCAATTGCAGTTGACCAGTATTCATGATTGAATCCGCGTTCGTAATTTTTAAGGAACTGTTATGAAAGCCGTGCGTTGTAGCTCCTATGGTCCTCCTGAAAACCTCACCCTGGAAGAGATCGAGGCCCCCTCTGCTGGAGAGAACGAAGCAGTCATAGAAGTGTATGCAGCCTCACTAAATTTTCCCGATGGATTGCAGATTCAGGGCAAATACCAGTTCCAACCACCCATGCCTTTCACTCCGGGCACCGAGGTTGGCGGCATCATTAAGGAAATTGGTCCAGGACTTGAAGGATTCGAAGTCGGTGATCGAGTAATGGCAGTGCCAGGCCTGGGTGGTCTGGCAGAGGAAGTCCTGGTCCCCGCAGCAGGTCTGCGTAAAATTCCTGACTCAATGGATTTTAAAACTGCGGCAAGTTTTGCCATGGTTTACACCACTTCCTACCATGCCTTAAAGCAACGAGCACAGCTAAAAGCCGGCGAAACGCTACTGGTACTGGGAGCCAGTGGCGGAGTTGGATTAACTGCCGTAGAGCTTGGCAAGCTTATGGGAGCACGAGTCATTGCTGCGGCCAGCTCCGCTGAAAAACTCGAATTTGTAAAACAACTTGGGCCCGATGAAGTAATAAATTATGGTGACGGGGAACTTAAAGAAAAAGTTAAAGCCCTCACCGACGACCGTGGTGCCGACGTAATTTATGATCCGGTTGGCGGCGACCTGTTTGATCAGTGTTGCCGCTGTATTAACTGGAACGGTCGCTTGTTGGTAATTGGCTTTACCAGTGGGCGAATTCCGGAATACAAAGCAAACCTTGCCTTGCTAAAAGGCTCTTCAATGGTAGGCGTATTCCTCGGTCGCTTTCGTAAAGAAGAGCCAGCGGAATATGAAAAGAACTTCCAGGAGTTGTTTGATATGTATGAACAGGGCAAGTTAAACCCTCTAGTCACCGAATCATTCAAGTTGGAAGACTATGTCGATGCCTTTAACGTTTTCACCGAAAGAAAGGTCATGGGTAAGGTGACCTTAAAGGTCAGATCTGAGTAGTGCTTTAATGCTGACTGAAGAAGAAATTCGCCAGGACCTGGCGAAATTAAAAGATATAGTCATTGCCCATAAGGCTCCTGACGCTGAACTGGCCACCCACAGCGAGGTGATAGCTGGCCAGCAATTCGACGTATTCACCAACGCGCCCGTCAATTTAAGTGGGCTCTATGACCTGAGTCTGAAACAGGGCAAAGAAACCTTCCTGGTTTATCTTGATGAGCGGTACAGTTTCGCCGAATCTGTGGACATGGCCCGGCGAATGGCCAGGGTGTTAAAGGATCAATACAAAATAAACCCTGGCGACAGGGTCACCCTGTGCGCACGCAATTCTCCAGAGTGGTGTATTGCCTATATGGCCGTAACCATTTTGGGGGCAGTCATAGTGCCGATGAATTCCTGGTGGAGAGGCAGCGAAATGGAGTACGGCGTGAAGGACAGTGGCAGCAAATTGGCCATTGTGGACTTTCCGCGCTTTCAGCAACTTCAGCCCTTTCTTGCCAATCTGGAGATAGAGATCATCCAGATCAAACCCGAACAGGAAACTTCCTACTTTGAATTTTATTCTTTATTGCAAGATGTTCAGGCCTTGAATGATGATGAAATAAATGCGTTGAATATCCGTCCTGATGATAACGCTTCAATTATGTATACCTCTGGCTCCACCGGAATGCCAAAAGGCGTCCTTTCCACCCATCGCAATATCATCAATGCCCTCTATACCTGGCGTTTTGTTAAAGAAATAAATGAAATCCTGCGTCCGGAACTGGTTGAAGAAAATCCCGAGTTCCAGCCCGCCCTGCTCTGTAACGTGCCCCTGTTTCATGTAACTGGAAGTCATGCTCAGTTTCTCAACAGTTTTATTTACCTGAGGAAGTTGGTAATGATGTACAAGTGGGATGCTGAAAAAGCCTTGGAATTAATCGAACAGGAACGTATCTCCATCTTTCATGGAGTTCCCACCATGACATGGGAAATCATGCAGTCTGAAAAATTTGCCCAGACTGATTTATCCAGTTTGCGCGGAGTCCAGAGTGGCGGTGCGCCAAGACCGCCGAAGCACCTGAAAATGATGCTGGAAAAATTTCCAGAAGTTGCACAACCGGGTCTTGGCTACGGTCTGACCGAAACCAACGCGATTGGTGCAATCATTTCCGGCAAGTTCTATATCTCAAAACCCCATAGCACCGGCCGCCCCACCCCGCCGATTACCGAGGTAAAGATTGTCGATGAGACCGATAATGATCTGGGACCAAATGAAGTGGGAGAAATTTGCATTAAGGGCCCAACCATCATGAAAGGCTATTGGAACAAGCCAGAAGATACCGCCGAAATTTTGAAAGATGGCTGGTTCTACACCGGGGATATTGGGTTGCTAGATGACCTCGGATTTTTGGTTATATTAGACCGCGCCAAAGACATTGTTATTCGTGGCGGTGAAAATATAGGTTGCGCAGAAGTTGAATATGCCATTACGGAACACCCACTCGTTAGTGAAGTGTCGGTGTATGGAGTTCCCGATGAGCGTTTGGGCGAGGTGCCCGTTGCCACTGTCATGTTGAAACCAGCAGCCAAACTGCAAGACGATGAGCTGAAAAGTTTTCTGAAAGAAAAAATTGCGGCTTTCAAGATTCCCGAGCAATTTTATTTTCAGTATGAGCAATTGCCGCGAATAGCTTCCGGCAAAATTGCCAAGAAAGAATTACGCCAGATCACCATAGAGAAACTCGCACTGGCCTGACCAAAAAACTTCTTTAATCCGCAAATTTTCCTTCACAAAGCTATCAGTCATTCTTTAAAGTAGCCGCCATAATGGACTGGCTACTGAGCATCTATTGCTTGAAAATTTTATTGAAGAATAACCGCATATTTAACGATAAAGAAATTGAAAGGAAATAAAATGGCAATACTCCATCGCCCGAAACAGGGGTGGTAAGAGAGGCTCCATGAAAGAACAAAATTGGGATGAGTCCCTGGAAAGCGCGAAAGACTTTCTTGACCGTTCAACAGTACTGTCCGAGGAAGAGTCAGAGGAAGAAATCAGGGAAGCGGCTTCCAAGCCCAAGACACAGCTCACCGAACTGCGTCGACGTATCGAGGAACGCTTAGACAGCAAACGCATCGACCTCGAATACGAATGGGATGAGCTAGACGACATTTCCGAGAGTCTGCAATAGACGATTCTCCTGACAACCGGCCTATCACTTAAGGGGCGGGGCCTGAGTTACACTCCCTCCCCCTGATGCCTGCAAGCCAGTAAATACGCTGGCTATAGCGAGGCGTATTTTAATTACTCTTTGCCCTATCCAGCCCCAGCTATACTTAGTATGATTGAGCGCTTGTTGGTCCAGCAGAATTAGTATGACCTATTGTGTAGCAGTTTCAGTCGATGCAGGAATGGTGTTTTGTTCCGATTCATTAACCAATGCCGGCATCGACCAGGTTTCCACCTATAGCAAGATGTTTCGCTTTGGGATCGATGGCGAAAAACAATTTGTTATCCTCAGTGCCGGTAATCTTGCCACCAGCCAGGCCACTATCGCCAAAGTTAAAAACGACATAAAACAAAAAGCCGAAAGAAACTTGCTGGCAATGGATAGCGTTGAAGAGGCTGCCGACTACATTGGCGATCTGTCCCGGGAAGAGCAGGATAAACGCAAGGTAGAAGGGAAAAATTTCGAAGCGAGCTTTATTATCGGTGGCCAGATTGGCGCTGACGAACATGAGATTATCCTGGTTTACCCGGAAGGTAATCACATCACTACGTCTGAAGATACTCCCTATTTACAGATCGGTGAGAGTAAATACGGCAAACCCATCCTCGATCGAATTCTTACACCGGATTTAAATCTGGAAACCTGCGCCATGTGTGCATTAGTTTCCATGGATTCCACCATGCGCAGTAACTTAAGCGTTGGGCCGCCCATCGAGGCATTGATTTACAAGACCGGCACCCTCACATTGGAAACACCGCACAAGTTTGATTCAGATAGTGATTTCCTGCGTAATCTGAAGAAGGAATGGGATCAACGACTCAAGGACGCGTTCCGTCAAATGCCTCCTCTATCCTGGGCAGCTAACTGGGATAAAGCAAGCCGTGAACAAAGCGGAGCTTCTTGAGAGTAAGTTCTGACAACGTAAACGGATAAGCATCTTCGAGCCCCATCGATCGATTCAGCGAATTCAGCATGATCGATAATTCTGACCACTTAATAAGCAGCTCATCGATATCGTCAAGGTGAGTCGATCCTTGCTGCATCGCATACTCAGCAGCAGTCTCCAGCGTATCTACCATATGCAAGTAATGGGACCAGACTTCTGCCCAGTCTTCCAGAGGATGGGCTTGTGCATAGTGACTAATAAGATCAGGATCTCTGATCATTGTTGATTTATTGACATAGTAATCGCTCAAGGCAGAACCATAGTCGGCTCGCTCATCTCCGAACAACTCTCTGAATTGCTGTTTTAACGGGTCGGTGCACACCAGGTAAGAGAAGTAATAATGACCGCTTTCATGACGAAAGTGCCCCAGCAATGTTCGATAAAGTTCGCCGGTGTATTGTCGGGTGATTTCCCGGCTGACGTGATCCGCTTCAGCAATATTAATCGTAATTAATCCATTATCATGACCGGTGTTTACGTGATCTTCGAAAACTTCGGGATTAGTGCGTTTATCTTCGATAAATTCAAAAGCCAATCCACGCGCGTCGATATGTTTGCCAATGATCGGCAATTTTAGTGACAACAATGAATAGATCAAACGGCGCTTGGCGTGTTCGAGACTCTTCCACCATCGTCGCCTGTTCTCTGCCATCAGGTTAGGAATGGTGTGATTTAATTCGCAGGAAATGCAGTAGCCAGGCCCTGTGCCCACCACCAGCCAATTGCAGATATCGTAGTCGGTGGAATTTCTACAGAGGGTATGCGCCTCACCCTGAATAAGCACACTGCCATTCGACGCAACAGGATACATGCTGAAGTCCGATGGATTAAACCCCACCTTACTTGCACAGGCCAGACAACGGGTATTTTCAAAAAACAGAGTTTGACCGCAGCTACAGCTGAAGTTTTTCATTGTAAGAACCAGGTCTCAGCGATTTTAAAATGAATATTCGCCATTTCCAGCTGCAGATTATCAATATGCTTCAGCAATCCACGACGCAATAATTTCTCAATGTCAGCGTCTTTGAGAATGCGCTTGGTTTTGTTTATCTGGCGAGACACTTTGCCGTTATTGGGGAGCCTGTGTAACACCTTGGTCAGGGTTATCAGATTATGATGAGTCGAGCGGGGGAACTCTTCATTTAATAACAGAAAGCGAACTACGTCGGCGGCATTAACCCGAAAACGTACATGTTGACGATACATCTGATAGGCACTCTGGGAACGAAGAATGTTCATCCATAGAATGTTTTCATAAGGCTCTGGTGATGACTCCGCTGCCGAATTCTGTTCCTGTACATCTGGCATTAAATTTCCGGAACCCACGTCCACCAGCCGGGTAGTCATATCTGCCCGCTCCAAAGCTCGCCCAATGCGCACAAAGGAATACGCAGCATCTCGACTCATGGTGCCAGCCATTAGTCCCCAGATTTGCTGACAGCGTTTGATGATTGCTTCCAGTAATTCATAGCGTTTGCCGCGATCTACTCCTGAAGCTGCATTTTCCCTGGCGAAGTAATAAAGCTCATTAATCTGTTCAAATGCTTCGGTGGGCATTACCTCCCTGGTGGTTCTGGCGTTCTCCCGGGTCAAGGCAAGAATATCCAGAATAGACAGACCGTAATTTTCTGCCAGCAAAAAACGTATAACGTTTCTTTCACTGGCCTGCTTGTGTTTGACATAAAACGCGGCGTCGGTTCCGGTAATCTGTACCAGGGTATTCCAGCCCAATTTGGTGCCAGGCGGCAGATCAAGTAACAATCCGGAAAACACGCTTAACAGGCGCGCTGTATTCTCTACCCGCTCCAGATAGCGTGCCTGCCAGTAAACTCTTTCTGCGACTCGCGATAACATGGCCTAGTTGTCTCCTACTATCCAGGTGTCTTTGCTACCGCCACCCTGGGATGAATTTACAACATAAGAGCCTTTAACTATGGCCACGCGAGTCAGGCCTCCAGCAGTTACATAGGATTTGTCTGCCTGCAGAACGAAAGGTCTTAAATCGACATGACGGGGCTCAACTACACGATCCCCCAGAATGGGAACAGTGGACAGGGAGACCAGCGGTTGCGCCATGTAATTTCGGGGATCGGCTTTGATGCGACGCCTGAATTCTGCCAGCTCTCTTTTGCTAGCCTGGGGGCCAATCAGCATGCCATATCCCCCGGACCCATTGGCTGGCTTTACGACTAACTTATCCAGGTTTTCCAGTACATGCTGACGTTGTTTCTTATCAATGCATAAAAAACTGGGCACGTTGGGGAGAATAGGATCCTCATCCAGGTAGTATTTAATTATCTGTGGCACATAGGTATAGATAATTTTGTCATCTGCAACGCCCGCACCAGGCGCATTTGCCAGCGCAACATTGCCCTTAATCCAGCTGTTAAACAGACCTTTAACTCCTAACACCGATTCTTCATTAAAAACTGAGGGGTCCAAAAACAAGTCATCAATGCGTCGGTAAATAACATCAACCTGTGTTAAGCCATCAATGCTGCGCATGAAAACCTTGTCTTTCTCTACAACTAAATCATTGCCTTCCACCAGTTCGGCGCCCATTCTTTGGGCGAGGTAGGAATGCTCGAAATAGGCGGAGTTATATATACCTGGAGTTAGAACCACCACCTCCGGGGATTTTAGTTTACGCGGCGATAAAGAGGAGAGAGTTTCCAGTAATTGTGCGGGGTATTCAGTTACAGGTCGAATATCATAGTAATTTTCGAACAGCTCAGGAAAAACCCGTTTCGTTACACGCCGATTTTCCAGCATGTAAGAAACACCGGAAGGAACACGAAGATTATCTTCTAAAACGTAAAATTTTCCATCGCTATCCTTGATCAAGTCTGTGCCACAAATATGAGCCCAGACATTGTATTTGGGTTTAATCCCAACACACTGCTTACGAAAATTACCCGAGTTGCTGATTAATTCTCGCGGTACCACTTTGTCTTTTAGTATTTTTTGCTCATTGTATACATCATGAATAAAGCAGTTTAACGCCCGCAAGCGCTGCTTGAGCCCTTCGTCCGTATAACTCCACTCTTTCTGTGCGATGATTCTGGGAATAATATCGAAAGGCCATTCACGATCGATGTTTCCGGCATCGCTGTAAACCGTGAAGGAGATCCCCATGGTTTTAATAGCGAGTTCCGCTGCCGTTTTCTTCTGCAACAATTCTTCATGGGTCAGGCCACGAAGATAGCTGGCCAGTCGACGGGCTGGTTTGCGCGCATGCCCGGGAGACGAGATTAATTCATCAAAGAATCCCCCGGAGTTATATGTCTTCCAATTTACGCGCATGATGCTAAATCGCTAAATATCGATCGTTTAAACTAATGTATTACACTGCGGGCGGCAACTCTACTGGGCCGCGTGCTATTGAGCAAGCAAAAATTAGATAGGCCAGACGATTAGTAACAATGGCAGGGCAACGGCAACAATGACAATTTCAAGGGGGAGTCCCATGCGCCAGTAGTCGCCAAATTTGTAACCGCCTGGTCCCATGATCAGCGCATTATTCTGATGACCAATCGGTGTCAAAAACGCACAGGATGCACCAACTGCCACTGCCATGAGAAAAGCATCAGGATTAAGCTCTAATGACTGGGCAATATTAAAAGCGATTGGCGCCATCAAGATCGCTGTCGCGGCATTATTTAACACATCGGAAACCGTCATAGTGACAACCAGGATCAATGCAATAATCAGGACCGGTGACAAGCCCCCGGCCACCGACAGTAATCCATCCACCAGTAGCGTTGTCGTTCCAGTAGTTTCCAGCGCTGCCCCGATGGGAATCATGGCGCCCAACAGAATCACTATAGGCCAGTCCACACCATCATAAAACTCCCTGACCGATACAATATTAAGCAGCGCGAACCCTATGGTAGCGATTCCCAATGCCAACTGAATTGACAATAATCCGGACGCAGCCAGCGTAATTGCCAGGATAAATATTCCCAGTGCCCATATCGACTTTTCGGATCGCTTGATGTCCAGATCTCTTTGCGCGAGTGGATAGCAATTCATTTTAGTGATGGCGTCATATAACTCTTCTTCGTCGCCGTGAATGAGCAAGACGTCACCGGTTTTAAATTTTAGTTCCCGCAAACGACCTTTAGGGGTTCCGCCGGAACGAGAAGCTGCCAATAGATTGACGCCGTAGCTGCGATTAAATCGAATATCAGTAGGAGTACAACCCACTACCCGTGATTGCGGAGTAACAACAACTTCAGCGATCTGTGAATCTTCGGAATGAAGAATCTCTTTTCTTGCGTTTTCTGCGGATACCATCTCAAGTTTATGCTGAGTTGCAAAATCATCTACATCATTGTGGGAACCCTGCACCACGAGCAAATCATTATTACAAAACTCGTGACCACGGCTGTGCTGCATGTGAGTAAATCGTTTGTCTTTATGGATAACGCATAACAGATCCAACTTACTCTCTTTTAGATCTTCTTTGAATTCTCCTATGGTCTGACCTTCCGCGACGGATTCATTAGTGACCTTTAACTCAAACAGATATTGCTCAATGTCAAAAAGTTCCAATCCCGCCGTTTGTTTTCGCACCTTGACCAACCTCCAACCGAAGATGAGCATAAAAATAATGCCGAAAAAGGCGATCCCACCCCCTACCGGAGCAAAATCAAACATGGAAAATGATTCTCCTGTCACCTGCTGACGATAGTTTGCAATTAGAATATTTGGCGGCGTACCTATCAGGGTAACCAGCCCACCTAAAATAGAAGCAAAAGACAAAGGCATTAATACTGAAGCAGGTGCTCGCCCAGCCTTTGTTGTAGATTGAATTGCTATCGGCATCAGCAATGCCAGGGCGCCGACATTATTCATAAACATGGACAGAAAAGCTGCTAGAAAACTCAGCGCAGCGATATGCAGGAAAGGTTTATCTACCAGCGGTTCAATGAAGTCCGTGACGAATTCTACTGCACCAGACTTGGTCAATCCGAAACTAACAATCAATACCAGAACCACAGTAATCGTCGCCGGATTACCAAATCCGGAAAACAATTCGGTCTGCGGCACAATGCCAAACGCACTAGCGGTAAAGAGCGCACCGAGAGCAACAATGTCATAACGCCAGCGGCCCCATATCAACAAGACCAGCAAGGCCAGCAGGATTAATAGCAGAATGGCTTGATCGGCGGTCAATAGATTAATCCAGGATATCGAATTCGATTTCACCTACCCCGGTTATTGCAGCCTTTATGCGATCCCCTGATGAAACACTCGATACTCCTGCAGGTGTGCCGGTAAAAATCAGATCGCCGGCTTTTAGCTCATAGAATCTTGATAGCTCGGCAATTATTTCTGCTACTGACCAGATCATTTGATTCAGGGTACTGTCCTGTTTGATTTCACCATTTAATGACAGGGTGATGCGTCCATCGCCATGGTGCTTTTCATTTTCGAAGGGGCTAATAGCAGACACAGGAGCTGACTGATCGAAACCTTTTGCAGTATCCCATGGTCGACCACTTTCTTTTGCCTCAGCCTGCAAATCCCGGCGGGTAAAATCAATACCGACGGCATAACCATATACACATTGCAGTGCTTCACTTGCCTCGATATTGGTACCCCCTGAGCCCAGTGCTACAACCAGCTCCACCTCATAATGCAGATTAGTTGTAGCGGTCGCGTACTTAACCGGGACGTTGTCGACCACGATTGCATTCGCTGGCTTACTAAAAAAGACCGGCGGATTCTTTTTGGGATCGCCGCCCATCTCTTTTACATGATCACTATAATTCTGGCCTACGCAATAGATTCGATTTACGGCAAAGCTATCCCCGGAGTCTTTGACCGGAACAGCTACCGTTTCTGGAGGAGGAAAAACATATGGCATGGTGCAATCCTGAGAGTTGGTTCTTTTTAGTTTATGGAAACTGACAACGCAGGCCTGAAAACAATCCGGGAGAAAGTTCATCTCGAAGCTCAGGAAACAGGGCGAATCCGCTGCTTTCCTGAATAGCATTCACCGGCGCAATGTGCTCACAATAATCAGCATGGATTGGCAGATCATCGCTAAACAGAAACGCTGCATAGTCGGTTTTAGTGGCAACCACCTTAAAAAAACTTGAAGGCAAACTGCCACTCCTGGCGCTTGTGCTTAACCGACCCGACACTTCGTAAAGCGGGCCACTAATGACATACAACTGACCGACTTCTGCAGCCAGTTCGTTAATTGCCTGCTCGAGACGGGACCAGGCGCCACTGCGTAAATCACCGGGTAATGGTGTCATGTTGCTGAGATTATTCAGCTCTTCCCAGAATGGCGTATCGGCAAAACTGGTGATAGGAGCCAGCCTGCCCCGGTCTTCAGCAGTAAATATCACTTCATTAACCCGGTAGTCTCGATCCTGCGCATCACTCAGATCCGGCTGAGCAAAGAGAGGCTGGTTCAGATTTGTTTCGAGCACCGAGGCAGAGGACAACAGCTCATCTTGCTGCCACCAGCGAGGCAACAGCGACGCGACACCAATGGAATCCGGAAGCACACGATAGGCCACCCAGTCTGCCAGCCCATTACCAGTATTTAACTCTGCTACATAAAGATGGCGAACAACGATTTCGCTGTCAGTCGCTGAGCCTGCAGGACACCCCGCCAGGCAATGTGAAATATGAATATTCTGCCCACTACTAGTCCATAGAAAAAAAGTTAGACTAGTGACAGTAAACCAGCGAAAGCCTGAATTGCTGATGAACTTCATCGAGCTCGAAAAGAAATTCACCATTTTTTCTTATTTTTTTCTTTCAGGTAGTGGTTCGACGCGGCCAATCTCTTCTTCCCATTGGGACATACCGCCCTGCATATGGGAGACATTGTCCATGCCCATAGTTTTTAAGGAGAGTGCCGCGAGGGCCGATCTCGAACCTTTATTACAAAAGAGTATGACTTCCTCTACATCATCGAATTCCCTTCGATAATAAGGACTTTCAGGATCGATCCAGAATTCCAGCATACCTCGTGGCACATGAAGCGACCCGGGAATCGTCCCATCCCGCTTGAGTTCGCGAATATCCCGCAAATCTACAAGAGTAACTCCCTCCTCTCCGGATTTCGCATCCACCTCGGCCGGTGTCAGTGTGATGACCTGTTCTTCAGCTTCGGCTACTAATTCTTTGACTCCCTTCTTGACTTCCATTGTTGCTAGTTTCCTTCTTCCTGTGCAAATTGTTCCTGAGCCCGATGCCCTGACAGAATATATTCCATCCCGTAATTACCTTCATGGCAGGCATACTCGTAAATAGGTTCCGGGCTGTAATCGAAAATAATCTCGCGAGTATAGGGTGCTGTAAAAGTACCCGGATCGTTTACCGTAATCTGGTACTGCATCTCAGTGTCACTTAAACGGGTTAAGCGCTCAACGTTGATCCTGGCTGAAGCATTAGGACCGAAGCCGCCGGCATCGGAATAATTAGTGGTTTCAATTACCAGAGTATCGCCATCCCAGTAGCCGCGGGAATCGCCATGCCATAGTTTGATTGAATCATTCAGTGCCGGCTTATCGACAAGAGGAATAATTCGAACGTCGTGAATCATTTCCTGCACGATAGCGACATGATCTTTAGCTTGCACTATTTGCCAATAGCTGTTGTAACCCGATCCTAAATAAGGCGCTCCATAACTTACACATCTTTCAGTGATGGGACGGTCTAACCACGAATCCGCGGGATGGTCGATCCGGCGCTGTGCCATCTCGTTAAAATAAGCTATCGACTCCTCAGTCCGAGGTGGATATTTGCCATCAGGTGGATCGATTATCTGGGAAGTGCGACTGTGCACACTGCGATCAGCCAGCCAGAACTGGTCATAATTTCCCGTAGTGGGATCATATGAAACTGTTTCACCGGAAAGCGCTGCGGCCAATACACCACCTCCGAACAGGGCATCCCCATCTTCCTCCGCTATTTCCGTTACACGGGTACGAAGAAATTCCACGTCTGCGGCTGTCAGAAACTCTTGATCGGCAAAGGCATCAGGCCTTTCCACCGGGGTAATCGTGTTATTGGCCCAGACACCCTGCAAATCTGGCTGTCCATCGATAGTGCGGCTTAACTCCCAGTCTGAATCCTGGGCACCTGCAGTATTGGCAAGGAATACGAAGGTAAGAATTACTGATAGTCTGGCAAGCATGGTTTTGCTCCCGAATTGTCTTTGACGGATTTAAAAAACTTAAACCAGACCGTATGCAGAAGCAAGGTTGTTAGGCGAAATACCTCCGAAATTCAGCGATTTAGGGTAGGAGCCCCCAAACTCAAGCGCGGCAATAAATTGATTAAAGAGAAAGGAAATGCCTACCGGCACACAGCAGCAGGGCAAAAATACCTTACAATTACGGATTGGTGGTAAAATTCGCCTTAAATGGCGGCTCACACCCGCCGGTGTATCATTGCATTGTTGCAGTTAAGTTCAGGCGGAGAGCAGCGAAATGAATGAACGGGACTTTCAATTAGTCAGGCGTACAAAACGACAGATTGAGCGTGAAGCCGCGCTGCGATCTTTTCTCTGGGTCGGACTTATTTTCTGCACAGTGCTCAGGATGTTGGGCTTCGAATTACAAATAATGTATTTGTTCTTGTTTGTTATCCTGTTTGTATCTTTAGTAATTAACTCCGAAGTGATTGCCAGTTTTGGCATGGTCTCCAAGAAAGACCTGGTCAATGTAATCGAGAAACACATTCACAATGACCCTGAACCCTTAACTCGCTACGCCGGCTTGGATAACAAATCCTAGTTTAACTTAGAGTATC
>JAPPOG010000033.1 GCA_028818225.1 Gammaproteobacteria bacterium | reverse complement strand
CATCCTTCAAAATGCCAAATGCGTCGCCGCCAATGCCGTTCATGTCGTGGCGGACTACCGCCAGCACGCCGGCCATGGCGATGATGGCGTCGGTGGCGTTGCCACCTTCCTGCAGGATGCGTAAACCGGTTTGCGCTGCCAGTGGATGGCCAGCGGAAACCGCGCCGTTTAAGCCGCGCACATCCGGTCGATTTTGAGGCGCATAGCTGGTTGTATTGAAAGCTTGAATCGCAGTGACTGGCGCCGCAGGTGCTTCAACAACGTCAGTTGATTGCGGTGTACAGGACGCCAAGACAAAAGCGACGAGTGTAATCAGGATTCTGGTTTTCATTATTCTTCTAATCACTCTACTTAATTCATTTTTTCTCTCGGATGGACATTGTAACAATCTCAGTGAAATACCACGTAAAAAAATAGTCCTTCTGCCGCTTATTTTTGTTTATTCTCCCTGTAATTAAGAAGAAACAGAGGAAGTTATGGGTAGGATTCAGCTCGGAGTTATGGCTTTATTTGTGTTGTCAGGCCTGACGGCTTGCGTTACTCCCACAGCAAACCAGGCTGGATTAATTCATTCCGGGTTTCTGTTTGAATCAGCGCCGTTCCCCAGTGTCCATGCGTCTAGCCTGGTGGAAACCGATGCCGGCCTGCTGGTTGCCTGGTTCGGAGGAACCGCGGAAGGCAATGAGGATGTGGGTATCTGGTTGTCTCGACAACAGGACGGTGCCTGGACGGAACCAGTGGAAGTTGCCAATGGGGTCCAGGCTAACGGAACTCGCTATCCGACTTGGAATCCTGTGCTCTTTGCTGCAGACGATGGGGAAATTACCCTGTTTTATAAAGTTGGGCCCAGTCCAAGAGAATGGTGGGGGTCGGTACTTAAATCCAGTGACGATGGTCGCAGCTGGAGTGACCCTGAAAGATTACCTGAGGGAATACTCGGGCCAATCAAGAATAAGCCAGTGCGTCTCGGTGACGGCACGCTTATTAGTTCCAGCAGCACCGAATCCAATACTCGACCCAGCAGCTGGCGTGTTCACTTTGAAAGGTCGACAGATAATGGCGAGAACTGGACGATTATCAGGCCAGCGTCGGTTGATACGGGGGAAGAGGTACACGCAATCCAGCCAAGTATCCTGATTCACGCTGACGGCCGTTTACAGGCAGTAGGTCGATCCCGTTCCGATTATATTTTTCAAACCTGGTCTGATGATAACGGCTTGAGCTGGAGTCCTGTCACCTTAACTGCTCTGCCTAATCCAAGTTCGGGGACCGATGCTTTAACTTTGCAAGACGGGCGACATTTGATCGTATACAACCATACACCGCGTGGTCGCTCACCGTTAAACGTGGCGATTTCTGCTGACGGTGAGAATTGGCAGGCAGCTCTGGTGCTGGAAAACGAAACGGGCGAATACAGTTATCCCGCAGTTATTCAAACTACCGACGGACTGGTTCACATTACATACACCTGGCGGCGTGATCTAATTAAACATGTCGTGATCGATCCCCATGAGCTACAACTCATGCCAA
Organism: Gammaproteobacteria bacterium; assembly: GCA_028818225.1. Lineage (GTDB taxonomy): Bacteria > Pseudomonadota > Gammaproteobacteria > Pseudomonadales > Pseudohongiellaceae > UBA9145. The sequence goes on along the minus strand of JAPPOG010000033.1, from coordinate 8,950 downwards.
TTTCTGTCTGGGAGTGATTCGATCGCCAGTTGGCAACAACAGAACACTCACGACGCGGTGAAGTCGACCGCATCTGTGACAGCCTGAACCACAGAGAGGATTAAGCGCGAAGCGGCAGTCGAAAATCAAGCTGAAAAAAAAGGCTGCCGCCACGGCGGGGAATTCTTTTGATGACTAAAGAGTGCTAACTAACGCTGAAACACAAGCCTGGAGTTGATTGGCCAGGCTGGATTGGGCAGGGTTAATCTGGTTAAGCGTACCGCTAATACTCGCCTGGTAGGTGAGTTAAGCGCAGAGACCGGATTAAATTAAACCGGCCCCTGTTCTTTTGAACTCTTAATCGATAGGAAAAACAAGACAGGTATCACCACAACATAGATAAGCTGCGCTATAGCACCAGGCGCCACTCCGGCAGTCTCGATTGATTTAATCAGGCCCAACAAAATTCGGCACGACCATTCGAAAAATATAAACAGATACATCAGCGGAATCAGACTTTTGTAGCGTATCGCTACCAGCAGATAGAACAGCCCCATCATTAACTGCGCCAAACCCCATTGCGCAAACACAAATACAACTGCTTCCGCACCGCCTTGAGTAAAACTGTCTAATGGAATCGTGGCAATTGATTGAGCGCCACCATCAGCCGCGAAAATGTGAATGCAGCTTCTGCCTATCGTTACTAAAGATATTAGATAGAAAAAATAGAGAGCAAGCGTATTTCCCTGATAGTGATTATCTATTACCTTGGGGAGTATTTTTTTCAACACAATGCCACCTGGTATTTAATTAAACCCGCGCCTGAAAATTGCTGCGCTGCGGTCATAACTGTCTGGCATTGGTAATACGTTATTGGCTTCCACATAGTCTTCATAATCTGCCAACATTTCTTCAAAGAGCGTCGTCTCCTCATTGGCCAGATCATTCGTCTCGCCAGGATCTGTTTTAATGTTAAACAAATGCCACTCGGTTTCATTTTGACTGACGCGATTGATCACGAGTTTGTAATCACCTTTAAACAGAGCGCTGTTCCCACCCAGCTCGTAACCTGTTGCTTCAGATGCAGCGTGAATCGGCCCTTCGTCGCCATTTAGAAACCCGGAAAAGTCTGAACCGATAATTGGCTCCACTTCATTCCCCAGCCAATTGCCAGCATGATCCTCGATACCAAGCATTCCCAGTAGTGTGGGTGTCAGGTCGGTAACGAAGACAAACTCATCGGTCATCTCGCCGGCATGGCTAATTCCAGGACCGCTCATGACTAACGGCACCCGCAAGCCACCTTCATTAGCGTGAAACTTGTAATAGGATAATGGGGAAGCGGCAATGGTGGCATTGCTTGGGCCGATCGCATTGAAGGAACCACGTTCACCCAGTGTTTCATAGTCGGCGTTGTATCCAACCGTGTTAAACCAGGCGCCCAGTGGTGACGAATTATCAGGTCGAATTAAGTTGGAGCCCTCGGCACCGTTATCGGATGTGAAGATGAAAATAGTATTGTCATATTCATCAATACTTTCGAGGTAAGTCATCAGTCGACCAATGTGCATGTCCATGGCATCCACCATGCCGGCATAGACTTCCATGCGGCGAGAATGGTGGCGTTTTTGTTCCTCCGTTAAGCTATCCCAGATTAACGTGCCCGGAGTGACACCGGCTGCGGTTCCCGCCGGAATTACTCCGGCTTCAATTGCTGCTATGCGTCTGCGCTCGCGCATGACTGTCCAGCCTTCATCATAAACACCTGTGTATTTGTCGGAAAATTCTTTGGGTGCCTGCACTGGCATGTGCACCGCCTGAAACGGAATATAGGCGAAGAAGGGTTGATCATCGTTCTCATTTGAGGCGATGAATTCGATGGTCTTATCTATAAAGTATTCCGAAGAATAAAAATCGTCTGGCAAAGTGTGTCGTTCGCCGTCGGCATACCAGTTTGACTGTTGGTAAATTGGGAGGTAGGTGCGTTGTTCCCAATTGTCGGCGCCGGTATCGGCCATGGCGATAGTGCGATCAAACCCGCGTGAAGACGGAAGCAATTCCGGGGTGTGTCCCAGATGCCACTTACCGGTCATGTAGGTGTTGTAACCATTTGCCTGTAACAGACTGGCGAGGGTTACCACATTGCCACTGAGTACACCCTGATAGTGGTCGTATGCCATTTGTTCTGGCGGCAGCGCCTCAGGAATATTGGGTACCCCATTGCGATGACTATCTACTCCGGTGAGCAACATGGCCCGAGCGGGGGCGCAACTGCCGGCAGTATGATAGTTTGTAAATGAAAGCCCTTCGGCAGCCAGTTTCGCAATGTTTGGTGTATTGATTTCACTACCAAAGGGTGAGATGTCGGTATAACCAAGATCATCGGCCAGCATTAGGACAATATTGGGGCGCTTGCTAGCTTGTTGTCCAAATACTGCAAGTGGTGCTGCTACACCCAAGCTTATGAGCAAGAAAAAACAGAATACTTGCTTTATTTTCATACTAACTCCTGAAGTTAATTGAAAGGGCTATTTGGCCTGTGTATTTTTAACATATTCAGGCACAATTTTTCGAAGTATTGCTGGAGTTAGAAAATGAAATCTCGCCTTAAAGTTTTTGTCACTTTGCTTCTTTCTTCTTTTATAGCCAGTCAAAGTCATTCCGCTGATGACAGTAAACAGTTGAGCGTCACGGAGGAGACCTTCAGGTGTCTGTCTGAACTCGCCGCAACTGGCCGCTTCTTCGTCGGCAATATCCTTGGCAATCTGGATGACACGCTGGCAGTGGCGAATTCTGAAAACGGGGGAAGCTTTCCTCCCGGTTCCCTGGTGACCCTTGTTCCTGTTGAGGCCATGATTAAACACGAAGAAGGCTGGAATCCAGCAACCAATGACTGGGAGTTTTTCCTGCTGGATGTTTCAGAGGAGGGCTCGCGTATTGCCGCTCGGGGTGGGGCAGAAGTAGTTAATCAGGCCGGCTCGTGTTTCGGTTGCCATCAGCTGGCGCGTCCGGAGTGGGACCTGGTTTGTGGCGAGAATCATGGCTGTGCGCCGCTTCCCTTTTCCCTGGAACAGATCCGAGATGTGCAGAAGAGTGATCCCCGTTGCATGCGGAAAGACTGAAACAGGCATCACTTCCGCTTCAAATCTATTTACGAGGCATGCCAATAGCGCTAAGGTTTATGCTTGAGAGTCTCTAATTGTGGAGCGCTGGAGGAGGATAAAATGAAGAAGAAAACCCTACTAGCTATAGCAACGGCGGGCGTATTTGCCGTACCTACACTGACAATCGTTGCTCAACAGGACGATGAACCCCCTGAGATGGGCTTTTTTGTCACAAGCGTTGGTTTAGGCGATGGCGGCAATCTAGGCGGATTGGCTGGCGCCGATGCTCATTGCAATGCTCTGGCTGCGGCTGCAGGTTCATCCCGCACCTGGGCCGCGTATTTGAGCACGCAAGGACCTGGAGCGGTTAATGCGCGTGATCGCATTGGTGACGGCCCCTGGGCTAACGCTAATGGTCTGATAATGGCAACTAGTGTAGAAAGTTTGCACTATGATAATTCCAACTTTAATTGGACTTATTCATTGGATGAAAATGGCAATCAATGGGCTTCGCGAATCGATGGCGATCCAGATTTCACCGTGCATGATGTATTGACTGGAACGCAGATTGACGGCACGGCATTTTCTGGCGATCAGGACCGAACCTGTAACAACTGGACCAGCAATGACGAAGGCAGTGCCCATGTTGGCCATGCTGATCGTTATTCCTTCACAACTCCCGGTTCCCCCTGGAATTCTTCCCATGGAACTCCGGGCTGTACTCAGGCTGACCTGGTACAGGTTGGTGGCGCTGGCATGTTTTACTGCTTTGCCACTGATTAGGCCTATGTAAACTGTCGGAGTGTATTTGCTCCGACAGTTTTTTCGTTAACTGTTTCTGTGATGGCCTAAGCTTGCAAAAATCGCCTGCCCTGCTCATTTTGAGTCTCTTGCTACAGCTTCTTGCTGCGCCTGCTGCGCTGGCAGCAGAAGAGGTAAACATACTTGCTCGCATTCATTTTAATACACAAACTGCAGACTTCGAGCGCGCGCGAGAATTTTATCGCATGCTCGGCTATACCCAGGGTGTAAACAATTTTCCTAAAACTAACACCCATGCTATGGCTCGATCACTGGGAATGTATGATTTATGTACCTATGAAATCGAAAGCATTGAAGTTATGTCAATTCCTGGTGCGCTGGGCCCAACTTCTATCGATCTCATTCAATTCAACATCCCATTTAATAATGAACCGCCTTATTCGAGCCCCAATCATTTGGGCATGGCCTATGCGGCTCTTGGCACTTCGTCGTTTGATGCGGATTACAATTATTTGCTCAATCAAGGTGTTAACTTTCTGTCGGAACCATTCGGTAATGAAGGTGAGCGATTTGTATTTATGCAAGATCCGGATGGCGTCTTTTTGAAACTGACAGAAAATTCTGAGATAGCCACAGCGGACAATGGGGCGACAACAAATATAAATTCCATGCCGCATATTGGAATTAATGTAAGCGACTTTGAAGCGTCTTTGGATTTTTATCGCAGTCTTGGCTACACCAATATCGAAATGTTGCCCGAACAGGGGTCACCGGCAGAAGCCGCAGCATATGGGCTTGATAGAGCATTCACGATACGCGGTGCAGACGTAAGTCTTGCTGGTGGAGACGGCCACACGCTTCGTCTTATGCAGTGGGTTGAGCCATTTAATCCGGAACCACCCTATCCACCACCGATAAGTCATATCGGTATCCATCGAATAGCCCTTGCGGTGGCCAATCTTGATTCGGTTGTAGCGGCGCTAACAGAAGACGGAGTTGAGTTTCTTTCAGAAATCGCACCATGTTGTTCAGGCACGGGACTGGATGAAACCGGTATTGTTAATGCGATTGATCCCGACGGCATCTTCGTGGAATTTGTTGGATCAATCGAACAGCGACCGCTGCAACCAACAGCGGCTATATGCAGTGATGAAGCCCGGGGTAATGACACCGTATTCTTCCGAGATACGGTGCCTTAATTACGTATTTACTGTAGAGGACTGAAGCTCGTAGGATCCAGAAATTGGACTGCTACGCCGGTGACGATTGGCCCGTCTTCCAGTGATTTGTTCCACATCTCGGTCCACACCGGATCGGCGGAAAAATTCGCCCAGGATTCTGTTGCTGCATCCCTGTTATCATGTGCCACCATGTAAACCAGCGTGTTCTGAGAAAGTTCGTCATCATCCGGCACCCAATAGCCGACACTGGTCATTCCGTGTTTGTGAAATAAATCGATTTCGCCGCCGCCAAATCTATCGAGTAGCGGGGGCAATCTACCGGGCGCGGTAGTATAAGTTCGCAGCTCGTAAACCATTTGATCCTGAGCGAATATGTCTTGTTGTTGTTGATATACCGTACCAGCAATAAAAGCAGCAGCAACAAGTATTAAATGCGTAAAATTTTTTCTCATTTCTAATCCCTCGGGCTTAATCACAATTCAAATTCAAGTTAGTTATTCTCATTCTGTTCCAATTTCCTCGCGCCAGCGAGTATTCCAGACAGCCCATAGTTGCCTTCATGGCAGGCATATTCATAAATTGGTTCTGCAGAAGCGGTAAAACTCATTTCACCACGCCAGGGTTCGGCATAATAAACCGGATCAATCACTTCAAATTCATAAAGAATTTGCTCATCCGAGACTCGGGTAAAACGTTCCACAATTCTGGCCTGAGCAGATAATGCAGCTACATAATGTCGTTCCCCATGCAGAGGATGCAGACCTTTCGTTTCCACTACCAGGGTATCACCATCCCAATGGCCTATTGAATCTCCAAACCATGGGGTAATTTCAGCTCGATGATACTCATCCGTTAAAGGAATAATGCGTACATCGTGGGCCATCTCAATATGCAGCACGATGTATGCATCAGTTTGGATGATCTGGTAAAGGTTATTGTAGCGAACATTGGTTATAGGTGGCCCGCCCGTACTGCCCATGCCAATCAGGCAGCGTTCCCCTAACGCCCGAGCTTCCGGTCCATCGGTTCCCATGGTCACTTGGTCTGAAAGCACACCGGAATACCGGGCACGATTTTCTCTCCGCAGTTTTAACCCTGCTTCTGAATAGGGGATAAGCCCATCCTCAGGGTAAGTCACCATTGAAGTACGAAATTCACCCTTCACCAAGGCAAAGCTTGAACCCGGAGCGACCCAGAAGGAGTTATAACCGCGGCCTACGGCTAGATCCGAACCATCGGGCAGCGCTTTCCAGACTTGATTATCATCGGTAGCCTGCCTGACTACCTGGGGGTGTTGACGTGTCAGCTGGGGCACCAGGTCATCCGGAAAAACCAGGCCATATTCCGCGTACTCAGGATCTCGCTCCATTTTTGTGAGCGAGGCATTGCTCCAATAACCCTGCAGGTCTGGCTTGCCTGACTCCGTGCGGGGTGGCTCGTACTGTGCGGCGGCACTGAGTGACCAGCCAGTAAACAAGGCAGCGATAATACCGATAAGTCTGATCTTTAGCATTTCTTCCCACAAGTGTCGTGTATTTCCATTAATACTAATGATTGTGCAGAAAAAGCCAATATTCATTAATAGGAATGTCGCTACCACCCACCCCTCAAACCATTGACATTGTTATGAAAAAGGCTATGGTTTTAGGAACGATTCAGATCCAGTTCTAATCATCGTTCGCAGCAGTTTTCGGACGGGAAAAAGGGAGGCACTTATGCCCAGTTCTCATCGAGCCACCGCAGCATTCCTTACTGCCATAGCTACTGTTCTTTTTTCTCTTGGCGCTTCCGCTCAGCAGCCTGATCAGGTTCAGGTAACGTATTCCGATCACGTCGCCCCCATTCTCTATGACAATTGTGTAAAGTGCCACCGGGCAGGCGGGGTAGGCCCAATGTCCCTGGTTACTTATGACGAGGTTCGGCCCTGGGCTCCGGTTATCAAATACAAAACCGGTTTACGCGACAAGATGGGTGTCATGCCTCCATACTACCTGGAAAAAGGTATCGGTATTCAGCGGGTCAAAGATGACGAGCGGCTGAGTGAAGAGCAGATTGAAACGATAGCTCAGTGGGCAGACACTGGCGCTGCCGAAGGTGATCCTGACAATCTGCCTGCGTTGCCAGAATTTGATGATTCCGGAGCCTGGAAGTTGGGCGAACCTGATCTGGTTATCAGGCTGGATGATATTTACGTAGAGGGCGGTGAAGCCGATAGCTGGGTTTCCGGTGTTCCTGTCTCCACTGGTTTAACTAATGATCGTTATGTCAGCGCAGTTGAAATGCGCGAAGTTAATGATGCAAAAAATTCCTCCATTGCTGGCACTGTCGTGGGTGGCCTTTACATTGTGCATCATATGACCTGGCAAACCGGTGCTCCTGATGCCGGGATTGCCGAAAGAGAAACCTGGCCAGTGCATGAGCTTGGTCGTAATCCAGATATTTTCGATCCAAAAGCAGGGCGCTTGCTACCAGCCGGTGCCGATGTAATACCGCTCACTTACCACTTGCACTCCAATGGTATCGATACTACCGGTCATATGGAGTTAGGTTTTTATTTTCATCCTGAAGATTATGAGCCGGAGCATAGGAAAGCGAATTTCGAGCTTGGCGATGGCTTGAATATCAGTGTGCACGGTAACCGACCTAACCAGGAGCTCCATACTTATTCGGTACTAACAGAACATACCAAGATCAGTTCTTTCGAGCCGCACTTGCATGCGCCAGGTGCGCGCATGTGCCTTGAGGCGATCTGGGGTAACCAGATCGAAACACTTGCCTGCGCCGGTTATGATCACAATTGGGTAAAGCAATATACGTTTGAAGACGATTATGCACCACTGCTTCCCAAGGGAACAATTCTGCATATGATTGGCTTTATGGATAATGTGGCAACTAACCCCAACGTTATCGATCCGCGAAACTGGTCGGGATCAGGTAACCGTTCCATTACCAATATGTTTCTTCATCTCGGGCAGTCCGTTGGTTTAACCGATGAGCAATTTGTTCAGGAAATGAAGGAGCGCAGAGAACGGCTTGGGCTAATGGCCAATGATCATTTGTTAGGATGTCCGCTCTGTATGGCAGATATCCCATTACTGGAAGAAGAAGGAGTAGTTGAGCAAGCTGGTGCAGAAGACTAGCTTTGCATGTGGAGGTTTCAGTAATGAGTTTTTTAAATCGCCCAGTGTCTGGTGCACTTATAAAATCTCTGTCCGCCCTGTTTGCGCTGTTCTTGTTAAACGGCACTGCCGCAGCACAATTTCTTCCTTATTATGAAGCCGGTCAGGGCATTTCACCTGCCTATGAAGGATGGGTAGCCAATGAAGATGGTTCCTATACCATGCTGTTTGGCTACATGAATGAGAACTGGGAGGAAGAAATCGATGTGGCTATTGGTCCCAACAATTTTTTCTCTCCCGGCGAAGCGGACCTGGGTCAGCCGACTCATTTTTTGCCGCGTCGTAATCGCAATACTTTTGGTGTGCGCGTGCCGGCAGACTTTGAAGGCGAATTAGTCTGGACATTGATCTATGGTGAAGGGGTTACGCAAAAAGCTTACGGCACCTTATTAAAAGATTACGTGCTTGAACCAATCACCATCATGTCAGAAGCGGGCACTGTGGCCGGTGGATTTAATAACCGTGACGACGTGCAGACTAATACCGCGCCCAGAGTGTCTCTCAGTGGTGACGCAGTGCGAACCGTAAGAGTCGGGGAAACTATTGAGCTCGAAGTAACAATTGAAGACGATGCCAAGCCTAATCCCCGTGAATCATTCGAATTACCATCATTGGATAACTACGAAACTGCGAGAGAGAAGCTGGCAAAGGCTTTAGAGCCTCCAATTCGCGGGACGGTCGATCGGGTCGTGGGCATGACATTTTCCTGGTTTGTGGTGAGAGGTTCTGGAAATGTGAGCTACAG
>JAPPOG010000079.1 GCA_028818225.1 Gammaproteobacteria bacterium | reverse complement strand
CTTCATTAACAATATAACTATCTAACTTGAGTGAGTAATTGTAACCGCAAACCGAAGTAATCATTACTTCAACTTTTGAATTTAAGGATGGTAAAGGAGAACAGCAGATGAAAATCTACCAGTCTCCTTTCCGATTAAGAATTAGCGAATTGCGATGGCGAGACAATCGTTCTGGGTGGTGTATTTCGCGAGGAAAATACAAGGACTGAGAGCAAGACACCGCGACCGCTGCATCTTTTATTGATGGTTTAAGAATGCTTACTGCAGCACTAATACACTCGCCGACCGCATCTATGTCGCTGATGTTTTTCTCAACCACAGCATTAGCAGGCAAGGGGCGAATGATATAATTATCCACCTTGTACTTGTTGCCACTTGGACTCAACTGCAGAATTTTTATCGAAGTAGAACTAATATCTATGCCAAGAAGCGTATTGTTCGTCTTACCGATATTCGCCAGAGCTCCAATGTTTCCTAGCTTTTCCAGCACTTTGGCATTCCCAATTCCAAATCGTCAGTGCTCCATGTTGCGTTTCGAGGACAGACCAAAAAACCTGGCTTAAAGCTTCTGAGAACCGAAATTTTCAGAAATAGCCCGAAGCCAACCTGTTTACACCGGGCCGAGAATAATACTAGTAATAACAATAGCTTAGCAATTCTCAGCTGAATTTTTTTGCTTCCGATTGTCAGTATCGGCCAACTATAAAATTTATATAGTTTTCAATTAATTATCAGACTTTCAGAATAAACAACTTTACCATTTAATGATGAATGATTGGCGCGATCAATTCTATGAATCAGGTCACGTTTAGAGGCCAGTCTACCACTCTGAAACCCGCGCCAGCTCCAGCATAGGAGGGATTTTTGACAGCTCAACGACTTTTCCCAACCCACAAATCTAATAATTTGCGTCCTGACGAAATTAATTGTCCGAAATTGAGTGAAAATTAACCAGCTTTCTTGGCACTTTCTCACTCTGAATCATTCACAGGCTACCAGAGCATAGGCGATAAAGAGCTCGGGTGTATAATATTGAGGCACCCTGGGGTGGATTCAGCCCAAACCTGCATGCTTTTCTCTCTGATCGAATTAAATGAGAGAGGCCGGTATTTATCAGAATTTATAGTCAGTGGAAGCCTGTAAAGCGTGAGTGATAAAGTGAAAATCACTGCAAAATGGATAGCGTTATTCGCAATAGCGGGCGCTGCCAGCGGCGTCATGGTGGCTATGGCTGCCTATCTGTACCTGGCCCCTCTGTTACCCGCTGCAGAAACTTACCGGGATGTCCAGCTAGAGACTCCCCTTAGAATCTACACTGCCGAGAATCAACTGATCGATGAGATTGGGAACCGCCGAAATCCTGTGCAGTTCGGTGATATTCCCGATGTGCTCATCGATGCGCTAATCGCCACGGAAGATGTCCGATTTTATTCGCACCCCGGCGTAGATGTGCAAAGTTTGCTGCGGGGATTCTACGGCTTTATAACTGGACGGCGACTGGGTGGCGGCAGCACCATTACCATGCAGCTAGCTAACAATTTGTCATTTGATAGCGACAATGTATACCTGAGAAAATTCAAAGAAATTCCATTTGCCTTGCAGATACAGCGCGAACTGAGCAAGGAAGAAATCCTGACTCTCTACCTTAATACAATTTATTTCGGTGCTGGCGCTGATGGGATTGGTGCTGCATCTTTCGTTTATTACGGCAAGGATGTAAGTGAACTCACACTGGCAGAATCGGCAATGATGATTTCTTTATTGCCCTGCCCTTCTGCCTGTAATCCATTCAGTAATCCTGACCGGGCCCTGGATCGTCGCGAGACCCGACTTCGCAACATGTTAAATGAAAACATGATTACCGAAGTACAATATGAACAGGCCAATAATGCGCCCATCACCGCAGATCGACGCAATCGAAACATTGCGGTTCCAGCGCCTTATGTTGCCGAGATGGTGCGGCAAACGCTCTATGAACAATTTGGTGAAGAGACTTACACGCGGGGATTCGAAGTTAAGACAAGTATTAATGGTGATCTGCAGTTAGCTGCCAATGAAGCCATTATTGATGGATTAGAAACCTACTATGATAAACGCCATGGTTACCGGGGTGCTGACGCGAATTATCCAGCCGCTGCAGAGGCACCTATTGAGTCTTGGATAAACTACCTGCAACCTGTGCCAACATACGGCAATCAAGAGCCAGCGATAGTCGTTGAAGTACAGGAGCAGTCTTTCGAAGCAATTCTCAAATCTGGCGAAATAATTAATATCCCTTGGGAAGGAATCAGCTGGGCATACGCATTTAGAAGTCGCAACGAAGCCTGGCCACCGCCTCAGGTTGCAGCCGATGCGGTTCAACAGGGGGATCTTATCCGGGTTAAGCGCAGTGCTACTGGCTGGGAACTTGGACAGGTGCCGGACATTCAGGGAGCATTGATTTCTATGTCTCCCGCTAATGGCGAAATACTCGCACTCGTTGGAGGTTATGATTTTCGCCGAAGTCAGGTAAATCGCGTCACCACTCCACGCCCTCCGGGTTCAAACTTTAAACCTTTTCTTTATGGTGCGGCACTGGAACATGGTTACTCGCCATCGAGCATAATTAACGATGCGCCCATAACTCGCGGTGACTACCGTCCCAATAATTATGAGAATAATTTTCTGGGACCAATTACCCTCCGCTTTGCCTTGAAAGAATCACGCAATGTTCCTGCGGTTCGCTTATACGATGAGCTGGGTTCAGATAAGGTACTGCCATTCGCGGCGAAGTTTGGTTTTCAAACGCAAAATTTTCCGGCCAATGATTTAACAGTCGCTCTGGGAAGTCGAGACGTACAACCGCTGGAAATGGTCACAGGATACTCTGCCATTGCCAATGGCGGATTCAAAGTTGACCCATGGTTTATTCAGGAAATATCAAACGAAGCGGATGGCGTGCTCTATCAGGCAAATCCAGTTACGGTCTGTGATAACTGTACGCAACAAAGTAATGAAAGTGGCAATCCAATAGTTCCAGCGCCTCGAATTATCGATGAACGAGTCGCCTATATACTGAACTCCATGTTGGAGTCAGTGATAACCGAGGGCAGTGGCAATCGGGTTTATCGAGAATTGCGTCGCGGTGACCTCAGAGGCAAGACCGGTACTACTAATGGCCCCACGGAGCTCTGGTTCTCAGGATTCAATAAAGACATTGCCACAACTGTCTTCGTTGGTTTCGACCAGCCGGAACCATTAGGTGAAGGGGAACAAGGTGCGACTGTTGCCGTGCCTATCTGGATTGATTTCATGCGGGAAGCACTGCGCGACGCGCCGGAAAACACCATGAGTCGCCCCGATGGAATCGTCGACAGACTCATCGACCAATCAACTGGCGAACCAGCGACCCCTGGCGATCCCAACGCAATCTTCGAATATTTCCTCAGCGAACATGCACCGGCAGTGATCGACACCCAACTTCCTGGCCTGGAAATCAACGAGGAAGATGAAGAAGAGCTGTCCACAGAAACTATCTTCTAGATTTTAAGTGAGGACCTAATCGAGCGGTCTGCGCCTTTGTGTCACCGCTTTACTATTGTCTCGGAATCCATTTACTAGCGCCCTGCTTCATTGAATCCGCGCTCAAACCTCGCCTACCATTCAGGTATGCCTCGGCTCTCGCTGTGGTTCGCCTCGCATGGCATCTTGTAACTGAATTCCACTTACGAGCTTAGTAAAGGATATAGGTCTCCAACTCTTCTAAATCTAGAAAAAGTATGGGAATTAGAATTCGCAGGAAATGTGATTGAGGAATGCGCTGCGCGGAGTCCCGCAACGCAGGTTGAGGGTCGCTTCCGGCGTCCTGGCTCTCGCGACACTTGTACTTCCATTGACATCGCGTACCTTGTTGGTAGACGAGGCCTAAATGAGGACGCCAAGAAGTCCAGCGCAAGCGAGCGCGATTAAAGTTTACGAGAACCGAACCTACGTTTGAAGCGGTCAACTCGACCGCCGGAGTCTAGAATCTTCTGCTTTCCGGTATAAAACGGATGACACTCCGAGCAAACCTCAATCAGGATATCTTTGCCCAGTGTTGACTTGGTTTCGACGACATTGCCACAACTACAGGTCGCCTTGATTGGACCATAGTTTGGATGTATATCTGCTTTCATGCTGTTTCCTCTCGATTGATGTCGCTACCTGGAACTCTCTAGTCCGGGCACCACATCTGGCTGCAGCCCGTGCCTCATTGTGAGCCACTAACGGGGCGTGCATTCTAACAGAGAACGGTCAATTGGCAAGCGCTGCATAGGCCTCCAAATCTACTGCCGCAGCTTTTTATGGTTTTTTACCACCTCTTCCATGATGCGGCGAAATAGTTCGGTAACCAGCTCCGGATTCAAGCCCTTATCACTGCATAGGCGACGCAGCTCCTCCAGTTTTTCCGCCTCTCGGGATTCATCCAGTGCATTAAGTTCCTGGTCGGCCTTGAAGACGCCCACCTGGTGGGTAAGTTTAAAGCGCTCAGCAAGCAGCTCGACCAGATTTCGATCAATCTGGTCGATCTGGTCTCTGGCCTCCAACAACTCCTTCGGGACTGACTTATTACCCATCTTTCCCCCAGTCTTGCCAAAACTGACGCACTTATTAAAGGCGGCAGTATAAACCAAGCTTTTTTCCTGACCCAGCCCTACAATCACTCTAGCCAGATCCTCGAATCTGCATCTATTTTGGTGTCCAGGGCTTTTCTGTTTAGTATGCTCATCAGAGCAGTAGCAAATTGGTTATTAGTAAATGTCATCATTCGGCGATAAGGGATACAAAGGGCTTGTATATAAAGTAGCAGTACCTTCGCCACTAAGGAGAATTTTTGACTACCTGCCACCGGCAAGCGGTGAGAAAATTGAACCAGGTACTCGTGTACAGATAAATTTCGGCCAACGTAAAATTGTTGGTTTCGTAATATCACAGGCCGATCAATCGGGACTCAGCAAGAATAAACTTAAGCCGATTCTTACCGTCATTGATTCAGAACCGACTTTTCCCGATAAGCTTTTCCGTTTTTTGCAATGGTGCGCACACTATTATCAACACCCTATTGGAGAAGTTCTTAACACCGCCACTCCGGTAAAACTTCGCAGCGCGAGAGCGCTCTATCAGGAAGTATCTACGTATCATTTAGTTGGCTCTTTTGACGATTCGCAATTGCAAGCGCTTGACCGGGCGCCCAAACAAAAAACCCTGATTGATTTTTTAGCGCGTAGAAAAAATGTGAGCAAGCAGGAAATACTCGATCAGGGATATTCAACATCAATTATTAATACCCTGAAACATAAAGCACTTATTGAATGTTTCCAGACGCATGCAGACAAGCCAGAACCATTTCCACCCTTGATCGACCCTAGCCCGAAAGCTCTACCGCTTAACCAAGAACAACAACTGGCTGTCGACAAAATTCGCAGTGGCGGTAATGCATTTAATTGTTTTCTGCTGGACGGGGTAACAGGTTCAGGAAAAACAGAGGTTTATATGCAAATCATGGCCGACCAATTGCGAGAAGGTCGACAGTGTTTGATTCTGGTTCCGGAAATTGGCCTGACTCCGCAAACAGTCTCCCGCTTTCAACAAAGATTTAACTGTCCCCTAAGCACTCTGCATTCTGGCATGACTGACAACGAACGACTGGGCGCCTGGTCCCAGGCAAGAGATGGAGCGGTGGGAATCGTTATTGGCACGCGCTCGGCGATATTCACCCCGCTGCCAAATCCCGGGCTTATCATCATCGATGAAGAGCACGACGGTTCCTTTAAGCAGCAAGATGGTTTTCGTTATTCGGCACGAGATTTGGCCGTCATGCGGGGCCGGGAAGAAAATGTTCCGGTGATTCTGGGATCTGCAACACCTAGCCTGGAGAGCTTGCTCAATGCACAGGCAAATAAGTTTACCCATCTTTCATTAGTCCATCGGGCAGGTGGAGCCAGCGATTCGATTACTACTGTTGTCGATACCGCCAATGAATATTTGGAGAGTGGTCTTTCGGAACAATTACTTTTTAAGATAGATCAACATCTCAGCGCAAACAATCAGGTGCTGCTTTTTATTAATCGCCGAGGATACGCTCCTGTACTGAGTTGTTCTCAATGCAGCTGGATTGCCGAATGTGATGAGTGCGTTTCGCAACTAACCGTACATGCTCAGCCACCAAGTATTCGCTGCCATCATTGTGGCGTCGCGCATCATCTACCAAATCATTGTCCTCAGTGTAATAGCGCAACACTTAAAACATCGGGCATAGGAACCCAGAAACTTGAAAAGTATCTAGCTGAAAGGTTTTCTGATTACCCAGTGATTCGCATCGATCGAGACAGTACACGGAGTAAACGAAAGTTCGATGTCATGCTGGAACAAATCCATTCGGGTGAGCCTTGCATACTTCTTGGCACCCAGATGTTAGCCAAAGGGCATCATTTTCCAAATATTACACTTGTTGCCATTGTCGATGCTGATTCGGGTTTATTCAGTCCTGACTTCAGAGGTCAGGAATTCATGATACAAACGCTGGTGCAGGTTTCTGGTCGAGCTGGCAGAGCCGATCGTCCGGGTGAGGTGGTAATTCAATCCAGGCATGCAGCACACAAAGCGCTGACTCAACTCACTCAATCGACTTACCGTGAGATAGCCCAATCCTTGCTGGATGAGCGACGGGAAGCAGCCATGCCACCTTTTTCTCAACTCACTCTTGTAAGAGCTGAAGGTTCCCAATTAAGGCATACGATGGACTTGTTGAAGCGAGTGAATGAATACGCCATCGAGATCATTCAACCATCTCAATCCCAGATCCAGGTACTTGGACCAGTGCCTGCCCCAATGGAAAAAAAAGCAGGACGATTTCGTTCTCACTTGCTTTTTAAAGCCGAAACCAAATCGTCCATGCAACAGTTTCTCACTCAATTGGTCTATCAACTAGAAAACATTAAACTATCCAGGGGCTTGCGCCTCAGCATCGATGTAGATCCCATGGAAATGATTTGATTATGTCAGGTCACTCACAATGTCCTGGTTTTAGTCCTATTTGGCACTATAGGTTCCAGCCTAATTACCGATAATTGTGGAGGCATGGGGTTTTTCGAAATATAAAAACTTTAAATATCAATAGCTTATTGGTCGCTTGTAAGTATGACTCAGGATTTCGCCAAAATTCGTCCCGAACCCCTACTGGAAAAGAAACCAGTAGAGGCGCCGCCTGCATGGTCACTCATGTTTACCGGCGTCTTGGTAGGAATCACTATTGGTGTATTTGCCTGTGTACTTTTTTATCTTTCTGGCAATGTCCCGCCCCTGAATATGAATCAGCCAGTTGCAGCAACTAATTCGGAAATTTCTGACAACGCCAGTGGTGAAGAGTTACCCAATGAGACAGCAGCCGTTGACTTTGAGTTTTATACAGAACTTCCCCGCTACGAAGTTCAAACCGATGCAACGCCAGTGGAATTAGTGAGTGAGGAACTTGGTGGGAGCTACATGTTACAAACTGGCGCCTTTCAACTGCGTGATTCTGCTGAACAAGAAAGACAGCGCCAGATGGGTCTGGGTCTGAACTTCATTGTTAAAGCTGAAGAGCTGCCCGGCAGAACATTGTTTCTCGTTCAGACCGGTCCATACAGCACCAGCATGGAACTCAGTGAAGCGCAGCAATTACTTCGTAACAACAATATCCCCAGCCTGACCATCCAGCTGCAGTAGTATCCCCTTTCCTTCATGGCAGATCTTTATTGAGGCTGCTGTTCCGCAGAAAAAGTGCGCGCTCCCATTGAATTTGGGCTGATGGCCCATATTTCCTAGCTTCTGTGATACTTTTAGCAGCACAACACAGGAGAATTCCATTGGATCAATATCATGGTACAACTATTGTCTCGGTAAGAAGAGGCAACAAGGTTGTCATTGGCGGTGACGGGCAGGTTTCCCAGGGTAATACAGTGATGAAGGGAAATGCCCGCAAAGTACGTCGCCTGTATAAAGACCAGGTACTGGCTGGATTCGCCGGGGGTACTGCTGATGCTTTCACTCTTTTCGAACGATTCGAAGAGCAGCTGGAAAAGCATCATGGAAAATTGGTACGGGCAGCGGTTGAGCTGGCAAAACTCTGGCGTACCGAACGCGCATTGCGGCGCCTGGAGGCATTGCTGCTTGTTGCAGACAAAGAGTCTTCGCTAATCGTAACCGGCAATGGCGATGTTATCGAACCGGAAGATTCCATTATGGCCATTGGCTCAGGTGGACCTTTTGCACTGTCGGCCGCGCGAGCTCTATTACAAAATACTGAACTAGATGCCCAAGAAATAGTAGCGAAGAGTCTGGCAATTGCGGCAGATATTTGCGTCTATACCAACCAAACTCACACTATTGAAGAACTGGAAATCACGTAAATTTGGTTTCGCATTTTCGTAAAGACGGATTCATTGATGACCATAATGACACCTAGAGAAATTACCTCTGAATTAGACAAGCACATTGTGGGACAAGACAAAGCTAAACGCGCCGTTGCAATTGCATTGCGTAACCGATGGCGCAGAATGCAGCTCGACGAAGAGCTGCGGGCAGAAATTACACCCAAGAATATTTTAATGATTGGCCCTACGGGTGTGGGAAAAACCGAAATTGCTCGACGCCTGGCAAAACTAGCACAAGCGCCTTTCATAAAAGTTGAAGCTACTAAATTTACTGAAGTTGGTTATGTCGGTCGCGATGTGGAATCCATAGTGCGGGACCTGGTCGATGTTGCCGTAAAAATGATCCGAGAAACCGAGATTCAAAAAGTTCAGCATCTGGCTGCAGATCTTGCGGAAGACCGCATCCTGGATGTGCTGCTACCCCAGGCGCGCACTGATGAGCAACAAGATGCTGATAACGGACAATCCAATGCGCGCCAGGTATTTCGAAAAAAAATTCGCCAAGGCGAACTGGATGATAAAGAGATCGAAATTAAAATTTCGGAAGTGCCCACTGGCGTGGAAATCATGGCGCCTCCTGGACTGGAAGATATGACCAGTCAGTTAAAGAGCATGTTTTCGAACATGAACACGGGGCGGAAAAGGTCTCGACGTATGACTGTCAAGGCAGCGCTGAAAGTTGCTAAAGACGAAGAAGCAGCCAAACTTATTAATGAAGAAGAAATCAAGAATCGTGCCGTTGAAGCCACGGAACAAACTGGCATTGTCTTTCTGGATGAGATCGACAAAATTACTAACCGACACGAGCAGGGTAATGCCAGCGTTTCCAGGGAAGGTGTGCAGCGGGACTTATTACCCTTGATAGAAGGATCAACCGTATCAACCAAATACGGCAGTATCAAAACAGATCATATACTGTTCATTGCTTCGGGTGCTTTTCATTTATCCAAGCCATCGGATCTTATTCCGGAACTACAAGGTCGCCTGCCAATTCGAGTGGAATTGGACCCTCTTTCTGCTGAAGATTTTGAACGCATTCTGGAAGAACCTGACGCGTCATTAACGGAGCAGTATCAGGCATTGTTAGCAACGGAAGAATTACAAGTAAGTTTTAGCAAAGACGGTATTCAGAAAATCGCCGAAACTGCCTGGCAGGTAAATGAGCGCACTGAAAACATCGGAGCTCGCCGGTTGCATACAGTTATGGAAAGACTATTAGAAGAAGTTTCTTTCTCAGCGGCTGATTTGGCAGTTGGTGATAATAAGGAACTCGTGATCGACAAGGCTTATGTTGAAAAACAACTCGATGAACTAGCGCAAGATGAAGATCTGAGTCGCTACATACTTTGATAGGTAGCTCATGACGAATATCGTTCCCACTGATATCCGCCTGCATAAAAAGTCAGCGACATTAGAGTTGGTCTATGCCGATGGCATAACACATGCACTATCCGCTGAATTTTTGCGAGTTCACTCTCCTTCTGCGGAAGTTCGTGGTCATGGGATAGGTCAGGAAGTCCTCCAATCTGGTAAACGCCACGTCAAACTCACCAACGTTCAATCAGTGGGCAATTATGCGGTAAAACTTGTATTTGACGACGGCCACGACACGGGAATTTATAGCTGGGACTATTTGCGTGAACTCGGAGAGGATGAGAAGGAACTGTGGAATACCTACCTTGCAAAACTGCAAGAGGCAGGCGAGACTCGCGAACCACTGCCCGCAGATACGCAAGTCATTCAGATAAAGCCAGTTGCAGATAACTGATGAATAAAACCACCAATAATCACAACACCACCCATTTCGGTTACGAAGAAGTTCCTGTTGAAGAAAAACAGGAGAGAGTTGGCCAGGTATTTCGTTCAGTGGCTAATCGCTATGACATGATGAACGATGTAATGTCTCTGGGTACTCACCGATTAATCAAACGCTTTACTATCGAACTAAGTGCATTAAGGCCTGGCCACAGGGTGCTGGATTTGGCAGGCGGCACCGGAGATTTCTCACTTCGTTTCTCTACTATTGTAGGCGAATCGGGGCAAGTGGTACTGGCGGACATAAACGATGCGATGTTGGATGTTGGTCGTGATCGAATAATCGATGAAGGGAAAATTCATAATGTGCAGTTTGCACAGGTCAATGCCGAAGCCCTGCCCTTTGCCGACAATACCTTTGATTGTATTTGTATTGCATACGGCTTGAGAAATGTAACAAACAAAGATGCCGCTCTCGCTTCAATGGCGCGCATATTAAAACCGGGTGGCAGAGTTTTAATCCTGGAATTTTCCAAACCCAAGAACCAGTTGTTAGAAAAAGCCTATGATGCCTTCTCATCATTATGGCCGGCGGCTGGCAAAATCATAACTGGCGATGCCGACAGTTACCGTTACCTCGTCGAATCGATTCGCATGCATCCGGATCAGGAGACTTTGCTAGGGATGATGCAATCAGCAGGATTTGTAAACTGCAAGTACCATAATGTCATGAATGGTATCTGTGCGATTCATTTGGGCTTTAAATCAACATGAGTGAATTAATTGCCTCAACTATAATCTGGCCAGCAGAGAAGTTAGTAAACCACTTACTTGGATCAGACCCATATTTGCAAGAAAAGTTTAAACAATTCGCTGGCAAATGTTTATCTGTACAGGTTTTCAAACCGGACATTACCGTGACCGCATTCCTGGAATCAGATCGAATAAGCTTAAGCTCTGCAAACGCAGATCAACTCAATGTCACTCCAGACGCTTCAGTTGCCGGTGAAGCCAGTGATTTAATGACTTTGCTCACTAATAAAGAAACGCCACTAGCAAACACTCAAATCACAATCTCTGGTGATGCTCAATTGGTACAGGATATCTATACAACTTTGCATTCATTGGATATCCAGTGGGCAGATCTTATGGCAACTCTTACCGGTGACGTCATTGCCCATGAAGCTGACCAGCTCGTTCATGACCTTGCCTCCTGGAGCAAGCAAACCAATCAAAGAGTAAAACGCAGCGTCAATGATTATCTGGTTGAAGAATCGCGACAGTTTCCCCACCCCACTGAAGTCGAAAAATTTAGTATGGAATTGGATGAACTACGACTCAAAATCGATCGGGTTAATGCCAAAACAGAATTGCTCTATCAAAAACTAGATCAAGTAAACGACTGAAAACCCTCATTTTTTTTCTACGCCTTTCTTGTTTGCCTGGTATACAGGTGTTATCTTTGCTCCCCCGCTAGTCCGCAGAGTTGAATTCGTATTTCCGATGCCCCGTCTCCTGATAATTCTTAGAGTGATTGCAAAATATCGGCTTGATGAATTTCTGGCAGATCAGCCTGGAGTGGGCTGGATGCGTGTTTTGCTATTTCCTTTTCGTATTGGTACGTCGAGTGGTAGTGAGAAAGAATCCCGGAATTTCCGCTTACGCAAAGCTCTGGAGGAACTGGGGCCCATCTACATTAAATTCGGCCAGTTACTCTCCACGCGCAGAGATTTTTTGGACGCAGAGTTGGCAGATGAGTTGCAATCTCTGCAGGATAATGTTCCCCCTTTTACCAGTCCGGACATTCAATCAATAGTCGACGATTCTCTTGGCATCGAAGCTAAAAAAGTATTCAAAAAATTGGAAGAGAAGCCATTCGCGTCTGCATCGGTTGCACAAGTTCACAAGGCGCAATTGAAAACTGGTGAAGAGGTTGTTGTTAAAGTAATACGCCCCGGAATTGAAAAAACCGTAAAAGAAGACATTAAACTTTTAAAGTGGATAGCGAAACTCATTGAATCGCAATCTGCATTGGGTAAGCGCCTGCGCCCAATCGAAGTAGTTAATGATTACGAAAATATAATTTTTGATGAGCTTAACCTGCAGACAGAGGCAGCAAATACTTCCCTACTAAGGAAAAACTTCGAAAATAGTTCAGTCCTCTATGTGCCAAAAATCTATTGGGATTACACACGCAAAAATATTCTGGTCATGGAGCGCATCCATGGTATTCCAGTTACTAACATTGACGAACTTAACAAAGCCAAGATTGATCTAAAAAAATTGGCGGAAACTGGTGTTGATATTTTTTTCACCCAGGTCTTTGAACACAATTTTTTTCATGCAGATATGCACCCCGGGAACATCTTTGTATCTCGTGAAAATCCAAACAATCCACAATACATTGCTATAGATTGTGCCATTATCGGTTCGCTAAGTGATGATGATCAGGAGTATCTCGCCAAAAACTTGCTCGCTATCTTTAAACGCGATTATCGAAGAGTTGCAGAATTGCATGTGGAATGCGGTTGGGTTCCTAAAGAAACAAGAGTGCCCGAATTTGAGTCTGCGATGCGTAGTGTGTGCGAACCCATTTTCGAAAAGCCTCTTAAAGATATTTCATTTGGGCAACTGCTTGCACAACTGTTTCGCACTGCCGGAAGATTTAATATGGAAGTTCAACCTTCGCTGGTGTTGCTACAAAAAACATTGTTGAACATAGAGGGACTGGGTAGACAGCTTTACCCGGAATTAGATCTATGGAAAACGGCACTGCCCTATCTTGAAAGCTGGAACAGCAAGCGGCTCAATCCTTTTACATTACTGGAAAAAATTCAGGAAAATATTCCAAACTGGATTGAGCAACTTCCCCATTTGCCGCTTCTTGTAATAAATGCAATAGAGCAGTCTGGCCAATTGAGCTCCTTAAATGCAACATTGGAAGCTGAGCAAGAAAGACAAGCCGAAATAAAAAAGAGCGAGAAGCGCGGGGCGCGTATTATTGGAGTAACGGCATTAGTGTTAGCTGCTGCAACTTTTATACCTGGCGTACAAAGTTTGATCCTGGATATTCCTGCGCTGACACTGGGTCTAACAGGCCTTGGTCTCTACCTTTTGTGTTTTAAACAGTGAGAGCGCATACTTGACCGATGACTTCATTTCTCGACAAAGTGAACTGGAATAGTGATGGATTGGTGCCTGTAATTGCCCAAGATGCTGCTTCCGGGCGGATTTTGATGCAGGCCTGGGCTAACCGGGATGCCCTGCAAGCTTCTATTACTGAAGGTCGGGCAATCTATTGGTCGCGATCTCGCGCCACGCTATGGCGGAAAGGCGAAGAATCGGGCAATGTGCAAAAACTTGTAGATGTATATTTGGACTGCGACAATGACACGCTATGCTTTCAGGTCGAGCAGATCGGCGGTATAGCCTGTCATACCGGGCGTGAAAGCTGTTTTTTCCAAAAGCTGAAAAACGGCGATTGGGAAGTATTTGAGCCCATCTTAAAGAATCCGACAGAAATGTATGGAAAATCGGACACTACGTGAAACACTCCAGGTGTTTGCATTAAGAGTTGAGTGCTAAAATGAGCAAAGTGTTAGATGAATTAGCGGTGGTACTGGAGCAAAGAAAATCCGCTTCAGGCGATAGTTCTTACGTAGCGAGCTTACACGAGAAAGGGCTGGAAAAAATTCTCGAAAAAGTTGGTGAAGAAGCTAATGAAACAATTGTCGCTGCGAAGGAGTGCACGACTGGTTCTGGCGAAGGCAAAGCAGCAGTTATTCATGAAACTGCTGATCTTTGGTTTCATACAATGGTTATGTTGAGCCATTTTGATTTAGGACCCGAGCATGTTCTGAATGAACTGGAGAAACGGTTTAACATATCTGGCCTTGAAGAAAAGGCATCACGTAAAATTGAAACCAACAATTAAGTAGACTGTTGGTATTGGAGGTTTATCATGGGTGTAGGTGGAATTGGCATTTGGCAACTACTGATTATCTTGTTAATCGTAGTAATGCTATTCGGAACCAAAAAGTTACGTAACTTGGGTTCTGATCTCGGTGGCGCCTTAAAAGGATTTAAAACCGCAATGAAAGATGACGAAACTGAATCTGATTCTGAAGAATCTGAAGAAGCTGCAGGCGAAACTATCGAAGCAACCGCAGAAAAAGTGGAAACCAAATAATATTTCAACTTCTGCACTCTATTCTATAGTTAACTACGCGACTTCTGTCGATGTTTAACATTCATTCGACCGAAATACTTTTAATTCTGATTGTCGCTCTGATCGTAATTGGCCCAGAGCGACTGCCTGCTGCTGTAAAAACAGCTGGCCTGTGGATAGGCAGGTTTCGGCGTTCTTTCTACAAAGTAAAAGCAGAGATTGAGCGTGAGTTAAATACTGACGAGATTCGACGACAATTACATAACGAGTCTGTCCTTGCTCAGATTGATGAAGCGAAAGCAAAAGTTGAATCTGTAGCAAAAGATACAGAGACGTCTGTTAATAAATTGGTGAACACGGATAACTTCGACCCCGGAGCTTCCAAAGCTACCGACCAACAATCAGCAGATGACGCTGCGGATAAATCTATTCAGGAAGAGTTAAAAGAAGTTTCTGACCAGGTAGAAGACGTCGCCAAAGAGATCTATGAACCTGCGGGAAATCCTAAAGTTGCTGAAGATAATTCTGTCAAAGAAGTAAAACAAGACGATGCTGTCAGCTGAGGACGAGAAGGAATTAACGCTAATTGACCATCTGGTCGAACTGCGTGATCGCATTCTGAAATGCGTCGTCACTATAGTTGTTCTTTTCCTGGCTTTGTTCTATTGGGCCAACGATATTTACAATTACGTCGCCATGCCTTTAATCCAGGCCTTGCCGGAAGGGTCGAGTATGATCGCTATCGATCCGACCTCTCCGTTTTTTGCGCCTTTCAAGCTCACATTTTACGTCGCGTTCTTACTGGCAGCTCCTTACATTCTTTATCAGCTATGGTCTTTTATAGCGCCGGGTCTTTATAAAAATGAAAAGGCGGTAGCAATTCCTTTATTTATCTCCAGCGTACTGCTCTTTTATGCTGGCGTGGCATTCGCCCGCTATATCCTTTTCGGCATCGTTTTCGCGTTTTTTATTTCAGTTGCTCCGGATGGGATACAGGTTGCTCCCGACATAAGCAGCTTCCTGAGTTTTGCCTTAACAATATTCTTTGCTTTCGGAATTGCTTTCGAAATACCAATAGCCGTATTTCTCTGTATATGGGCTGGACTGGCTGAACCGGACTCTTTATCAGAGAAACGCCCTTATGTTGTCGTAAGCTGTTTCGTTATCGCAATGTTACTTACCCCACCTGATCCGTTTACCCAGTCGATGCTGGCGCTGCCAATGTGGGCTCTATTCGAAGTGGGAATTTTGGCAGGGCGGATAATACGCAAACGGCAGGCTGAAGAGGAAGCTGCCGCCAGCCAGTGATACTTTCGATTTAAACCTTTAATCGAAAAGTAACCGGGCCATCGTTTTCCAAACTGATTTTCATGTCAGCCGCGAATTGTCCGCAGCCGACTTTTGGGTAATTTGTTTGAGCATATTCAAGCAAATGATTAAAAATCTGCTCGGCTTCAGCAGGCGGTTTAGCAGAGGAAAAACTGGGTCTTAATCCTTTATCGGTCGCAGCAGCCAGAGTGAACTGGCTTACCAGCATTAAGCCGCCTTCTACATCCCGCACACTTAGGTTCATCTTTCCTTCTTCATCGGAAAAAATTCGATAAGAAAGAATTCTTTCCAGGAGCTTTTCTGCACTCGCGTTGCAGTCTTCCTTTTCAATTCCTATTAAGGCGAGCACACCCTTGTCAATCTCAGAATACAATTCTTCTTCAATTACAACCTTTGCGAAGTTAACTCTTTGGATAAGGGCAATCATTGAAGAGATTTAACCAGCGGTTTGCAGCTCTTTTGCAATGTCTTGCGTCGCACGAATGAGAGCATCAACAATTCCGGGTTCCGAAGCTGAGTGGCCCGCATCTCGAACTATATGTAATTCTGAATTTGCCCACTGATGATGCAGCGCCAAGGCATTGCTGAGGGGACAAACAATGTCATAACGTCCATGCACTATTCGGCCTGGAATATCATTAATCGAACTAATGTTTTTCAAGATTTGATTCTCTTCAACGAATCCCTTGTTTGAGAAGTAATGGGCCTCAATCCGTGCTAACGCCAGTGCAAAATGGGGCTTGGTGAATTTAGCTAAAGCTTCTGCACTAGGCCGCAGTTTTATGCAATTTCCTTCCCATGCAGACCATGCTTTTGCTGCGGCCATTCTGGCAAGCTCATCCTCACCTGTGAGTCGCTCATAGTAAGCCTTTATTAAATCACCTCGCTCACTTTCAGTGATGGGCTTAATAAAATCTTCCCAGTAGTCAGGAAAAATTCTGTTAGCTCCGTCTTTATATAACCAATCCAATTCGCTCTGCCGACAAAGAAAAATGCCACGCAATATGAGTGCAGATACCCTATCAGAATGGGCCTGCGCATAAAGTAGACTAAGAGTTGAACCCCAGGAACCACCAAATAAAACCCACTTATCAATGGCCAAATGTTCACGAATTTTTTCCATATCGCTTATAAGATCAGCCGTTGTATTTTGTTCCAGCGATCCATGGGGAGTTGATCTGCCACATCCCCGCTGATCAAAGGTAATTATTCTGAAAATTTGTGGATCATAAAATCGACGTGAACTGGCATCACAGGCTCCGCCGGGGCCGCCATGAACGAAAAGCACTGGGATTCCCTCGGGATCACCGGACTCATCCAAGTACAACTCATGGACATCAGACACACGAATCTGATGCCGTTTAAAGGGTTTTATTTCTGGAAATAACACTAACATGTAGCTTCCTGCCTGCTGCATTTGGGCCTTTGAAACCTATAGTAGGCCAGCTTAATTTTTAGTGCTAGCTTAGAATTTCAGAATCTATGGGGACGTAAGCTATCCGCGAGCAGCGGTACCCCGGCTCATTCTTTTTCGTTCGTTCTCGGTTAAGTACTTTTTTCGTAACCGTATATGGCCGGGTGTCACCTCGACTAATTCATCATCTGCAATGAATTCCATCGCCTGTTCCAAGCTATGATTAATGGGCGGCGTTAACAGAATATTTTCATCACTTCCTGCGGCTCGAATATTTGTTAATTGTTTAGCCTTAGTTGGATTAACTGCAAGATCATTATCGCGACTGTGCAGGCCCACGATCATCCCCTCGTACACTTCAGTGTTGGGCTCGATAAATAACCGGCCTCTATCCTGAAGGTTAAAAAGCGAATATGCGAGAGTCTTTCCTTTAACCATTGATACCAGCACGCCGTTCTTGCGATTTGCTAATTCGGTTTCCTTGAAATCGCCATAGTGCTCAAACACATGAGTCATAATTCCTGATCCCGAAGTGATTGATAAGAACTGTGATCTAAAACCAATGAGTCCCCTGGTTGGAATTAAAAACTCCAGTTTTACTCTTCCTTTTGCATCCGGGACTAAATTTTTTAACTCCGCTCTGCGCGCACCGAGTTCTTCCATTACCGCACCTTGATGCTTTTCTTCACAGTCGACGACAAGCGATTCATAGGGCTCGCACTTTTTACCTCCTTTTTCCTGAACAATGACTTCAGGTTTGGAAACTGCCAGTTCATATCCTTCTCGCCGCATGCTTTCAATCAAAACTGCGAGATGTAATTCACCGCGTCCTGACACAGTATATTTGTCAGGCTCACTGCCCTGCTCTACTCGCAGGGCAACGTTATGCAAAAGCTCTCTTTCCAGTCGTTCTTTTAGATGTCGTGTCGTGAGAAACTTTCCTTCTTTGCCAGCAAAAGGCGAATCGTTTACCTGGAAAGTCATACTAATCGTCGGCTCATCGACAGTTAGCGCCGGCATCGCTTCGACTTGTGAGGGGTCGCATAAAGTATCGGAAATTTTTAAATCCTCTATGCCGGTAATACAGACGATTTCACCTGCGGTAGCTTCTTCTACATCTATGCGTTCCAAACCAAGGTGACTCTTCACCTGGAGAATCTTCCCTTTTCGTTCCTTGCCCTGGCGATCGATAATTATTACCTGTTGATTCGGTTTGGCTGAGCCTCTGGTTATTCGCCCGATACCAATGACACCAACATAGCTACTGTAATCCAGCGCACTGATCTGCATTTGCAGCGGCGCATCCACCGCAACATCTGGCGGCGGAACTTTTGCAACGATTGCTTCGAACAGAGGCAGCATGTCGGCGGCGAGATCTTCTGCCTCACTTCCTGCGATCCCCTGTAAGGCCGAAGCATAGACTACCGGGAAGTCCAATTGCGCTTCATTGGCACCAAGCTTATCGAATAAATCGAATACCTCATCTACAACCCAATGCGGCCGTGCGCCGTCTCGATCGACTTTGTTAACCACTACGATTGGATTCAGCCCCTGTGCAAAGGCTTTTTGGGTTACGAACCGGGTCTGTGGCATGGGCCCATCAACCGCGTCCACCAACAGGAGGACACTATCTACCATGGAAAGTACCCGCTCGACTTCACCCCCGAAATCGGCATGCCCTGGGGTATCTACGATATTGATATGAAAGTCCTGCCAATTAATTGCAGTATTTTTAGCCAGGATTGTAATACCACGTTCTTTTTCCTGATCGTTGGAATCCATTACCCTTTCCAGCTGCTTGCCTCGACTCGCTAATGTGCCTGACTGCTGCAAGAGCTTGTCTACCAGAGTGGTTTTACCATGATCGACGTGGGCGATAATGGCAATGTTGCGAATTTGTTCGATCATCTGGTTTTTTCTATGGATGGAATAACTGCAAAAGCGCGCGAGTATACACGAGTGTTAGTGATCATTTAAGCTGGTTTACTCGTGCTGATGGTAGTGCCGGAAGCCATAGCTAATTACTATTTTTAAGCTCGAGAACACCAATATTGCTATAACCTGCATCTTGCAGGTGGGCGGCATGAAGTCGACTCATCATGCCTTTTTCGCAATAAAGTAAATATTGCGTGTTCTTGTCCAGTTCAGAAAAGTCACTACGTAATTTATAGAAGGGAATATTCAGCACTTCGGCCTCCGGTAAGCTAAACGGACTAATTTCCAAATCATTAGGATGACGGATATCGATAACAACATCACCCCTGGTAACTTCCCCGGTAATTTTGACTTCAGTACTTATATTATTAAAATCTTCAACGACTTCGGTAATTAATTGATGGCGAGCCGACTTTATTGCATCTTCCAAAACATTAAAGTCAAAAAGCTTTTCTTCATTTTCTATCTTCTCTGGTTTTGCTTTGGTCGTTGGGTTTTTAGAAATAACCGCACAATATTCAGGAATGTTTTTTGAAAAATCTTCTGTGCCAATCTCGCGGGCAAGATCAATAATCTCTTGCTTATCACTTACGCATAACGGCCTTAACACCAAGGTGTCTATAACCGAATCGATCACAGACAAGTTGAGCAAGGTTTGACTTGATACCTGAGCAACACTTTCGCCTGTTACTAACGCATCAATATGCATCGTTTTAATCATGGCATCGCCTGCCCTCAGCATCATGCGCTTTAGCACCACCCCCATTTGGGAATCAGCAATTTTATTTAGTATCTCTTCGACAACTCCCTCGAAGGGTATGGATATAAACTTCACACGATGGGAACTGTGATACTTCATCCACAAGAATAACGCGACCTCTTTCACAGCCAGTTCATGAGCTTTACCACCGAGATTGAAAAAGCAGTAATGAGTTTGCAGACCACGTTTTATGCAAAGGTAGCTGGATACTGAAGAATCGAATCCACCAGATATAAGTGATAATACTGCATCCTGGCAGCCCAGCGGGAAACCTCCGAGTCCCGGGATTTGTTGCTTGACGATGTAAAGAAAATTATCTCTGACTTCTAACAACACGGAAACATCAGGGTTTTTTAGCTTTACACCTGCAGTATCGCAATGCCGTTTAAGTCCGCCACCCACGTATTCTTCTACATCGACAGATCGAAACGGATGCTTGCCGGTTCGTTTGCAACGCACAGCAAAGGTTTTAGATTTAAGTAATTCGCCGTAAAAATTTCGGGTAAGTTGGAAAATTCCATCCATATCAGGCAAGGGGTGACGGTCCACGGAAAGAATCGCGGCGATACCAGGGGTTGATTTGAGCCTGTTGGTAATAGCACTATTCTCATTTTCAGCCTTTTTACTGGTCTCAACTTCCAGGACATCCCAATCACCCGTCACCTTCACTTCGTCATCCAGTTCTCTCAATACTTCGCGAATATTTTTCCGTAACTGCCGGATAAAGCGTCGCCTGACAGGACGACTCTTGATCGTTATCTCTGGAAATAGCTTGATGAGGTACAACATTGGGATCTCGGGACTAAATTCGGTAGCAGAATCAAGTCTGCTCAACTACTGATTTTGGCGCTTTCATGGTGCAGATTTTTTCTAATTTCAAAAATTTCGCACCTTAATGAAGCATAGAAAATTGTATTGCACTCTATCAGTGCTCTTTTTGTTGAAGTTTATTTTTAGCTCCAGTAAATTCGGGCCTTGTAGCGGTTTGGTTGCTGGCATACATTTTGCTCCTCCCCATGCACACAAGGCAAGCCTCAGAAAGTAGTATATCTGATTAGATTGGTACCCCTGTGAATAGATTCGGGACCCATGTCTCGATATGGTGATCTTTTCGCTTTGGCATCTCGGCCATGCGAAAAGTCCGAAACTTATATGAAGCGACCAGAGACTCGCGGATAAAGAATTTAGTATCAAGTAGTCGACAATCGATTAGGAGAAAGTTAAAAAATGAAATCAAAACTGGAATACATCTGGCTCGATGGCTTCAAGCCTACCCAAAGCCTACGCAGTAAGACGCGCATTCAATCGGACTTTGGTGGAACTCTGGAAGAATGCCCAATGTGGTCATTCGACGGTTCTTCCACGCTGCAAGCAACAGGCGATGACTCTGATTGCCTGTTAAAGCCCGTAGCAATCTATCCTGATCCTGATCGTGCCAATGCTTATCTGGTAATGACTGAAGTACTGAATGCTGACGGAACACCTCATGAGTCCAATGGCCGCGCGACCATCGATGACGATGATGAAGATTTCTGGTTTGGCTTCGAACAAGAATATTTTCTCTGGGATACCAAATCGAATTTACCGCCTGGTTTCCCTCGCGGTGGTTACCCTAGCCCTCAAGGCCCTTACTATTGCTCGGTTGGCGCGAAAAATGCCCATGGCCGCGATTGTGTAGAAGACCATTTGGATCTCTGCCTCGAAGCAGGGATTAATGTAGAAGGTATCAATGCCGAGGTTGCTGCTGGTCAGTGGGAATTCCAGGTGTTCGCCAAGGGTGCCAAGCGTGCCGGTGATGAGACCTGGGTTTCTCGCTACATTCTGGAACGCACAGCAGAACGCTATGGCCTGGCGATTAACTATGAACCCAAGCCACTGGGCAAGGATCTGGACTGGAATGGCTCGGGCATGCATGCCAATTTTTCTAATGGCACTATGCGAGAGTCTGGTGATGAGTCCGTATTTACAAAGATTTGTGAACACTTCGGCAAAAATATCGACCGTCACATCAGTGTATACGGCGCCAACAATGATCAGCGTTTAACCGGCGAGCACGAGACTCAGTCAATTGATGTATTCAGCTACGGAGTCTCCGACCGGGGCGCTTCAATTCGCATTCCAGTAGGCACCGTTGAAGATGGCTGGAAAGGACGCCTGGAAGATCGACGGACTGCCTCTAATGCAGATCCCTATAAGGTGGCATCAGCTATCATCAAAACTACTAAAGAAGCTTTAGCTTAAGCTCTGCTAGCCGATTGATACGAAGCCCGGGCTAGTCCCGGGCTTTTTTTGCCTCAGCATTATTGGTCACCTGAAATTGCCTTGTGCACTATTTTGGTGCATACTCCCCTCCACAATTCCGCCAAACCCTTGCAGCAGCCTGCTAACCCCCAATTTACGGGCCATTCGGGAGATTCATCCGTTAACTTAGTTGGTCTTTTTATTGCATAGCATCTTGGGTGCTGGGACGGCGGGCCTTCCGATTGAGATAACTTACTGAGCAGTAGTGTGACCCTGGAAAACGTACATAAGCGGCTGTTAGACCAATTGAAGACCGGGGTAGTGCTGCTAGACAGTAATCTCCGCCTGCTTTACATCAATATCGCTGCCGAGGCCTTGCTTGAAATTAGTGATAAGAAAGCCAGGCATCTCTTTATTGGCGACATCATTACTAACGCCGAAGAAGACATTGGCGAGATGCAAACGGCGATGGTTAAAAACAGTAGTTTTACCAAACGCAAAGCAGAACTGAATGTTATGCGCGATAAAACAATTTTTGTGGATTACACCTTAAGCCCATTCGAATACGAAGGTGAGAGCAAGGCATTGATGGAGATTAATTCATTAGAACATTCCCAGCGGATTAGTCGGGAAGAATCACTCAATTCTGCCCATGCAACGACGCGAGAACTAGTTCGTGGCCTTGCCCATGAAATTAAAAATCCCTTGGGAGGAATTCGTGGTGCTGCCCAACTTCTTTCCAATGAGATTGCTGCAGGAGAGTTAACCGACTATACCAATGTGATTATTGAAGAAGCGGATCGCCTCCATAATCTCGTTGATCGAATGGTTGGATCGCGTAAGCCTTTAGAGCTTCGTGAAATAAATATCCATGAAGTACTGGAGCGTGTAAGACAACTAGTCAGTGCGGAAGTCAGTGGCGATAGCATCAGACTGGCCTACGACTACGATCCAAGTATTCCAGCTATTTATGCCGATTCTGAACAATTAATTCAGGCAATGCTCAATCTTGTGCGTAACGCAGTGCAATCTTTAAGTAGCCCCGATGTGGATCACGGCCTGGGTGAAATATTATTACGCAGTCGGATTGTCAGGAATACAACTATAGGATCACGGTTTCATCGGCTTGCCGCTGGTATCGAAGTAATCGATAACGGGCCAGGAATTCCGGAAGACATGATCGATACAATTTTCTATCCGATGATCAGTGGTCGCGCTGATGGAACTGGTCTTGGATTACCAATTACCCACGGCATTGTTAATCAGCATCACGGCATGATTGAAGTGAATAGCAAAGCTGGTAAAACGAAATTTACAGTAGTGATTCCATTTGGAAATCACCACTAATCTGAAACAAAGGTTGTAGAAATGATGAGTGCACATAATTCAGTCTGGATTTTAGATGATGATCGATCCATACGCTGGGTGTTAGAAAAATCTCTAACCAAGACAGGTTTAAACACTGAAACATTTGAGAATGGTGATGATTTGTTGCACCGGCTGCAACAGGTATCACCCGATGCAATTATTAGCGATATTCGCATGCCTGGGATTAGCGGCCTGGACTTATTATCCACAATTAAGGAATCGCATCCCGATCTACCCGTAATTATTATGACAGCCCATTCGGATTTGGATAGCGCGGTGTCTTCCTATAGCCGTGGTGCTTTTGAGTATTTGCCAAAACCATTCGATATTGATGATGCAATTGCCATGACAAAGCGTGCACTGGATCATGTCAAAGAAAAACTGGGCGAAGAGACTGATGCGGCTATCGAACCATCACAACAAATAATTGGCGAAGCACCGGCCATGCAGGAGGTGTTTCGCGCAATCGGCCGCTTATCAAATTCAAACATATCCGTACTGATTAATGGCGAGTCCGGTACCGGTAAAGAACTGGTTGCCCATGCTCTGCACGAACATAGCCCCCGCAAACATAGACCTTTTGTACCCCTGAACGTCGCTGCAATTCCAAAGGAGCTAATTGAATCGGAACTATTTGGTCATGAAAAAGGCGCCTTCACAGGCGCGACTCAGCAGCGCACAGGCAGGTTCGAGCAGGCCAATGGTGGCACGCTGTTTCTCGATGAGATTGGTGATATGCCGGCAGACACACAAACCAGGTTGCTGAGAGTGCTTTCCGATGGAGAGTTCTATCGTGTTGGTGGACATACCTCTATCAAAGTGGACGTGCGCATTATCGCCGCTACGCACCAGAATCTTGAAAAACTGGTGGAACAACACAGATTTCGAGAGGATCTGTTTCATCGCTTAAATGTTATCCGGATTCATATTCCCAGTCTTTGTGAACGTCGCGAAGATATACCAAAGCTTGCGAATCATTTCCTGAGGATTGCAGCTGAAGAACTCGAAGTCGAACCCAAGGTACTCCGGCCTGAAACAGAAAAATACCTGCTGGGATTAAGTTGGCCGGGTAATGTACGCCAACTGGAAAACTTTTGTCGCTGGATAACGGTGATGGCCTCAGGCCGGGAAGTACATCTTAATGACCTGCCACCGGAATTCTCCGAACAAGAAGCAGAGGTCGGTAACACCGGAAGCTGGACCCAGGGATTACAGGCGTGGGCTGACCAGCAATTAAGCCTTGGTAATACCGGTATTCTTAACGAAGCAACCCCCCTATTTGAGAGAACCCTGATTGATATCGCATTAAAGCATACGGCTGGACGGAGAAGAGATGCAGCCAATCTCCTCGGTTGGGGACGCAACACGTTGACCAGGAAGATCAAGGAACTCGGAACTTCTCATTCTGGTTCGGACAAGCTCGAAGGAGACTAGGAGTTTTAACGAAGCAATGTCGAGCGCAGCAGCTTCGACCGCATAACTACCTTGCTATATGTATCGGCCGCTAACTTAATCTGGTGCTATGTAGATTTCCTGCCAGTTGATGACGCGGTCATGGCCATGATAGGAGCCAAAGGTAATTCTGCCTCTGGGATTGTCTCCATAATCTCCATCTTCATTCTCATTCTCGAGATTTGCGGCACCGCGCCAATCGTAAGATAGAAAATCCAGAGAGAAAGGTAATTCGGCGTCACTGAGATCGAATTCGATTATTGCACTACCATTAATATCGCCAACATTATCGGGGTCCGGTGCAGAAGCGAAGAATGGGCGATCGTCTTGGATATCATCAATGTCCACATCAACTCCCGAAATTTGTTGAGTACGCCCTTCAAAGATACTAATCGTGACGTCTGAACTCCCAATTGAAGGTAGTTCGATAAATGTTTCACCGAGCTCGCCCTTACCATCATCATCGATAAAACGCGATGCAATGTTTTTCATTACCAGTTCAGGTATATCGATTACTGCCAGCTCCAGCCCTGATTCAGAAATCAGTTTTACGATGTTCTGGATTCTTGTTTTCAATGCCGCAACTACGTAAACCATTTCCCTGCCGCGATAGGCATCTTCTGGCACCTGGAACACATTAATCGCGGCGTCTTCGACTTTCATGTCGAGCAGATCTTTAATCTTCCAGCGAACCGCCTGTTTCAGTTCCTCTGGTTCAACATTTGGTGCTTCTACCAGGTGCAGGTTGTAATCTTTTGGATTTAACACGTAACTGCATTGCGTACCTTCCAACCCTAAATCCTTAACAAGTTTGTTAAGTGCTTTACCCGCTTCTTTTTCCGATTCCAGTGGAATGCGCTCACAACTCAAAAGATGGGGAATGTCATCTCTCACTTCCATGTGCACGAACGCAAGCCGCTCGGAGTTTACGTTCAAACCCACGCGACCTTTCGACTTTGCTTTTTTCTTGAAAAATTGCATTATCGTTCGTTCTCTTTTTCCCGGTGTGGCAACTGCTATTGGATTACTATGTAGTCGAAGGCATCCAGTTCTTCGAGGGGGCAAAATCCCTGTCTTGCGCGCAGGCGCGCACTAAACTTAGGAAAAGCCCTTTAGGAATATCGTTTAAGCCCCTAAATTCTAAAACAAATATCAATACCCATCGGGATAATCTAGGGAAAGTATGTCGGGGGATTTTTAGATGTGGAAACGCGTTCCCGATTGAGCGGGCGAAATTGGGAAGAAATCACGGCAAAATCGCCTGCCAAATTGAAGATTTGCAGGCCTGTTAAATAAACACTGTTCACTTATCCCGTGTAAAGATGGTTAAATTTTGATCAAAATCGTGCTTTTTGAGCCAGAAATACCCCCAAATACGGGAAATATCATCCGTTTAGCTGCAAATACGGGTTCACAGCTACACCTGATAAAACCCTTCGGATTCGATCTGGAAGACAAGAAAATGCGTCGAGCCGGCCTGGATTATCACGAATATGCCGGTATTTTTACTTATGAAAACTGGGAAAAATTCCGGAAAACCCACGAAAAAAGCAGGATTTTTGGCATTTCTACCAAGGGTTCTGTTGCCTACAACTCGGTAAATTTCGACCCCGATGACTTTGTCGTGTTTGGCCCGGAAACTCGAGGTCTTCCTTCTTCTATTAGGAAAGAATTAGGAAATGAGAGAATTTTGAGAATTCCAATGCTGCCAGATAGCCGCAGCATGAACTTGTCGAATGCCGCAGCGGTGATTGTCTATGAAGCCTGGCGTCAGCAAGGCTTCGTCGACGGCGTTTAGTATTACGCGTTTTCCGGCGCTGGCGGCTCAGCGCTATTCGCGCCAGCACCGCCTTCATTAGCCGCAGCTTGTTGTTTTGCCATGGCCTGCTTTTGCTGCTGATACAGAGCTTCGAAGTTAATCGGCGCCAGCATTAATGCCGGAAAACTTCCCTTGGTAACCAGGGCATCGATAGCTTCCCGGGCGTAAGGGAACAAAATATTCGGGCAAACTGTCGCCAACAATTGCTCCATCTGTGCATCATCAAAATCTTTCGCGCCAAAAACGCCAGCCTGGTGCACTTCAACGAGAAAAGCTGTCTCTTCTTCCTGCTGTGCTTCAGCCGTAAGCACCAATACAACTTCATAAGTTTCATCAGACAGCTTATTGCTACGGGTTTTTATGTCGAAGTTAATCTTTGGCTGCCATTGACTCTGGAATACCACCGGGCTGCGGGGAGATTCAAAGGAAGAATCTTTTAAATAGATTCTTTGCAGCCCAAACTGGGGGCCTTGTGCCGCTTGAGCACCCTCTGGTGGAGGGGCGGCCTGTGGGTTGTTTTCGTCTTCTGCCATGATAAATCCTAGTAGTTCAAATTCAGTTGTTGCCCTGGCTCGCTTACTTTTGTACCAGGGGGAGTGATTGCGCTTTCCATTCTGTCAGCCCACCGGATAATCGATAGACCTCATCATGCCCCGCTTCCTGCAGGGTTTTTGCCGCATCACCGGACTGTTGTCCCAGCTTGCACACCACTACAACGGGTTTTTCTTTGTGCTTTTTCAGTTCTGTAATTCGCTGTTTCAGTTTCGCCAGTGGGATATTGATGGAATCAACAATATGCCCGGTATCAAATTCCTTTTTGTCACGCACGTCCACCACCA
The DNA here is from genome assembly GCA_028818225.1 of Gammaproteobacteria bacterium. Classification (GTDB taxonomy): domain Bacteria; phylum Pseudomonadota; class Gammaproteobacteria; order Pseudomonadales; family Pseudohongiellaceae; genus UBA9145. The sequence continues at coordinate 11,800 of JAPPOG010000079.1, read as the reverse complement.
CAGCATCCTGGCGGTTAATCAACATGACGGCTTGCTGGGGACCGACGCTACTGGCACTGGTCCGCTGGTGATACATGATAATGGTACCCAATGTAGCTACCCACAATGTAGATAACACCAGGTGATTACCGATGAATTCGACGAATTGCCCCATGAGTGCTTGCGAAAACTGGACCGCTTATTCTTGAGCGCCTGGCTCGATTAATTGGGGGCCCGATCAGGTAAATTCAATCGAAGCCCATCTGCTAAAAAGGCGAGCAGTATACACGTCTCATGGCTGCTAAAGAAGGCTAAAAACCGGGGAATCCCACGCTATGCTCGCTATCAAAAGGCCTTTCGAGGATAATACCGCCATCTTCTGAATCCACTCAGGTTGCCAAACTCAAAGGGATCGATTTTCACGCAATGAGCGCCAAGAATACCGCCTTACTTCTTATACTCGATGGTTGGGGCCATCGCGAAGAAACTGACCACAATGCTATTCACACTGCCAATAGTCCGAATTGGGACCAGCTTTGGGCGCATCAGCCACACACTTTGATTGATACATCAGGAAAATCTGTTGGTTTGCCAGCAGGGCAAATGGGTAATTCTGAAGTGGGCCATATGAACCTTGGTGCTGGCAGAGTCGTTTATCAAAGCCTGACCCGCATCGACAAAGATATCGAAGAAGGTGGCTTTTTCGAAAACCAGGTGCTTACGGATGCGATCGACAAAGCAATAGCTGCTGAAACAGCAGTGCATCTCTTCGGGCTGCTATCCCCTGGCGGCATTCATAGTCACGAAGATCAGATCATGGCGATGATTGGGCTGGCCAGCAGGCGTGGTGTGAGCAAGCTATTCCTGCATGCTTTTTTGGATGGAAGAGACACACCACCCCGCAGCGCCCTTCCTTCTTTATTAAGAGCAGATAAAACATTGCAAGATTCTGGCAAAGGAAGAGTTGCTTCAATTTGCGGTCGCTTCTACGCCATGGACCGGGACAAGCGCTGGGATCGCGTGCAACCGGCCTATGAAATGCTTAGCCAAGGCAAGGCGGATTTTCACTTCGCTAACGTAAGCGATGCACTGCATGCTGCCTATGAGCGAGACGAAGATGACGAGTTTGTACAGGCAACATTAGTAGGTGCTGAACCAAGTGATGATGCAGTGATAAATGATGGCGATGTAGTGGTATTCATGAATTTTCGTGCCGACAGGGCTAGAGAAATTACCCGCGCCTTTGTTGATGATGATTTCGATGGATTCGAACGGGCAGCGCGGCCAATGCTGGGTGAGTATGTCATGCTCACCGAATACGCAGCTGATATCGATGCTGCCTGTGCCTATCCTCCTGAAGAGCTGACAAATGTCTTGGGTGCCTACCTGGCGAGCCAGGACAAAACCCAATTACGCATCGCTGAAACTGAGAAATATGCTCACGTCACCTTTTTCTTTAATGGTGGACGAGAAGAGCCATTCGAAAACGAAGACAGGGTTTTGGTGCCTTCACCGAAAGTAAAAACCTATGATTTAAAACCAGAGATGTCGGCATTTGAAGTGACCGACAAGCTGGTTGAAGCGATCAGCTCAGGAAAGTATGACGCGATAATTTGTAACTATGCCAACGGCGACATGGTTGGTCATACTGGTGATTTTAAGGCTTCGGTAAAAGCCGTTGAAGTAGTCGACCAATGTTTGGGTCGCATTGTTACCGCAATAAAAGAAGTAGACGGTCATCTGCTGGTGACTGCGGATCATGGCAATGTTGAACAAATGCTGGACCCAGCAACAAATCAGCCTCTTACTTCTCATACCAATGGTCCTGTGCCATTGGTGTATGTGGGCGATCCTGCTTATCAATTCACGGCAGAAGGAAGTCTTTGTGACCTGGCACCGACTATGCTTGCTCTCATGAACATTCCTATCCCGGAAGAAATGACTGGTACTGTTTTATTGCAGGCAGACGATGAAGATCGCATGGCAGCAAACCAGGGCTAATCTCCTGGAGCCAAGCCAAAAGGTGCGTTTAATGCATCGTTCAAGATTTATCTGCTTTTGCTTTCTGGTGTTTCTACCATCTTTTATCAACGCCGCAGAAAACATTGAGCTTACTCAACAAGAGCTGGATTCGGTCAATTTTGCTATCTCAGAAATTCAAGACTGGCTAACCGACGCCAGCACTCGCCAATCGGCCGCCGAAACCCAATTGCAAGAGGCCGAAACTGAAGTAGCGCGCATCAGTCAATCCATCGCAGAGCTGGAACTGGTCATCGCCAACAGACAATCTGAGTTAGTTGACCTACAAGAACAACAAACAGGATTAACTAACAGACTTGAAGTCGATCAGGAATTATTGAGTCAGGCGATTCGTATCGCTTATCTGGCTAACGATCAGTCTTTTCTGAAAACATTATTGAACCAGGAAGACATCGCTGAAAGCGCGCGCCTGCTTCATTACTCGCGGGTATTTTCAGATTCGCAATTGAACAATATTAACTCCTATCGCAATGCGCTCAGTGAACTTGACCGGGTTAACGAATCACTCACCGTCACGCTCAATGAATTGAATGCACAACAACGCGCCTTGCAAAACGAAGCAGCGGCACTAAGTGAAGCAAAACAAGATCGGGCGATAGCCTTGGTCAATCTCAATAATGACATTGCTACACGAAGTTCGGAACTCGAAACGCTAGAAAGTAGCCAGCAGGAACTGGAAGCCTTGCTGGCTGAAATCCGCAGGGCAATGGAAGGTGTTACCAGTTTTGCCGATGTACCACCTTTTGCAGACGAACGGGGAAGCCTGCCGCCGCCGTTAGCGGGTCCAGTAACTACCCAATTTGGCAGCCGCTATGGGGATGGGAATCTGGAACGACGGGGCATTACGATAGCGGCAGCTGCCGGGACTCCAGTTAAAGCCATCCATGCAGGGCGCATTGTTTTTTCAGACTGGCTACGCGGCTCTGGACTTCTGGTAATTATCGATCATGGCAATGGTTACATGAGTCTATACGGTGCGAATCAGGCCCTCACTCAAGCAGCGGGAAATTGGGTGGATGCCGGCGAGACAATTGCATCTTCTGGTGCTGGGTCCGCCAGAGGACCCGCTGGCCTTTATTTCGAAATTCGCTACCGCGGCGAAGCCCAGAATCCCCAAAACTGGCTGCGCTGATGACTCAAGAATCCCCTGTAGTCCAGCAATTTCGGGCCACCTGTAAGTGGTCAGGAAAATCGCTGGTTCAATTTAACGAGTTTTTGTCAATTTACGTGTAAACTCAAAGCACAATCCCATGCGTATAGATGCATAAATAGACGGAAAGATGAAGCAGGAATTCCCTATGAAATTGCCAACTCCCGTAAAGCAAGGGCTAAAAGCCCTGGTCCTGGTGAGCGGCCTATTGCCAATGACCTTCTCTCAAGCGCAAGAGTCACAATCCGAACCACTGCCACTGCCGTTAGATGAAGTGAGAATGTTCACCGAAGCACTGGATCGTATTCGTATGGCTTATGTCGAAGAAGTGGATGACCAAACCCTGCTTGAGCATGCGATTCGCGGCATGCTGTCAGGACTCGACCCTCATTCAGCCTACGTAGTGGAAAACGAGTTCGACATGCTGCAGGAGACGACCACTGGAGAATTTGGCGGACTGGGTATAGAAGTTGGTAGAGAAGACGGCTATATAAAGGTCATCAGCCCGATCGATGACACGCCTGCTGATCGAGCCGGTATCGAGGCCGGGGACCTGATCATTCAAATTGACAATCGACCCACGCGACAAATTCTGCCTGAAGAAGCCGCCCAACTGATGCGCGGTGAACCCGGTACCGAGGTAACGGTAACGATAGCAAGAGAAGGACGTGAGCCATTCGATCTCACCATCACTCGTGAAGTTATTGCGATTACCAGTGTGCGCAGTCGTATGCTGGAACCTGGCTATGCTTACGTGCGTATTTCCCAGTTCCGAGCCAATACTGCAAACGAAATAGCAGAAGAAATTGAAGAGTTATATGCAGAGCATGAAGTATTAAAAGGCATGGTGCTGGATTTAAGAAACAACCCTGGCGGAGTCTTGCAGGCTTCAGTTGGTGTGGTTGATGCGTTTATCGATCAGGGTCGAATCGTATACACCGAAGGCAGAATTGAAGGTAACGACATGGAATTCATGGCTACCACCAATACCGTCGCCGCGGATGTACCTCTGGTTGTGCTGATTAATAACGGCTCAGCTTCAGCTTCGGAAATTGTCGCCGGCGCATTACAGGACCATGGCAGAGCAATCATCATGGGAACCCGCAGCTTTGGTAAAGGTTCTGTGCAAACCGTCATGCCACTGGCAGAACAACGCGCTATTAAACTCACAACTTCACTGTACTTCACTCCCAATGGTCGATCCATTCAAGCACAGGGTATCGAGCCGGACATCGTGGTTGAAAATGCTTTTGTAACGCGCCGGTCAAGAAGCGTTGCGCAGGTCAGCGAATCCGATCTGCCAAATCGACTGGATAACGCCAACGAAGAAGCAGAAACTAATGATGAAATGGCGAATGCGCTTATTTCTGCGGAAGAAGTTTTAGTGACAGATTATCCACTCAACGAAGCGTTGAATGTATTAAAAGGGATTAATGCGTTCTCACCACGGCCTAGAGTTAGTGCTTCAGGAACTTTTGCGCAACGAGATAATTAAAGCCATATCTTTTAGTACTTCGAACAATAAACCTCTTAGAATGCATTCAGGTGAGTGCAAGGCGAGAAAGAAGTACTTTGAAAAGGCGGAGCCTGTATAGAAATAGATGAGCAAATTTCAAAGTGCTTCTGACGAAGCATTGTGCCACCTGAAGGCATTCCTATAATCTTACTTCAATGCCCTTCGAAGCCATATGTTGTTTGGCTTCTTCTATGCTGTATTCTCCGAAGTGAAATATCGATGCGGCCAATACCGCATCGGCCTCTCCTTCCAAAACACCTTCCGCCAGATGTTCCAGATTGCCGACACCGCCTGACGCTATTACTGGCACCTGTACTGCCTGGCTGACTGTTCTGTTGAGATCGAGATCAAAACCAATCTTGGTGCCATCCCTGTCCATACTGGTTAACAAGATCTCACCGGCCCCATAGTCAACCATTTTCTTAACCCATGCGATCGCATCGAGGCCTGTTGGATTACGACCACCGTGGGTAAAGATTTCCCATGTCTTTGGTGCATCTTCAGCTGAGACTTGCTTTGCATCGACTGCAACTACAATACATTGGGACCCGAACCGCTCTGCAGCTTCACGAACAAACTCCGGGTTGTGCACGGCAGCGGTATTAATCGCAACCTTGTCGGCGCCCGCATTCAACATGGTACGAATGTCTTCCAGAGTACGAATTCCACCGCCAACAGTTAGGGGAATAAAAACCTGTCCTGCTATAGCACGAACTGTGTCGACCGTTGTGTTTCTATCTTCGTGGCTAGCGGTTATATCAAGAAAGGTAATTTCATCGGCGCCAGCATCGCAATAGCGCTTGGAAACTTCGACAGGGTCACCGGCATCTCTTATATCAACAAATTTAACGCCTTTCACGACACGTCCTTTATCGCAATCCAGGCAGGGAATGATTCTTTTAGCAAGTGCCACTAGTTACCCTCACCATCGCAATATGACTGAGCCTCTCTTAAGTCCAGTGTGCCTTCATAAAGTGCCCGCCCGGTTATCGCTCCAATAATCCCGGCGCCTGTTTCGGTTTGAGCGCTAGCTTTCAAATCCACGATGTCTGCCAGCTTGGCCACACCACCTGAGGCAATAACCGGTATCGAGCTTTGTCGGGCGAGGCCAACAGTCGCCTCGACGTTGCAGCCCTGCAACATGCCATCTCGAGCGATATCGGTATAAACGATTGCGGCAACACCGGCATCGGAAAATTTTTCAGCGAGTTCTATGGCAGTAACTTCGGACACATCTGCCCATCCTTCCGTAGCCACTTTGCCATCCACTGCATCCAGGCCAACTATGATTTTGCCTGGAAAACTTTCACAGGCAGATTTGACCAGATCAGGATCTTTCACCGCCGCGGTACCGATGATGATGAAATTTACTCCGGCATCAATGTAAAACTGTGCGCTCTCTAAATTGCGAATGCCACCACCAATCTGCACCGGCAGATCGGGGTAGGCTGCCACTATTGCAGTTACGATTTCACCGTTAACCGGTGTTCCGGCAAAGGCACCATTCAAATCAACAATGTGTAATCGCCTGGCGCCCTGCTCGACCCAGTGACCGGCCATGGTTACCGGATCGTCTGAAAAAACTGTTGAGTCCTCCATGCGCCCCTGTCGTAGACGCACACATTGGCCGTCTTTCAAATCGATTGCAGGAATAACTAACATCAGGTTTGGCCATCCCACTTGAGAAAATTGCGAAGCAAAGTTAAGCCAACTGTTTGTGATTTTTCAGGATGAAACTGTGTGGCAAAAATGTTGTTGTCTGCCAGACTGGCAACAACCTCTCTACCATAAGATGTGGTACTGGTGACTTTGGACTTATCACCACTTTCCACATAATAACTATGTACGAAATAGAAACGGCTCTCATCAGGAACACCATTCCATAAAGGATGTGCTTGAGTTTGAGTAACTTTATTCCAACCCATATGCGGCACTTTAAGTCGCTTGCTCTCTTCGTCCTGTAAATCATTACCAAAGAATCGAACCTGGCCTGGCATAAAACCAAGGCAGTCGACACCGTCGTTTTCTTCACTGTGCTCCATCAAGGCTTGCATGCCAACACAGATTGCCAGGACCGGTTTCGTTTTCATTGCTTCTTCGACAATCTGGCCGACATTTAACCGATTGATCTCAGCCATACAATCACGTATCGCACCTACACCAGGAAAAATAACTCGATCCGCTGCTGCAATGAGTTGTGCATCCGGTGTAACAGTCACCTGAACTTCTTCACCTGATTCGCGACCAACATGCTCCACTGCCTTCGCCACAGAGTGGAGATTGCCCATGCCATAGTCTATGACTGCAACTTTATTCATGTACTAAGAATTCTGAATCGCACTAAATTGAAAATATAAAGTGACTCGAGAAATGATGGATTATTCGTGCTAGCGAGAAAGCTGGAAACGAAAAACCGGAGTGTATATGACAATACATGAGGATTTTGAGTTTTTAGCTGACGAAGCTAGCGCGGATAAGACACATTTCGTCCTACAAACTGCCCTTAGTCGAAGGCACAACAGTAGATGCTCTAGGGTCGATTTCGACTGCCATCCGCAATGCCCTGCCGAATGCCTTAAAAACTGTTTCTACCTGATGATGAGCGTTCTTGCCACGAATATTGTCTATATGCAGTGTCACAAATGCATGATTCACAAATCCCTGAAAAAACTCGTGAAACAAATCCACATCGAAATTGCCGACCGTGCCCTTGACAAAGTCCACGTGGTAATCCAGACCGGGTCTTCCGGAAAAATCGATCACCACGCGAGAAAGCGCTTCATCGAGGGGCACATAAGCATGGCCATAGCGACGAATACCCGTTTTATCCAGCGCTTTGTTAATAGCCTGACCCAGGGTTATGCCGATGTCTTCCACCGTATGGTGCGCATCGATTTCCAGGTCTCCCTGTGCCTTTATGGATAGATCAACGAGGCCGTGGCGGGCTATCTGATCCAACATATGGTCGAGAAAAGGAAGACCAGTCTCAACCTCCAGTTGACCTGATCCATCCAGATCAATTGCAACGGTGATTTGAGTCTCTTTGGTATTCCGCTCAACGCTTGCGCGGCGGGGGTTATCGGGAGGAGCTGCGTCGCTCATCGGATATCCTGAATTGACGAAAGTGCGCATTATAATGCCGCCTAGGGGATAGTGAAAGTCAGAAAATGTGGGGGCTTAGCGCTTGCGGGTACATTGAGCGTGATGTGACTTCCAATTCTACGAGGCTACTGGAACAGTTTCGGTGCAGAGCTAAACCCATTCCGGTAAACTTGAAATCCTGCTTCGTTCTGTAGTTCATGGCATGAATTTCAAAAATTTTCTCAAGGTACTTGCTGGTTTTGTGGTCGTCCTGCTAATCGCTGGTTTTTTCCTGATTAGCTCTGTGAACACCGAACGCAACAAACTGGCTATACAGGAAGCCATCCTCGCCGCGACAGGCTACGAGCTCACCATTGCCGGTGACATGAATGTCAATTTGTTTCCGACACTCGGGCTTACCCTGAATGATGTTCGCTTTCGCAATCCAGCTTTCAACCAGGAACTTGCCTCAACGTCTGCCGCAGTATTATCCGCTGACCTGCGCGCCTTATTGCGTGGCGAGCTATATGTGCGTGAATTGAGCGCTGATGATTTTCATATCAATATCTACACCGACAGCACTGGAACTAACATCTGGTCAGTTGAAGATTCTTCGCCAGAAACATCCAGCAATCAAATTGTCTCTTCAATCGCTACAAACACAGAAGAGCAAGACGTAGTTTCCGTTGCCTTCGAGCGCATCCGCATTGCCAACGCCAGTGTCGATATACAGAACGTGCAACAGGGGCTTCGTTACAGCATCAACAATTTGAATTTCGACAGCAGGGATACCAACATCGATGGCAGGCCGTTTGACGTCGATTTGAATTTCAATTTTCTAAACAACGGCATGAGTACTCCCCTGCCCATGAGCCTGCGCAGCACCATTACCGCCGATGTAAATAATGGCAACGTCGCTATCGCCAATATCAATTTTGCTATAACACCAGTTTTAATTACCGGCGGAATTACGGTGAGTGACTTTAACGAGAATCTAAGTTATGAGGGCGCTTTGGAATCCAATAACTTCGATGTGATGGGTTTATTGCAGACCCTAGGTTATGTAGAAACACCGGAGGAGTTTTCCGGAGAGATTACAGCCACCCAGGACTTTGGTTTTAATCTTGAACTAAACGGCGACGCGACCCAACTGACCGTTGCAGATTTTGCAGCGACTCTCGGGAGCACTGATATTCAAGCCAGTGGCGATATCCGTTTTGCTACTGAATTTGTACCTACTAACGTGCGTTATGATGTCATTACCAGCAGTATCGACTTTTCTCCTTTCACACCCGCTCAAACCGAAGATGAACCTGCAGAAACTGCAGAGAATGATCTGGCCGCAGCGGCCCCCCAACCACAACGCGGTAACGATATCGAATTGCCATTCGATTCCTTACAGTCCTTTAATGTATTGGGCAGCATTGCCATTGAATCTATTACTGCCAATGATCTGGTTATACAAGACGTCAACCTGTTTACCAATGTCGAGGATGGCGTTCTCGATATAGAACTGCAACCCACCAGTCTCTATAACGGCACTGCCCAGGGATTAATTCGTGTAGACAGTCGTGGTGACGATGCCGCATTGGAAACCCAGCTTGCACTCAATCAACTGAATATCGTGGAGTTTGCACCAGCGATCTCCCGCCTGAACACGGTAACTGGCCGCTTGAATGTGGAAACTGCCTATGCGGCAACAGGTTCCACCACCAATGAGTTGTTAAACAGCTTAAATGGCTCCACCTCATTCGCTATTACCGAGAATTCGGTAGATATAGGCGTCATCAAACAGGTATTTACCGCCATTGCGGCACTCAGCCCCACCGGTGAATCAATTCAGCAATGGCCCGATGTAATCCAGTTTGGCGAACTGGGTGGATACATCTTGTTAGAAGATGGCATTACCGATAACCAGGAAGTGCAATTACGCATGGACAACGTTAATGTAAACGGAACGGGTGGCATCGACCTGGCTGCCGGATCTTTCGACTACGACCTTGAGTTTGCCATTCTTGGTCCGCCTGCCGCACAAACCATTCCCATTAATGAGCTCTTCCATAACGTACCTTGGCCAGTGGATTGCAGCGCGCGTTTTGCCGACGAAGTGAGTCAATATTGTCGGCCTGACTTCACCCGGGTGCGTGAGATTTTTGCTCAGCTCGGCCAGAATGCAATAAGAAATGAATTACAAAATCGACTGATTGAGCAGGTCCCGGAAGACCTTGAAGAGACAGCGCGGGGTTTACTGCGCAGAATTCTGAATTAATTCTGCGTGAAAGACTTTTCTAAAAAACTACTCGACTGGTTTCAAAAGTACGGTAGGCACGATTTGCCATGGCAAAAAAACCCAACTCCCTACCGCGTCTGGCTATCAGAAATCATGTTGCAGCAAACCCAGGTTGCAACTGTCATTCCTTACTATCAAAGATTCATGGAGCGCTTTCCAACTGTGGTAGAGTTAGCTGACGCTGATATAGACCAGGTGCTCCATTTATGGACCGGGCTTGGTTATTACGCGCGAGCAAGAAATTTGCACAACGCAGCCCAAATAGTTGTTAGTGACTTTAACGGCACATTTCCAAATTCTGTTGAAGAGTTGGAACAACTCCCGGGGATTGGTCGCTCGACTGCCGGCGCAATCGCAGCACTGAGCATGAATATTCACGCCGCGATACTGGATGGCAATGTAAAAAGAGTGCTGACGCGATTTCACGCAGTCGAAGGCTGGCCTGAGCAAAGTAAAATTAAAAGCGAGCTTTGGAATATTGCCCAAGCCCATACGCCGAAGAAAGATGTCGCTGCCTATACCCAGGCCATTATGGATTTAGGCGCGACCATTTGCACACGCTCAAATCCTTTATGCATTAAGTGCCCACTTAAAGATCATTGCAAAGCGTTTAATACCAATACAGTCAGTAACTACCCGGGCAAGAAGCCGAAGAAAACATTACCGGTGAAATCTGTCGCCATGTATATCTTTCAGAATGAAGAGGGCGAAGTGTATCTGGAAAAGCGACCTCCTACCGGAATCTGGGGATCACTGTATTCGTTTCCTGAAAACAATGGCGATGCCAAAAACGGATTCGCACTGACCAGAAAGCGTAAATCACTGGAGCCACTGCGGCATACCTTCTCTCACTACCATCTGGATATCCAGCCGGAGCTGGTGACAGTTAAGAAAAACACCAAGCAGGTGGCTGAATCAGACCGCTGGCTTTGGTACCCTCTGGATCATTCTGTTGAAGTAGGCCTCGCCGCTCCGGTAAAGAAATTATTAACAGCATTAAACAAACCCATATAAAGAAGAAAGACTATGACTCGCATGGTGAACTGCAAGAAATACGGCAAGGAACTCCCTGGATTGGCTGTGCCTCCCTACCCCGGCCCCAAAGGCCAGGAAATCTACGAAACCGTATCCCAACAGGCCTGGCAGGAGTGGCAATCCCAGCAAACCATGCTAATTAACGAGAAACAGCTCAATATGATGGACCCGGATGCCCGCAAGTACCTGCAGGAAGAAATGGACAAATTTTTCGCCAACGAGGAACACGACGTGGCGGAAGGCTACGTCCCACCTGAGGAGTAGCAAACTCTGGCTTGACTCCAGAGCCCTAAAAATATTTAATACGCCGCTCGTTGAATAGCCCGAAATATTCTCAATTTTTGGGCGTAACGAGCGCAGGAAAGACGAGGCAAAAGCCAAATCGAACAAAGGAGCTTACATCAGGTAAGTGACTGAGAGAGATCTTGGGTTTTTACGAAGTATTTCCAAGAGCAGTAGCCCAAAAAGCCCAGATAGCTCAGCTTGGGTGAACACAAGCGCTATTGAAGTGTTAGCTTCAAGCGAAGTGTGAACGACAGCGATCTATGATCGCTGGCTGGAATGAGCAGAGGAGCAATGCGCAGCATTGCCAGAACGTGCAGGAAGCACTAACTATATAGATCCTTCTATATGCCCAGGTAGCTCAGTCGGTAGAGCAGAGGACTGAAAATCCTCGTGTCGGTGGTTCGATTCCGCCCCTGGGCACCAT
>JAPPOG010000080.1 GCA_028818225.1 Gammaproteobacteria bacterium | reverse complement strand
AGTTTGCACTTTATCGCGGTACATTGGTCAATAGAGGCATTAGCGATTATGTCCAGTCCAGTTAGCTCTGATTCTCAACCAGTTCTTAAGAACTTCGTCCCTTACAAACCAAAAAAGGGCGAAGAATATATGAATGAAAAACAGCGAGATCATTTCAAGGAAATCTTGCTGGCTTGGCGGAATCAATTAATGCAAGAAGTCGATCGAACTGTGCATCATATGCAGGACGATGCGGCCAATTATCCAGACCCAGCAGATCGCGCAACTCAGGAAGAAGAATTTAGCCTGGAGCTTCGCACTCGTGATCGTGAACGAAAGCTTATAAAGAAAATCGACAGCACTATCGAAGCTATTGCGCAAGACGATTATGGATTTTGCGAATCCTGTGGAATAGAAATCGGAATTCGTCGATTAGAAGCCCGCCCGACTGCAAACAAATGCATTGATTGTAAAACCCTTGATGAAATCAAAGAAAAGCAATTAGGCAGTTAAAAGCTACTCAGCTCTTACCAAAGAGCTGAGCGCACTTCAAAAATTGAAAATCTTCTTCTCTTACTTCCAGCAATAACAGTTGGCAGTGAACTCAAAAAATCTGAATTCAGAACCAATCTATACAGGGAGATTTGCACCCTCTCCCACCGGCCCTTTGCATTTCGGTTCTCTAATTGCTGCTGTGGCAAGCTATCTGGATGCCAAGGCGAATCAAGGACTTTGGTTAGTAAGAATGGAAGACCTGGATCCTCCAAGGGAAGCGGAAGGCGCGGCTGAAATAATCTTGGATCAACTTCAGGCGCTAGACTTAAGCTGGGATGGTGACGTTCTGTATCAAAGCAGCCGTCTGACGCAGTATCAAGAATCTCTCAAAGAACTGATGAACCGGGAATTATGCTTTTACTGTGATTGCACAAGACCGCGGATTAAGTCCCTCGGCTCAGTTTATGATGGCCATTGTCGAGCAATAACCTGTCCCCCAGAAGGCGAGCATGCAATCAGGGTTTTAACGGAGGACCGGGTTATTGCCTTTGAAGATTTAGTGCAGGGAGACTACCAGCAAAACATCCAATCAGAAATTGGCGATTTCGTTATTTTACGAAAGGATAAGCTCTTCGCCTACCAATTAGCTGTTGTAGTAGATGATGCCTTTCAAGGCATTACGCATATTATTCGTGGTTTCGATTTAATTGACTCTACACCCAGACAGATTTACTTGCAGCAGTTGTTAGGGTTAGCGACCCCTATTTATGGTCATATTCCTGTCATCGTTAATGAACAGGGACAAAAACTTAGCAAGCAGCATTTTGCCACGCCGATTAATGCAAATAATGGATCCCGCCTGATTCATTATTCATTACAGTTTTTGGGGCTCTCACCGCCGGAACTGAATAAAACTGCTCCTATAAAAGAACAACTAGAATGGGGAACAGAAATGTGGGATATACAGGCTGTACCCAAGTTAGCTAATATCCCTCAGAATTCGCTGGAAATGGATTGATTCTGTGTATATTCCACGTTCCATTTTAATCCTGCTGGTAATAATTTATTTGCTATTCCTTGTCAGCGTCGACTGGATAAATCAGGCTGACGGTACTTGGTATCGGCCTTTTCTTGTCGGCTTTTTAATCGTCCTTGTAGCCAGCTGGGCACATCGGGAGCAAGACTCGGATGAATTATGAGTTATCGACACTGCTACTGCTCGGTAGCAGCTATCTGGTCTTGTTGTTCGGGATTGCGTTCGTAACGGATAAAGGGTGGATACCCCAGCGTTTGGTGCGGCATCCCATCGTTTATGTATTTTCCCTGGGTGTTTTTGCCAGTGTTTGGGCTTACTACACTTCTGTAGGAAATGCTTTGCGGGATGGTTATGGTTATCTGGCACATTCCATTGGCATTTCACTCGCTTTTCTCTTTTCTCCACTACTCCTGAAGCCATTGCTGGAGTTAACTCGAACTTATCAGCTTAGCTCTCTTGCTGATTTAATGGCTTTTCGTTATCGCTCTCCCTGGGCGGGAACAATAACAACCATAGTTATTCTTGTAGGAGTTATTCCACTTATTGCCTTGCAAATAAGAGCAGTAGCAGATACGGCTGACATAATTTCTGCGGAGTCAGCGCAAGCGCCAGTCGCGGTTGGTTTTTGTTTGCTCATTACCTTGTTTTCAATTTTGTTTGGAACTTCTCGCCGAGCTGGCAGAACTCGCCATGACGGGCTGGTTATGGCGATTGCCTTCGAATCCCTGGTGAAGCTGCTGGCATTCTTGGCCGTCGGCGCCTTTGCTGTTTATGGTGCATTCGGAGGATTTGGCGAACTGAGCGACTGGCTAAATGAAGAGCCAGAATTACTGACAATACTGCGAGAAACAGACTACTTCAGCTCTTTCCATGTAATGGCATTACTATTTTTTACTGCCTCCGTGGCAATGCCCCATATGTTTTACGTTACATTTAATGAAGCAAACGGCCAACGCTCTCTCTCATTTGCCAGCTGGGCATTGCCACTCTATTTTCTTTTGATAAGCCTGCCGGTGTTACCAATATTGTGGGCCGGATTGCAGGCAGAATCTCTGGTGCAGGTGGAATATCTGCCGGTTGCAATAGGAGCAGCCTATGATGCGCCTTTAATGACACTGGTCGGCTATGTCGGTGGACTAAGTGCAGCGAGCGGACTCATAATCGTGATTACCCTGGCACTGTCGAATATGTGCCTTAACCACATCATTCTTCCTATTTATCAACCCAGCGCCAAGCAAGATATCTATCGATGGTTACTCTGGCACCGCAGAGTATTAATTACTGCTCTAATCTGGGCAGGCTTCCTATTTCATTATTTACCCGACACCACGATTAGCATTCAGGTGATAGGTACCATTGCCTTTACTGCCTCACTGCAATTTCTACCTGGTATTGTTGCGATTCTCTATTGGCCACAGGGAAACAAGACTGGCTTTATCACTGGACTAAGTGCTTCTTTTGTTATCTGGTTCTCGTTACTAATGTTGCCATTATTTATGGAAATGGACGCAACTCCGCTTTCGCTGGTTTCCATAAACTGGCGTGAAATTTCTGCGATCGCATTAATAGTAAATACAGTCCTATTTGTAATTGTCTCGTTAATCAGTACTACCACTGATGCGGAAAAGAGCTCCGCAGATATTTGTGCACTGGATACCATACAGCGCAGAAAGCGCAGCGGTCTGGTGGCAAGGTCGCCGGGAGAATTTATCAGCAGTTTAAGCAAGCCGCTCGGAGAAAAGACTGCAACTCGTGAGGTAAATCAGGCTCTGCAGGATCTTAATCTTGGTATCGATGATCGCCGACCTTATTCGATGAGGCTTCTTAGAGGCAGATTAGAGGCCAACCTCTCTGGGTTATTAGGGCCATCGATAGCAAGAGAACTAATCGATGGCTATCTGCCTTACAGCATTGTTTCGGAACATGGCAGCTCAGACTTAAACGTTATTGAAAATAGAATTGAATCATATCGATCTAATCTGTCCGGTATGGCAGCAGACCTGGATAGCTTGCGGCGCTACCATCGACAAATACTGTTGGATCTCCCACTTGGAGTCTGTTCGCTTACTTATGATAATGAAATCGTAATGTGGAATCATTCGCTGGAGGAATTTACCGGAATTAGTTCCGCTGATGTGGTTGGATCACAGTTACTTGATATTAATGAACCATGGCTATCATTACTCAATAATTTCCTCAAAGAAGACGCTAACCACTCGTTCAAAAATACCTTTCAATTGGAAGAACAGGAGAAATCAGTAAATCTTCATAAAGCACAAATTGAAGAATCGGGCGAACATGACACCAGCCATGAAGGTATCATTATTCTTATTGAAGATATTACAGAGACTGAATTACTGGAAGCGGGTCTAACTCATAGTGAACGTCTCGCTTCAATCGGTCGCCTGGCTGCAGGCGTCGCCCATGAGATAGGGAACCCCATCACTGGCATAGCATGTTTAGCCCAAACTATTCGCGATGAATATGATAGCGATGAACTAAACAACCTGGCAGAACAAATTATTGAACAAACCGACCGAACCTCAAAAATATTGCAATCACTTGTCAATTTTGCCCATGCCGGTACCAACAAAACCCATTACGAGAAAGAAGTTGTTTCAATTAACGATTGTATGGACGAAGCCAATACTCTTATCTCATTAGACAAGAAGCATAAAGATTTTGTTTATGATATTAGTTGCGATGCTAACGCAAAAATAATCGGAGATTCACAGCGGCTGTTGCAAGTTCTGGTAAACCTCATTAATAACGCCCGGGACGCTAGCCAGCCGAATAGTAAGATATCGCTAAATAGCACAATAGAAGGAAACTATGTTCATATTGCGATTACCGACGAAGGCGTAGGGATTCCTGCCGCCATTAGAGACAGAATTTTTGATCCATTCTTTACTACAAAGGAAGCTGGAGAAGGCACAGGCCTTGGATTATCACTGGTTTTTAGCATAGTAGAGGATTTAAACGGGGATATTGATATAATAAGCCCCATCAATCTAGAAAAGGGGACAGGAACAAGAGTTGTAATTCGCTTCCCTAAATATATAGATGAAGCGGTAGTGACAAACGAAGAATTAAACCAAAACGCTAAATTGCAGCAATCTGTTTAAGAAGTTTATGACAGCAATGAACCAGGTTTTAGTAGTAGAAGACGAAGAAGTCATTCGAAATGCATTAAAGCGTCTTCTTGAACGTCACGATTATCAAGTTTCCGAAGCAGGCACCGTCAAGGAGTCGCTGGAAAAATATGACATGGATAACTTCGATGTCATTATCAGCGATTTACGCTTACCCGGCGCGCCAGGCACAGATTTAATTAAGGCCACTAAAACCCCGGTCTTAATCATGACCAGTTATTCAAGCATCCGTTCCGCCATCGACTCCATGAAGATGGGTGCGGTTGACTATATCGCCAAACCATTCGAACACAATGAAATCATCGAAACCATTTCGAAGATTATTCGAGAACATAGCAGAGAAGAAAAACCTGCCTCAAACGAAGAAGAGCATGAACCGCCAGTTCATGGAATGATCGGTAGCTGCCCGCAGATGATGGAGCTATTTCGCCGCATAAGAAAAGTGGCGCAAACTAATTCCACTGTATTGATCAATGGTGAATCTGGTACCGGTAAAGAGTTAGTGGCCCGGGCTATTCATAATTTGAGTTCCCGCCAGGATCAGGAAATGATTTCAGTTAATTGCGCAGCAATTCCGGAAAATCTGATCGAATCTGAACTATTTGGTCACGAAAAAGGGGCGTTTACCGGCGCTACGGCAACCAGGACCGGTTTGGTGGAAGCTGCCAACGCCAGTACCTTGTTTTTGGACGAAATTGGAGAGCTTCCCCTGGAGGCGCAAGCTCGATTACTTCGTGTACTGCAGGAAAATGAAATAAGAAAAGTTGGCTCCGTACAATCAAAGAAAGTGGATGTGCGCCTCGTTGCAGCAACGCACAGAGATTTAAAACAATTGGTTGTCGATGGAAATTTCCGCGAAGACCTTTATTACCGCATCAATGTCATGACGCTGCTTATCCCTCCCCTTAAGGAAAGAGGCAATGACATACTTGAATTAGCCGATGCTATTTTGCAGCGAACTTGCACCAGACTGAAGACACCAATGATGCAATTCAGTGACAGCGCCAGCCGGGCTATTGCCAGTTATACATGGCCTGGTAATGTCAGAGAACTGGAGAATGCGATTGAACGGGCTGTAGTTCTTGCAGAAGGTCATGAAATTGGCGAAGAACTACTCGCTATCGATAATGAAGCCGGCAAGGCGGCGTTGGAATCAAGCCAACCAGAACAACCGACACCTGCCGAACCCATCGAAGAATTGTCACTGGAAGACTACTTCCAGAGGTTCGTGCTGGAACATCAGGACACGATGAACGAGACCCAATTGGCGAAAAAACTCGGAATTTCGCGTAAATGCCTCTGGGAGCGCAGGCAACGGTTCGGCATACCCCGGAAAAAGAAGCAAGCAGTCTAGGCCAAAAGATCCAAAATACCTTCAATCCACCCTGCTTTTTAGCAGTGAGTAGCGCACTCAACACCAGTATTTCGAATTACTGCAAGGGAATTTAGATGCTTTAAAATTTGTTACTGCTACCCTTCTACACATTCTTCAGTGAAATTCGGTAACAAAAAAAGGGTTTTAAGAAATTATATACTGATTCGGGGAATTGTAACTTATTGATTTTTATACTTATTGATAACTTGGCACAGTAAATGCCTTAAGTAGTTCTGATAATAACAATAAATAATAATAATAAGTCCTAATAAAAACAAAAATAGCATTACTGAGTTATACAACTAAGGTTAGTGCACTAAATAATAATAAGGCTGGGTTTGTGGACTACGTGTAACACGTTGTTACCATGCCACAAAAATACCGCCTCTTGCTTATGCGGCGCCGCGTCTGGCACCCAACAAATAACAATAATAAAATTTAATAAACCAATAGCAATAATAACAATAACTATTACTTTGAAGCGGGGGTGAATTTCACCCCCTTTTTATTTCTAACGATTAATCCCTCTCTTAATTCCAGTAATTGACAACAGTGTTATCCGGACTGTGTCGTTGTATCATCATCGCGTGTTTCTCGAGTCTATATCCTTTCCATGCCTATCATGGGTACTCGTTAACCCTAAGAGAAGTTTATTGTATTAATGAATTCCGATCTCGAGCTACCCGGTCTGGAAAAAGCTAACGTCATATCGCGCGATAGCCATACCATCTCCCGCAAACAAATTGCACCAAATGCTCTCAAAGTCTTGTATCGACTTTCCGATGCAGGATTCCATGCCTATATTGTTGGCGGTGGTGTGAGGGATATTTTGCTAGGCAATCAGCCTAAAGATTTCGACGTAGCAACCAATGCAACTCCAGAGGAAGTAAAAAAGCTATTTAAAAATGCCAGGATAATTGGTCGGCGTTTCAAGATTGTCCATATTCGGTTTGGTCGAGAAATAATCGAAGTAACAACTTTTCGCGCAAACCATATGCCCCAAAACGAGATAGCCGATCATACACCACGACGACAAATTCGGGGTTTAGACTCGGCCCATTCCAAATCCGGCATGATCTTACGTGATAATGTTTACGGAAACATCGACGAAGATGCCATGCGGCGGGATTTCACCATAAATGCACTCTATTACACGACTCGCAACTTTGAACTTCTCGACTTTTGTGGTGGTCTTGATGACCTGCAAAATAGGCAGATACGGATAATCGGGGATCCAATAGAACGCTATAAAGAAGATCCCGTCAGGATGCTTCGGGCAATTCGATTTTCTGCAAAATTGGGTTTCGAAATAGAAGAAAAAACCAGGCAACCGATAAACGAATATTCTTACTTACTGGATTCAGTATCTGCAGCAAGACTATTCGATGAGACCCTAAAGTTGATGATCGGTGGTTTTGCTCAACGGACATTCGCCCTGCTAAGCGAATTTCAACTAGGCAGCTACCTGTTCGCACCCACACTTGAAGCTATTGAACAAGGCGATCCTGTCGCAGCGAAATTAGTTAGCCTTGCATTGCGAAACACCGATGAACGGCTTGCATCAGGCAAATCTGTAACTCCAGCCTTTCTGTTTGCCGCCCTGTTGTGGCCGTTGCTGAAACTGAATCTTGCACAATCTAAAAATCAGGGATTGCATCCGCAACAAGCGTTTCAGCAGGCAGCCCAATCTGCTCTAATGGAGCAGCTTGATTACACCGCCATTCCGAAACGATTTACCGTGGCGAGTCGAGAAATTTGGGAGCTACAGAATCGTCTGCAGCGTCGCAATAAAAGACCAATCGAGAGCGCATTCAACCATCCAAGGTTCAGAGCAGCCTACGATTTTTTATTGCTGAGAGAGGAAGCAGGTGAGGAACTCGGCGGCTTGGGTCAATGGTGGACGGATTTTCAAAACGGTGATACAAAGTTGAGATCGGAATTGATTGCGGCAGTGTCCAAGCCCAGGAAACGTCGTAGACGTCGAAATAAACGCAAAGCTTCAGGTGTAAGCGAGTGACGCAACTGACCGGAAAAAGCAAAAACATTCCCCGGTATATAGCAGTCGAAGGGCCAATAGGCGTTGGAAAAACCAGCCTCACAAAACGACTCGCGGAATCCTTCAATTACGAAGTATTGCTGGAGAAAAGCGATGAAAATCCTTTTTTGGATCGTTTCTATGAAAATCCGCGGCAGCATGCCCTTTCGACTCAGTTGTTTTTCCTTTTTCAGCGGGCACAACAAATCCAGGACTTGCGTCAAGATGATTTATTTAAACCAGTTAGGGTTGCAGATTTCTTGATAGAAAAAGATCAACTTTTCGCGCTGCAGAATTTGGATTCAGATGAATATGAACTATACGTCAATGTATATCGCCACCTAATTATCGATGCGCCGACTCCCGACCTCGTAATTTATTTACAAGCACCTACTAAAACCCTGCTGGATAGAATACAAAAACGTGGAATTAAGGCTGAACAGTATATAGAACTGGGTTATCTGGAAAACTTAAATCATGCCTACACTGAGTTCTTCCATTACTATGACAAATCTCCTCTGCTAATTGTAAATAGCGCAGAGATAGACCTGGTCAACAAAGATGATGATTACCAATTGCTAGTAGACTATATACTCTCCTATCCATCCGGAACCAACTACTTCAATCCTGGACCATCATTGCTTTAAGGATCGAACAGGAGAACTGCGTGCTACAAGCTCTCGGCATTCCATGCTTATTCCCTCTCTTCGAGAATTCCATTAGACTTCGCTCCCCATGAGTTCACACAAGCCATCGAAGAGCGTGACCTTGTCCACCCTGCAAAATCTTAAGCGGAATGGTGAGAAGTTTGCCTGTTTGACTGCCTATGATGCCTGCTTTGCCTCTATTCTTAGCGAGGCTGGCGTTGAGGTATTGTTGGTGGGAGATTCATTGGGAATGGTTTTACAGGGTCATGACAGCACCTTGCCCGTTACCATGAAAGACATGATTTATCACACACGATGCGTGAAACGGGGAAACAAAGGTGCGCTGTTAATGGCTGATTTGCCGTTTATGAGTTACGCATCGGAATCTCAAACCCTGGAAAACGCTGCAGCTCTTATGCGCGCTGGCGCCCATATTGTAAAATTGGAAGGCGGCGCCTGGATTGCCAGCACAACCAAACTCCTCGCAGAGCGGGGAATTCCAGTTTGTGCCCATATGGGATTGACTCCCCAGAGTGTTAATCGCATTGGCGGATTTAATGTCCAGGGTAGAGATACGAAGCAGGCTCAATTAATCATTGAGGAAGCACATCTTTTACAAGATTCTGGTGCAAACATTTTGTTATTGGAATGCGTTCCGAGAGAATTAGCGAAAACTATAACCGACTCTCTGGAAATTCCCGTAATTGGAATCGGAGCCGGCCCAGATACCACTGCTCAGATTATGGTATTGCATGATGTGCTCGGTATATCACCTATAACCCCAAAATTCGTAAAGAATTTTTTGCTGGATTCTAGTAACGGTATACCTGGCGCCATTAAGTCCTATGTTAAAGCAGTCAAAGACCAATCCTTTCCAGCGGAAGAACACTGGTTTAACTAACCAGCAGCACTTCTTATCCCGTGAAATCTATAAACTCCATAGCCGAATTGCGATCGGAACTGCAAGCTCAAAGGCAAAATAAAAGATCAATAGGGTTAGTCCCTACGATGGGCAATTTGCATCAAGGCCATATTGAACTTGTTAATCACGCGCTCAGCTGCTCTGACTATGTGGTCAGTACCATATTCGTCAATCCCTTACAGTTTGGTCCTAATGAAGATCTCCGTACTTATCCTAGATCCCTCGAACAAGATACAGAAAAACTCAGAAATGCTGGATGTCATTGTTTATTTGCGCCAGCTGTCAAAGAAATATTCGGAAACAGGCTTGAAGCACAAACCATACTTCATGTACCTGTTTTATCAGAAAGGCATTGTGGCAAAAGTCGTCCTGGTCACTTCGATGGTGTGGCGACGGTAGTCTGCAAGCTCTTTAATATTGTAGAACCTGATTCAGCTTATTTTGGGCTCAAGGATTACCAGCAGTTTGTAATCATCCAGAAGATAGTTAACGACCTAGGCTTTGCCATCCAACTGGCGGGTGTTGAAACCGTGCGAGAAGAAAGTGGATTAGCACTCAGTTCTCGCAATAACTATTTATCAGACGAGGAACTGCAGATTGCAGCGAACATTTACCGATGTTTAACTGATGCAAAAGCTTGCATTCTATCCGGGAATAAAGATTATGGATCTATTGAAGACAAGTCATTGCAAATAATGAAATCCGTCGGACTTGACCCCGACTACTTCTCTATTTGTAATGCACATGACCTCGAACCCGCGCACGAGAATGACACTGAAATAATCATCTTGGCCGCCGCCAATTTAGGCGCAACTCGCTTAATCGACAATATCCAAATTAGTCTGTAAACCCCCACAAGCAAAAGACTTCTTCATTGAGTAGACTCGTTGTTTGAGGCATACTGCTTGGTCGTTTTTCAACATCAATTAGTATGAATGCCAGCAGAAGCAGGAAATCGAAATGTCTGAAGATAAAGTTTATCCAGTAACAGCTGAAGCGGCGGTACGCAGCCATCTGGACAAGGATCGATACGATGAGTTGTACCAACGATCAGTAGATTCTCCAGAGGAATTCTGGGCAGAGCAAGCCGGTGAACTTCTGCATTGGCATGAACCCTGGCAATCGGTTAAGAAAAGTAATTTCGAGAAGGCAGAAACAAGCTGGTTTGCCGGTGGCAAACTAAATGTCTCTTTTAACTGTATAGACAGACATCTGGACAAACGCGGTGAGCAAACTGCCATTATCTGGGAAGGAGATGAGCCAACGGATGATAAGCACATTACTTATCGCGAACTGCATAAACAGGTATGCAAGCTTTCAAATGCCCTAAAAGAAAGGGGCGTTAAAAAAGGCGATCGCGTGTGTATTTATATGCCCATGGTTCCTGAAGCTGCTTATGCAATGTTGGCCTGCGCACGAATCGGCGCAATTCACTCGGTGGTTTTTGGCGGATTTTCCCCCGAATCATTAAAAGACAGAATATTGGATTCAGACTGCCAGACAGTGATTACGGCAGACGAAGGAGTGCGCGGTGGGCGCCTGATCCCGCTTAAGGCAAACGTAGATGCGGCGCTGGAAGAGTGCCCAAATGTCCACACAGTATTGGTCGTTAGGCGCACCAATGCCGAAGTCAGCTGGAATGATGATCGGGATGTTTGTTATTACAAGGCAATAGAGGCGACCAGCGATCAATGTGAACCAGAATTAATGGATTCCGAAGATCCCCTATTCATTTTGTATACATCAGGATCGACTGGAAAACCAAAGGGCGTCTTGCACACAACGGCTGGCTATTTACTGGGCGCAAGCATTACTCACAAATACGTTTTTGATTATCACGAAGGTGACATCTACTGGTGTACTGCCGATGTGGGATGGGTTACAGGGCATTCCTATATTGTGTATGGGCCGCTTGCCAACGGAGCCATAACTTTAATGTTCGAAGGTGTTCCCACTTACCCTGATGCCTCACGTTTCTGGCAGGTTGTCGACAAACATCAGGTAAATATCTTTTACACGGCGCCAACCGCCATACGAGCGCTAATGTCAGCCGGAGACGACCCTGTGAAGCGAACTTCAAGAAGTTCACTCAGATTATTGGGCTCGGTAGGAGAACCCATAAATCCGGAAGCCTGGGAATGGTATTACCATGTGGTCGGTGACAGTCGTTGCCCCATCGTCGACACCTGGTGGCAGACGGAAACCGGCGCAATCATGATTACGCCACTACCGGGCGTAACAGATTTGAAACCCGGCTCTGCAACGCTTCCTTTTTTCGGCATAGAACCAGCCTTACTGGATGCTGATGGCAATGAAATCGACGGTGCAGCTACAGGTAACCTGGTTATTACTCAAAGTTGGCCCAGTCAGATACGCTCAGTTTATGGAGACCACCAGCGCTGCATCGATACCTATTTTACGACTTACCCCGGTTACTATTTCACGGGGGACAGTTCTCGACGTGATGATGATGGTTATTACTGGGTGACTGGCCGAGTAGATGATGTCATCAATGTTTCCGGACATCGACTAGGCACTGCTGAAATTGAAAGCGCGCTGGTACTCCACGACAGTGTTGCTGAAGCTGCTGTGGTTGGTTATCCCCATGACATTAAAGGACAGGGTATTTATGCCTATGTCACCCTGATGTCGGGTCTCGAAGCTCGCGAAGAGTTACGCACAGAACTGGTCCAGTTTGTTGGCAAGGAAATTGGTGCTTTTGCCAAACCCGAGATTATTCAGTTCGCTCCTGGTCTACCAAAGACCCGCTCCGGTAAGATAATGCGCCGCATATTGAGAAAAATTGCTGCCAATGAATTGGAAAACCTGGGAGATACTACAACATTGGCTGATCCGGCTGTGGTTGAGCAATTAATAGACAATCGAGCCAATAAATAAAATACGCCCGATTAATCGCCATGACTAACTATCAAGCAACGGTTAAGTGGCAGAGAAATAGCGACGATTTTCTTGCGAATAAATATTCCAGATGCCATGAATGGGTATTTGATGGCGGGGCCGTAGTACTCGCTTCTGCCTCACCTGATATTGTTCCATCACCCTGGTCTGTGGAAGCTCGTGTAGATCCTGAAGAAGCTTTCGTGGCTTCAATCTCGTCCTGTCATATGCTTTTCTTTCTCTCCATTGCATGCAGGTCAGGTTTTCAGGTCGAGAGTTACGCTGATGAAGCTGTAGGTGAGATGACCAGGAACGAGGTTGGAAAATATGTGGTATCCAAAGTAAGTCTCAATCCCGTTGTGAATTACTCGGGTGAAGCACTCCCCAATCATGATGATATTGAATCCATGCATCATGAAGCCCATGCTGAATGCTTCATAGCAAACTCTATACGAACAAAAGTTGAAGTTAATCTCTAACAGTTGATTTCACAGGCAACACTATTGAATTTATGAAGCAGTCCAGAAGGATATTTGTCGACTTGAGACAGTCTTTACTAGTGAAAACTATCAAGAGTGGTATCGGACTGTTTCCTCTAACTTTACAGGGGCTAATCACTCTAATCGTTACCGCCCTTTGTTTAAGCATGTTTGGCTATGGTTCTATGGACCTTGTGGTATTCGCCCTGGCGATCTGCGCACTGGCAATTCTTGTTTTTTGCCTATTCTGCTCTGTAATTAGTGGAGTTTTCGTACAACGCAAAATCCAGAAAATCATAAGCGCATCCAGCGGGTCTGATAAAGCGATTAAAGTAGAAGTTGGGTTCCCCAATGAAACGGGGTTTTCAATACCCACGCTTAACCTGCTGCCTTTGGTGCAACTAAGCTGGATAATTGTCTATCCAGATTTCATTGAAACCAGAACCAGAGTCGATTCTAACAATCGGTTTCTGGAAGAAATTATTCCTGAGAAGCGCTGTCTCACAGAATCTGTTAACCGAAAATTCACCGTCGCGGACGTTTTAGGATTCTGTCGGTATTCCTGGCTACAAAATCAGGACGTTAGTTGTATGGCACTCCCTCAGATCAACACAGTAAAGACATTACCCTTGCTTAAGTCTCTCACTGCAGAAGATGGAATCCCAAACCCTTCCGGCGATCCAGAAGGTGACCGTATGGAAATTCGCCCCTATGCACCAGGAGACTCTGTCCGCAATATCATGTGGAAAGTTTATGCAAGGAATCGCCAACTAAACGTGCGTCTCGCTGAAAAGAGCGTCTTCCACAGTAAGCGTACGGTCGCTTATTTACTCAGCAGCGATAAAGACGAAGCGGCAGCTGCAATTGCCAGAATGGCCTTGGAAACAGGTGTACTGGGAGAAGATTGGGCCTTTGCTGCCGATGGAACTGAAGAGCCCTGTGAAGAGTTGAACAGCGCTCTGAAAGCAGTAGCCCGATCACGCGCAATAAATCGTACCTTTAGTTACGGATTGGATAAATTTCTGGCTAAAGCTGCAGGACAGAGTGGCGCTCATTGTATAGTGTTTGCCGCTGCGGAACTCGCACCCTGGTTACCGCAGCTTAAGAACACAATTGGTCGATATTCCGGTCAGTTTACACTGGTAATAGCCACTGACGGATTTAATGAAGAAACCAGCCAGGTAATATGGAGGAAGCTGCTGTTTAAGGAATCTGCAGACTCCCTGAAGGCCACGAAATACGGTAGCTCCAGGCAGGAATTGCTCAAGTTATTGACCGAATTGGGCCAACTAGTAGAATCGACTCTGGTTGTAGACAGGAAAACTGGCTTTAGTTTTGATAAGCGCCTGAGAAAGGTTTAAGTGGTTAGTTCCAAAATTTATTTATATGACCGTTAGAGTAGAACATTCATCGCATCATTTCCTCCCGACAAGTTTACGGGCGACTATTATCGCCAGTAGCTTTTGGGTACTTAGCCTCTCCATGACCGTCATAAGTGGCTCTATCGCTGCTTTCACCGGCTGCTTGTTTTCCTGTTACCTGGTTGATTTGCAACTCCATAAACAACCATTGAACACCTTACGCACTTCAACGATTCTTGGATTGAGTTTTAGTGCCTGGTTATTAGCGATTTTGTTTGCAAATTTTGCGGTAAATACTGATACCGCTGCCGGCTTATTTTCACCAATTGTTGCCTTTAATCTGGGTGAAACGATGAAGTGGTTTGGCTTGAGTGCGAGCATAACCTTCAGTCTCAGAACCCTGGCTCATAGATTAAGTTTTGGTGCGGTCATTGAAATTTTATTTGTAGCATCCGCCTTTGTCATTACTCTGGCTGCTCACCGTAATGGCATGATTCACAGGCCTTTTTTCATTGGAGATTTTGCACTAACCAGGGGAATCGACCCCTCATCAATCTTAATGGCCTTTGGTTGCGGAGCAGTGCTCTCACTGTCTGCACTTCTCATGATGGAAAACAATCAGAAACGTCTGCCCTATCACTTCACTGTATTGGGCCTATTATGTTTTTCATTGCTTATCTACGTAAGAATGTTTGGCTTACCCACACCGCAAATGACCGATAACATGGGCCTGACCGGTCAGGCGCAGAATGGTAACAGCGGACAAAGGGACAATCCTTTTCGGGATGGCGAAAACGATAACAATGACAAAGAGGCACCAGTAGCAGTTGTTGTTTTCAGAGATGACTACGAACCGCTGAATGGTTCGTACTATTTTCGGGAATCTGCCTATTCGGAATTCAATGGCGCCATGCTTGATTATGCGACACGCGACGACATGGACCGAGATCTCATAGAGCATTTCACCAATAGCAGATCCGATTCAGAGCAATTGCCCGGCGCCAATGCTGAGAGAAAACTTGTTCGTACAAGCATTGGCATGTTGGTGCCCCATCGCAATCCCTTCGGTTTGGTAAGCCCCATTGCCTACGAGAATACCGCTAATCCCAACAATCTGCGCTTCAAGCGTACCTATGACGCCTATTCCATGGCTCCAGAATATGACTTTGAATACCTTATAGGCAGAGATACCGGTCGAGATGATTGGTCTGAGGATGTGTTACAGCAATATCTCACACTGCCTGACGACCCTCGTTACCGGGCATTAGCGGAAGAGCTAATCCAGGATCTACGCCCCGAATATGCAAATGACCCATTTGCGAAAGCCTGGGCGATAAAAACCTACCTGGATGAAAATGGTATTTACAGTCTGAAAAATGATCATGCCTATGAACCGGACCCTGCCGCTTCTTTCTTGTTTGGAGACCTTACCGGCTACTGCATGCATTTTTCTTTTGCCGCGACATACATGTTTCGCAGTTTAGGCATACCAGCTCGCGTAGGCATTGGCTATTCAGTACCGGCCGCAAATCGTGCCGGTGGCTCAGCATTATTAGTACAGGCGATTCATGGCCATGCTTGGCCTGAAGTCTATTTCAAAGATATAGGGTGGGTAATCATCGACCCAGCGCCGCAACAAACTCTTGTCGATATGACGACTGATCCACAGAATGATCTTCAACAGTTATTGGGGGACATGTTGAGAAATGACGCATCTTTTGAGGATTTCCTGGAATCTCAACAGACTTCTATTATTCAGCTGCGAACCATACTGAATATTCTCTATGCACTAGCTGGATTAACCTTGATCGTGGCCTACTTGATTAAGGTCTATCGATTATGGATTCCTGCTGTTAGCGCAAACGAATCTCAATACCGACTAGGTTATCGAGCCGCGTTAGACAGACTTTCTGCTGTGGGATTACATCGCAATTTCGGAGAGAGTCGAGAAAAATTTGCTGCGCGAATCGCTGCAACAATTCCATCGATCCAACCCATGACCCGAACCCATCTTGCACTCGCGTTAGGTGATAGTCAGCACGAGCCTGATACAGCATCGGAGTGGAAAGAATTAGATCAGTCAATTCGTCATGAAATCAGTTCTACTACCGTTTCCTGGCGAAAGCTACTTGGGATCCTAAATCCATTCTCCTGGCTACTGACGAAATAGTACTATTGCTTTCAATTTTTCATTTGGAGTATTAAATGAGCTCAGACAATGTTGCCGAAGTAGAAGAGTTGTCAACTGCAATGTCTAGTAGCGAACTGCCTAAAGCACTCGACGTACTAGCCACTTTACAAGCAACAGTAAAGAAACAAGTACTCGGCAGGGATGACGTAATAGAACTGGCGATAATCGCACTAATTGCTGATGGCCACGTTCTATTGGAGGATTTTCCAGGCTCAGGCAAGACAACCTTGGCAAAGGCCCTGGGCGAAGCAATTATTAATGGAAGCTCCAACGATGAATCAATCGTGCCTTTCCGTAGAATACAATTTACCCCGGATTTGCTGCCTTCAGACGTAACTGGTGTGCCAGTATTTGATAGCAATAGTAATGCTTTTCATTTTCGCCATGGTCCTTTGTTTGCCCATGTAGTCCTGGCTGATGAAATAAATCGTACTTCCCCGAAAGTCCAGTCAGCTATGCTGGAAGCGATGGGTGAGAAGCAAGTTACGGTAGATAATGTCACTTATGCGCTGGATGATTTATTTTTTGTAATCGCAACTCAGAATCCGTTGGATCTCGTTGGCACATATCCGCTGCCTACTCCGCAGCTAGATCGATTTTTATTTAAGATCACCATGGATCATATTGATAGAGACTCTGAACTCGATGTGCTCGATACCTACAAGACCAGAAGGGACTTGAGTGGTCAACTAGAAACTGTGACGAGAGACCAGGTATTACGAGCGCGAAAAACTATAGATAACGAAGTTGCTATCGGTGCCAGTGTAAAGACAGCATTGGTAGATATTTCCAGAAACCTTCGAGACGACGACCGGGTCTTACAGGGTAACTCAACTCGCAGCATGGTACTGCTGCTGCCGGCATTACAGGTATCTGCTGCATTAAGGGGCAGAGATTTTGTATCAGCCGAAGATATAGAATTATTGCTACCTCGAGTACTGGGTCACCGAATTGAATTAGCGCCTGGTGTTTCCGATGTAGAAAAAGTGTTGCTGGACAATATGCGAGAACCCATGGAGCAACTGGCAAGAAGCACATTGAGCAAATGATAATCGCTGGGATACAGAAATATCGTTTTTCAAGAGCACTAATTGGGATTAGTTGTCTAATAATTGCAACAGTCTTATCTGCTCAAGAAAATTCACAATTAGATATAGATACGATCGAAATTCCGGAGGCAAGACTTCCCCTGTGTTTTGGTTTTACGAATATCGCAAATCCGAATGCATTAGCAATCTGCGATGCTCTTGAACTTGATGAGAATGTCAGAGCAAGAGAACTAAGCGAACAATGGGTTCGAGGAGAACCAGATTCCCCCGGCGCGCAATTTGCCTTTGCTGAAGTGCTTTTTAGCGTTGAAGGAAATATGCCTCGCGCCCTGTTTCATTTGAATAGAGCGGAGGAATTAACTAATTATGAATCTCTTGAGGCCGCCGTTGTCTCCGGAAACATACAGTGGCACTACCTGACTCTGAGTCAACTTTCCTATGTCCATCAATTGATGGGAGATCAGCTTAAGTCATTGGATTATCTCGATAAAATCGCAACGATTTACGGCCAGGACATGGAATCGTTTCGTGGCTGGCCGCTGATAAAGTTAAAGCAATATGATGCAGCCAGAGAATCTGCGAATCGCGTGCTACAAAACAGTGAAAGTGAAAGGGAAAGAGCACGGGCCTGGAATACCCTGTGCGCCGTGGAGCTAGCAAGTCTGACACCAATCGAATCCACGTCCGCCTGTGATCGAGCCATCGATGAAGATGAAAATATCGCCAGCCGTGAAAATGATTTTGACACTGTCTATCTGACCAATGCTTCGGAAGTATCCCTGAGTCTTTTACAAATGGATCAGGCGGAGGAATATTTAGACCGTGCGACTCGCTATCTCAATCCCCAGAGCGTTGCAGATCCCTGGATTTATAAACTCTTTCTAACTCTAAATCAGGGTCGGTTCGATGATGCACGTTCTGCCCTTGACCGCATGTTAATCTGGAGAGAGCAACAAGAACCAATAGTAAGTGTTATGAATAGGGCAGAACATTTTCTGGTAAGCGCCAGTTTTTTATTGGTTGCCGGCTATGCAGAAGATGCTGTCAAGCTGACCCAAACTGCCCTCAATCAACCGGATAGAAATGGGTCTTATAGTGCTGACGATGCTCAGAAAGATTCCTTTGCTGCCCTGCTTAATATGATGGCTAATCGAACAGAGTACCAGATTCAACTGGAGAATTTATCTACCCTGGATTTCTACGAATCAATTCCTGCTCGCTTTCAAGCCAACCGACTAAGATTAGATGCATGGCGCGCAGAGCGACGCGCAGCATCTCTCTTTGCAGATTTCGAAATCTTGCAAAATCGGTTGCGACCTTACGCCCCCTTGGATGTGCATATTCCAGAATGGGTGGAACCTGAAATCATTCAGCTAATTGGCACGGGTGTGATGAAGAATATTCTCAACCAAGCCAGAGCCAATGGCGCATTTCAGTTAAATGAAGGCTACTATTATGGTTACTTGGTGGAGATCGCCGCTAAAGAAAGCGATTCCGATACTGTGCTAGAGGCTGGAGCCCTGGCATTATCCCAATTGCCTGAACAAGAAATACTTCTCCGAGCGCGTGTCGCAGCCAACATGGCGAATGCATCCTGGGAAACTGAGCTATACCCGGGCGCACTGGAGTTTTTCGCGAGCGCCTACCAACAAGATCCAAGTATTTTTCGCAGAATGGATATCCGAATTCCCGTTATGATTACTACTGATGAGACGGAGTTCGCTCAATTAGTCGGAGACTATGTGGCCAAATCGCCACGCTTTATCGAAGATAGTAATGGTTTAAAAATTGAAGTAGAGACTTCTCCCGATCTATCTGCCTGCTTTAAAACACGAACAGGCACTGTGCTATCGTGTTACACTATGGCCGCCGCTGACAATCACAGCAGCAAATGGAATGCTCAAGAGTTAACCCGATTGTTTCATACCAGTACTTTTGGTTTAGGATACGACATCAGTAAAGCTCAACGCTCTATTCTGCTCGGTTCAAGCGTCATTCTTAGCTCACAAACCAATAGTAATTTGCGTAATTCACGAGACGCTTTCTTGGTTCGCTAAGCCTCAGTGGCGGATCGCCACGTAAAACGAAAAATTGGGACAACATATCGAAAATGGATTCGCTATCCAAACGACTGATAGTGCTGTTGGCTGCTACATCTGCACTAGGGCCAGCTGGAATGCAGATCCTCCTGCCAGCACTGCCGGTTATTCAGGATGATTTCTCAGTAAGCAACGATGTTGCTCAGCTCACCTTAAGTTTATCTATGCTTTCCATAGCCATTGGTACTCTGGTATATGGCCCACTCTCCGACAAGTACGGACGCAAACCCATCATGTTACTCGGCATTCTTATTACGATTGTCGGCTCTTTTTTCTGCTATCTCGCGGATTCAATTACTTTGTTAATAATCGGACGAATTATTCAAGCATTTGGAGGCGCGGTTGGTCTGGTGCTGGCCAGGGCGATAGTGCGGGATGTTTACAGTGCCGAAGAGGCTGCAAGAGTAATCGCCACCCTGGTAATGGTAATGGTTGTGATTCCAATGCTATCACCTGCATTAGGCGGCGAACTTATGGCTCGTTTCGGTTGGGAGTCAGTATTTTTGATAGTCGCAAGTGGTAGTTTGATTATTTTCGTGCTGTTGATTATGGGACAACCCGAAACCCTGGCTTCCCCTGTCCCATTTGAAGGCATTGGCTCAATGTTAAGGACATATGCTTCCTTATTTAAATCTCGAGCTTTCTGTGGCTATGCATTCTGCATAACTTTTGTATCGGTGGTTTTTTTCAGCTTTATTTCCGCCGCGCCCGAGATCATGGTGTCGGTAATGAACCGCCCTCCAACCGAATATGGTTATTACTTTGTCATGATTCCTCTGGGATTTATGGCGGGTAATTATGTTGCCCGCCATTATGGTAACAGTGTGAGTATCAATGCAATGATTGCCAGTGGGGCGACTATCGCTATCATAGGAATAGGAATAGCCATTATTTTAGGCCTGGCCGGCGTGAGTCACCCATTGTCTTTATTTATACCGGTATCGATTGCGGTATTTGGCAATGGAATCACACTCCCAAACGCTCAAGCAGCAGCTATTAACGAATTTCCCCAGTACGCGGGCAGCGCATCAGGTCTCACAGGATTCCTGCAAATGGCTGTATCTGCGGTTGCTGCGCAACTTGTCGCTTTCATCTTTAATGGCACTGCTTATCCATTGCTCATCATGATGCTATTAGCGTCAGTACTTTCACTTTATTTATTTAAGTGGGGAGTAAAACCGGCACCAGCGATCACTTAAACGGGCAATTGCAGAAGTAGGCGCCGAAGCTCTTCTTCGTCATGTAAGCAGCGCAAATCAAAAAGTAGTTTTCCATCATGAATACGGCCGATCACAGGTTTTGAAAGCTCACGGAAATCCGCTGCCAGTTTTTGAAGCGATGCATCGGTTGCACCCTTTTTGGCGATAGGCCGCAGCACAATAGCCTTGCTCGCCAACAGATCAAGAGGAAGAGCGCCACTTCCGATCTGACTCTTACAATCTTCAATGCTTGCTTCTGCTCGATTTTTCAACTTCTCGACAAAGTCCGGCAACAATCGATCAGCCAGTGCAGCAATTTCACTTACAGGTCGCGCCAGGTCTCCAATCAAGGGAACGCGCTGAGCCAGTCGCTGAGGATCTCGGTACAGGTTAATGATGGATGCTAGTGCAGCCATAGTAATTTTATCCACTCGCAATGCACGTTTGAGTGGATTCCTTTTAATTGCCTGAACTAATTCTTGCTTGCCTGCTATAACCCCAGCTTGGGGGCCACCTAACAATTTATCCCCACTAAATGTCACTATGTCAGCCCCATTAGCCAGGGTTTCAGAAACTGTGGGCTCATGAGGCAACCCAAACTGACTTAAATCAACCAGTGTGCCACTACCAAGGTCCGAGACAAAGTTTAGCTTTTTTTCTCGCGCAAGATTGCTGATCTCTTCTTCTGGTACTGAATTTGTGAATCCACGGATCTCATAATTACTGGTATGCACCTTCATTAGTAATCCAGTATCCTGATTTATAGCGTTTTCAAAATCTCTCAGGTGAGTTCGATTTGTCGTTCCAATTTCTTTGAGTGTACATCCCGCACTTTTCATAACATCTGGTATGCGAAATGCTCCACCAATTTCCACCAATTCACCACGAGATATAATTACTTCTTTGCCAGGGGAAAGCGTATTTAGCACAAGTAAAACCGCGGCAGCATTATTATTCACCACGGTGGCTGCCTCAGCACCGGTAATTTCGCAAATACTCTTTTCGATATGAGAATCTCTGTCACCTCGTTTGCCTGTAACAAGATCGAATTCAAGATTGGTAGCCTGAGTCGCTACAGTCTCTATTGCACTCATTGCTTCAGCAGGTAAGCGAGCCCTGCCGAGATTGGTGTGGACAACTGTTCCGGTGAGATTCAGTACTGGTATAAGGGAGGAAACAAAAGAGCTACTTACATTACCAGCGACCTCTTTACAGAAATTACTAAAATAGTTTTTTTCCAAAATAGCATCCACCAAGCTACTATCGCCGGCAGAGATCTCATTTCTGACTTCGTCAAGTTTGCTACGAATGGCAGCTTTCACAGCCTCATGGCCATATTTGACAACCAGCGGGCTTAATGCTTCTGACTGCAATGCTTTGTCTACACTAGGTAGCGCTTTAAATGCGGCGTTCAGAGAATTCACTTTAGATCCATAGCTCACGGCTATAATTGAGATGCTTTTGAGCAAGCAAGGGCAATCTACGGAATTTTGAAGGAATGATCAACTCAGAAATGTATTATTTATGCCGATTACGAACTATTAAAGCCACTGCATGAAAGACTCTATGATAACCTTACCTTGTTAGTCTGGATAATCTGAACACCATGAATATGCATCTTCAAGAACTCGTGGAATCCACTTGTCCCTATTGCGGGGAGCCTATTCAGTTGCTGGTAGACTGCTCAGTACCCTTTCAAGAATATATCGAGGACTGTCAGGTATGTTGCAAACCCATGCAAATTCGCGCCAGTGTTGATGCAGATGGGAATCCGGATTTACTGGTCCAGGCAGAAAATGATTGAGCAAGGATTACTCCAAGATATGGTAGTAAAGATATCTCGCTTCTTTGTCATAAATCGTCTGCACGTTTGCCGCAGAAATATCTGGTTTTGCAAGGTCCACTTCAACAAATAAATCCCGATATGATGGACTCAAGGAGTTATAAACGACTTCCTGAGCGATAATAATATTAAAATGATCAAGTCCTTGTTATTTTGCTTTCGCAGTAAACATATCCCATACATCAGCTTGCTTGCGCAATTCCTCATATTTTGAAGCCTGAATTAAAGCTTCACCAAATAAATCATAAGAGCGAATGCCGCCGGACTGGAAGGTACCCTGTACGGAATTATAGGCAAGACCCCAGAAGCTTTTGCAAAACAGAGAAATTTAGTCAGAACGCTCAAGCAGTCTGAAGCAAATTTTGTATAAAAAATTAAAATTATTAGCCATATTAGAAATCTAGGATTTTTGACGCTAAATCCTCAACTTTCTACTTTCAACTACACAGCGGCAAGGATGCCCTGTAGTTTAGAGTAGCCAGCGCTATTCAGTGCTGGATTTTGTCTGGCAGGTGAATTATTCTCTCGCCCGCGCTGGGCGCGATTCAGCCGCTCAATTTCTGCACAAAATCGGCTCTTCGCGAAAGCATTTAAAAACCGATTATGAGTTGTTGTGATTTCGGAATCACAATCCGGTATTATCAACATCGCTTTGGACTTCAATGGCTGTTGCTGGACTGAAAGTAGGTACAATAAAGCTTTATGAGCAATTCTCGAGCGAACAGGTCTTCCTCATCGAAAAAGAAATCTGCTAGAAAACCCAGAAAATACGTATTTGCATTTGGCGCCAAGACTGATGGTGACGCCAGTATGCGAGAGCTACTAGGTGGTAAAGGCGCTAATTTGGCTGAAATGGCCGCCATTGGACTGCCTGTTCCCCCAGGATTTACTGTAAGCACCGAGGTTTGCACATACTATTATGACCACGAGCAACGTTATCCAGCTGCGCTGAAAAAGGATATAGCAGCAGCGATTCGCGATATCGAATCCCAGCTAGGCAAGAAATTTGGTGCCCGGAGAAATCCCCTGCTTGTATCTGTGAGGTCCGGCGCGCGGGACTCCATGCCCGGTATGATGGATACTATTTTAAATCTTGGCCTAAATGACGAAACCGTTGAAGGGTTAGCAGAAATATCGGGCAACCCCAGATTCGCGTGGGATTGTTATCGGCGCTTCATTCAAATGTACGGCGACGTTGTCATGGGTGTTCAAGCCCGAAGCGAAGAGGAAGGAGAGCCCTTCCACGAAGTACTGGATCAACTCAAAAAGAAAGCGGGAGTCAAATTAGACTCGGACCTGAGCACCGAGAACCTTCGGGAACTGGTTAAGCGCTACAAAGCCTTGATAGCAAAACGCACTCGCTCTACTTTCCCCCAGGACGTTACCGAGCAACTATGGGGTGCCATAGGCGCCGTATTCGGCTCCTGGAAAAACGAGCGAGCGATTATCTATCGCCAGCAATACGGCATCCCTTCGGAGTGGGGTACAGCGGTAAATGTGCAGGCAATGGTGTTTGGTAATGCTGGAGACGATAGCGGCACCGGAGTTGCCTTCACCCGCGATCCAGCCAACGGTGAAAAGGTCTTCTATGGAGAATACCTGGTAAACGCCCAGGGGGAAGATGTTGTCGCCGGAGTTCGAACTCCAGAGCCGATTCAGGATATGGCGAACACCATGCCCAAAAGCTTTAAAGATTTGGAGCACGTGCGTAGCAAGCTCGAGCGCCATTTCAGGGACATGCAGGATTTCGAGTTCACCATAGAAAACGGTCGCCTCTTCATCTTGCAGACACGCAATGGAAAACGCACAGGTTTAGCTGCTGTTCGGATCGCTGTAGAGATGCAGCGGGAAAAGCTGATGAATCAGGAAGCGGCTCTTTTGAAAATTCCCGCCGAATCCATCGATTCGCTTCTGGTACCCGTTTTCGACCCGAAAGCCCTCAAAGCAGCCAATGTCATTGGTCAAGGGCTTCCAGCAGGCCCCGGCGCAGCTACTGGCCGAATCGTCTTTACCGCAGCCAGCGCTGAAGTAGAAACACGCAAGGGCAATAAAGTCGTTCTCTGCCGCACAGAAACCTCACCAGACGACTTAAAGGGCATGCTGCTATCACAAGGAATACTGACTTCCCGTGGCGGCGTATCCTCTCATGCAGCCCTGGTGGCCCGACAACTGGGCAAAGTATGCGTTTGTGGAGCCAGTGAAATAGTTATCAATTACGAAAAACGCACTTTAAGCGCAGGCCGAGTGGTTTTAAATGAAGGAGATTACATTTCCATAGATGGATCTACTGGTGAAATTTATGAGGGCATGATCGAAAGCGCCGATTCGGAAGTTAAGCGGGTACTGGAAGGAGGCCTCAAGTCAGCAGGAAGTTATACTTTTGATTTGTTCCAGACAGTCATGAAATGGGCCGACAAACATCGCACTTTAAAAATTAGAACCAATGCAGATACGCCAGCGATGGCACAACAGGCTGTGGCTTTTGGCGCAGAAGGCATTGGCCTCTGTCGAACAGAACACATGTTTTTTGATGGGGATCGTAT
Source organism: Gammaproteobacteria bacterium (assembly GCA_028818225.1). Taxonomy (GTDB): domain Bacteria; phylum Pseudomonadota; class Gammaproteobacteria; order Pseudomonadales; family Pseudohongiellaceae; genus UBA9145. Next base: position 16,453 of record JAPPOG010000080.1, on the reverse strand, counting down.
CGACTACATGCGCCAGATGATTTTGGCAGTAGATGAAGTTCAGCGACGAGCAGCACTTAAGAAGTTATTGCCATTCCAGAAAAAGGATTTTGTCGGTCTGTTCCGAGCAATGAATGGTCGCCCCGTCACCATCCGTTTGCTGGATCCCCCACTCCACGAATTCTTACCCCACGATGATGTGGTTAGACGGCAGTTAGCCGAGAAACTGGATGTGCCGTTCGATTTCGTTATCGAGCGAATCAAGGCCTTGCATGAGGAAAATCCAATGCTGGGTTGTCGTGGCTGCCGCCTCGGCATTCTTTATCCCGAGATAACTGAGATGCAGACCCGGGCAATTTTCGAAGCAGCTGCCCAAATCCTGAAGGGCAAGAAGAAAATTAAGGTGAATCCCGAAATCATGATTCCTCTGGTTGGCTTCAGAGAAGAACTCGCTGACCAGCTGCGCACTGTGCATCGCGTCGCAAAAGAAGTCATGAAAGCGCGAAAAGTGCGTATCAACTATATAGTTGGCACCATGGTGGAAGTTCCCCGGGCCGCAATAACTGCGGACGAAATTGCCCTTGAAGCTGATTTCTTCAGCTTCGGAACCAATGATTTAACCCAGACAACCCTGGGCTTGAGTCGGGACGATATGGGCTTGTTCTACGACGAATACCAACGCAAAGAGATCTACAACCAGAATCCATTCGCCAGCCTCGACCAAACCGGAGTCGGCAAATTGGTGAACTACGCCGCTTATAAGGGTCGTGAAGCCAAACCAGACTTAAAACTTGGAATTTGCGGTGAGCACGCTGGAGACCCATCCTCTATCGATTTTTGCCACAGGGCTGGCCTTAACTACGTGAGCTGCTCTCCTCCACGAGTCCCCGTTGCTCGTTTGGCTGCTGCTCAGGCAAAACTGCGGAACGGGTAATTTTTCAGCTCTGGCATTGCAGCAACGGCGGCATGGGGCAATCCAGTGTCGCCGCTATCGCGCGCAGTAATTCTGCTTCGATTGGGGCAATTTTGTTATCGGCAGTAATCGAGGCCGCACATGCCTTTAATAACGCAGGTTTTTGCAGGGGTTTTACCTGCACAAGCTCGATTAGCGCGGAATTAAGTTTTTCGAAAGTTAGCTCATCAACGGATGCCAATGCTGGTTTCATCGGAAGCTGTTCCGTTCCTTTTGCAAAAACCTTTTGCACGGTAAGCTTATTGTGCTTGTTTGAGTGAGCAATGATAGTTAGCAATATGCTGGCGGAAGTCTCGCAGTTTTTTAGTTCCTTGCGACCCATTTTCGGTTTCTTGTTCTTTGTAAACACAGAATCCAAATGATGAAAAACATTCTTCTGCAGCGCCCACTCCAGTAAATTAATCTTTTTATCCAGCGCAATGAGTTCATTAAAATTATTTTTAAATAACTGATATTGACGTTGAGAGAGCTGTCTTAAACTGGATAAGGCAATTTCCACCAGAGGTATTCTAAGAACAGCGTCTATCTGTTTATTGTTTTTCAGAATTAATTCAACTTCTTTATACACTCCTTCATCTGCATTGTTTTCTAACAGATTTAACTGACGCCGCCTGGTTGGATCAGAATCGCTTAACACCAGTAAATAAATAATCGCCCGGGCACCGCTGGGATCATGGGCTGCGTCCAGCAGCTCTTTTGGTAAAGAGTTTCGGAGATTTTCAGCCACCGCTATATGGTCGCGGGTCGGACTTCCTACATCACTAATTACTGAGTCAGCTACTATAACTCCTGCAGTACCGGTTAATACCGCAGTCAATTTTGCTGGCCTCGATTGCTCGGCATCTCGGGTTTGCTCTTGCACAGGCACCGCATCTTCAACCTGAGCGATAAGCTCATAGCTTCCATCCCAATTTGGCAGGATCGCGCTAATACGTTCTTCCAGGGGAGGATGGGTAGCATAGAGACCACTCAGGGGGGAAAATTTAGCTTCTTCGAAAAGAGCATGACTGATTTCAGAACTGTTTGGATGGTCCAAGAAAGAGCGCTCAGCATGCTGAGCGATGCGCATTAATGCTCCCGCTATTCCGTCAGGATTGCGAGTAAATTGCACAGCGGAAGCGTCGGCCAGGTATTCCCGTTGTCTACTAACAGCGGCCTTAATCAAATTACCGAAAAAAGTTCCCACCCAACCTACTATTATCAAACCCAGGCCCAGGGCTACAATGCCACCGGATTCTTTCGATCGCCGACTGTAAGAGCTGCTGCGTAGCAGGTGGTAACCGATTAGCCCCAGAACCATGATGCCATGAAGAACACCGATCAAGCGGATGTTAATGCGCATATCGCCATGGAGAATATGACTGAACTCATGCGCGATAACGCCTTGCAACTCATCACGATTTAAATTTTCAATCGCTCCTCGAGTAATGCCGATTACTGCATCTGAAGGAGAATAGCCAGCAGCAAAAGCATTTATCCCCTCTTCTTCCATAATATAGACAGGCGGTACCGGCGTACCTGACGCAATAGCCATCTCCTCAACCACATTGAGAGTCCGTTGCGCTTTGAAGTTGTCAGTGCCTGCAATCAGCAAGCGCCCATTCATCATTTCGGCAACTCGGGCTCCCCCACCAGACAAAGAACCTATCTTATAGAGACTGCCAATGAGAACTACGCCACTTACAACCGCACCAACAGCAAAAAATATTTCCCAATCGAACTGAAATGATTGAGTAGCAGCCATGCTAGTCATTTCGGTTCCGAGAAATCCGAATATCAGCATAACCAGCAAATTGGTAACGACGATTAGAGAGAATACGGCTAATACAAAGAGGAAAATTAGCCTTCCTGTACTACGCTTAGCCGTATCCTGGGATTCGAAAAAATCCATAACAGACTAAATTGATCTTGATTAAACGCTGTTTTTGGAAAACTAAAATGAGACTTTGGGCGCTTCCTGAATCTGTTCACTGTCAGCAAATTCTAACAAGCTAGCATCTTCGCCGTAACCAATAAATCCAGCCATGATTACCGGCGGGAAAGATTGACGATAAGTATTAAAAGCCATTACTTGATCGTTAAATGCCTGCCGAGAGAAGGCGACTTTATTCTCAGTAGTTGTTAACTCTTCACTCAACTGCATCATGTTCTGATTAGCTTTCAAATCCGGATAGGCTTCCATCACAACATTGAACCGATTCAATGCACCAGCCAGGGCACCCTCCTGACCGATTAGTTCCTGGATCGCTGCCGCATTACCTGGATCGGCTGCGGCTGCTGCCAGACCAGCTGCGGCGGCATTTCTTGCGGAAATTACCGCTTCCAGCGTCTCACGCTCGTGGGCAATGTAACCTTTGGCAGTTTCGACGAGATTCGGAATAAGGTCATAACGCCGTTTTAATTGTACTTCAATCTGTGCAAAAGCATTCTGATACCTATTTTTCAAACTGACGAGCTTGTTATATATCCCGACAATGTAGAAAAAAATGACTGCAACAATAACTAGAACAACAAGTGTTGTAATTTCCATAGCCTGCTCTCCTTTTTATAAAGGGAAATCATGTGTGTTTCTCTATGCAAAGGCAAGATTCTCATTATTTCACTAATAGGTACTTATGTCCTTATCAAGAAAGCAAGTCATGAAATAGATTTTTTGTGAACTTAATATCTGCTAAGCTCGCTTGGTTCGCTCAATAACAATAACCAAACAAAAGAATAAAAATTATGAGCATCGGAATTCTCGCAATACTATCCCTTCTCCCAATCATCTCGGTTGCAATTTTCCTGGTAATGCTTCGCTGGCCTGCGAGTCGCGCCATGCCTATCGCTTACATTGTTGCGGCTGCTTTAGCATTATTCGTATGGCAGGTATCCATTGCCAAAGTACTGGCAGCATCGGTTAACGGACTGATTGTTGCGGGGACTCTTATCTATATTATTTTTGGCGCTATCCTGCTCTTGAATACGCTGCAACAAAGCGGTGCCATAAACACAATTCGCCAGGGATTCTCCGATATTACTCCAGACCGACGCATCCAGGTGATTATCATAGCCTGGCTTTTCGGTACCTTTATCGAGGGTTCCGCCGGATTTGGCACTCCTGCTGCAGTTGCAGTTCCTCTGATGGTTGGCCTCGGTTTTCCAGCTATGGCAGCTGTGGTGGCTGGTATGATTATTCAGAGCACCCCCGTCTCTTTTGGCGCCATGGGCACACCAATTTTGGTTGGCGTGAATACAGGACTTTCGGCTGATCCTGACATGGTTGCCTATGCCTTGGAGCGAGGATTTGCAGAATGGGAGGACTTTCTCGCTTTTATAGGCACAAAGGTGGCAATCATTCATGCCAGTGCTGGCACCTTCATACCACTGCTGGTTACGGCAGTCATGACCCGATTCTTTGGAGCAAATCGCTCATTTGCCGAAGGCTTTGAAGTCTGGAAGTTTGCGATATTCGCAGCGCTGGCAATGACCATACCCTACCTGCTTGTTGCGACTTACCTGGGACCTGAATTCCCATCCATGTTCGGCGGCATGATAGGTCTCGCCATCGTCGTAACGGCGGCTCGAGCTGGCTTTTTAATGCCCACTGGTGATTCGTGGGATTTCGATGACAAGAAAAACTGGGATACAGAATGGACTGGCTCAATGCAAACTGCCGATGCCGCTATCGAAGATAAAGCGAGTATGAGCTTGATGAGAGCATGGTCGCCTTATCTTTTTGTAGCAGGCCTACTGGTTCTTACTCGTCTGCGCTCCATTAACCTGGAAGCATTCTTACGCAGCGATCACCCCTTGATCACCTGGTCCTGGCCACAAATCTTTGGCAGTGATATAAGTGCGTCATTTCAACCCCTATGGTCACCGGGAACAATTTTTATTGTGGTTTCTTTGATTACCATTCTTTTACATGGCCTAAAAGGATCGGAATACAAAGTTGCATTTAACAGTTCACTAAAGACCCTGGTGCCTGCCTCCACTGCATTGGTTTTCACTGTCCCAATGGTGCAAGTGTTTATTAATTCCAGCGGGGGTGCAGCCGGTTACGAACAAATGCCAATTGCCCTGGCAGAGGGAGTAGCAAATCTGGCCGGCAATGCATGGCCCTTCTTTTCCACTTTCATCGGCGGACTTGGTGCCTTCGTCGCAGGCAGCAATACTGTCAGCAACATGATGTTTTCACTCTTTCAATTTGGTGTAGGCGAGCGAATCCTGGTAGATCCAACCTGGATAGTGGCATTGCAGGCAGTAGGAGGCGCGTCCGGCAATATTATTTGCGTACACAATGTTGTGGCCGCTTCTGCCGTTGCTGGTTTAGTGGGCAAAGAAGGTGCGGTAATTCGTAAAACTTTACTTCCCTTCTGTTATTACGCATTAATGACCGGCGCAATAGGTTACGGCATCGTAAACATCAGCAGTGGAGTGTTTAATGCAGGATTCATCGTGGTAGCAGCAATAGTTGCGACCATGGTTTACTTCATTATCAAATATAATCGAAGTTCTGTTCCCTGAGTTTCAGTAATCCTGGCGAACACTGTTCGCCAGGCACTTTCACTGTCGCAAGCCCTGAAGTACTTCGACAATAATTATCATGCAATCCAGCTCATTAATCGTTGCTACTGCTGGTCATGTCGACCATGGCAAGACTTCCCTTGTTAATAACATTACAGGAACCGATACTGATACGCTGGCAGAAGAGAAAGCGCGTGGCCTAACTATAAATCTTGGCTTTGCCTATCATCAGTTTGAAGAATCCCTTAATGGTCAACCTTGCCTTTGCACGCTGGGATTTGTAGATGTTCCTGGCCATATTGATTTTATAAGTAACATGCTGGCGGGTGTCGGCAGTGTTGACTTCGCATTACTGGTCATTGCAGCAGATGACGGCATCATGCCCCAAACTATGGAGCATCTGTCAATTCTGAATTTGTTGGGGATCAGTCAGGGTGCGATTGCATTAACAAAAACAGATAGAGTCGAAACAGAACGAATTGATTCGCTGCAAACAGAAATTCGCGAACTACTTGCAAATACGCTATTAGCTAATTCTCCAGTTTTTTCAGTATCAAACCACACAAGGGAGGGTATCGAGGAATTAGTGGCTCATCTCCGCTCTGCTCTCGTTAATAAGATTAATGAACCCAAAGCGTACGATCGTCATGGATTTCGCTTTCTTGTCGATCGTGCATTTTCAGTAAAAGGGATTGGCACAGTGATTACCGGAAGCGCACGCTCTGGAAACGCCACAAAAGATACGAGGGTAGTTTGCTCTCGCAATGGGGGTCCTGCCCGCATACGAGCCTTGCGCTTACATGAAGATCAAATCGACTCCATTTATGCAGGCCAGCGGGCGGCATTGAATATCGATATGGATCTTGATGCGATAAGCAGAGGAGATTGGCTGCTGACCCCCAATAGCTATCGATCTGTTACCCGATTTGACGGCACTATTAAATTGCTAGACAACAACCTGCAACTTAACTTGAATACCGAATACCATTTATACATTGGCGCCTCTCATCATATTGTTCACCTTCGTTACCTCGATGAAAAAAAGACATTTATTCAGGTGAAATCCCATGACCCTATAACAGCTCATTTTGGCGATCGATTTATTCTCAGGGATCCTGCCGCGAAAAGCACCATAGGTGGCGGCCAGGTAGTAGATATTTTTGTGCCTCGCAAGAAACGAAGCAGTGAAAACCGAATGAAAATACTGAATGCAATGTGCAGTAATGATAAGCAAGCCTTGCAGTCGTTATCAATAATTTCACCTGAGGGGGTAAACCTGACGCAGTATGCGATAAATCGCAACCTCTTACCTGGATATATTGAAAAACTGTTACATGAATTAGAACAAAGCAAGTCGTTTACAGGTATTGAAATCAGAATAAGCGAAACCAACTTCTTGCTGGATAAAAAGTTCTTTGATGAATATCGAAAGCAAGTAGTGGATAGCATTCTTGAATTTCATAAAAACAACCCTTCTCAACAAGGCATTAGTGAGCCTGCGTTATCGAGATCCCTTAACTTCTCTGGCTCACATTTTTTATTTAACGCACTGTTGCAGTCATTAATTAATGATAAATCTGTAAAACGCACTGGCACTTTGCTGCATCTGCCGGAACATCGCGCTACTCTCAGCAAAGAGGAGCAGGAGTTTATTGCAAAGATAAGGCCGATACTGCTCAAGGCTGGCAATATTCCACCCCGCACGCGGGAACTCGCTGAAATGACTGGGATTCCTCTAAAACCATTGGAAAGAATATTAAGAGAGACCACAAAAGCAGGCAGCCTCATCCGCGTAGCTGATAATAGGCACTTCTTGCCAGAAACCGTCATGGCGCTTGCCGAACTTACTGAAAGCTTGGCGGCAGACAATGAGGCTAGCGCAGGATTTTCTGTGATTCAGTTTCGCGACACAACTGGAATAGGCCGCAATCTTTGCATCGAAATACTGGAATACTTTGATCGCGTAGGCTTCACTCGACGTGATGGTAACGCGCGTTTTCTGCGCACAGAAAAAGAAAATATCTTTGGTATTTAAGCGTCTTGCTGCCCATCCATCACCAATTATCTAAACTCTGTAGAGCATTTGACCTGAATCAATGGAATCCACTTCTATGATTGTGCATTGAATGAACCGAACCGCATAGTGATAAGCGAAACTCTCGCTGAAAAATATTTCGGAACAGACAATGCGCTGGGACAAACCCTCACCTTTAATAACAGCCGCGATTACCTGATTACGGGTGTATTCGAAGATATCCCGGAGAATGCCCATGTGCACCCGGATATTCTCGTCTCCTTTGGCTCCGACGAACAGCATGACAGTGCGATTTGGATCCAAAATAACATTCAGACCTATTTTATTTTGAGAGCGGGTACCTCTCCCGAAGAACTGGAATTAAAACTTCAGGATATGGTCACAAAGTTCGTCGCGCCGCAAATTGAATCGGCTCTGGGGATAAATGTGGATGAGTTTTTCAATGGTGGCGGTGTCTATGAATACCATGTACAAGCAGCTCGCGATGTCCATTTATACTCAGATCTGGAAGGTGAATTCGAAGCTAATGGTAATGCAAATTACGTCTATACCTTCCTTGCGATCGCCATTTTTGTATTGCTGCTCGCTTGCATTAACTTCATGAATCTATCAACAGCGCGCTCTGCCAATCGCGCCAAGGAAATTGGTGTTCGCAAAGTAATGGGTGCCTACCGCGGCCAATTACTCTTGCAGTTTCTCGGGGAGTCAATAATGGTTAGCCTGGTAGCCCTCGCAATTGCCTTGCCACTCGTTTATCTGGCACTTCCAGCTTTTAATGCACTTACTGAAACAAACATTTCCTTGAGTGTTCTGTTCAGCGCTAAGACTTTCCTGATGCTGCTCGCCTTCACCCTCTCTGTGGGTGCGGTATCGGGAAGCTACCCCGCAGTGTTTCTCAGCAGGGTCCACCCGCAGGAAGTACTAAAAGGAAAATATAGTAGCGGCGGCAAAAGTTCGTGGTTCCGCGCTGGACTGGTAATTTTGCAATTCGCGCTTTCGATAGCACTGGTGGCTGCGACCTTAATCGTTTACGAACAATTGAACTTCATGCGCACTAAAGAGCTGGGATTCCAGAAAGAACAGCTTTTGGTAATAAAGAGATCTGGCTCATTGGGCGATCAACGAGGGAGTTTCATTGAGTCGATTAAACAGCAGCCTGGTGTAATCAACGCGGCAGCCACGACTCATGTTACCGGTGAAGTGGTGAATCAGAATGTCTATATCCTGGAAGGCGAACCCATGAACAAAACTCATGCCATCTGGCAATTCTCGGTGGGCTATGACTATCTGGAAACGCTCGGGCTGGAACTGGTTGAGGGTAGGTCCTTTGCTCGCGAATTTGGCAATGATACTGAAGCCTATATCCTCAATGAATCGGCGGTCGGTGAGCTTGAAATTGAAAATGCGCTGGAACATAGCCTATTGGAGCCTGGCCCTCAGGGCGTTTTGTCCGGGCCTATTATCGGCGTGGTAAAAGATTTCCACTTTCAATCCCTGCATCAGGAGATTCGACCAACGCTTTTAAAGGTTCAGGATTTTAGTCGCTACGTAATTGTGAGGCTGCAATCACAAAACATTCAGGCGAGCATCGCTGAAATCGCAGACCTCTGGGGGGACATGACTAATGGACAACCCTTTCAGTACACATTTCTTGATGAGGACTTTGATAACCTTCACCAGGGTGATCGCAAAATGGGTGAGGTATTTTCAGGATTTTCGGTACTAGCCATCCTGATTGCCTGTTTGGGGTTATATGGACTGGCTTCCTATTCCACTGAACAACGCACCAAGGAGATAGGCGTACGCAAAACCCTTGGCGCAAGTGTTGGCAATATTGTATTTATGATTTCTAAAGAATTTTTGTTTTTAGTCGCAGTAGCCTTGGCAATTGCAATTCCAGTGACCTGGTTAGCTATGAACCAATGGCTGCAAATTTTTTCCTACCGGATCGAAGTGCCGCTCAGTTCTTTCGTCTATTCAGGCATTTTGGCATTACTTATAGCGTTCTTGACAGTCAGCTCCCAATCCATAAAAACTGCGCTTACCAACCCTACCCTTTCACTGCGGGATGAATGATTAGGTTTTGCCGTGTAATACAACCGGTAAGTGCGTATAGCCTTTAATAAAGCTCGAGTAGACCCGCTGTGGTTCGCCTTCAAGTTCAACAAAATGAAATCGTTGCATGATCTCTTCCCAAAGAATTCGCAACTGCATCTCTGCAAGTCTATTTCCCATGCAACGATGAATCCCAAAGCCAAATGATAGATGATTCCTGGCGTTCGGACGATCAATCCAGAAATCATTAGGACGATTGATTACTTCCGCATCGCGATTGCCAGAAACATACCACATGATCACCTTATCACCGGCCTTGATGTGTTTGCCGCCCAGCTCAGTATCCCTTACCGCTGTTCTTCGCATATAGGCCAATGGTGTTTGCCAGCGAATTATTTCCGATACCATGTTTGGGATTAAAGAAGTATCTTTGCGCAGTTTTGCATACTCCTGAGGATTTTCATTCAAAGCAATTACGCCACCGGAAATCGAATTTCGGGTAGTGTCATTTCCACCTACGATTAAGAGTAACAGGTTACCCAGGAATTCATCCGGCGGCATGTCCCTGGTTGATTCTCCATGAGCCAACATAGAAATCAGGTCGAAACCAGGTTCTGTATTGACCCGCTCATTCCATAAGCGCGTAAAGTACGCCAGACATTCCTGGATTGCCTCCCATCTTTCCTCCTGGGATTTCGCCAGGCCTCCTCCTGGAATTGATGTCGCCATGTCTGACCAATAAGTAAGCTTGTATCTGTCTTCAAAAGGAAAATCGAAAAGCGTTGCCAACATTTGCGTAGTTAGCTCTATTGAAACTGATTCCACCCAATCGAATTCTTTTTCCAGCGGAAGACTATCCAGAATCTTGCATACCCTTTCCCGAATTAGAACTTCGAGATTTTTAAGGTTTGCCGGGGCAACAACCGGCTGTACGATTCTTCTCTGATCGTCATGCTTGGGACGATCCATGGCGATAAACGACGGCAGGGTAAATTCTTCGAAAGTATCAACAATGCCAATAGTAGGCTCAGAGGAATAAATATCCGGATTGGTGTCTACTTCCAAGATGTCCTTGTATTTCATTACAGACCAATAGGGTCCTACAGCAGACTCTTTACAATAGTGCACTGGGTCTTCGTTTCTGAGTCTTTCCAGGAATGGCAAGTACTCGTTAGCTTGCCAGATTCCCGGATGGGAAAGGTCTATGTCTTCCAATGGCATGGCATAGGCATCTTTGCCTACCATGCTCCATTTGCTTTGCTTGTGTTCTGGAGTAATTACTTCACTCATTGACTGCACCATTTTCGCAAATATTCATGCATCGCTTCAGAACTGAAATTCAGGGGTTGTGACTACCAGGCCACTCAGCTCTTCACTCACAGGGATTTGGCAAGACAATCTTGAATTTTCTTTACGATCTGGACTGAGACTTAACATGGCCTCTTCTGTTGGATTCATTTCTCCAACCTTCTCAAGCCAGTCTTCATGAACATAAACATGACAAGTTGCACAGGAGCAGCTACCCCCACAATCAGCATCGATGCCGGGCACACCATTTGTTACTGCCGCCAACATTACGGTGCTACCGGGCCGGGCGTCTACTTTATGCTCGGAACCATCATGCTCAATAAATACTATCTCAACCATCTCTTGCTACTTCCATTTCATCTTTTCAGGAAGGCGCAACATTACCAAGTTGTTGCCCTCAGAAAAAGTAGGGATTTACAAAATCCCTGCTCACCAGAATATTCTCATTGATCAGTTTTTGATCAGCTTTTGACCTGAATGATCAGTATTGAATCAAATTTATTGCGCTGGGTTTACGTTTCATTAAAAAATTAAATTTTTCGAATTTTGTGACTAGCTCTCAGTACATTCTGATGTTTTAATGCGCTGAAAAATTCACTGGGAGAATTTTCTATGGCGAACCCAATTGGTGACCTATTCGGTCCTTCACCAATTCGTCCAATTCAAAAGCACATGGCGAAAGCACAAACCTGTGTGGCATTACTTGAAGAATTTCTTGCTTGCTCAATTGAGGGGAATTGGGAAAAGGCTGAGAAGATTCAGCAGGCAATAAGTGAAGCTGAGCATGATGCCGATGAAATCAAGCGTGATATTCGATTGCATTTGCCTCGAAGTTTGTGGTTGCCTGTTGCACGTAATGACTTATTAGATCTGCTCCACGTTCAGGATAATTTGGCAGATCGAGCGAAAAATATTGCGGGCCTTATGCTGGGTCGCAAGATGGTATTTCCAGCAACTCTAGTAGATTCGCTACGTGAATTTTTTGACATCAGTTTGAATACGTCATCAAAGGCTCTCGTAGCAATCAATGAGCTTGACGAACTCCTTGAAACTGGTTTTGGCGGTAAAGAAACCACGTTGGTGGAGAATTTAATCGAGGAGCTCGATGATCTTGAGAACATCAGTGATCAGCATCAGATCGCAATTCGAGCAAAACTCTTTCAATTAGAAGACTCGCTACCAGCTGTCCAGGTCATCTTTTACTACAAAGTAATTGATATGCTTGGAGATTTAGCCGATATCTCCCAAAAAATCGGTAGCAGACTCTTACTACTCCTTGCTCGCTAACAACAATAACTTAGAGATTCTAAACATATGTCTGAAGTAATTTCTCAATATGGCTTTATCTTATTGGCTTTGGCCTGTGTGTTTGCCTTTTTTATGGCCTGGGGTGTTGGTGCCAATGATGTAGCCAATGCTATGGGGACATCGGTAGGTGCTCGCGCAATTACAATCAAACAGGCAATCATCATTGCCATGGTGTTTGAATTTGCCGGCGCCTGGTTAGCTGGAGGTGAAGTTACTTCTACAATCCGCAGCGGCATTATAGATGTAGAAACTGCAGGATTCGCGGAAAGCCCGGAATTACTGGTCTACGGCATGATGTCTTCATTATTGGCCGCAGGCATCTGGCTGGTAATTGCCTCAAAATATGGCTGGCCTGTCTCAACAACTCATTCCATCATCGGTGCAATTATTGGTTTCGCCATAGTCGGCATATCTGTCGATTCTGTGGTTTGGGGTCAAGTTGGCTCGATTGTAGCGAGCTGGGTTATCTCACCACTGTTTTCTGGAGTCATTGCTTTTTTCCTGTTTATGACAGTGCAACGACTTGTACTGGGAACCGAAGATCCCTTTGCTAATGCCAAGAAATATGTGCCTTACTACATTTTTCTTGTGGGCTTTGTAATCGCCATGGTGACACTGGTCAAGGGATTGCGTCATGTGGGCTTGGAATATAACTATGCACAAAGTGCAGTTCTTGCTACAGGTTTTGGAATTTTTACAGCCGCGGTTGGTATTTTCATGCTCAAGCGGATCAAGGCGGATGAAAACGGCAATGAAGAGGATCGCTTTCGAAGCGTTGAACGCGTCTTTGGAGTACTAATGATCTTCACTGCTTGTTCCATGGCTTTTGCTCATGGGTCAAATGATGTTGCGAATGCCATTGGCCCTCTCGCCGCGATTAATGGCGTGGTTCAGAGTGGTGGTGAATTTGCGACACAATCGGCGCTACCAATGTGGGTGTTACTGTTAGGTGCTTTTGGCATTGTTATAGGTTTGGCTACCTGGGGTTACCGGGTAATTACCACTATTGGCAGAAACATAACCGAGCTTACGCCAAGTCGCGGATTCGCAGCCGAATTAGCCGCAGCAACCACAGTGGTTATCGCTTCTGGAACCGGCATCCCGGTATCCACCACTCACACCCTTGTTGGAGCAGTACTTGGCGTTGGACTGGCTAGAGGGATTGGTGCGCTCAACCTGAGAGTGGTAGGTAAGATATTCCTGAGCTGGGTTGTCACGATTCCAGTTGGTGCCGTGCTCTCGATAATTTTCTTTTTTATCTTCCGCGGAATATTCGGCTAAATCCAGGGACCCTGCCCGACTATGCTAAAAATCATGTATCCGCTGGCCCGGGAAACTGTTCTCTCAGCTCCCGTTTCAGGACTTTACCGTTTGCGTTTCTGGGAATAACGTCGATAAACGCCGCGCCCTTGGGAAGTTTAAATCGCGCTAACTTGCCATCGCAGTGATTCAGAATATCCTCTTCGGAAGTTGCATCATCTTTGCGCACGACAACCGCAAAGGGTGACTCCCCCCACTTGGCACTTGGTTGGCCAATTACGGCAACCTCTGCCACTCCTGCATGAGCCAATATGACATTTTCAATTTCAGCCGGGTAAACATTTTCACCGCCGGAGATAATCATGTCCTTGATGCGATCCTGACTATAGATAAAACCATCTTCGTCTACCGCCGCAACATCACCGGTACGCAGCCAGCCATCGTCAGTAATTGTTTCCGCGGTGGCGTCGGGTCGATTCCAGTATTCCAGCATGACATGCTTGCCTTTAATCCATACTTCCCCCTGTTCTCCCGGTGGGCAATCGTTCCCGTTTTCATCGACTACGCGCCCTTCGGTATGGAAGAATGGTCTGCCAGTGGAGCCTATTTTTTTCAATGCGTTTTCAGCATTTATGACACAGGCAGGACCACAGACTTCCGTCAAGCCATAAATCTGATGAACTTCAATGTTCCAGTCAGCGTAAACCTGGATCAGATTAACTGGTAACGGCGAAGCACCGCTTTGGATCCAGCGCAAGTTAGAATAGTCATATTGTGTGATATCTGGCACCTGCGACATAAAATTCAGCATGGCAGGAACCAGCAGCGAACATGTAACTTTTTCTTCCTGGATCAACTCCCAGGCTCGCACTGGATCAAACTCACGCATCACAATGCTGGTCACCCCCCAATAAACATTTAGTGTGATTGGGATTAATGAACCGACATGAAATAAAGGTAAGGCCGCCAGGTAGCGATCCCCGTCCCGTAAATCCGTGGAGGCGATAAAAGTAATCAGTGCCCAGATTGATGTATTGTGAGAATGTACAACGCCTTTTGGCAGCCCGGTGGTGCCTGATGTGTACATGATGTAAAGCAGATCATCCTCCTCAGCTCCTGGTTCTGGCTCGGTATCATCGCCACTATCCCGAAAGCTGACGTAGTCCCTGGCAAAGTCGTTATCTCCATTACCTTCTGCCACCTGAATCCAGGATTCAACGTCTGTCCTGTCACCGCGGCCATGCAGATCGCTAAAAGTTTCAACAAACTCTTCCCCGAAGATAAGTGTTGTCGAACCACTATCCTTGAGTATGAATTCGAGCTCATCAGAAACCAGTCGCCAGTTCAGTGGAACAACCACTCCTCCTATCTTGGCAACTGCAAAGTAGGCTTCGAGAAACTCTGCGCTATTCATCAAAGCCAGCGCAACGCGATCTCCATGTCTCACGCCCAATTCCAGCAATGAATTTGCCAGTCGATTAGTACGAGCGTTTAGCTCCTGAAAAGTTAAACGCAAACCAGATTTGGAATCCACGTAAGCCTCTCTTTCCGGATTAATAATTGCTCGCTTGGTTAACAGGAGTCCGATATTATCCTTCATTACTAGCTCCGCGGCATAAAACCATCATTGGGATAGGGATTCATCCTTTCACTCCTCATTCTAGACTGTGCTTTTTCCCATTAATCTGAATCAGAATCAAGTAATCCAATGAACAAAAATCAAGCTGCATATATGCCAATAATAATCAGTGGATGTGTGCTGGTTTTGCTTTCTTTTGGTTATCGTGCTGGCTTTGGTCTGTTCTTACAACCCATATCTGAAGCTCGCGATTGGGGCAGAGATGTTTTGGCGCTTGCCCTGGCGGTGCAAAACCTTGCCTGGGGTGTATTTGCCATCATCGCCGGTGGCCTGGTGGATAAGTATGGCAACCTGAAAGTTCTCTTATCCGGGGTGTTTTGTTATGCCATAGGCATGCTGGCAATGGCTTATTCCACCAGCGAATTGGCAATTATCTCGACTGCTGGATTATTGGTAGGAGCCGGTATCGCAGGTACCTCATTCGGTATTGTCTTGCCGGCATTTGCGAGAGCCGTACCCGAAGAGAAACAAGGATGGGCTTTGGGGATTGGAACCGCTGCTGGCAGCATTGGCCAGTTCCTGGTAGTGCCGTTCATGCAAGTCACGGTGGATCTTTTTGGGTGGTTTCAGGCCCTACAATTTTTGGGTTTATCCGCATTCCTGATGACCCTTTTTGTGCTGCCCCTGGCAAAATTCGGCGGGCCGTCAGAACAAGAAAAACATGCCGAGGTATCAATATCGCTCCTTTCAATCATTCGCAATGCATTTCAAGTTAAAGCCTACGTTCTACTTGTGTTCGGGTTCTACGTATGCGGATTCCATCTTGCCTTTATTACCGTGCATATGCCTGCTTATCTCGTTGACCTTGGATTTTCAGCTTTTGTTGGCGCCTGGAGTATCAGCCTGATTGGATTATGTAATGTATTTGGCGCTTATTATGCGGGCGTAATAAGCTCTAAAAGATCGAAACGAAAAATGTTGGCTGCCATTTATGTAACAAGAGCAATAGCAATTGCCGGCTTTCTTTCTATTCCAATATCAGTCACGAGTGTATTGGTTTTCAGCGCAGCAATGGGATTTCTCTGGCTGGCCACTGTACCGCCAACCTCTGGCCTGGTAGCGCAGTTTTTTGGCTTGCGCTACATGACATTACTGTACGGAATCGTTTTCTTCAGTCACCAGGTGGGAAGCTTTACCGGCGTCTGGCTAGGCGGCTGGCTTTATGAAAACACCGGGAGTTACGATGGCGTCTGGATAGCAGGTATCATTCTTGGCCTGGTCGCGGCAGCGCTGCACTGGGCAATAACAGAACAGGATTACAGTGATCGCTTGCAGGTTGCTTATTCATAATAAGCAAAAATTGGCGGAAGAGGCAGGAGTCGATTCGATAACTTAAGTAACTGTTTAATATACTATTGATATAGATATTATGTTCTGATGTTACTAA
>JAPPOG010000022.1 GCA_028818225.1 Gammaproteobacteria bacterium | reverse complement strand
AACTTATACAACATATAGACAAGCTATAAATCACCACCACAAGATAATGCGGTTATTGGGCTATTGCAAGTGATTTTTTCGTGAGTTATCTGTGGGAAAAATGTGAATAATTTGTTGGGGTTACGGGAAAAACCCGTTTTTTTGACAGCGGCTAAAAATCAGTCAATTTTTGCTCGAAAATTCATCAGAACCTGTTCAATTTTTACGCGCCAATGAGTCAAAAAACCGTCACTTAGCCACCACTATATATTGTGGTGGCTAATTTATGGATTTTCCCCTAAAAAGCATGGGAATAATCAATCGAGAAGAAATTCCAGCAGTGCTTTCTGGGTATGCATTCTATTTTCAGCTTCTTCCCAGACTATGCTGTCAGCAGCATCGAGGACCTCGGCGCTGACTTCCTCACCACGGTGGGCAGGCAGGCAATGCATGAAGAGCGCGTCGCTGTTTGCCAGTGCCATGATTTCAGCTGTTACCTGATAATCCGAAAACGCCCGGGCGCGTTGCGCCTGTTCCGACTCGGAGCCCATGGATGCCCACACATCCGTCACCACCAGGTCTACATCTTTTGCGGCTTCCCTCGGGTTGCGCAAAAGTTTTACGCGGGAACGATTGTCGGCGACAAGATCTGCGCTTGGTTCAAAGCCTGCAGGTGTTGCGATAAGCAATTCGAAATCAAAAACCCTGGCAGCATTAATATAGGACTGGCACATGTTGTTGCCATCACCAATCCAGCCGACCCGCTTTCCGCTGATACTGCCGCGGACTTCCATGAAGGTCTGAACATCTGCCAGTAGCTGGCATGGGTGATAATCGTCACTAAGAGCATTGATCACGGGTACACGGGAATTCGCGGCAAAGCGCTCGAGATTGTTGTGGGAAAAAGTACGAATGGCAACGCAATCCACCATGCGGGAAAGCACTCGCGCAGTGTCCTCTATAGGTTCTCCCCGACCCAGTTGGGAATCCCCGGTGGTGAGAAAAATAGATGCACCATCCATTTGCGCCATTGCCGTTTCGAAGGCAACCCGGGTTCGGGTGGAAGATTTTTCGAAAATCATGCCCAGCGTTTTGCGGGCCTGACTTTTGACCAGCCCAGGATTTTTCTTCAACGCAATCGAGCGCTCGATAATCGCAAGAATATCGGAAGAGGGGAGATCTAACAGTGTTAAAAAATGCTTAACACCCATGATGACATCCGCGACCTGGTTTAAATTTAAAACGAAAAAGGGCAGCTCGCGCTACCCAGAAGAGCGGGCATTTTAGCCGCTAACCGACCTTCTATCAATTGTCATAACGCCGTCCATTCGCTAGTCTTCCGCCCTATGAAGGCGATGAATCCAATCGAACTAAACCTTTTTGCCAGTCGCGTAGCCGCTATCTGTGATGAAATGGGATTGGTGCTCAGGCGAGCAGCATTTTCTCCAAACATCAAAGATCGGCTGGATTTTTCCTGTGC
Source organism: Gammaproteobacteria bacterium (assembly GCA_028818225.1). Lineage (GTDB taxonomy): Bacteria > Pseudomonadota > Gammaproteobacteria > Pseudomonadales > Pseudohongiellaceae > UBA9145. Next base: position 40,388 of record JAPPOG010000022.1, on the reverse strand, counting down.
GCTATTTGGCGCCAACGGTGAGTTGTTTGCCCAGGCGGATCATATGCCTGTTCATCTGGGTAGTATGGCTTTCGCCATGGGCTCAGTGGTCAAGGAACTGGATTGGAAAGCGGGGGATATGTTAGTACTCAACGACCCCTTTCTGGGTGGCACCCATTTACCTGATGTTACTTTGATCGCGCCGGTGTTGGTGGAGAACGAATTAATTGGTTTCGTTGCCAATCGTGCCCACCACGCCAATATCGGCTGTGAGACACCTGGCTCCATGCCAGTCTCGTCTAGCCTGGAAGAAGAAGGAATTATCATTCCGCCAACCTGGTTAATAAGAGATGGTATCCTGCAAGATGCAGCCAGACATTTGCCCGATGTTGTTGACGGAGAATTGACCGGTGATTTTGCCGCACAGGCCGGTGCCAATCAGGTTGGGGTCTTGCGTCTGCAACAACTTGTGGAAAAAATGAGCGCGGCTGATTATCGCAGCTGTATGGCGCAACTCAATGATTATGCGGATCGCATTTGTGCCACTACAATTCAGCAACTCAAACCCGGTAAATACCATTTCGAAGATTTTCTGGATGATGACGGCTGCGGGACCGAAAAAATCCCTCTCGCTATCGATCTGACAATTGCCCGTGATGAAGTGCAACTGGATTTAAGCGAGTCTTCGGCAATGGTCAGGGGAAATCTCAATTGCCCGGAATCCGTTGTAGCAGCCGCTGGTTTTTTCTGTTTTCGTTGTCTGATGCCAGTTGATACGCCTGCGTGCGAAGGATTGTTCCGCCGAATTAAGATCAAAACTAAACCCGGCTCCATCGTTAATGCAAAGCGGCCAGCGGCAGTTGCGGCTGGCAACGTTGAAACCTCAACCCGATTGGTGGATCTGGTATTTGGGGCGCTGGCGCAAGCTTTACCAGAAAGCATTGCCGCTGCCAGTCAGGGCACCATGAACAATGTAGCCATGGGCTACATCGATGAAGTGCAGGGAACCCGTTGGGATTATTACGAGACTGTGGCTGGCGGCATGGGTGCAGGCCCCAACTTTCCGGGTCTCGATAGCGTGCATACTCACATGACCAATACCCTTAACACCCCGGTAGAGAGTCTAGAGATGCATTATCCTCTGCGGGTGCTTCGCTATACGGTCAGAACCGGTTCTGGGGGCAGTGGTGAGCACAAGGGTGGCGATGGGATCGTTCGTGAGTATGAATTTCTCGACCGCGCCCAATTGAGTATTCTCAGTGAGCGAAGACAGCTCGGTCCCTGGGGATTGCACGGCGCAGAGGCAGGAGCGAAGGGGCAGAACTTGTTAAATGGTGAAGAGCTGCCCGGTAAATGTACCTTGGAAGTCAAAGCGGGGGACAGACTAACAATCAAGAGTCCTGGTGGCGGTGGCTGGAACTCACCTGGTTAAACCTTGCTCCGCCGCTTCTTACTGACAAAGTAATTGGCATCATTTAAACTTGCCGGCTCTTTTAATTCCTATTTTGTAACTCCAATCCTGCTGAGGTCGCGTTATGAGCATCGAAGAAACCATACAAGAGCAAATCGATACGAATAGTATTTTGCTTTATATGAAGGGCAATCCGGAACAGCCCCAGTGCGGCTTCTCGGCCCAGGTCACACAGATACTTATGTCATGCGGCAAACGCTTTGCCTACGTCGATGTGTTGAGTAATCCTGATATTCGTGCAAACCTTCCCGCGGTATCGAATTGGCCCACCTTTCCTCAATTGTTCATCGATGGTGAATTAGTCGGTGGCTGTGACATAGTCACCGAGATGTATGAGAAGGGAGAGTTACAGACACTAGTTGAGAGTGCGGGCTCCGAAACCGAGACTAGTGAAAGCGAAGGGGAGCAAGAGAGTTCTGGCGAATAAAGCGCCAGATATCTTTTTTACCTAATCCTTTATGAGCCAAGTGGCCAGCCACCAAGCTCTTTCCACCTGTTTACAATCTTGCAAAATAGCTCGGCGGTTTTTTCAGCATCGTAGCGGGCGGAATGGGCTTCGCTGTCATCGAACTCAATTCCCGCTGCGCCACAGGCTCGTGACAGCACAGTCTGGCCGTATGCCAATCCGCTCAGGCTCGCGGTATCGAATGATGAAAATGGATGGAATGGATTGCGCTTTAAATTGTGGCGCTCACTGGCCGCATTTATAAATCCATGGTCGAAATGGGCATTATGCCCAACCAGGATGGCGCGCTTGCACTCGTTGGTTTTCATGGATTCCCGTACTATCTTGAACATAGTCTGGAAAACTTCTTTTTCTGCTCGCGCCACCCGCAGGGGATGATAGGGATCAATACCGGTAAATTTTAAAGCGGCTTCTTCAATATTCGCTCCCTCGAAGGGGATAATGCGATGAAAGAAAGTTTGTGCGATGCCCAGCAGGCCGTCTCCATTCATTTCCAGTACCACTGCCGCCACTTCGAGAATTGCATCAGTGCTGGAATTAAAACCGCCGGTTTCTACATCAACTACCACCGGCAGATAAGTCCGAAATCGATCGGCAAGCAGGGAATTAGTCAGATCTTCCGGATCTAAAAGAGTCATGGTTAGCGCTTAGTCGATTTGCCAAAGAATAGGCTGGCCGGCACGGATGGGGATAACGACATTATCCCCCAGGGTAAAATCATCGGTCATGGTCCAGGCTTTCTTTGTTAGCCTTATCTTTTCTTTATTATGGGGTAGTCCATAAAAATCTGCACCATGGAAGCTGGCAAAAGCTTCGAGCTTGTCCAGGGCATTGTGCTGGTCGAAAAATTCTGCATACAGTTCTAGTGCTGCTGGCGCCGAATAAATGCCGGCGCACCCGCAATCGGTTTCTTTGGCAGATTTGGGGTGAGGCGCCGAATCGGTTCCCAGGAAAAATTTTGGGCTGCCACTTAAAGCTGCTGCAATAAGCGCTTGCTGGTGGCTATCCCGCTTTAGAATTGGCAGACAATAAAAATGAGGCCTGACCCCTCCTGCCAGCAAGTCATTACGATTATAAAGCAAGTGATGAATCGTAATGGTAGCTGCAACATTTTCATGCTGGCTACTAACGAAGTCAGTAGCATCTTTGGTGGTAATGTGCTCCAGTACTGTTTTCAGCGTGGGATATCGCTGCAGGAGTGGTGCCAGCACGGTTTCGATAAACACTTTTTCGCGATCGAAAATATCGATGGCTGCATCAGTTACTTCTCCATGGATCAGCAGGGGCACGGCATGCTCCGCCATTTTTTCGATAATGTCGTAAACCTTATCCATGCTTGATACGCCATTGTCGGAATTGGTTGTAGCACCCGCGGGATAATATTTAACTGCAACTACGGCTTCAGTCTGGCTAATGCGCTCGATTTCCTCCGCAGATGTATTATCTGTAAGGTAAAGCGTCATTAAGGGATTAAAGCCATTGCCACTGTGTTGGAGGATGCGTTCTCTGTACTCCAGCGCCAGGGCAACTGTGGTGACAGGAGGCTTGAGGTTTGGCATGACGATCGCTCGGCCAAACGCCCTGGCGGTATGAGGCACAGTAGTTTGCAGGGCATCAGCGTCACGCAAATGCAAATGCCAGTCATCAGGCTGCGTGATACTTAAATAATCAGAATTCATTAATACCGTACTGCTATTATAAAATACGCTATTGTAACGGAATTAAGAATTGAGCTGAATTACCGATTCCATTTATCTCAGGAAAACATTTCCGCAGAGCTGGCAGAACAGGAAGTTTTGTAAATGCTTTAAAAAGATTTTTTGCTTGCCTGGCCTGGACCTTTTCTTTTGCCTGTCGCGGGCGTGAATACAGTGTCCCATTTGAATCAAGCGAGCAGGTATGCAGCGGAATGACTGATGAATCTCGGTAATTTAATGCAAACCAGGCCAGCCAATTCTCCAATACGCTTAAGTAGACGGAAACAGGATTCATTGCAACCTATGCCCATAGAGGGTGTGCACAACTTCTTAGCGTTAACCTCGAAAAGGATGCGGCAAACGGTGTTCACAATCGCCAGGTTAATAGCCTTATGGCACTTCATTAGTGCGAATCATCTCCATGCAAAATACTTGCGCCGATATCGACTTTGTCGAGCTTGATGCTAGAATACGCGTCCTTTTTTTCCCATCTGAACAGCGGTTGACCGGACCCTTACCGGTCGGTCAGGTAGTCAAAATTATAGTAAGCGGAGTAACTCAATGTCAGGGATAAACAAAGTCGTTCTTGCCTATTCCGGCGGGCTCGACACTTCTGTTATTGCGCAATGGTTACAGCAAACTTATGACTGTGAAGTGGTGACTTTTACTGCGGATATCGGTCAGGGCGAAGAAGTAGAGCCTGCTCGCAGTAAAGCTGCAGCGATGGGCATAAAGGAAATCTTCGTCGAAGACTTACGGGAAGAATTTGTACGGGATTTTGTTAATCCGATGTTTCGTGCTAACGCCTTATATGAAGGCGAATATTTGCTGGGGACATCTATCGCTCGTCCGCTAATAGCCAAACGCCTGGTGGAGATTGCGGCGGAAACCGGCGCTGATGCAATAGCCCATGGTGCCACGGGCAAGGGCAACGACCAGGTTCGATTCGAGCTGGGGGCTTATGCATTAAGTCCGTCAATTCAGGTCATCGCCCCCTGGCGCGAATGGGATCTGAATTCCCGTGATAAATTGCTGGCCTACTGTGAAGAACATGGAATTCCAGTTGAGAAAAAGCTGGGAAGCAAGTCACCTTATTCCATGGATGCAAACTTGCTGCATATTTCTTATGAAGGTGACGTGCTCGAAGATCCAGCAGTCGAACCGAACGAGCCCATGTGGCTATGGACTGTTGCCCCGGAACAAGCCCCCGATGAGCCAAGCTATATTGAACTCGAATATGAAAAAGGCGATATCATTGCGATCGACGGAACCAGATTGTCGCCAGCCACTGTACTCGAGCGATTGAATAAGGTCGGCGGAGCTAATGGTATAGGGCGTGCCGATATTGTTGAAAATCGCTATGTCGGGATGAAATCTCGCGGCTGTTACGAGACGCCAGGCGGCACCATCATGTTGAAAGCTCATCGCGCAATTGAGTCAATTACGATGGATCGTGAATTGGCCCATCTCAAAGACGACTTGATGCCACGTTATGCTTCTCTGATTTATAACGGCTACTGGTGGTCGCCAGAACGATTGGCGATACAGGCATTGGTCGATAACTCCCAGCAATACGTTAGCGGTAAAGTGCGCCTCAAACTCTACAAAGGCAACGTCAGCGTAGTTGGCAGAGAATCAGACCAGTCGCTGTTTGATGAGCATGTCGCGACCTTTGAAGATGATGCTGGAGCCTATGACCAGGCCGATGCGGCGGGATTTATTAAATTGAATGCGCTGCGCCTGCGCATTGCCGCACAAAAGGGCCGCAAGTAAAATTCCGCGCTTATCCACAGCCAAAAATTCCAGCTTGATTGCAATAGCCTCATCTCATAGATGCAGCTGAGATACCGATTTGTTGTTTGATAAAGAGTTTGGTACGGAAGAAGCCCGGGAAACTTATGGCTGAGAGCTCATTAGTCTTGGGTTTTCTTAGTAAACTCACACAGGTCTTCTATGGTGCAGGAGCCACAGCGTGGTTTGCGGGCAAGGCAAGTATAGCGACCATGGAGGATCAGCCAATGGTGAGCGTCCAGTAAGAACTCTTCTGGAATAAGCCGCAGTAATCGCTTCTCCACTTCCACAACGTTTTTTCCCGGAGCGATTCCAGTCCGATTGGAGACGCGAAAAATGTGCGTATCTACAGCCATGGCAATTTGCCGGAACGCCGTATTCAAGACGACATTGGCAGTTTTTCGGCCAACACCAGGTAAGGCCTCGAGTGCTTCTCTCGTATCAGGAACTTCCGAATTATGTGCTTCGACCAGGATTTTGCAGGTCTTGATGATATTTTCTGCTTTGGTATTAAACAGGCCGATGGTGCGAATGTATTTTTTTAAACCTTTAACTCCCAGTGCGGCAATTTTCTCTGGAGTGTTTGCCACCTTGTAAAGTTGTTTGGTGGCTTTATTCACACTGACATCGGTAGCCTGGGCGGAGAGGATGACCGAAATAAGTAATTCAAAGTTATTATTGAATTGCAGTTCTGTAGTTGGGTTAGGATTTGCATCCCGTAACCGCACAAAAATTTCCTGACGTTTTTGCTTGTTCATATCTTCCCTGTTACCCGTGCTCGTTCTACTGGCTCGATCAGTTCTTCAGTTTCAGCCTTGCTGAAGTTTTGGTTAAGCCAGTTAATGCCAGCGAGGAGTAAACCCAATAGGAGCAAGGCGCCTGGTTGCAACAAGGCAAAATCCAGCATCTTGCCGCCAGTTTCATTTGGAAGAATTTCCATGGAGGCTGGAACCAGCAGCTGCCAGTTATTAAACAGGCTGCCATTGCCGATGAACTCCCGCAAGGCAGACAGAATTATCATGGCCAGGATGAATCCTCCCATGGAATTTGCACTAATGCCAATAAAGCTTGAAAGAGAGCTCAGGGTTTGAGTTTTGTTCAGTTGGAGCAGCAAAATTACGTTGCAACAAATCAACGGTAAGTAAATGCCAAGGTCTCGATAGAGTTGATACCAGTAAATCTGCAGGATTACATCGAATAGGGTCGTAACCATAGCGAGTACCAGTAAATGCAGATAAATCTGCCAGGATTTTTTCACAAGGGGTTGCAGAAAGAAGAGCAGAATGCCGGCAAGTGTGAAAACCAGAGCCGTTAACACACTCAGTGCCAGGCCTAAAACCAGGGAAGTAGAAATTGCCAGTACGGGACTCAAGCCGAGCATCTGAACCAGCACTGGATTTGAATGCCAGAGAGAAGGATTGGCCTCGGTCAATCGAGAAAACTCACTCATGATCTATTCCCCAGCAACCAGGAAACCAGTCCCTGTTTGGGATGACCATAGATTCGTGGCCGGCAGTAATGGTCTAGCAGGGGAGCGCAGAAATTTCCGAACAATACGGCAATGGCGATTGAATCGAGATAGCTTCCCCATACTCTGACTGCATATATGCCAAGACCGATAATTATGCCGTAGAGAATCTTGCTTTTGTTGGTGGTTGCCGCACTCACAGGATCTGTAGCGATAAAGAATGCGCCCACCATGGTGGCACTGCCAAACAAATGCAGGTAAGGCGTGCCATAAACCGCTGAAGAGTGCGGTGAGTAAAACAGGCCCGAGACTATGGCGAGGGTGAGAATTATGCTGACAGGAATGTGCCAGCTGATTATGCCCAAAGCGAGTAAAGCCAGACCGCCACACAAATAGGCAATATTCATTAGCTCCCAGCCGGTTTCCGCTGTTCGGGCAAATATATTCAGGCCGGCTTGTTGAGCTTCTAATATGGCATTTGTGCCTGCCATCTTCGACACGATTAGCGGTGTTGCCATAGTCATGCCATCGACCGTTGCCTGCATTGATTCGGTGCTGCTAAATAAAAATGGAAACACCACCAGCAAACTTTGCTGTAGTCCTTCCCAGCCAAGTGGCGTTGCATCGGGATAATTAACTGGAATCTGCCAGCTGGTCATGTCCAGGGGAAAACTGATCAGCAGAAACAGATAACCACTCATGGCAGGATTAAATGGATTTTGCCCAAGTCCACCATAGGCATGCTTTGCTATAAGGATTGCAAAGGCGATACCCAGGAAAACCAGCCACCAACTCGAACCCGGCGGAATGCTTATGCCAAATAGCAGTGCGGTTACCAGTGCACTGTTGTCGCTCAAGCCAGCTTTGATTGGTTTTTTTTGGATACCTAGGGCGAATGCTTCCAGGCCGATTGCAAAAATTGCAGCCAGCAAAACATTGATTAAGAATCCCCAACCGAAAAACCAACTGGCGACAGATATCCCTGGTAATAGCGCAGCAATAACCAGCAGCATGATGCGTTGCGTTTTCAGACTGCCCAGTTGCATGGGAGAACTATTGGTGATCAACTCGGTCATTTATCTAATTTCGTGCTCGCTATAAGCTTCTTCTTCCGTGCCTTGACCCGTTCTACCGCAGCGGCTATTTCTGCCCTTGCCTTTTCTCGCGAGAAGGTATTTTCAGTTTTTGTTCCAGCTGCGGATTTTTTCTTCTTGCGTTTGGAAAGCTTGTCTTCCTGGTTCTTCTTGAGGCGATATTGGTGCGTTTGGAAGCGGGATTGCCAGTATTCACTTTGTCTCTCTCGCAGCATACTCTCCTTGATTTCCTGTTTGCTGGCGCGGTAGTACTGAACTAACGGGATGTTACTCGGACAAACGTAAGCGCAGGCGCCACATTCGATGCAGTCAGCGAGACCATAGTCTTGCAGTTTTAACCGGTCATTACTGCGGGAATAAGCATACAGTTGCTGTGGAAGAAGTTGTGCCGGACAAACATTGGCGCAGTAGCCGCAGCGAATACATGCCTGTTCCTTCGCCTGCTGGGGAAACTCTTTTGCTGATTTGGCGATTATGCAGTTACTGGTTTTTAGTAGGGGAGAATCGAAATTCTTGAGTTCCACTCCCATGATCGAGCCACCAACAATTGCACCGGTTAATTGTTTTTTATCCAGGCCACAGATTTTGAGCAGATATGAAGCGGGCGTGCCAATCAGCGCTTCAAAATTTTTCGGTGTTTGCAGTGGGGCTCCAGTCAGGGTAGTTATACGACTGACACAAGGTTCGCCAAAAATTATCGCTTTATGCACGGCAAAGGCAGTACCGGCATTGTGTACCAGGACGCCAATATCCTGTGGCAAGCCGCCCGTGGGTACTTCAAGGCCGGTTACTCCCTGAATGATCTGCTTTTCGCCGCCGGTAGGATATTTCGCGGATAAAGCGATCAATTTTATGGAACTATTCCTGAGTGCAGGCTTAAGCGCCGCAATAGCATCTTGTTTGTCTTTCTCAATGGCAATAACGCATTGAGGTGCCAGACTTATTTTCTGCAGAATCTCAGCGCCAGAAACAACTTCTTCGGCAAATTCTCTAAGCAGTGCCTCATCGGCAGTTATATAAGGTTCACATTCGGCAGCATTGATTATTAATAATCCAATTTCCTTCTCGATGCCGTCTCCCAGTTTCAATCCACTGGGAAAACCAGCACCACCCAAACCGCATATGCCTGCCTGACTGATTAGATCAAGCAACTCGAGATGGCTCATCGCCCGATAATCCGGCAGGGCCGTTAACTCGATCTCCGCATCTTGCTTATCTGTTTCCAGGAATACGCATAATTCTGGCTGGCCAGATTGACCTGGAATAGCATGTGGTGCGATCGCAGTAATTTTTCCCGAAGTTGGGGCGTGGAGATTCAACGCCGAATCATTCTCTGCTTCAGCTAGCAATTGAAACTTAAGTACCATGTCGCCCACTTTAACGACTGGGCTCGCTGCCTCACCCTGGTGCTGGCGTAATGACAGGATTAGCTGATCAGGAATAGGGCAGGGCAAAATACGTGAGCGCAGGGAAGAAGATTTGTAGGCGCGAGGTTTGATGCCGCCGAATATTCGATGAGGACGAAGTTTTAGTCTCGCAATTCTTGCGACCGCCTCGCTACTCATTGCGGAGCCTCGAGCAGTCGCGAAAATCTTCCTACTTGTGATGGAAGTACCCACTTTACTGATTCCGTCCCAGCTTCAATCATCTCGATACAATCAACCGGGCAGGGTTCAACGCACAGGTCGCAACCAGTGCATTCTGCCTCTATTATAGTGTGCATCAATTTAGGGCCGCCAATTATTGCGTCGACCGGACAGGCGACGATACATTTAGTGCAGCCAATACATTCTTCCTCACGGATAACAGCCACTTTGAAAGGCGCGATGGCTCCATGGGCGGGATTAAGTTTAGTCAGGGCTTCATTAGTTAAGTGAGCAAGACTGATTATTGTTTCGTTGCCACCGGGTGGGCATTTGTTAATAGCATCGCCATCGGCAATGGCCCTGGCATAAGGTCGACACCCTTCGTAACCGCATTGTCCACATTGAGTCTGGGGCAGGCATGCGTTAATTCTATCTATCAGAGATTTCTGTTGTGCCTTTTGTGCTGTAAGAAAAATGTAAATGCTGCAAATAAATTTCAAGCAGATAATTGCTACGATCGAAGCGATGACTAGCTGGGTAAAGGGTTGGTTAATGAGCGGCAACATATCAAACCAACCCGGCGAAACCCAGCAGGGTCATGGCGATAATCGCGGCGCTTATCAGTTGAATTGGAGCGCCCTGGAATGCCCGGGGGATAGCAGCGTAAGCAAGACGTTCTCTTAATGCAGCAAAACCGATAAGCATCAGGGCAAACCCTAAAGCAGCACCAAAGCAATATAAAAGCGCGGCACCGATACTCATGATGCTGGTACTTACCAACAGCGATACGCCTATCACAGCACTGTTACCAGCTATTAACGAAATGGCTAGTTCATGACGGCGCCAACTCAGGGGGTATCTGCCGGCAACAAACTTAACGAGGTAGAAAGCGACCAGCGAACTGATAATGACAAAAGCAATCAGCCTCAAAATATCGAGGTTCAGCGGTCCGAGAATTAGACGATAGAGCAGCAGATTAATTGCAGACGATAGAAATAATGCCAGGAAACTTAACAGGCCAAGCTCAATCGCCGATTGCAGGCGATTCGAATTAGCAAAAAAAGAAGAAACACCAAGAAATTGAATTAACGCTACATTATTGACCAGCGCAGCGGCAACTATAATGCCAAGATAATCTAACAATGATTAAAGCGTCTCCAGCTTGGCGGAAAATTGCGAACGAAGGAAAATTCTACCACGCTTGGACTAAATGCAAAGCCGTGTATGGCGACAGATTAAGTGGTTCTGCTTATTCCGGGAACAATCCCGTGGAGTAAGCAGCAGGAATCCGATACTGGGCGAGAATAGCAGCTTCACTGGTAATGGCATCCTGATGATTGATGACCATTTGATAACCGTTCTTGTTTTCAAAGACGACGTTTTCTTCTAGATTCCCTTTCAGCACCTGGGAAAAGTGCTCAAAATCTCGAACCTGTTCGCCATTTACAAAATCCACTACCCAGTTGCGCCAGTCGTGGTAACCCAAGTTTACATCAGCTGCCAGCACCTGCAGCGCGACGACGACTTCGCGTCTATCCGGTTCGCTCCATTCATTGCGCGCTTGCAATAGGCTCACCGGTGCGGAACGCACCCAGTCGTTACCCCAGCGCTTGATCAGATTCATATTAAGTGGCACGAAAAGCACCCCACCGTATATGTAATATTGCGGGACCTGGTCAAATTGCTCACCTTTCACCAGACTATAACTTGCTAATGCCTTTTGTGCTTCCAGATGAGCCGTTTGCTCCACGCCATCTCGAGAAAATGTTACCTCAATCTCTTCACCAATGTGATGCATGTCAATTGCATGCTTGTAATCGGTGAGTAAGTCATCGGATAACTTGATAGTTCCATCTTCTGCGATGTCGAATTCATCGATGCGCAGAATGACGTCGTTCTCCTGGAATACACCGTCTGCTGGTGAGCCGTCGAAGACTTTGATAACTAATACGCCATTTTGATCTTTGCGCAATCCATAAGCCGCTTTGGCAGAAGGGCTGTCCAGAGTTTGGGTGCGGAATCCCAGGTCGGGAAAACCATTATGTACGCCGTCTTCACTGTCTTGTAAAACATGTCTAACGACGCTTGGTGGAACGAAGTAGCCAAGATTTTCGGCACGGCCACCACTGTTGGCTTGCATGACTACGCCAACGATTTGTTGATCGACAATAACGGGCCCGCCACTGTTCCCCGGATTAATTGCCGCATCGATTTGGCCAGCCAGCAAATAGGCGCCGGCATGAGCGTATACTTGCTGTTCTACCCGGGATAAGATTCCCTTGGTAATGCTCAGGGTTTTACCACCAATAGGGTAACCATAAACCGATACTTCCTGCAGGGGATCAGGTAAATCGCCAATAGAAAGTGATCTTAGATCGGAAAAAAACCCGGGTTCATCCACAGTAATGATAGCCAGGTCGGCTTCGTGAGAAACGAATACGACTCTGGCTTGATAGCGTTGCGGATCATTATGTTTTTGGGCCTGAACATAACTGGCATTAGCGACGACATGGGCATTAGTCAGGATACGATTACCAGAAATGACTGCGCCAGAGCCACTGGTTTGCCGTGGAGTTAACAAGCGCCACGGTGTGAAGTAATCCGGAGCGGCCTGGGTTGTGTAAATCTTGATGACCGAGTCTTCGATTTCATTGAGTTCACTTTGTGCGTTTGCTGATGCAGTCAAAATAAACAAACAGCCGAGCACAATTAACGCGTTGTGCCAGCAATCGATTGAAGCTCTGATTGAATTACGCAAGAAAACCATAAATACCTCAACCTTTAATACGTAGTGTGGGATATCCTCGATCACTCTCGAATAAGCTTATTACTTTAGTCTACATATCGCCAGTGATCTTGAGATGGATATCCAGATAATATCCTTATGAACAAGACCGTCGGAAAGCAGTAAAACTCGGGTGCGCGCTGAAGAATCAGGTTACGCGCATGCCGGGTTGGGCGCCGCTATGGGGTTCGATTAGCCAGATTTCTTCACCGCCAGGGCCGGCAGCGAGAATCATGCCTTCCGAAAGGCCGAATTTCATTTTACGTGGCTTGAGATTGGCAACGACTACAGTTAGCTTGCCGACCAAATCATCCGGGTTATAGGCAGACTTGATTCCGGAAAATACGGTACGAGTGAGAGGCGCACCGGTCTTATCCAATCCGATATCGAGGGTTAATTTTAATAGTTTGTCGGCGCCTTCGACGTGCTCGGCGTGGGTAATCTTGGCTACCCGCAGATCGACCTTGCTAAAATCGTCAAATTCTATTTCCGCTTCGAGGCCACTAATTTCATCTTCCATTGGTTTGTTCTCGGCTTCTTGTTGGGCTTCAAATTCCTGCTGTGTTGCAGTCACCATAGCCTGTATCTTGTCGGTTTCGACGCGTGTCATTAAGGGTTTAAATTTGTTGATACTGTGATCTACAAGCAGGGAATCTATATCGGTCCATTTCAGAGGCTCGATTCCCAGGAATGTTTCTGCCTTTTCAGTCATGGCTGGCAAGACAGGTTTGAGGTAGGCAATGAGCAGGCGAAAAGCGTTAATCCCGGTGGAGCAAATTTGCTGCAATTCAATTGACTGCTTGTCTGTTTTGGCAATGACCCAGGGCTCCTTATCGTTAATGTACTGGTTGGCCTTGTCAGCCAACGCCATGATGAGTCGAATTGCCTTGCCGTATTCCCGTTCATTGTAATGTTGCGTGACTTCATTCTTGGCTGACTGAATTTCAGCAAGCAGTTCAGGCGTATCTAACTCATTAGCTAACTTGCCTTCGAATCCTTTGCCAATGAAACCGGCGCAACGGCTGGCAATATTGACGACTTTTCCAACCAAATCGGAATTAACGCGCTGCGCGAAGTCTTCCAGATTCAGATCCAGATCATCAATACCTGAAGACAATTTTGCCGCCAGAAAATAGCGTAAGTATTCCGGGTTCAAATGGTCGAGATAAGTCCGGGCATTGATAAATGTACCGCGGGATTTTGACATCTTGGTGCCATCAACTGTTAAGAAGCCATGCACGTAGACTGCCGTTGGCGTCCGATAGCCGGCACTGGTTAACATGGCAGGCCAGAACAGAGTATGGAAATTGATAATGTCTTTACCTATGAAATGGTAAAGTTCTGCAGATGACCCAGCGCTCCAGTAGGCGTCGAAGTCATAGTCGGTGCGCTCACAGAGGTTTTTAAAACTCGCCATGTAGCCGATAGGTGCATCGACCCAAACGTAGAAATATTTGCCAGGTGCATCAGGAATTTCGAATCCAAAATAGGGCGCATCGCGACTGATGTCCCACTCCTGTAGATCTTCATCGAGCCACTCGCTTAGTTTATTCGCTACGGCATCCTGCAAGGTTCCGCTGCGGGTCCATTGCTTGAGCATGTCACGGAAAGCTGGCAAGGTGAAAAAGAAATGTTCAGATTCTTTTTCGATTGGTGTTGCTCCGGATATAGAAGATTTTGGATTGATTAATTCTGACGGGCTGTAAGTGGATCCGCAGGATTCGCAATTATCCCCGTATTGATTTTCAGTCTTACATTTTGGACAGGTTCCAGTGATATAACGATCCGCCAGGAACAATTCCTTTTCTGGGTCGAAGAGTTGTTTGATATTGCGGCGCGCAATATGCCCATTGGCATTGATCGCCTTGTAAATAGATTCCGAGAGAATGCGATTTTCTTCTGAATGGGTAGAGCAGAAATTATCGAAGTCGATCAGGAAATCTGCAAAATCTCTCTGGTGTTGTTCGTTCACTCGATCGATTAGCTGCTGCGGCGTTATGCCTTCGGCTTCAGCGCTGAGCATGATTGCAGTGCCATGGGCATCATCGGCGCAAACATAGACACAGTCGTGACCCTGTAATTTTTGCAGACGCACCCAGATGTCGGTCTGGATGACCTCCATTAAATGGCCAAGGTGAATATCGCCGTTGGCGTAAGGCAGGGCACTTGTGACTAAAATCTTACGTTGTTCCACGCGCTATCCTTGGAAAATAAGAGTATTCGTTTGGTAGTAACGCTTAATGTTATGCCAAGACTGAATAGAATTAGATTTCGACCATTGCAAAATCTTCCTTACCGACCCCGCAGTCCGGGCACATCCAGTCATCGGGAATTTCATCCCACCTGGTGCCAGGGGCGATGCCCTCTTCAGGCAGACCCAGTTCCTCATCATAGATGAATCCACATACCATGCATTGCCACTTTTTCACCTTGTTTCCTCCCCAGCAGATATCGTGTTTTCGGTGAGCCGGATTATAGCTCGTTTACGCTCTAGGGATTAAGGTGCCCCGGTTGTTTGCCAGACTGTGACCAGAGTCAGGAATCTGACCCGTATAGCGCCCCGGCGACGGGCTGCGAATCATACTGCAAGCAGGCATTATTTGCAGCTTCTTTTTAGTGCGGCGAGTGATTTTCATAAAACAGATGAATCGCTTTCTGAATGGCTTTATCATGCGCGATTGATTCAGGCCTACCGGCACAGGAAGTTCAGTAAAACCACAATGAGTATTAAATCGGATCGTTGGATTAAAAAAATGGCGCAAGAGGAAGGGATGATCGATCCGTTCGAGCCTGATCAGGTTCGCTTTATTGCAGACAAGAAAGTAATTTCCTATGGCACGTCCAGTTATGGCTATGATGTTCGTTGTGCAAGCGAGTTTAAAATCTTCACCAACGTGCATACCACGAGTGTAGTAGATCCAAAAAATTTTGATGAAACCAGTTTTGTCACTATTGACGAACCATACTGCATCATCCCGCCCAACTCTTTCGCCCTGGCGCGAACAGTTGAATATTTCCGTATCCCAAAAGATGTGCTTACAGTATGCCTCGGCAAATCCACGTACGCCCGCTGCGGTATTATTGTCAACGTCACACCACTGGAACCCGAGTGGGAAGGCCACGTCACCCTCGAGTTTTCAAATACCACACCACTGCCTGCAAAAATTTATGCGGATGAAGGTGTTGCACAGATGCTCTTTTATCAATCCGACGAGCAATGTGAAGTTACCTATAAGCAAAGGGGTGGGAAATACATGGGACAAACGGGTGTCACTCCACCGAAAGCTTAGCGCATTCGACTATTTCTACAGGCCTTTTTACTACCGCATCAAAGACTGCTGGCGACTACTTCTAGCAATTGTCCATAATTGCTGGAGAACTATCGGCGAGCATTATTTCACTTTTGTTGTGTGCGCATCATGGAATCTCTGGTCGCGCCATCAGCCACGGGTGGCTTGCGCATAATCGCTGGAACTTTGGCGGTCCAGGGCGTCAAGAGTCAATATTCTGTCGTTTTAACAGCTGGGGCCAACATCGCTTGTAAACCAAATAATCACCGCAAGTACCTGTAGTAGCAGGCCGAAACCGCGGGGAATCACAATTGGCGGTGATTTGGAACAGATATTGCTTAGTTACTTACACCGATCCGCCTAGAGCAGGCACGATTGGTACTTTGCAGTGTGATGATTAAGACAAACTGGTTGAGTTGCTGCAAGGTGCTTGCTGCTCAAAAGTGTGAGTACGCTGGAAGTCCGGCAGGGCGGTTGGGTATTGCGCCGCTTGCGCCCGTCATGAGTCGATTGCGCTTCACCATAAAAGGATTTACGTGTGGTGACGTAGCAAGCGATTGGCGGCAACAGATCACTGACAAGCGTCGCCAGTGCAAGTAGCGAAACAAGACGTTTAACGGATTTTAACGGGCAGGATTACCAAAGCCGAGTGGCAAATAAAGAATGCAATCCGGCTATGGAGTTAATCGTCAGAAAAGAAATTTAGTTTAGCAGTACAAACCAAAAACGGAATTTGAGTTGAAACAAAAATTAGGAAGCATGCTTAAGCATGGCAGTTAAGAGATTTTACGTAGCAGACATGCATACGGCGCTGAATAAAATCCGCAATCAATTGGGAGCGGATGCAGTAATTCTGGCTACTCGACAACTCGCTGCTGGAGTTGAGGTGAGTGCAGCCACTATCCTCACTGACTCTGCAAATAGTCCAACTTTTTATACAAATAATTTCTCTCTTATTTCCAGAGAATCTGAAAGCAGTGCAGACGCGCCGCAAATAAACGCCTGGCCGCACCTTTCCAGTAGTCTTGATGATGAGACGGATATGCCTGTCATTACCAGTGCCACAGGTATTCCCCAGACGCTCGTTAGTTTTGTCCGGGCTTCTCAGGAAATGGAGCAAGTCTTCGACAATGCTTCGGCAGAAACTTTTGTGGAGCGTTTGGTATCGAGTCCGCTGGGTAGGCAATGAGAAAACTAAGCAGAACATGGGTAACGACGCCCGCATTAAAAATAAAACGGGATAATTGATCATGAGTTCAGCAACAGGGGCTTCCGCATACGACAACGCACAGACCGATAGCGACGTGACAGATGAATATCTGAACGAAATAGTGGATCGTTATGCGCCACTGGTAAAACGCATCGCCCATCACCTGCTTTTAAGAATGCCGGCAAGTGTACAGATCGACGATTTAATTCAGTCAGGAATGATCGGATTGCTCGAGGCTGCCAAAAAGTACGATGTATCAAAGGGGGCAAGTTTCGAAACCTATGCGGGAATACGAATTCGCGGCTCGATGCTGGATGAAGTGCGAAAAGGCGATTGGGCGCCACGATCTGTGCATCGTAAATCGCGCAAAGTGGCAGAGGCTATAAAAGCGATCGAAGCGCGTACTGGAAAAGATGCCAAAGACCAGGAAATTGCCAAGGAGTTAGATATAGATCTCAATGCCTATTATGCAATCCTGCAAGATGCGACAGGGTCACGCCTGTTCAGCTTCGATGACATCATGGAAGGCGATGATTCGGCCATAGAGTTGGCAGCCGGAGAACTTCCCGGGCCCTGTGATGGGTTGCAACGGGATACGTTCAAAGCTCACCTGTCGAAAGCAATTGATGGTTTGCCAGAACGGGAAAAACTGGTACTGGCACTTTACTATGATGAAGAGTTAAATCTTAAGGAAATTGGTGAAGTGATTGGTGTCAGCGAATCCAGGGTCAGCCAGATACATAGTCAGGCTGCCATGCGCTTAAGGGCACGCCTTTCTGATTGGAATTAAATAAAAGAGGCGGCGGGTAGGCCGCAACTTCAAGCCAGGTAGTGACTCTCTCTAAAACTCATCTTGCTGATGCATTCTGCTAACTGAATTTCGTGGGATTAACCGCGCAGAGCCGCATCGGTTTACGTGTATTTTCTGCATTATGCCTCTGGCAGATAAAGCGCAAAGTCTGGCATTGCTGATAAATTTCCAACGACCGCCGCTACACTTAATTAGGTGGTTTGGTCGCTCCACGGGCTATAATCCTGCCCTTTATGACAAATGACTTTACAACAGGTACGCGTAGTTAATGGAAGCTGCAGAAACACAATCCGGATCTGTCGAAAAATCAAGCCATTCGATACTGAGTGTCAATTCCCTCTTTTGTGAACGCGATGATCGGGTGTTATTTAGAGATCTGGATTTTGCAGTGAATGAGGGCCAGGTGTTGCAGATCAAAGGGTCAAACGGCAGCGGCAAAACTACTTTGCTGCGCATTCTTTGTGGGCTGAATGATGCTTATGAAGGTGAAATCTTGTGGTATGGGGAACCTGTCGAAGAGAGAGTTGAGGATTACTTCGGATCACTTGCCTACATTGGTCACCGGGTCGGCGTGAACAAGGTGCTAACGCCTGTTGAGAATCTGCGCTGGACTTGCAGCTTGCAGCAGGTAGTAGAGGATGAAGCGCTCTACGCTGCGCTGGCCCAGCTTGGTTTAAGAGGTTTCGAAGATTCGCAATGTTTCACCCTTTCTGCGGGTCAGCAGCAGCGAGTTTCTTTGTCCAGATTGCTTGTTAGTGACGCCAGACTATGGATACTCGATGAACCATTCACAACACTGGATGCCAGTGGCGTAAAACAACTCGAAGCTCTATTGCGTGAGCATGCGGATAGGGGAGGTGCAGTAATGGTCACCACCCATCACAATCTTGCGGTATCGGATCTGCAGATACTGAAGCTGGGATAACAATGACAGGACAGCAAGCAACAAGCGGTCAGGCCTTTCGCGCAACATTAAAGCGCGACCTGGTCATTGCCTATAAAAGGAAGAACGATGTAGTAAACCCGTTCATGTTTTTCCTGATTGTTGCCACATTGTTTCCAATAGGCATTTCTCCAGATCCGGCGCGTCTTGGTGAAGTCGCCGCCGGGGTATTGTGGATTTCGGCCTTACTGGCATCACTTCTGGCTATGGATAACTTGTATCGGGCGGATTATGAGGATGGTTCCCTGGAGCAATTGCTGTTAAGCCCCCATCCGCTCTACTTTTTGGTATTAGCCAAGAACATTAGCCATTGGTTGGTGAGTGGATTACCAGTAGTTCTGGTGTCGCCTTTGATTGCCTATATGTTAAATCTGCCTGATGAGGCCTACGGTGTATTGCTGATCACCCTGTTAATGGGCACGCCGGTGCTCAGCTTGTTGGGCTCAATCGGTGTAGCGCTGACCGTTGGCCTGGGCAGTCGTGGGCTGATACTGGCAGTGATTACCCTGCCATTGAGCGTGCCGGTTCTCATTGCCGGCACCATTACGGTTCAGCAAACACTGAATGGGGCTGAACTGGGGGGATACCTGGCCATAATGGGCGCAATGCTGGTGGGTGCACTGACTCTGGCTCCGCTGGCCTCTGCGGCAGCCCTGCGAATCAGTGTGAACTAGTAACTAAAATTTTGAATATGCTGGTCTAAATTGGTGATTACCCCGTAATTACAATGAGCTACAATTGGTTACAAGGCTCGAATTCCGGGCCGTGATATATTTATTCGGTCTTTTCAGGGAGCGATAAAAGCGAAATTTCTATGTGGTTGTGGTTCTCTAAATTAGGTTCCCCCAAGTGGTTTTACGAGCTATCCGGCAAATGGTTGCCCTGGCTTGTTATTCCCATGGCGATGCTATTAATCGTCGGGATTATCTGGGCGCTTTTGTTTGTGCCGCCAGATTATCAGCAGGGTGAGACCATACGTATCATGTATATCCATGTGCCATTTGCCAGTATTTCTCTGGCATTCTTTCCCCTGATGGCGGTGGCCGGCACTATTACCCTGGTATGGAAAATGAAACTGGCGGATATGGTGGCCAAGGTTGCTGCACCCCTGGGTGCCTGGTTTACTGTTCTGGCCCTGGCTTCCGGTTCGATCTGGGGGAGCGATATCTGGGGTACCTGGTGGATCTGGGATGGGCGTCTCACCTCCATGTTGTTGCAGTTCTTTTTATTGATAGGCGTGATTTCGTTGCGTTCAGCGCTGGAAGATACCGATGCTGCCGCCAAGGCCTGTGCCGTGCTTTCAATCGTGGGCTGTATCAACGTGTTTGTGATCAAATACTCGGTAGATTGGTGGAATACACTGCACCAACCTTCCAGTTCATTTAGCCTGTCCGATGAAGCGCCTAATCCGCCAGAAGTTTGGGTGCCATTGGTAATAATGATCGTGGCGGTTTATTTATTTTTTGCAGTCAGCCTGATCCTGTCGACGCGTAATGAGATATTGGTGAGAGAAAGGCGCGCCCAATGGGTCCAGGAATTAGTAGAGGCCAAGTAGGTTAGAAACATGTTTGAATCTATTCAATTCTCTACTGTACGTGAATTTTTTGAGATGGGTGGCTATGCATTCAATGTCTGGTCGGTGTATGCGTTATTCTCACTCTTCTTTTTTATAAATCTGTATTTTCCTTTGCTAAAAAGAAAGCAGATTATTCGTGAACAAAAACGCCGTTTAATTGTGAACAAAGAAGCGGCGACTGGAACTGGCGACTCGTGAGAGTTATTGGAGATTATTGGTGAAGCCTCATAGACGCAAAAAGTTAGGCATAATTCTGTTTATTGCGGCGGGATTAAGTGTTTCTATCGGGCTGATTCTCTATGCCATGAGCCAGAACATTAATCTGTTCTATACCCCAACCCAGGTTGCCCAGGGTGAAGTAGGGGTAGGTCAGCAAATTCGAATCGGTGGCATGGTGAAAGAAGGCAGTGTGGTTTCGGCTTCAGATAGCTTACTTGTGCGCTTTGAAACCACGGACTATGTGCATGCGGTTCCTATTGAATACGAAGGTATTCTTCCCGACTTGTTTCGAGAAGGTCAGGGCATAGTTGCCGAGGGAACTGTCGATTCCGCTGGGGTCTTTCATGCTTCCAGGGTGCTGGCAAAACACGATGAAAATTATATGTCTCAGGAAGTGAAGGCGGCACTGGATGCAGCCGGAGTCGATACCAGCGGCCATCCAACTTCCTTATTACCACCGGAAAGTTAAATGATTCCTGAGCTGGGCCAGTTTTCTTTAATACTGGCATTTTGCCTAAGTATTCTGCTCGGGACTTTGCCGATAATCGGTGCTGCCCGGGGAAATGTTTTATGGATGAATCTGGCCAGGCCTTTGGCAGCCGGAGTATTCGTATTTCTTGGCATCAGTATTAGCATTCTTGCCTATGCTTTTGTCACCGACGATTTCTCGGTACAAATTGTTGCTGCACAATCCAATTCCCTGCTGCCGATGCGCTATAAACTAACCGCACTTTGGGGCGGTCATGAAGGGTCATTCCTGTTATGGACTTTTATGCTGGCCGGCTGGATGTTAGCAGTAAGTATTTACAGCAAGAGCATGCCAATTGAATTTGTATCCCGGGTGCTTGGCGTACTAGGTATGTTGTGTTTTGCTTACATTTTGTTCATGCTGGCCACTTCAAATCCTTTCATGCGTATCGTGCCGTTACCGCCGGCAGACGGTTCCGACCTGAACACGGCGTTGCAGGATTTTGGATTCATTGTCCATCCTCCTACTTTATATATGGGCTATGTGGGATTCTCCGTAGTCTTTGCATTTGCTATTGCTGCCTTATTAAGTGGTCGTCTCGATGCGGCATGGGCGAGATGGTCGCGACCTTGGGCAAACGTCTCCTGGGCGGTTTTGACAATCGGTATTGCCCTCGGCAGCTGGTGGGCTTATTACGAATTGGGCTGGGGAGGTTGGTGGGCCTGGGACCCAGTAGAGAATCCTCCCTTGATTACCTGGCTATTTGGTACCGCGCTTGTGCATTCCCTGGCGGTTACTGAAAAGCGTGGTGTATTCAAGAGCTGGACCGTGCTTTTAGCAATCCTGGCATTTTCAGGCAGCTTACTCGGCACGTTTATTACACGTTCTGGGCTCTTAACTTCGGTTCATGCATTTGCCAGTGATCCAACCCGAGGTGTCTTCATTCTGGGAATACTTGGTATTGCTGTAGGTGGGTCTTTATTGCTCTATGCGATTAGAGCACCCCTAATGAAAAGCGAGTTTGGCTTTGGGTTGGTTTCCAGAGAAGTCTTTATTCTTATTAATAATGTTTTACTTGTTGTCTCAGCGGCATCGGTATTCCTGGGAACGCTCTTCCCTATGGTCTACCAGGCCCTGACCGATGACTTGATCTCAATTGGGCCACCGTATTTTAACGCAATCTTTGTGCCTTTAATGATGATACTGGTTTTATTTCTTGGAATAGGGCCGATGAGTCGCTGGAAACGAACATCGACTACTTACCTGCTGCAGCAAGTCGCCAGAGTAGCTGTAGCAAGTCTGGTTATTGGAGTAGTGCTGCCTTTGATCGTGCTGTTCGAGTTTTCGTTGTCAGCCACAATTTCAGTGGCTCTCGCTGCCTGGATAGTCCTGACGATTGCTAAAGATATAGCCAATAAAACTGCCAATAAAAAGTCATTTGCTAAAGGTTTAAGGTCCTTATCTTTAAGTTATTACGGCATGCAGTTCGCTCATGCCGGGATTGCAGTCATGCTTATTGGAGTGGGATTAACCAGCTACTTTAGTTCTGAAAGAAGTGTGCTGTTAGCGCCTGGTGAATCAGTGGCACTCGGTTCTTACTCCTTTCAATTTGAAGGAAGTGAATCGATGCGGGGGCCTAACTATATAGCCGATCGCGCGACCATGCGGGTTACCAGAAATGGTGCACCGCTGCCGAATCTTTATCCTGAGCGACGCATCTACCTGGCCACTGGGACACCCTCCACCGAGATGGCAATCGATGCAGGCTTCTTTAGGGATTTGTTTATCACTTTAGGTGAAGAAAAAGAGAATGATGCCTGGACCATGACTGTTTACGTTAAACCATTCGTAAGATGGATTTGGCTTGGTTCTATTTTTATGGCCCTGGGCGGCACTGTTGCGGCTGCGGATAAACGCTATCGTCGATTGCGTCAACGCAAGCAAGACCAAGCGAAGGAAACGCTTACCTCAATGGAGCCCTCGGTGAGTTGAATATGGGAAAAATTAAATTTTACCTGCCAGCAGTTTTCTTTATCGCCATAGCAATATTGTTATGGAGAGGCTTATATCTGGATACCAGAACTCTACCTTCGATGCTCATCGACAAGCCCATGCCGCCGTTTTCGTTAAGCACTATCGAAGGAAGCCCTATTAGTAATGTTGATTTGCCAAATCAGATTTTCTTGCTAAACGTATGGGGCAGCTATTGCCTGCCCTGCCTGATTGAGCATCCAACATTCATGCGGCTGAATGAAGAAGGAGCGATTCCTGTAGTAGGGGTAAACTATAAAGACCGTAACGATTTAGCCCTTGAGTGGCTAGAAACTAATGGCGATCCATTTACATTCAGTATTGAAGATCTGGATGGTCGTTTTGGTATCGACCTGGGAGTTTATGGAGCACCCGAAACTTATCTCGTAGATGCCGATGGCGTGATTCGTTACCGCCACGTCAGTGTACTCGACGAAACTGTTTGGCAGGAAGAATTCATTCCCGCGATTGCTGAATTAAGAGCCGAATCTAACTAGGCGTAAATAAGCCGGGCCCTTTCCATGAGTGCAAGTTTAAAATTATCTCTATGCGTGATCGCCACTATCCTGTTTGCCAGTCCAGTGGGGTCGGCTCTAGCACAGGTCGATACATTCGAATTTGAAAATGAAGTACAGCAACAGCGTTTTCGAACCCTGTCAGATGAGCTCCGCTGCCCGATGTGCCAGAACACCAACCTCAGTGGTTCAACCGGCGGGGTAGCAGAAGATTTGCGGAGAGAGGTTCATCGCATGATTCTTGAGGGCATGTCCGATCGAGAAATCGAGCAATTCATGTTCGAAAGATACGGCGACTTCATTTTTTATCGACCTCGCTTGCGCGCACAAACTCTCTTGTTGTGGTTTGGTCCGATTATCTTTTTACTGATTGGAGGTTTCGCAGCCTGGGGAATCTTTCGACGTGCTCGTGAAGTTGAGGAAACCGAAGTCGCCCTGGATGAGTCTCAGAAAGCCCGACTTAATGAGCTAGTTGGCGGCGACTGATAGGAAGCAAATACCTTGTTCTGGATTTTTACCATAGTCTTATTCATTCCGGCAGCGCTGTTTGTGATTATTCCACTCTGGCGAGGACGCAACCAGGAGAACAGGGATAATGAACTGAGAAAGGAAGCCAATATTTTGCTCTTCCACGAGCGTCAGGAAGATTACCAAGCAGAGTTGGCAGCGGGAAATCTGGATCAGCACCAATATGATCAGCTCATCGCTGAATTGCAGCATACTTTATTAAGCGATGTTTCCTCACTGGATGATGAGCCAGAGGCAGGACCCAAAACTAAGGCGAATAAAAAGAAGAAAGACAAGGCTGAGCCGCTAAGACTTTCTTCGCCGATCTTCGCTATCCCTGTAGTCATGGCGCTATTGGTTCCTGTGCTCGCTTATGTGCTTTACGACCGCTGGGGTTATCTGAGCGACGTTGAGATGATGGGCTTGTATCAGCGAACCGTAAATAATGTTGATGATCCAGCAGAAGCGCAGACTCTGATAGTCAGTCTCGGCCAGGCGGTTCAGGAAAACGAAGATCAGCCATGGACCTGGTATTTTCTGGCCGAAAACTTCGCCAACATCGGTATGTTTAATGAAGCGGAAATCGCCTATATTCGTTCGGCAGATTTACTGGAAGAGACTCCCGAGAAAGCGCTCGTGCTTGGTCGGGTTGCTATGTCAAAGTACATCAATGCCGGGCTTGAGTTTACCCCGGAAATCTTAGAAGTGGTTGAGCAGGCCAGAGCTATCAATCCCAATGAGATCTCCATTTTGCAATTACTGGCATCAGACGCAGCTGAAAATGAAGATTATGCAGCAGCCATCCAGTACTGGCGTTTGTTGATTCAGGCAAGCCCCAATTCGGAACAGGCACAGCAATTAAGAATGAATATAGCAGCAGCACAGCAGATTCTTGCTCAGCAAGACCCGGAACTGGCGGCTGGCCCAATTATTGATGTAGCTGTATCCCTGGCCGATGGATTGGATCTAGATGAAAATTTGCGGGTGTTTATCGCGGCTCGCAATGCCGATAGACAAGGGATGCCACCGCTTGCAGCCACTTCCATTGTTGTTGGCAATTTACCAATGACCGTGCAACTCGATAATAATTCGGCAGTAGGCCCGTTTAATCTTTCCTCTGCAGAAAATGTCTTTGTCTCTGCCCTGGTTTCCTTTGCCGGAACCGCTACACCCCAGGCGGGGGATTACCGCGTCGTCTCGGAAGGCTTTACTCATAATAATGAACGTGCCGAGATCAATCTGATCATCACGGAGCAGGTTCAATAGCCAGGAACGGCGATTAGTTTTTCCTATGTATTGGGCTGAATTTTTTACTATCGCCGTTGCGCATCTCTTTGCGGTCGCATCACCAGGGCCAGATTTCGCTGTGGTGCTAAGGCAATGTGTTACATCTGGCACCCGGGCAGGTTTATGGACCAGTTTTGGGGTAGGGAGTGGTATTCTTCTTCACGTAACATACTGCATCCTAGGTGTTGCATTATTACTTTCTCAGTCGCCTGCATTATTCAATAGTATGAAATATCTGGCGGCTGCTTACCTGTTCTACCTTGGCATTCAATCCATAAGAGAATCCCTGCAAGAAGCAGCTGCAACTGATATCGATGCTGTTAATGTGAGTTTAGAGCCAGGAAAGGCATTTATTTTGGGATTTCTTACTAATGGTCTGAATCCCAAAGCAACGCTGTTTTTCCTCGCGTTATTTACTGTGGTCATAAGTCCCGAGACGCCCACCTCTGTGCAAGCAATTTATGGCATTTACCTGGCCATGGCGACATTTGCCTGGTTTGCCATGCTTTCAACAATACTGGGACGCGATAATGTGCGTGCCTGGTTGCTCAGAGCAGGGGCATGGTTCGAGAGAGGCATGGGGCTGGTATTAATTCTGATCGCCATTCAAATCGCCTTTAACACAGCTTAAAAACTCAAAGTGTTTCAATAGATTACGGGGTAAAACTCGTGTTTTCAGGTACCACAGGCGGACAAGGTAAGATATAGTTAGAGCCTGCGAGAAAGCACTATGCCAGTAACAACAAATGAGCTTGTAGATAAGTTTGGTCGCCGGATCGATTACATTCGATTGTCGGTTACCGATCGTTGTGATTTCCGTTGTGTTTATTGCATGACGGAAGATATGACCTTTCTGCCGAGATCACAGATTTTATCCCTCGAAGAGCTTTACCTGGTGGCGAAAGCTTTTACCGAGTTAGGCGTCAAGAGAATTCGCCTTACTGGAGGGGAGCCAATGGTGCGCACAGACGTAATGTCCCTCATTGAGAGGCTCGGTGCTTTGCCAGGTCTGGAAGAATTAAACCTGACTACAAATGGTGCGCAATTAGATAAATTCGCAACGCAGTTAAAAGCTGCAGGTGTAAACAGAATCAATATTAGTATCGACAGTCTCGATGCCGAACGTTTCAAGAAAATCTCTCGTGTAGGCAAGCTGGAAAAAGTCATCGCGGGAATCGAGGCAGCAAGAAGTGCAGCTTTCGATCGTATTCGGCTCAACTCGGTAATCATGCGTGGTTACAATGAAGATGAAGTGATTCCTTTAACTGACTTTGCCCTCGACAAAGATATCGATATTGCTTTTATCGAAGAGATGCCATTGGGTGAAGCATCTGATCATAATCGCGAGGACACTACCTGTAGTAATGATTGGGTGCGTAATGTAATCGCGGAAAAGTATGAGCTGCTAAACAGTACAGCAAAAACAGCAGGACCGTCGCGTTATGTCCAGGTAGCAGGAAGCAAAAGCCGCATCGGATTTATCTCTCCTGTGACCCATAACTTTTGCGAAGATTGCAATCGCGTAAGAGTAACAGTCGAGGGTCGCTTGCTTCTATGTCTGGGTAACGAGCATTCAGTAGACCTGCGTGAAATCCTGCGGGATGGAGCAAAGAGTTTCGAAGATTTAAAACAGGCCATAATAGCTTCTATGGATATTAAGCCCGAGCGTCATTATTTTTATGACAAAGACCACGAACAACCCGTTCGCTTGATGAATATGACTGGTGGTTAGGCAGATATGAGTGTTGCCACACCGCTAAACATCGCCGTAGTGACGGTTTCCGATACGCGAACCGAGGATACCGACAAATCAGGCAATGTCCTGGTGGATTTTCTGCAGCAAGCCGGCCATAAGCTGCATTCAAAGACTATCGTGAAAGACGATGTCTATGAGCTTCGGGCGCTGGTTTCCGCTCGCATCGCTGATCCCATGGTGAATGTTGTGTTAACAACGGGCGGCACTGGCTTTACCGCCAGAGATAATACGCAAACTGCTCTGCAGCCATTGTTTGATTTGCACATTGAAGGATTCGGTGAGCTTTTTCGCCAGCTTTCCTACGGGGAAATCGGAAGCTCTACAGTGCAATCCAGGGTGTTTGCCGGACTGGCAAATGGCACGATTATTTACTGTTTGCCAGGTTCACCTGGTGCCTGCAAGACAGGGTGGGAAAAAATTATCTCCGACCAACTCGATAGCGATCATAAACCCTGTAACTTTGTCGACAAGCTCAAGCTAGATTAAGTCCTCGAATAAGCAAGTTGTTGCATAAGCCGAGCGTTTTTGCGGATTTCTCCCGCTCCTGTTTGCTTGCACCAGTTCAATAGAGATATAGAGATTAATCTGGGATTTATGCTGCGCCAGTGAATTTTTGCGAGCATCGATTTTGCAGGGGCTATTGCAGAAACACCAGCGCAAGCGGCATTGCTTGGGCTGGTGTTCAGGTGTTACAAATTTTTGAAGGAAATTGCATAGTGCCCCCTTCTGGTTGGTTTATATGGCTGCGTACACAATCGCTGCTGGGACGGCTAGGGCGGCTGCTACCAGGGCAACACTAACCAAAGTCGCTTCCACGATTGGTCGAGCTTTCTTCAGTGCTTTGCTCATCATAATCTCCTTATTGCATGATTTAGGGCGATAAAGTGGTGGGGATCTCCTCAACACGGCGCGCATAGTAACACAATATGTCCTTTAAAGTAACACTTTTGTGTAAAAAAGCGCATATTCAGCACACAGTAACAAAAATCCAGCAAATTCCTATCATTCGGGATATTTTTTTATTAATTACAGTTACTTAACTCAACTCAGCTCTATTTCATACTGTTACAATCAGGCCAATTTTTATTTGCTAAGCGGCTGAGAACTCGGGTTATTTTCCATACAGAGCGAAAATTTCGGACAAGTGAGTTTTTTAGATTATTTGTAACTAACAGTAACATTTAAATGATACGGGCAAAGCAAGCCTTGGGATTTGCCCTTGCAGGTAGGGGATGGATTTCAATTCTTGCTTGATGGAGGGGGGTTACCCTTGGGAATTTGAACCAAGTTGCCGCTTGAATTAACCCGCGACTGGCTATCTGTGTCCGCACTGAAATGATAACGCCATGCGCTTAACAGGGGTGCAGCATAAATTAGTTACAATGGTGGCATGAGTATGCGGCCGCTATTGGAATCTCCTCTCGCTGGAAAAGTTGTTGCGCTGCCCGAAAGTCGCCAGCTGGACGTGCTCGCCACGCTTTTTGAGCGCAGACAGGCACAGGTGATCAGAATTCCGTTGGTTACTATTCTCGATTCACCTGACCAATCCATGGTAGCGGAATGGCTTGAGTCATTTATCGAGTGCACTCCCGACTATTTTATTATCTTGACCGGTGAGGGACTGCGGCGTTTACTTGGTGCCGCTGACCGCAATGGCATGCTTAATCGCTTTCGGGAGGCGCTGGCGCAGACTTGTAAAGTGTGTCGGGGACCCAAACCTGGCAGAGCTTTAAGTGAGATTGACTTAAAACCTGATTTGCTCGGAGCATCTCCGACCACCGCTGGCGTCATCGAGACGCTCAAACAAGTTTCACTGGCAGATAAGAAAGTGGCCGTGCAGCTCTATGGGACTGAACCAAATTTGCCGCTGATGGATTTTCTTGGCAGTCGAGGTGTTAAGCAAGTAGAAAAGATCGCCCCTTATATCTATGCCCCCGAATCCGACTCTGCCAGAGTAGTTGAGCTGTTAGAGCTATTACACAGGGACAAAATTCATTTAATTGCATTTACCAGTAAGCCTCAGGTACGACGATTATTTGCGGTTGCTCGGGAGCAAGGCTTGCTCGACATTCTAAGAGTGGGTCTGATAAAAACTCACGTAGCAGCGATCGGCCCTGTAGTAGAAAAGGAGTTAGAGGAAAGCAAGGTTACCGTGAGTGTTGCGCCAACTGATAAATATTTCATGAAGAGTCTGGTTAAGGCGTCAGAAACATTGTTTTCTTAAACAGCTTTCCATAATTCCACTAGCAGACCAATGTAAGCACTGGCTTTAGTTGCTGCTAGTTTCAATTATTAACAGCCGATAAAATTGCAGGCTTTCCTGCGAACTTGAGTATTACCCTATGCGCATAATGACACTGAACTGCAACGGCATTCGTGCTGCGGCTCGAAAAGGATTCTTTGACTGGTTAAACAGTCAGGATTTCGATGTTGTTTGCTTGCAGGAGACCAAGGCCCAGCTCGATCAGTTATCCGACCCTATTTTTCATCCGGAAAATTATCAGTGCTATTATTTTGATGCGGTGAAAAAAGGTTATGCGGGTACTGCGATTTACTGTAAACGGGAACCAAACAAAATAAGTCGTGGTCTGGGATTTGAAATTGCAGACACCGAAGGCAGGTATATTCAGGCTGATTTCGATGGCTTGAGCGTGGCTTCTTTATATTTGCCTTCAGGATCGGCAGGAGAAGAGCGGCAAAAACGTAAATTCCATTTCATGGATGATTATATGCGGCACATGAAGAGTCTGCGCAGGAAAAGAAGGGAATTTATAATTTGTGCGGATTGGAATATCTGCCATAAAGAAATCGACTTGAAGAATTGGCGTTCCAATCAAAAGAATTCTGGCTTCCTTCCGGAAGAGAGACAGTGGTTGGACAAACTTTATGATGACAATGGCTTCGTCGATGCCTTTCGCGAAGTAAACCAGGAAGAGGATCAATATTCCTGGTGGTCTAATCGGGGACAGGCAAGAGCCAAGAATGTCGGCTGGCGCCTCGACTACCATGTGGTAACTCCCGGCCTAAAGGATAAAATCCTGTCTGCCGAAATTTATACAGAAGAGAACTTTTCAGACCATGCGCCTGTCATACTGGAATATAATCTCTGAGCCCCGATTAATATATGCAGGTAGTAATTCGTTAGAAAATGAAAAATATACTTAAACACTCGATTTGGTTTTTCTTAATGGCTGGCTTTGCCTCATCCGCATCGCTGTCCCATGCGCAAAGCTTGGTGGCAGTAATTGATACTGCAAGAGGTGTAATTCGAGCAGAGCTTAATGAGCGGGCTGCGCCCACAACTGTGGCGAATTTTGTGAATCTTGCCCAGCGCGGATTTTACGATGGGCTTACCTTTCATCGTGTCGAGCGAAACTTTATGGCGCAGGGCGGTGATCCGCTGGGCAACGGCACCGGTGGTCCCGGTTATCAGTTCGCCGGTGAGATAATCCTGAAACATAATCAGCCAGGCATACTGTCTATGGCCAACTCCGGCCCGGGGACTGACGGCAGTCAATTTTTTATAACTCATTTAGCAACACCTCACCTGGATGGATTGCATTCGGTGTTTGGAACAGTGACTGAAGGCCAGCAAATTATTTATCAGATTCGAAGAAGAGACCTGATCAACTCAATCACAATCGAAGGCGATACTTCTTCCTTATTCGCAAGACGAGCTGATGAGTTAGCCGAATGGAATTCCATTCTGGATGCGCGTTTTCCGGATTTGAAGCCAGCTACGGTAATCGAAGCGAACTAGGTATTTACAGAACTTTCTTGAAGGGTTTAACCGTAACTCTTTCGTAAACGCCCGCGGCAACGTAAGGGTCAGCGTCAGCCCAGGCTTGGGCCTGTTCCAGGCTGTCGAATTCCGCAATTACCAGACTGCCACTAAATCCTGCATCGCCAGGCTCATCGCTATCTATGGCAGGATGGGGTCCAGCCGCAAGCAGTCGTTTCTGCTGTGCAAGCTGATTGAGTCGGTCCAGATGTGCAGGTCGCGCTGATTTTCTTCTCGCCAGGCTGTTATCAATATCTTCGCTAATAATTGCGTAGTACATGCGTGTGTATCTTGCTTAAGCTGATTCTTCGCCAGTGGAGTCTGTGGTTTCTTCTTCCTCCACTTCAATGTATTTCATTAATAGTGGCATCTGGGCAAAGACAAAAACAAAGGTAAGTACCAGATTGCCAAAGACTTTAAACTGAATCCAGGCAGCTTCACTTAAAGTAAATGCCACAACTAAATTTATTAATCCCAATGCGATGAAATAGTAAATCCAGTAATTGTTTAAGCGTAGCCAAAGTTCCTTTGGTGCATCGACTGCATGGCCCATCATGTGCTCGATAGCAGGCTTTTCACTGATAAATCGGGAGCCGAAAAATATAGCAGCGAATATCCAGTTAACTATTGGCGCCTTCCATTTGAGAAATGTTACGGATTGAAAAGCCACCGTAAGGCTACAAAAAATCACCACACCACCAAGCGTAATCCATTGAAACTTGTCGAGGCGTTTCTGTACCAGGAAGAGTGTTCCATACACGAGTATAGATACAACCAGCAACACTTCAGCAGCACTGAATATTCCACCTACGGTTCTTTCGAATTCGCCAAGGGTGACAACGCGCTCATCCATAGCCCACACCGAGAAAAACACGAGCAGGGGTATGTAGTCGATAAATTGTTTCATAGATCCTGAATTTGTCCGCTATTGAGCCGCGCCATGTTAATTCATTTGCAGATTACTGTCTGCTTTTATCACCGGCTTGTAATAGAATCTCCCTCTTTTTTAGACAGGTAAATTCCCATTTTGTTGGGTAAAACCATTGCTTGATGGCTGATTTTTTACAAGTTCATCCGGATAATCCGGAACCCAGGGTGATAAAGCAGGCGGTGGACGTGCTGCTGCGCGGCGGAGTGATTGTTTATCCGACAGATTCCACTTACGCACTGGGTTGTCATATTGGAGATAAATCAGCCCTAGAGAGAATCCGCCGCATTCGCCAACTGGATTTACGCCATAATTTTACCCTGGTATGCAGTGATCTTTCGTCACTGGCGAGCTATGCCAAGGTACATAACAGTGCCTACAGAATTTTAAAGGCTTATACACCCGGACCCTATACCTTTATTCTTAAAGCCACGCCTGAAGTGCCAAGACGCTTAATGTACCCCAAGCGCAAAACTATTGGGCTACGGGTTCCAGAAAATCCAATTGCGCAAGCGCTGCTGACCATGCTCGGAGAGCCAATCATGAGCACCAGTTTAATCCTGCCTGATGCAGGGGAACAGTTGTACGATCCTTACGAAATGCGTTTAAAGATTGGCAAATTGGTCGATCTCATTATAGATGGGGGTGCCTGCGGGCTCGAACCAACCACGATGGTTGACCTGGTAGAGGGCGTACCGGAGGTAATGCGGGTAGGTAAAGGTGATCCTGACCCCTTTAGTTAATGGCAGAGTATAATTTGAGCTTAATCCCCAGTTAATGGGCTTGTTTCCAGTTTAGGAGTTTCGATTGTCGAGCGTAGATTCACAGCAACGTGTACTTTCAGGTATGCGACCTACCGGCCAGCTACATTTAGGGCATTTACATGGTGTTTTAAAGAATTGGGTAAAACTTCAGCATGAATATGAATGCTTTTTCTTTGTCGCCGATTGGCATGCGCTGACTACTCACTATGGTGAGCCTTCTCTATTCGGTGAGAATACCATCGATATGGTCATAGACTGGCTGGCGGTTGGGGTCAATCCCGGAGCGGCAGCACTTTTCGTCCAATCAAAAGTTCCGGAACATGCTGAATTGCATTTATTGCTATCTATGACAACACCGCTGGGTTGGTTAGAAAGAGTACCGAGCTACAAAGATCAGCAGGAAAAATTGCAAGAAAAGGAATTGGGCACTTACGGATTCCTGGGCTATCCCTTGTTGCAGGCAGCCGATATTTTGATATATCGCGCCGGATTCGTGCCAGTAGGCGAAGACCAGGTTGCCCATGTGGAACTTACCCGTGAAGTAGCCAGGCGCTTTAATCACATATACGGTCGAGAACCGGGATTTGAAGAACACGCCGTTGCGGCGATTAAAAAAATGGGCAAGAAAGCTGCCAAACTTTATACCCAATTGCGGACAGCTTTTCAGGAACAGGGTGACCAGGAAGCGCTCAAAAAAGCCAGGGCCCTGGTAGCTGAGCAGCAAAACGTTTCCCTGGGCGATCGGGAGCGCTTGTCAGGCTATCTCGAAGGTGGTGGCAAGATGATTCTCGCCGAGCCTCAGGCACTGCTCACGCCAGCTTCGAAAATGCCCGGGCTGGATGGTCAAAAAATGTCCAAATCCTACAACAACACCATCAGTCTGCGGGAACGATTAGAAGAGGTTGAGAAAAAAATAAGCACGATGCCAACAGATCCAGCGCGCGTGCGTTTAACCGATCCAGGCGATCCGGATAAATGTCCGGTTTGGCAACTCCATGAAACCTATTCTGATGACAAAACCCGGGAATGGGTTAAGCAGGGCTGCACGAGTGCTGGAATTGGCTGTCTTGAATGTAAAAAACCAGTTATCGATGCTGTGATTGCGGAATTGGAACCGATACAAAAAGAAGCGGAACAATACATCAAAGATCCTGATATGGTCAGGTCCATTATCGCAGATGGCAATGAAACTGCGCGGGAAAGCGCCAAAGAAACCCTGGCGGATGTGCGCGCGGCCATGGGTTTGACCACCTGGTAATAATTTAAAAATGCCCCAAGGCGTGGGCTTTTCAGCAGTAATTAAGGTAAAATCAAATTTGTCGCTGAGTTATACGGACCACGAGATTGACGATTACTGGTACCGACGCCGGAACCGATAACCTTGATCCCCAAGGGGAGTCAGATTCCCCTCCAGAAAACAACCCTCTCAATCAACAGCTTAATCCAACTGACGAGAATACTGGAGCGCCTGAGCAGCCTGAACTGCCATTTGCTTTTGTAGCTGGCGAGGCAATTACAGAGGTCCCCAAGGATCTCTATATACCACCTGATGCGCTGGAGGTTTTTCTCGAGGCCTTTGAGGGTCCGTTGGATCTGCTGTTATACCTGATCAAGCGTCAGAATATCGATATTCTCGATATCAATGTTGCTGATATTACCGATCAGTACATGGCGTATGTTGAATTAATGCAGGCGAGTCAGTTCGAACTTGCTGCCGAATACCTGGTCATGGCTGCCATGTTGGCAGAAATTAAATCTCGGATCCTGCTGCCCAGGCAGGAAGAGGAAGAGGCGGAAGAAGGTGATCCGCGCATGCAGCTCATCATGCGCTTGCAGGAGTACGAGCGATTCAAGCAAGCAGCCGAAGATCTCGATGGGCTTCCCCGCATGGATCGCGACATAAATCGGGCGACTGCAGACTTGCCAATTATCGAGCGAATAACTCCCGACCCGGAAGTCAGCCTGGACGAAATACTGGTCGCGTTGTCCGGTGTATTGAGAAGAGCGGATATGTTTGAGCATCATCATATTCAATTCGAAACGCTCTCAACCCGAGAAAAAATGTCAGACATAATGGTAAGACTGTCAGAACATAAGTTTGTGCCATTAGCCTCCTTGTTGGCGAAAGATGAAGGGCGCCTGGGCGTTGTCGTCACCTTTCTGGCAGTAATGGAGCTGATGAAAGATTCAATGATTGAAATAGTACAATCCGATCCATTTGGACCTATTCACCTGAAGTCTAGAAGTTAAGGAGTCTCTGCATTGGGAAGTGAAGTCGACAATAAAGTAAAAATGATCGTAGAGGGATTGTTGCTCGCTGCTGGTAGACCATTGTCGTTAGACAATATCACACAGGTGTTTGATAAGAAGGAACGCCCTGACAGAAAAGAATTGAAGTCTGTCATGGAGGCCATTGCAGAGGACTGTGGCGATCGGGGATTCGAACTCAAGGAAGTCGCTTCCGGTTACCGTTTTCAGGTCAAACAGGACTTAAGTGAATGGGTCGGAAAACTCTGGGAAGAAAAACCACCTCGCTATACCAGGGCTCTATTGGAAACTCTCTCACTCATCGCTTACCGCCAGCCAATAACCCGGGGTGATATTGAAGATATTCGCGGTGTCAGCGTTAGCCCAAACATAATTAGAACTTTAATCGATAGAGACTGGATTCGCGTAGTCGGACACAGAGACGTACCAGGCAGGCCAGCAATGTTTGCAACCACTAAACAATTCCTGGATTACTTCAATCTCAAAAATTTACAGGAATTGCCACCTTTATCGGAGGTGAAGGAATTGGAGCAGCCTGAACCCGAATTGGATTTAAACGAAGAACTCTCTAAATCACGTATTCTGGATCTTCCAGATGACGAAGCAGCGGATGAAGAGAGCAGGGCGCTTACTGAGGCAGAAGAGGCTGAGCTTATCGCCGAGGAAGAAGCGGTAGAACTATCCAAGAAACCACTGGATGAAATTCTGCGCATGGGCGTTCCCGAAGAGCTGCTGGAAGCAGAAGCTCATGAAGAGGAAGAGGACTTTGATGGAGAAGTCGGAGTTGATGCAGACCTTGATGACGATGATGAGGACGATTTGGATGTGGGCCTGACTGACGAAGATATAGCTGCAAATGAAGAGTTTGAGCGCAATCTCCGCGAACAATCCAGTAGCGCAGAAGAGGATGATGCTGCTGGGGATGAAGAATCAGAAGACATCGCGCCAGAGTCCAATGTGATCCCTTTGCGGGGTAACGAACACCAGGTCCAGGGAGAGCAGGAAACAGATTTCGATTTCAGGGTCGAAGATGCAAGCCACTCGCCAGTTAGCGAGTTTGAGTCTGATGCGGTGCCAGATACTGCCATTGACTTTGTCATCGAGGAGGAACATCAAGAAGATGCAAGTGAAATTAATTTTATAGGTGACGAACAAGACGAAAATCTCTAATCTTTTGTGTTAGCCACAGTACTCTAAACTTTCCGTAACACACTTTCCTATGTCAGAGAAATTGCAAAAAGTTCTTGCCCGAGCCGGTTTTGGTTCGCGTCGTGAAATTGAAACCTGGATTAGCCAGGGGCGAATAAAGGTAAACGGGAAAGTAGCCGAAATAGGTGCCCGCGTAAGAGATGAGGATAAAATCATCGTTGATGGAAAAAAACTGGCACCCCAGAAAAAGATCAGGATAGATCGACGCGTATTGCTTTACAACAAGCCTGAAGATGAAATCTGCACCCGCCAAGATCCGGAAGGCAGACCTACTGTATTTGATAACTTACCCCCGCTCAAACATGGTCGCTGGGTGTCCATTGGGAGACTCGACATAAATACCAGCGGACTGCTGTTGTTCACTACGGATGGTGAGCTGGCAAACAAACTCACTCACCCAAGTTCTATGGTGGAACGGGAATATGCGGTCCGAGTAATGGGTGAAGTCACGCCTCAGATGGTGCAGAGTATGCATGATGGCATCATCATTGATGACCACCTTTGTCGATTCACAGACATTCAATTTTACGCCGGCGAGGGCATCAACCAGTGGTACCACGTGGTCATCATGGAAGGGAGAAACCGTGAGGTCAGGAAGCTATGGGAATCACAGGGATTAAAAGTCAGCCGCTTAAAGCGAGTGCGCTTTGGTCCTATTTTTATTCCCAGCTCAGTCAAGCGAGGAGAGTTTCAGGAGCTTTCAAAAAATGAGATCGATAAGTTGGCCAAATCGGTTCAGTAGTATTTACCCAGGTTAATGTTTCAAACTTAGCTGTGATTTATTGCTCGTCCCAGCAGGCGCTTGATTGAATTCGCCCAGTGAGGCTCGAGCAGCTGGCCAAAGCTTCCACAGAATAGCCAGCAGCATGTCAGTCAAACTAATGATCTATTTTTTTGGCGGTGGGAAATATTTACCGGGTTCGAAATCTCTGGCATCGATAGCCTGGCCATGGATCCCCTGAGCTTCTGTACTCAACAAATAAAGATATACCGGCATTAAGTCTTCGGGAGTCGGCAATGAATACGGATCTTCAGCCGGGTAGGCCTCCTGACGCATTCCCGTTCGCGTTCCTCCAGGATTTAGGCTGTTTACCTTCACTGTGCTGGTTTTCTCCATTTCTTCCGCCAGAGTTTGCATTAGACCTTCAATAGCGAACTTGGACACGCCATAGGCTCCCCAATGAGCACGTCCCTTGCGTCCCACGCTAGAAGAAATAAATAGGAGACGGGCGTCACGGGACAGCCGCAACAGTGGCAGCATGGCCTTGGTAAGCAGAAACGTGGAATTAACGTTTACCCGCATTGTCTCTTCCCAGACATCAGCTGGAACAAATTCGATTGGGTTGCGAGCGCCCAACATGCTGGCGTTTAAGATTAATCCGTCAAGACAGTCATAATTTTCAGCAACAGAGGTGGCAAGGGTAGCGTAGGCATCTTCTTGAGCAGCTTTAAAGTCGATCGGTTGAATACTGACCCTGCCAGGGTTAATAGCTTCTACTTCATCGTAAACCTGTTCCAGTTTTTCCAGGGATCGACCCAATAGAATCAGGTTGGCACCATATTTCGCAAAAGTTATGGCACAGCATTTACCGATGCCATCGCTGGCACCGGTAATCAAAATGGATTTTTGTTCCAGAAAATCTGCTGGAGCGACGTAGTCAAACATAGGATCAGGCAAAGATTAAGCGGTTTAATAAAGGTTTTAGCTGTTCAGATTCTTGTAATATGAAATCTGCATACCATTCTTCAACTTTCGATTCCCTATTGAGGTAGCCATAGGCCGCTGCGATAGCTATTACATCGGCATTTTTTGCCGCCTGGATATCTCTTGGATGATCGCCTACATAAACGGTTTTCTCTGTATCGCAGTTCAGTTTTTGGCAGGCTAATAAAATTGGTTCCGGATGAGGTTTGCGATTTTCAACGTGATCGGGGCAAATTAATACACCGCAACGATTATTCAGTGCGAGCTTGTGCAACAATGCACTAGAGTAAAGCTCAGGTTTGTTGGTAACTATTCCCCAGGGAATATTACTCGACTCCAGGTCTTGCAGTAACTCGTCCAGACCAGGGTAGAGTGCCGCCTCGGTATGCTCGATCTGCTCCTCATAAAGATCCAGCAATCTCTGGTTAAGAGCGGAAAAATTTTCAGCAGACTCTTCAATTTCAAAGGCAAGTTTAACCAGGGCCCTGGCTCCATCGGAAACGGTTTGATAGATCAGTTCAGGAGCTATCGCAGGTTTTTCGTTCTCTGCGAGTAGTTTATTTACAGCCTGGATAAAGTCTGGCGCGGTATCGATCAGGGTTCCATCCAGGTCAAATAACACACAGTCAATTGACGTATTCAAAGACACAGGCTTAAGTTCAGTGCTGGGGTTTCTGGTAGAAGGCGATGTAATTCACAGCCACACTTTGTTCAAGAAAATAGCGCTTGGTCAGCGGGTTATACCCCATGCCTATCTGGCCTTGTAGTTCCAATTGGCATTCGCGGCACCAGCGAGCTAATTCGGAAGGACGGATAAACTTTCCATAATCATGAGTACCTCGGGGCAGCAAATTCAAGAGATACTCCGCGCCGATAATGGCGAATAGATAGGACTTGGGGTTGCGATTAATAGTCGAAAAGAAAACCAGCCCCCCGGGCTTTACCAGATTCTTGCATGCCTGAACTACAGAGCTGGGATCAGGAACATGTTCCAGCATTTCCAGGCAGGTCACTACATCGTATTTGTCAGATTCCTCCTCCGCCAATTGCTCAGCCGAAGATTTGCGATAATCGATATCCAGCTTACTTTCTAACTGGTGCAGTTTTGCTACCGATAGTGAAGCATCGGCGAGATCAATTGCGGTGACATTGGCGCCATGATGGGCCATCGCTTCAGCCAGTATCCCCCCACCACAACCAATATCCAGAACTGCTTTGCCGGCCAGGTTAATTTGCTGGCTGATATAGTTCATGCGCAATGGATTTATTGCGTGCAGTGGTTTGAACTCACTATTGGGATCCCACCAGCGAGAAGCAAGCTCTTCAAATTTTCGAATTTCCAGTTCGTCTACATTTTCCATAGTGTTTACAATGCCATCTCTACTTTTGAATGCCAATCTGCCGCATTTATAGCAATCTTGTCGATATCCAGGGTTTTCAGTTGCCCATGTTCTAAAATTTTTGTGCCTGAACACCACACATGACTGACCTGACATGCTTGAATCGCATAGACAATGTGGGAAAGCGGGTTGTTTACTGGCAAACTGTTTAATCCAGAGAAACTTATCGCAGTTATATCAGCAAACTTGCCTACTTCCAGGCTGCCTATATCTCCATCCAGACCAAGTGCTTTGGCGCTATTAATAGTAGCCATCTCTAATGCCTGTTGGGCAGGAACAGCTGTGGCATCATTGCTTACGGCTTTAGCCATTAATGCTGCCGTTCGCATTTCAGTAAACATATCCAGATCATTATT
The DNA here is from genome assembly GCA_028818225.1 of Gammaproteobacteria bacterium. Classification (GTDB taxonomy): domain Bacteria; phylum Pseudomonadota; class Gammaproteobacteria; order Pseudomonadales; family Pseudohongiellaceae; genus UBA9145. Next base: position 1,026 of record JAPPOG010000022.1, on the reverse strand, counting down.
ACTGGCGCCACCGTCAGTACCCAGCCCCACGTTTACACCGGCATTAAACAACTCGGCAACCTGGCAAAAGCCGCTGGCCAGCTTCATATTAGATTCCGGGCAATGGAGCACGGTGGCGCCATGCTGAGCCAGCAATTGAATCTCCTCTGCCAGAAGTTGGGTGGCATGGATACAATTTAAACGTGGGGTGATCAGACCCAGATCGAGCAATCTTCGCAGGGGCCGCCGTCCGTCTTTTGCCAGCGCTTCTTCTATTTCAGAGGCAGTTTCGTGGACATGCATGTGAATCGGGACATCAAGTTCTTCCGCCAATACGGCCAGTTTCTGTAATGGTGCATCGGAAACAGTATAGGGCGCATGCGGTCCAAAGGCAGTGCTAACAAGTTCATTTTGCCGAAAGTCGTCATGGAGCTGTGTAGCTTTCAGGATGTATTCATCTGCATCCTGAGCCCAGACAGTTGGAAAATCCAGCACTGGGCTGGCCAGCTGAACTCTTATATGGCTGTTCACTGCAGCTCTGGCTACTTCATCGGGAAAGAAATACATATCGGCGAAACAGGTGGTGCCAGATCTAATCATTTCCGCAATTGCCAGAGTGGCTCCATCAAATACGAATTCCCGATCAACGAGTTTGCCCTCCAGAGGCCAAATTTTCTCTTCCAGCCATTGTTTTAATGGAATGTCATCTGCAGTGCCTCGAAGTAAAACCATAGGTGCATGACCGTGGGCATTAACAAGGCCTGGAATGACAGCATGCTCAGGTAGATCGGTAATTTGCGCGGCGGAGTACTGTTCAGCGGCTAGCTTTGCAGAGCATATATCGATAATGCGCTTATCTTTAATAGCTATTGAGTGGTCTTCCAATAACTGCCCCTGCGGCACTACGGGAATGACCCATTTTGCGTTGATGATTAGATCGACTTCCATTACTGAATTAATACTCCAATTTATCCAATTCCAATCCACTGGGCGCCATAAATTTGACTCATAAATTACTGGCTTTTCGAGTCAAAACAGAGGCGGAAT
>JAPPOG010000005.1 GCA_028818225.1 Gammaproteobacteria bacterium | reverse complement strand
CCTATAATGTAAAAATTCTTTCAGGTAAATTAACTCTAAGAGAGCATGAAGAATTTAGATGGATTGAAATTGATAATCTGCTCAAAATTAAGTTAGCGCCAGCAGATATACCAATAGCTGATTACTTGCGACAGTCATTATAGTTCTATTATTTTCACGCAGAGGTCTTGAAAAGTTCATGAAATTAGGAAATTCTTTTTTTCGCTATTTTGCAATTGCTCTCTCCTTTGTCGCATTGAGCAGTTTAGCCTTTTATAACAAAAACAATGTTTCCGCCCAGGAAGTCTCCCAGCCTACTGCAATCGATCTGGATGCCCTGGAGTGGGGCCCACCCGGCGGTGGCAACGGCGTTCCCCTTGGTACCCGAACTATGCGCTTGAACGTCGATCCCGATGATGGCGGCGTTTCCTACTACGCCATGTTCCCGGCCGGCACTCACTTCGATACTCACTGGCATACCTATGATGAGCATGTAGTGGTAGTGCAGGGGGAGCTGAGCATTGTGCTGGGTGATACCAAGCATGACCTGAAGGTAGGCAGTTACGTGCTTATTCCCGGCAAGCTGAATCATTCCTGGGATATTCCTGCCGGTGGTAGTGACGCGGTAATCCTGGTGAGTCGACGGGGTCCTGCGGACTTTCATTTCGTCGACGAATAGGGCCTCAAAAACAGTCCGATTTATCACGCTCTGTAACAGCTCGTTATAAAGCGTTGCTCATCGCTGCAAATTACAATTTGTTGCATTTTATCAATGGTTTACGCCCCGTATGACGGGCCTCTCAGCGGATTTGCGGTGGACTTTAGAGGTGAGGGCTTTTAACATTTCACTTCGCAAAATGTTTAGAAAATCCGGGGATTCAGAGAATGAATACACCGTTCAAACACACTAGAAAATTAACCCTTGGTTTGGCCCTTGGCGCTGTTGTTTCCACCTCAGCACTGGCCCAATCAGGCCTGCGTGGCGAATATTCGGATCTGGCGGACCTGTATAACGCCTTCGATGTAACCCAGGCAGGCATTTATGACGCCATCGCAGACATCAACGGCGATCCTGCTTCCCAGGAAGGGAACATGGAACTGAAGATGCATCTGGACATGATGGCGGAGATGGATCATGGCGGCCATGGCGGTCATGGTGGCATGGCCATGGAAATGCCTATGGACGGCCACTTCGGTGAGCTGGAGACCGAAGCCCGCATCGCATTAGGTGGTGGCCTGCGCGAGTCACATTCTGACAGCGCTGCGGTTGAAGCCTTTGGCAACTCTGCAGCACTAACTGTTCATGCCAGCATGGTACTGGCCCACGGCCGTAGCTTCGAAAGAGCACTGTGGGATATCTTCGCTAATGATTCCACCTCCATGTACCAGAAGCAGATGGCAGTTGATGCAGCGATCCAGGACTACCTGAACAGCGATCCGCGGCACGCGATTTCTACTATGCCAAAAGCGGCGGAACTTTATCTCGATCACCCTTATGCGGATGCCTTCCGCATGGGCTATCCAAAACTGAGCGGATTGCTTTATTCCAACCAGTGGCTGCAATTGGCTTCTCTCGAAGCGATTATCATTGGCCAGGTTGATCCACAGTTTGCCGGTCGCGTACCTGTGACTCTTGAGCGCTATTGGAATAAGGTGGGTTCAGATACCGGTATGACCATGTTTCCTGCGCCATCGGAAATGCCAAGCGTGCCGGCGATCTCACCCCAGCTTTACAGCCAGGCACCGGTTGCAGCAGTGATTATCGATAACCTGAACATGCTGGAAACGGCACTGGCGGATATTATCGCTTATCCAAATCTGCAGGATCGTGAAACCATCATCGACGAGGTTGTTGAGCAATATCTCGCTGATGATATGTATGTAGCCGACACCATGGATTACTTACTGAACGCACTGCGCGGCGGTATTTTCAACCAGGGTGGACCGGCTATCGGTGAACTGTCTCGCTCCGAGCGCAACCGTACTCGGGATGCCATGAACATGAATCACACCATGATCATGAGTGCACCGAACTAGAAAAAACGTTGCTTCAATCGAAGTGATAAAATTAAAAAGGCCGCAATAGCGGCCTTTTTAATTTGTGCAGTTTAAGCAGCAGGCGCTTAAATCTGATTCTCCTCCAATTGCTTCACCGCATGATCGCAAGCCCGTGCAGTAAAGGCCATATAAGAAATAGAAGGATTCTGACAGGCGGCGGAAGTCATAAAGGCGCCGTCGGTAATAAACAGGTTGGGCACATCATGGGCCTGGCACCAGCGATTTAGAACCGAGTTACCGGGATCTTCGCCCATCCTCGCACTACCCATCTCATGGATGCGATTACCGGGCACGGTCAGGTTAACCGGATTGGAATTAATGTCAGTACAGCCAGCCGCTGCCAGCATGGCCACCGCGTCCTTGCGCGCTTCTTCCAACATCGTGTGTTCATTCGCGCCGTAACTCACATCAAACAGCGCCTGGGGATTACCCCATTTATCTGTCTTGGAGGGATGGAGCGTTACCCGGTTGTTGGGATTCGGCAGTTGCTCGCCAAAGGCACCGATATTTATGCGCCAGGGACCCGGAGCCCCATGGGCTTCCTTAAAGGATTTGCCAATGCCCGGTATCTGGCCGCCGGCATTACCTAAAGGCGACGCACCGCCCTGGTAACCGAAACCGCGGGTATAAGGCTTGTCGTTTTCGGTGATGTTGGCGTAGCGGGGAATGTAGATTCCGCCGGAAGGTCGGCGGCCAAACACTTTCTGGTTTTCGAAACCCGGGAGAATGCCATTGGCACCGGCGCCACTGATGTGATCCATCAAGTTGCGACCAACCTGGTCGGAACTGTTGGCCAGCCCGTTGGGAAAGGCTTCAGATTTTGACTGAAGTAGAATCATTGCCGAGGCAATGGCCGAGGCATTCAGAAACACCAGACGGGAGGTGTAGGTTCTATGCTCGTTGGTTTCCGCATCGACGATGCGGACGCCACTGACACGATTGGTGGCCGGATCATAATTCAGTGATTGCACGATGGCGTTGTGCACGATGGTCATGTTGCCGGTGCGTTCCGCTGCCGGCAGGGTTGCGTGCAAGGATGAAAAGTAAGCCTTAAACGAACACCCAAAATGACAGCGGTTCTGGGATTGGCAATTGGTCCTGCCTAAGGCGCGTTGTTCTTCGGTGACTTCGGTTATGTGGGCAATACGTGCAGCGATAACATTGCGACCGGGAAAGGCGGTTTCCACTTTTGACTTGAAGGATTTTTCTGCGTTGGTTAATTCGAACGCTGGCTGGTAGACACCGTCGGGCAGTTGCTCCAGACCGTCATTGTTACCGGCAATGCCCGCAAACTCTTCAACGTAGTCATACCAGGGTTTGATGTCGTCGTAACGTACCGGCCAGTCGATAGCAACGCCTTCGTCTTTGTTGGCAGTGAAGTCTTGTGGACCCATGCGGTAAGACTGGCGACTCCACATGATGGAGCGCCCGGCGGTGTGATAACCACGGAGCCAATCGTATTGGGTACCTTCGACGGTTTCGTAGGGATGTTCGTCGTCTTTTACCCAGAAGTGCTTATTGGATTCTTTAACGGCATAGGCCACACCGGGGTATTGCCGAAAATAATGCTTTTCAATTTCTTCTTCGGAAATGCGATCGAGATTCTTCTCCTGCCACGGACGCAATTGATCCACGTAATCCCGTTCCGGTTTGATCTCCGGTCCCCGTTCTAACACAAGCACCTTCAGACCCCGTTCGCATAATTCTTTCGCGCTCCAACCGCCACTCATGCCGGAGCCAACTACGATTGCATCAAAATCTGTCAAAACTGATTCTCCTGTTCCATGCTTATTCTAGATTTCTACGCTGGGATCCCAGCGACCGGGAACGGCGACCCATTGTTGTTCTTGCAGCCGTCCTTCTTCCGAGGCGAAGTAAGCCTGGGTGATTAAGCCTTTCCAGGAACGATAGCCGCTGTATTGGGAAGGACGACCATCGAAGGCTGCGGCGTCCAGAGAGGCCAGTCTGTTCTCCGCTGTAGAATCGTCCACCTCCGCAAAGTCTCTGCCCAGTTGCATGCCGAGTTCACGCAGGCTGCGATGCTGATTGCGTTGGGTTTCAGCATTGGCCCATTCCGCCATCAGGCCATCGAGAAAGCCGGGCACGTTGACATCCAGGGCACCAGGGGTATCGGTACGGGGGATGATGAGGTCGCTGATCCGGGACAGCAGTTGCAGCTCTTCCTCAGAGAAGAAACGCATGCCACCGGCACTGGAAGGAATGACCTGGGCCACGCCGCCACAGGCAGAGAGCAGGGAAGCGCCTCCTAGTGAGACAATCATGCCTTGTAATACTTCACGCCGGGTAGTCATAGTTGTTTCTCTTTTACCGAACTCGAAAGGTACTAAGGATATGCAATATGGCGCGAAAAGGGAAAAGAGTTGTGAAGGAGAAAAAACCTGAAAGCGCCCCTATGAGAGGTTAATCAAGGAAATCTGTTCTCATAGGCCTGATTCATTAGTGAGTATCTCTCGCCTAATAAGTAGCCAATTCTCAATGAGGCGCTTCCTCAAAGCTTTCTGCTAGGCCTCGTATACTCTCAAGAATGAGCACGCCGGCTAAGACAATTAATAACTCGGCAATAAGATCAGCTGTTTTCGTACTGCGAAATATGAACATAACTTTTTAGTCAGTTTTATTTTAATTGTGACTAATAAAGGACAGGCCAGGTGTTAGTCGCTTGGCTATGAATTGTTTCTCGAAAACGTTTTCCCTGTTACTACTTTATCTGCCAAAGTAGAGTGGATTTTCCCTTTTATTCGATTCCAGCTGCCCCACTAGCCTTGTCAGTTTGATTAGCGCTTCTGCAAAGCGCATATTTTCCTGGGCTATACGCAGCATTTCTTGCTCCATGGCGATCGCTTTTTCGCGGGTCGCATGTTTGGCGTCTTCCAATGTTAAAAGAGTTGGTACACAGGAGAGTGCACCGCAGGCCAGAACGCCGCTTACGTAGTCACCAGCGGCTTCACGCTCAGCTTCACGCAAATAGTTGGCCATGCAGACACGCCGCTTGAAGAGGGATCCAGTAAAAACCTCTTCTGTGCAGCTCACGTCAAATTCATCGTTACTGTTGAGTTCATTGAACAAGGCATAGACTTCAGTTTCCGCGGTTTCAATTTGCTGGCGAATTTGGAAAGTGGTCTGCTGTCCCAATACGGTAATTTCTTCGATAGGCCTGGCTTGAGCCTGAGATTCTTGTGTGTCGGTTGGATTCTGCTCAGCATCCTGCCCATAAACCATTGAGGCCAGTACCAGCATCAGTAAGAATGATGTGCCTAAAAAGCTGAGTGGCTTGTGCATGGGCTTGTACATGATTGTGTCGTACCTCCCTCCTCATTGAATTTGAGATGCAGACTTTGCTCATTTACTGCCGGGTTTTTGCGAGGTGGTAGTCTGGATGCTACTCCCCCTTTGGACAAGAATAAAGGACTGAAATATTCAGGTGGATTTGAGTATGCTTCTGCTCAGCGCCTGCAGCTCCAGTGGGCTTTTGATACTGCGCCAACAAAAAAAGGCCAGAAGGATTTCTCCTTCTGGCCTTTGGTATTGTGAGTTAATTTTTTCCGAAGAAAAAACTAATCTTGCCCCGCCAGTGAACGCTGTTCCCGTTCGCGACGCTCGGCAACTAACTTCTCATAACCTTCATCGTCAAGATGGGTAATGGCCAACCAGGCGTGAGTCATTTCATCGCCTGTACGGCTGCCACCATATACCCACTGATCCGGATCAGGGTTGTTAGGATTGTCGGCAGTGTTGTCGTACCACTGCTTCAATACCAGAACGGCACCGGCTGGGATCAATGGCGCCACATCCGGCTCGTAGATATGGCTGTGATGCCAGGTGGCACTCCAGTTTGAAATCTGGCTGATGGCTTCAGTGCGGCCAGTTTCCGGATAGAAAATTTCCAGGGACGCTGCATTCATACGCAGGTGGCCATGTGGTTGGAAGCTATCCAGTCTGATGGGGTGATCGAAAGAGTGAAAACCCTGGGTCATCTGGTAACCGTGAGGAGGAATGACTAAATCATCCTGCTCTTCGATTCGATAGAGGGCGAGATCCTGCTTGTAGATGTTTTCGCCATCTCCGTAACCGTCTTCGTGAAACCAGAGGCCAATCTCGACGACATTATCTTCGATCATTTCACCCTGGGCCGTGGCGCCTACACCACCGGGAAACATGTGGATGCTCCACTGGATTTGTGCGCCAGCTGGAATGGTTCGGCAAACGCCTTCAGGTACCATTTCGCCCCACTTGCCCATGGCGTATTCAGTCAGCATACCCTGGCGTTGTAATTCACCTTCTTCGTCTTCTAACCAGACCGAAGAGTTAGCGTGGTGAACAACGGCAGCGGCATCACCGCGGGGCTTAACCTGGACTGCTTTAATGCAGCGGTCTCGATTTATACCCGGATCGACATATTCGTTACTCCACAGGTCATTACCACTGGCAGGAATGTCATAAGAGCTGGAAGGCACGATCAGGTCAGGCTGACCTAACTGGGCGGCGAAGTTCCACTCGTTAGGATCTTTAATCTGGTAAGCCGGAGGGGAGCTATCGGGATCTCCTAGAGGTGCACCTTGCTCAACCCAGGCAACGATCTGATCGATCTCTTCCTGCGCTAAACGCCAGTCACCAATCAGGTGCTGAATACCAATACCTTCGTCATAGGCGTAAGGAGGCATTTCCTTGGTTGCTACTTTGTAGGAAATCAAAGGTGCCCAGGGGCGAACCTGGTCATAGGTTTCGAATTGCATTGGACCGATGCCACCTTCCTGATGACATACCACGCAATTCTCATTGATGATCTGCCCGATCTGATTGTTGTAGGTCAGTTCGTGGGCTGCATCCTGGGCATGGGCTTGAATACCTAGCAGGGCAATAACTAAAACAAAAAGACTGCTAGCAATTCTTCCAATTGCTTTCATTTTCTTCTCCTTTACCGTAGTGGCGGGGCCCCAGTTCCTGGAGCAGTCTTACTATGGATTTCGCAGCAGAGCTGCGCTTCTCAAACCAGGCTGAATTTTACCTTTTTTATTTCCAAGTAAAAAGCAGGGCGTGCGCCGTCAGAACCCGGATTTATGGGCACTGGCATACAAAAAAGGCCGGTAGACTTGGCTCTACCGGCCTTTTTTACATTTTGTAGCTTATTGTGGTTTTACGTATTTTTTGCAAAAACCCTTAATCCTGGCTAGCCAGTGAACGCTGCTCTCTTTCTGCACGTTCAGCAACTATCTTCTCATAACCCTCTTCGTCGAGGTGAGTCACGGCAATCCAGGCGTGGGACATTTCGTCACCGGTTCTGCTGCCTTCGTAGACCCACTGTTCGGGATCAGGATTGTTTGGATTGTTAGCTGTGTTGTCGTACCACTGTTTGATCACCAGAACTGCACCGGTTGGAACCAGCGGCGCAACATCTGCTTCGTAGATATGGCTGTGGTGCCAGGTAGCGCTCCAGTTAGAGATCTGGCTGATGGCTTCAGTACGGCCGGTTTCCGGATAGAAAATTTCCAGTGACGCGGCATTCATCCTCAGGTGACCATGAGGCTGGAAGCTATCGATACGAACCGGGTGATCGAAAGAGTGAAAACCCTGAGTCATGGTGTAACCATTAGGAGGTACGATCAGCATATCGTTCTCGTAACCGTCCCGCATGACATAAGCTCTCAGATCCTGCGTGTATGGCTCGTTAACTTGTTCGAAGTCATCATCGTGGAACCAGATTCCCATTTCAACTACGTTGTCTTTAACGGCCTGACCTTGTGCCGTTGCGCCAACACCACCCGGGTACATATGAATGTCCCAGAAGATACGGGAGTTGGCAGGCATCTGCCGGCAAACTTCTTCAGGTATTAATTCACCCCACTTACCCATGGCATACTCGGTAAGCTGACTGAACTGCTCGTATTCACCAGTCTCTTCATTGAGCACTTCAATGGATGGATTTGCATGGTGGACTACTGCCCGAGCATCACCGCGCGGCTTAACCTGCATTGCTCGAATGCACTTGCCATCGGTCAGCCCGGTAGGCACATAGTGCTTGTGCCACATGTCGTTACCACCGGCCGGGATATCGATTGGAATAGAGGCGATAACAAGGCTGGGCTCACCGAAGTCTTCTTCGAAGTTCCAGGCTTCAAGGTCAGGGACGTCTGCAACAGGGGGAACGACATCCGCAGGTCCGATTGGGGAACCATTATTCACCCACTGGACGATGGCATCGATTTCTCCCTGCTCCATGCGCCAGTCGCCCTCCAGTTCCTGAATTCCGATGCCTTCATCATAGGCATAAGGAGGCATTTCGCGATTGGCCACCTTCAACTGGATTAACGGAGCCCATGGGCGAACCTGGTCATAATTCTCGAATTGCATAGGACCGATACCGCCTTCACGGTGGCAGACAACACAATTTTCATTAATGATCTGGGCCACATGAGTGTTGTAGGTGATCTCAGCGTCTTGGGCCTGAACGCTGGAAAAGCCCATGACTAGCAGGGCTGCGCTCAAAAAGCCTAGAATTTTTCGCATCGATTTCATTGTTGTATTCCTTTTTGCAGGGATAAGAATGGGGTGATTTTAGCGCTTTTCGACGCTCAGGAGGAACGCCAAAATGGGTAAAAATTACAATTCGTTGAAAATGGCAAGGCATAAAAAAAGCCGGAAGGATAACCCTTCCGGCTTTTCTACTTGAGAGTTCCTTACGCAGATCTCAAAGATTTGCGCAGGTTGCTAGTTAGTAGATAACTAGTCTTGTCCTGCTAAGCTTCTCGCTTCTCTGGCTTCACGCTCTTCAACAACCTTGGCGAAACCTTCTTCGTCGAAGTGAGTCACAGCAATCCAGGCATGAGACATTTCGTCTCCAGTACGGCTACCGCCATAAACCCACTGATCAGGATCGGGGTTGTTTGGATTGTTCGCTGTGTTGTCGTACCACTGCTTGATTACCAGTACCGCACCGGTTGGAACCAGTGGCGCAACATCTTCATCATAGATGTGGCTGTGGTGCCAGGTTGCGCTCCAGTTTGAAATCTGGCTGATCTGCTCAGTGCGACCAGTTTCTGGATAGAAAATTTCCAGAGAAGCAGCATTCATGCGCAGGTGACCATGAGGCTGGAAGCTATCGATACGCACCGGGTGATCGAAAGAGTGGAAGCCCTGGGTCATAGTATAGCCGTTAGGTGGAACAATTAGCTCACCATTTTCATAACCATCACGCAGGCCGTAAAGACGCAGGTCCTGACGATAAGGACTTTCAGCAACTTCGTAGTCTTCTTCGTGGAACCAGATACCTAGCTCAACAACGTTATCGGTGATTGCTTCACCTTGTGCAGTTGCACCAACACCACCGGGGAACAGGTGAATGTCCCAGTAGATGCGAGAGTCGCCTGGCATTTCACGGCACACGCCTTCAGGCATTAACTCACCCCACTTACCCATGGCGTATTCAGTCAGCTGGCTGAAACGATCGTAATCGCCAGTGTCTTCGTTATACACCTCAAGCGAAGGATTGGAGTGGTGAACGACTGCGCGAGCATCGTCGCGAGGCTTAACTTGCATCGCTTTAATGCAGCGCTTTTCAGTGAGACCGGTTGGGACATAGTGCTTATGCCACATGTCGTTACCACCGGCGGGAACATCGATAGGAATCGATGCAATAACTAAATCGGGTTCACCAAGCTCTGGCTCGAAGTTCCAGGCATCAAGGTCTGGAAGTACTGGAGCTGGTGGCACAATATCTACAGGGCCAAGGGGCGATCCATTGTTAACCCACTGGGTAATGGTATCGATCTCTTCCTGGGCAAGACGCCAGTCGCCTTCCAGGTCCTGGATACCAATACCATGATCGTAGGCATAAGGAGGCATTTCGCGGCTCGCCACCTTCAGCTGGATCAGTGGCGCCCAAGGGCGTACTTGGTCGTAATTTTCAAACTGCATGGGCCCGATGCCGCCTTCTCGGTGGCAGACCACGCAATTCTCATTAATGATTGAAGCAACGTGCTCGTTATACGTAATGTCTGCATCCTGAGCGAAAACCCCAGTGGATAGGGCGATTGCGCCAAGTCCGAATGCAATTTTCTGCACTAATTTCATGCTTTTCTCCTCAAGTAGAGAGTTGTGGGCGAATAACTAAAAAATGATAATTTTGGGGACTTAAAATGTCCATTAATTAAGTCTCATTTCGTCGATTTTTTGCAATAAATTGCAACATCCAAAAGCCCTAAAATGCTGAGGCTCGGGCAATTATGACGACTAATTTCTATGCTTACCAAACAAAAACGGCCGATTCAGAGAATCGGCCGTTGGTTTGGGTATTTTAGCCTTATTCAACAGTAACGCGCTGGTAGATATTACTCCAGCAGCACTGGTCGCCGTCTGAGCTGTCAGGTGCCCGATGCACGTCCACCTTGGTGCGAATCAGGTATTCTCCGGGCGCTGAGAATGTTGCAAACACGCGAGCTACGCCAGCAGGTCCCTCGATTTGAGTCTGGTTTGCCGCAGGCTCACGGAAGAAACGAAAGCGGGGATCGTCTTCATCATAAGGGTTTTCAGGCACTTCGGTATCCGGATGGCGGGTAAATTCAACGGATCCACCAATCGGGCCCTGGTGCAAAGCGAATTCTGCACCCAGTGGAATCGCTTCCTGGAAACGCGGATCGTCAGCGTCTCTTTCCGCTGGATCGGTTGCGCTGACAACCAGTTCTACCGGAATGCCAACCTGGGCCGGGTTACGGGGGTAATCACCAACCTGGGCATAGAGGCCTGCGCGTTGCGAACCACTTTCACCTATACCAACCAATGGCTGCATGGCACCTTGAGGGCGCGGCAGGATGAAGTCTAATTCATAAGCAGAGGCGCCATGGCGGCCTGGCACTTTTAATGGCTCACTATCACCAGTCTTGAGGTACCACCATACGTCAAGCTCTCGCTCGTCTTCAGCAACTGTCACGGTAAATGCACCTACAGTTCTGCCGGCAGGGAAATGGGTAGGCTGATTGCCATCGAACTTGGCAGGTTCCATATAATTGCCTTCGCCAAGAGGAATATCTACCGCTTCATCGTTTCTGTTAATAATGCCGTAGGAGTAGCTGGTGGTCCCGTCAGGATTTGCAGTCCAGCCTTCCATCACAGGAATGATTGGCATGCCGCCGGGAGGTGCCAGACTCAGGAAGCGAGCATTGTCAGTCGACTGCGCTTGAACTGTTAATGCCGCTGAAGCAAAAAGCCCAAGTAGCGCTGCAGCGATATGTTTAGTCGAAATTCGCATTGAATGTATCTCCAAGTAAAACAGGTTTGACTGTGTGCATTTTCTATCGAACAAACTTCTATTTTTTGCTGTTTGCGACAGAATATTTTTTTATTCAGTTGAATCTTATTCAGCAGGGACGCTAGGATAGCGGCCAATTCCTCCCACGTCCAGTTGTGATGTGGCGTAAATAG
>JAPPOG010000040.1 GCA_028818225.1 Gammaproteobacteria bacterium | reverse complement strand
TGGCGGAGGAGGAGAGATTCGAACTCTCGGAGGACTTTCACCCTCGCTGGTTTTCAAGACCAGTGCATTCAACCGCTCTGCCACCCCTCCGCGGTAGGGGCTGAATCTTACACTAATCCTGGCGCCAGTGAGAAGGGTTTGAGTGACCTTAAGGGTAAATTCTGGATATCGAAAAGCGTTGATTTTGGATGGCTAGCGGGTATGATGATTTCCTTACATGGTAGTGGTTTGGGTTGCTAAGCTATTGAAATAAAGCGCCCAAACCCCAATATTGAAGTAAAGAAATTTAGGTTATTGGTCGTTATTTTTATTTAGATATTGTTAGCCTTTAATTACTGCTGGAGATCGCGATGAACGAAGTTGATTTAAGTATTGCTCAAAGCCAGGAATCGGCATTAGCAATTAATAAGGTTCTCAAGAATACTTATTTGTTGTTGGGCATGACACTCGCTTTCAGTGCTTTTACCGCGTTTTTAAGTTTTAGAGCGCCGGTTCTTAATCCCTGGATGTTCTTAATCGGCGCCTATGGCTTGTTGTTCGCAACACATGCTTTGGCCCGAAGCCCCTGGGGTCTGTTAACGACCTTTGGTTTTACCGGCTTTATTGGTTATGGGGTTGGTCCACTAATCGGCTACCTGCTATCGAGTCAGTCAGGAAGCGAAATAGTCTTAACTGCGCTTGGTGGAACTGCGTTTATATTTTTTGGCCTTTCAGGCTGGGTACTGGCTTCCAGAAAAGATTTCTCATTCTTGCGAGGGTTTATAGCTGCAGGCTGTCTGGTTTTAATTGCCGCTATTATTATTTCCTTAATATGGCAAATGCCTGCGTTACAGTTGGCTATGTCAGTTGCCTTTATGTTTTTCTCCAGCGCTGTAATCTTGTATCAAACAAGTGAAATTATTCATGGTGGCGAGCGTAATTACATACTTGCAACAATCACTCTGTATGTTTCCCTGTACAATATTTTCATGAGTCTGCTGCACTTGTTGATGGCATTCTCTGGTGACGATTAAATTCTAAGAGTTGTGAATAAGCCCCAGCCTGGCTGGGGTTTTTTGTTTAAACACTATAGATTTAGCACACAGTGAAATTTTCGATTGTCGTCTACGCGGCGCCCTATTCTTCTGAAGCGGCTTCAACCGCCTATAACTTTACCAAAACTCTGTTAGATGAAGGGCACGAGGTTTACCGCCTGTTTTTCTTTTCTGACGGTGTGCATAACGCCAGTTCCTTAGCAATTACGCCCCAAGATGAAACCAATCTACAAAAGTTTTGGGATGCTCTTATACAAAACCATGAGCTCGACTCGGTGGTGTGTGTCACGTCGGCAGTAAAACGCGGCATCATTAACCAGCAGGAAGCGGAACGACATGAGTTAGCAGCGACAAGTTTACTGGCCAGTTCCGAAATAGCAGGTCTTGGGCAACTAATTGACGCAGCAATTAATTCTGATCGTGTAGTGAATTTCGGGTGATGCATGAGTAATTCTCATACCTTCACTTTTATTTCCAGGACCGCTCCCTATGGCAGCAATAGACCTCAATTGTGCCTGGATGCGGCATTGGCAGCGGCAGTGTTCGAACAAAAGGTAAACTACATATTCATGGATGATGGAGTTTATCAATTAGTGAAACACCAGGACGCGGATGCCATTAATTCCAAAACGCTGGGCAATGCCCTGGAGACGCTGGATTTGTATGGAATTCAAAATGTGTATGTGTGCACCACTGCAATGAAGCAAAGAAAGCTGGCAGCTGATGACCTGGTTATCGCTGCCCAGTCAATTGGAGACGAGGAATTGAAGTCTCTACTGGAAAATAGCAATACTGTATTCAATCTATGAGCAGTCTGCATACCATAAGTAAATCTCCTCGATTTAATCTTCTCGAAAGTTGTCTGAGTGCCGTTAGCGAGGGTGATTCAATTATCTTTATTGAAGATGGCGTGTACCACTGTAACGAGTCTGAGCTATTAGCAAAGTTATTATCCACAAGTAAGTGCTATGGTCTGAAGGAAGATTTATCTGCGCGTGGATTAGAAGTTAAGGTAGACGTGTTGCAGATTATCTCTTATCGAAAGTTTGTCGAACTTTGCGCGTCTCATGAAAAAATAATAAGTTGGTTCTAGTTATGAACTCTATTCCTGCGGTTGATAAAGAGGGCTATTTGCGTGAGCTCAATGACTGGAATGAAGAGGTAGCAACCTATCTGGCTCATCAGGAAGAGATAAAACTCGGGCCATCCCACTGGGAGATCATAAAGCTCTTGAGAAGTTTCTATCGCAGGCATCAAATGTCACCCGCGACCCGGGCATTGATAAACCTGGTTAAGCGGGAATTAGGGCCGGAAAAAGGTCGCAGTGTTTATCTAATGAAATTATTTAGAGGTAGTCCAGCAAAGACAGCGAGTAAAATAGCCGGCTTGCCAAAGCCAGATAACTGCATCTAACCCTCAAACCAGTTAAGCGTGTCTCTTAATGCAACCACTTCGCCGATAATAATTATCGTCGGCGCCTTTAATTCTGCTTTTTCCACAATGCCTGGCATAGACCCTAAATTCCCCACTACTACTTGTTGAGTTTTAGTTGTGCCTTGTTGGACTACGGCAATAGGCATGGAAGAACTCATCCCATGTTCAATGAGTTGAGTACATATCGTAGCAATCCCCAGTAGTCCCATATAGAAGACGAGAGTCTCACGCGCCCGTACGAGGTTTTCCCAATCCAGCTCCAATTTGCCATCTTTCAGATGGCCGGTAAGAAATCTCACCGACTGGGCATGGTCGCGGTGAGTTAATGGAATTCCTGCATAAGAAGCGCAACCCGAAGCGGCAGTAATACCGGGGACAATTTGAAAAGGGATTCCAGCTTTCGCCAGCGACTCTATTTCCTCTCCCCCACGACCAAAGATAAAAGGATCGCCACCCTTGAGTCTTAAAACTCTTTTACCTTCTTTGGCGAGCCTGACCAACATTTCATTGATAGTTTCCTGATCAACTGGATGACTGGCGCGGGATTTTCCTACATGCAACTGCTCCGCATCAGGACGTAGTTTTTCCATAATGGCCTGGGAAACAAGGCGGTCATACAAGACGACATCAGCCTTATGCATCAGGCGCAAAGCCCGGAGCGTCAGCAAATCAGGGTCTCCGGGGCCTGCACCGACCAGGTATACCTCCCCCGACGCTTTTGCTTGTTGTTTTGCTGCCAGCTTTTTTTTCAGCAGAGTTTCGGCAGCAGAACTGTTTCCACTATAAATAAGCTCCGGTAGTTCGCTGTCCAGGATTTCTTCCCAAAAGCGTAGGCGTTCACTGAAATCCGCGAATTTGTCTTTTACCCGATTTCTGAACCTTCCTAATAATTCAGCTAACTCGCCTTCCCGATTGGAAATCAGACTTTCGTTGAGGGCTTTTATTTTTCGGGTTAAGACTGGTGATGTGCCGCCAGATGAAATTGCAATTACCAGGGGTGATCTGTCGACTATCGCTGGCATGATGAATGAGCAGAGGTCTGGTTGATCGACAACGTTTACCGGCACATTTTTTTCATGCGCCTCCCTGGCTACAGCTTCATTAATATCCCTATTATCAGTTGCTGCGATTACCAGGCTAGCACTATCGAGTATGTCAGGGGAGAATTCTGTTTCAATCAAATGGCATTGATTCGTAGCGCCAAAATCTCTTAAGACCGGACTGAAACTTGGCGCAATTATAGTGATATTGGCCTTGGCTCTGTTCAGTAATGTCGCCTTTCTGAGAGCGATCTCTCCGCCACCAACGATTACACAATGCCGTTCCTTAATGTTCAGGAATAAAGGCAGGAAATCCATTAATTCAAGATCTCTACACCATTCATGTAGGGTTTTAGTGCTGCCGGGATCTGCACACTACCGTCTTCTCGCTGAAAGTTCTCCAGGATTGCAACCAGTGTTCGACCCACTGCCAGTCCGGATCCGTTCAAGGTATGGACTAACTCGGGTTTGCCAGTATCGGGATTGCGCCAGCGTGCTTGCATCCGTCGCGCCTGGAAATCGGTAAAGCAGCTGCAAGAGGAAATTTCTCGATAGGTGCCTTGAGAAGGTAGCCAGACTTCCAGGTCATAAGTTTTGGCCGAGCCAAATCCTAAATCACCACCGCATAAAACGACTTTACGGTAAGGTAATTCAAGTCGTTGCAAAATTACTTCGGCATGTTTTGTTAATTCTTCCAAGGCAGCACCAGACTCGCTCGGTTTCACGATTTGTACTATCTCTACTTTTTCAAATTGATGCTGACGAATCATGCCCTTTGTGTCTTTACCGTAGCTACCGGCTTCTGAACGAAAACAGGGAGTGTGTGCGGTATATTTCAACGGCAAGTTTTCTGCTTCAAGAATTTCATCGCGAACGATATTGGTCACAGGTACTTCTGCCGTTGGAATTAGATAAAAATCTTGCTCATGCTCCAGCTTGAAAAGATCCTCACCAAACTTTGGCAATTGCGAAGTACCATATAGGGATTCCGCATTGACAATGTAAGGAACGTTTAATTCTCGGTAACCATGTTCATTGGTGTGGATATCCAGCATAAATTGGATTAATGCGCGATGCAGTCTGGCAATATGCCCCTGCATAACAACAAATCTTGCGCCGGTTAATTTCGTAGCTGTGGCAAAGTCCAAACCAAGATCCAGTGCTTCTCCCAGCTCTGAATGGTCTTTAATTTCAAATTCAAACTGGGCTGGCGAGCCCCAGGTATCAACTATTTTATTGGCGCTTTCGTCATCTCCGGCAGGCACATCATCGTCCGGAATGTTTGGCACCCCTTGCAGATAATCATTCAGCGCGTTTTGTAATTCATCCAGTTTTTCTTTCTTGGACTCCAGGTCTTTCTTGATTGACTCCATGCCAGCCAGAATCTCGCTGACATCCTCTCCAGCCGCTTTCGCTTTCCCAATCAATTTGGATTTTGAGTTGCGTTCGTTTTGCAGTGCTTCTGTTTCCAGTTGCAGCGCTTTTCTCTGTCCATCTAAAATCGCCAACTTCTCTATGTCGAGATCAAACTTCTTGAGGCGAAGCTTCTCGGCCAGGATATTTGCCTCGTTTCTAATCCGCTTTGGATCTAACATTACTCCTACCTGTATTTAACTACTCAAAGCACCACTCTGGTGATTTGCAGCCCTGCGTAGGCCGCGAATAAACAACTGACTACGCTGCCGAGTATGTAAAAAAGTGCGGTATTGTAGTGGCCTTGCTGAAACAACAAAAGCGCATCCAGTGAAAATGTGGAAAATGTTGTCATCGCACCAAGAAAGCCAACAATCAATAAAGGACGCCATTGGGCAGCGAGCTCAAGCTTTTCAGTGAAAACAATAAACAGTACACCAATCAAAAAAGAACCAATCAGATTGACTGTAAATGTACCCAGGGGGAAGTTTGAGCTATTTATGCTTTCCATCGATAGGCTTAGCCAGTATCTGGCTACCGCACCTAATGCGCCGCCAAATGCAACAGCCAGGTATGTACTCATACTTAATCCTGGGTTAATCAATTATCGGTATTCGCGATAATATCGATGCCCTCGGGAGGCTCAAACTCAAACAGGCTGTCAGCGAGAGAATGATTCTTTTCAATATTACTGAATTCCCAGACTGTTTGTTCACCGTTTTTATTATCGAGATGAATCACATCGAGATCCGTAGCAACAAACCTGATTGTGATCTGTTCGTAAACACTGTCAAGAGCTGTAGGGCTTAGTATGAAGTTCGCTAACTGGTTATCACTTATTAACTCTACAGTGTATTCATCCGCAAGATTTTCAGTACGGCCATTTAATAACTGTGCTGCCAATTCTGAATCACGGTTGTCCCAATTTTCTATCACGACTTGCTCCAGATCGGGTTGATAGTTCCAGAGTAATTCGCCATTAGTTACAATGAGCTCCGGAAAGGGATCAATCGTTTCCCAATAAAAACCGTCTGGCTTTTTTAGGTGCATCTGGATTTCACTTTGCTCCAGCACACCTCCATCGGATTCGACAATGAGTTGCAATACTTCAGCAGAAAGCGTATCGATACCAGTTAATAAACTGCCCAGTTCATCGATTGCAGTCTCTTGCCCTAATGCAGGCGGCAGCAAAGTTAAAGCAACAATTGAAGTTACAATACGTGGCATAACACTCTCTAGTGCAGCAAAATCAATCGCGAGGTGGTGGCGGTGCGATTACTTCTCGTGAGCCATTACTGCTCATTTCAGACACAACCCCGGCGGCTTCCATTGATTCTATCATGCGGGCCGCTCGGTTATAGCCAATGCGCAGTTTTCGTTGTACTGCCGAAATGGAGGCTTTCCTGGATTCGGTAACGAAGCGGACTGCTTCATCATAAAGATCATCACTGTCTTCTTCGTCGTCGGCCCCAGCAGCACCAAAAACGCCACCATCGGGGTCATCCGCTGTTTGCGTAACTGCCTCTATATAAACCGGTGCGCCGCGTTGTTTCCAGTCGCCAACTACCCTGTGTACTTCTTCGTCGCTAACGAAAGCGCCGTGGACACGGGTTGGGACGCCACCACCGGGCGGCAAGAATAGCATATCGCCATGCCCCAATAGTTGCTCGGCACCGCCCTCACCCAGAATGGTTCTCGAATCGACTTTAGATTGCACCATGAAAGAGAGTCTGGTTGGTACATTCGCTTTAATCAAGCCGGTGAGCACGTCAACAGATGGCCGCTGGGTTGCGAGAACCAGATGAATACCTGCAGCCCTTGCTTTCTGTGCAATCCTTGCGATTAGCTCTTCGACCTTCTTGCCAACAACCATCATCATGTCTGCCAATTCATCTACAATCACAACAATGCACGGCAGTGGTTCTAGGATGGGTGCGGTCTGTTCTTCTTCCAGCAGCATCGGGTCAGGTTGCCAGGTTGGATCCAGAATAGGTTTTCCGATCTTCTTGGCATCGGCAACCTTCTTGTTAAAGCCAGCCAGGTTTCTAACACCGAGGGCGGACATCAATTTGTAGCGGCGTTCCATTTCGGCAACACACCAGCGTAATCCATTGGCTGCGTCTTTCATGTCGGTGATGACAGGTGTCAGCAAATGTGGAATGCCATCATAAACCGACAGTTCCAACATCTTCGGATCTATCATGATCATGCGTACCTGCTCTGGTGTGGATTTAAAGAGCAGGCTGAGGATCATGGCATTAATTCCAACCGACTTACCGGAACCCGTGGTTCCCGCAACTAACAAGTGGGGCATTTTTGCCAGATCGACGATGACAGGTTTACCAACTATGTCATGACCGAGGGCCATACTCAGAGTCGAGGTAGCGCGATCGAATTCCGTGGATGAGAGCACCTGGCTTAATTGAATGATTTCCCGTTTTTCATTGGGTATCTCTATACCAATAACCGTTTTACCGGGAATAACTTCCACGACTCGAACGGAAACAACCGCGAGAGAACGTGCCAGGTCTTTCACTAAATTGCTTATGCGACTAACTTTAATACCTGGCGCGGGTTGAACTTCGAAGCGGGTAATTACTGGGCCAGGATTTACTGCTGTCACCTCAATCTCGATTCCAAAGTCTTTAAGCTTTAACTCCAATAACTTTGACATAGCCTCTAGTGATTCTTTTGAGAAGCCCGCTTCATTAGTTTCCTGCCAGGCATCCAATAGGCCTATAGCGGGTAGTTCTTTTACAGAGGTAGCTGCAAACAGCGTGCCCTGCTTTTCTTTCTCAACTCGTGGACTTCGGGTAATTTTTTTCTTGGGCGGCGACTTAATGGTGGGAGGTGTGCGCTTCTTTTCTTTTTCTATATGAATATCGAGCACTTTCTTGCGGGATTCGAGCCTTTCCCTGGTCGCTATCTCCTGTTTTTTGTTTTCAATCCACTTCTGCGACTTGGTAACTATCCAGTTGCTGGTTGCAATGGTCCACGCCCCCAGGTTATCGATTACCGAAAGCCAAGATATAGTAATTGTAATAGTTAAACCGAACAGAAAGATGGCAAAGAACAGCAAGGTACTTCCGAGAGTGGCCAGCACCGGTACGCTTAAATCTACCACTAAGGATCCCACCACACCGCCAGCCAGATAAGGTATCCCCTCCGCAATCTCAAAATGCAAAGTTGCCAGTCCACAGGCAGAAATCGTGAGCAAGATGAATCCGAGGGATTTGAGGCTAAACATGGCCCAGGAAAATTCCGAAGCTAACTCGGCTTCCCGAAATGAAGCGTAAACCTTGTAAGCCAATAAAGCAGGAAAGCTATAAGCCAGGTATCCGAGCAAATGCAGCAGTATGTCTGCTATCCAGGCTCCGTATACGCCAACGGCGTTGTTGACGCTGTCTCCTCGTCCGGTGGTGGTAAAACCGGGATCATTGGGGGAATAGCTAAACAGGGCAATTAGCAGAAACAAAGCCAGCAAAAAATAGACGATAAGGGTACCTTCCCTTACCAATCGCTGCATCAAGGAGCTGACCTCTGTCTGCTGGTTCGTTTTGGAAACCGCTGCGTTTTTCAATTTATTCAGACACCTGCGTCGAGTTTATACAAGCATTTCTAGACTAGTTAGAGCGTTAATTCGAAGATTCGTTCAGAATAATTCCAGACTACCCTTCTCATCCTTAGGTTATCGGGCGTTCAGCACAGAAAATAAGGGACTGATAGCGAATAATGTCACTTAAATCAGTAGAATAGCGAGCGGGGTTTAAATCCGGGGATTTGCCATTACATCTAGGCACACGAGGTATTCTCAGTCTCAAAAGGAAACAATTGATATGAGTGAAGTACAACACCACCGTCTCATCATTCTCGGCTCAGGGCCAGCTGGTTACACAGCGGCGGTCTATGCCGCCAGAGCAAACCTTGATCCTGTCGTCATTACAGGACTGGTTGCCGGGGGGCAGTTAACCACTACCACCGATGTCGATAATTGGCCAGGTGATGTTGAAGGATTGCAGGGGCCAGATCTTATGGAGCGCATGAAAAATCATGCTGAAAGGTTTGAAACAAAAGTAATTTTTGACCACATTAACCAAGTAGATCTTGGTATCCGTCCCTTTCGGTTAACTGGAGATAGTGGCCAATACACCTGTGATTCACTCATTATTGCCACCGGTGCCTCTGCCCAATACCTGGGGCTCGAATCGGAACAGGCCTTTATGGGCAAAGGCGTTAGTGCCTGCGCTACCTGTGATGGATTCTTTTACCGTAACAAGCCCGTCGCAGTCATTGGCGGCGGCAATACCGCAGTAGAAGAAGCCCTCTATTTATCTAATATTTGCTCCCATGTAACTGTTGTGCATCGGCGCGATGCCTTGCGGGCTGAAAAAATTCTGCAAAAGAAATTATTTGAACGGGTTGCAGAGGGCAAGGTAACCATGGCCTGGAATCATGTGCTGGAAGAAGTTTTGGGCGACGAGATGGGTGTGACTGGTATCAATATCAAGAATGTAACGGACGAGACCCTGAAAAAGCTCGATGTTGATGGCGTATTTATCGCCATAGGGCATGTTCCCAATTCCGAGATTTTTCAAGATCAACTGGAAATGAAGAATGGTTATGTGGTGGTGAATACCGGCCTCACAGGAAACGCCACTGAAACATCGGTGCCGGGTGTTTTCGCTGCCGGGGATATCGCTGATCAGGTATACCGACAAGCTGTGACCAGCGCTGGATTTGGCTGCATGGCGGCGCTGGATGCTGAAAAATTCCTGGATGAATAAATCCTAATCCATGCCTCTACCCTGGCTTGATCCGCATATTATTGGGTTTCCTCCAGTTAAACTGGCACTCCAGGAACCCAATGGTTTACTCGCTGCTGGTGGCGATTTAAGCCTTGACTGGTTGTTGTGTGCTTATCGCCATGGAATATTTCCCTGGTATGAAGCAGGACAACCCCTGCTCTGGTGGTCGCCAAATCCCCGCCTGGTAATTACCCCGGATTCTCTTAAAATTTCCCGTAGCCTGAGAAAGCTGATTAATAAACATAGCTATGAAGTGAGTATCGATAGCAACTTTGCGGAAGTCATCCAGCATTGTGCCCAAGCCCGTCGTGGTAGTGACGGCACCTGGATTACTGCTGAGATGCAGGCCGCCTACATAAAGCTGCATGAGCATGGTTATGCCCATTCGGTAGAAGTTCACGCCGGTACAGATTTAGTGGGTGGACTTTATGGTGTCGCGCTGGGTAAAGTTTTCTTTGGCGAATCGATGTTTAGCAGAGAAGACAACACCTCCAAGCTAGCGCTGGTGTATTTAGTCGAGCAGCTCCGGCAATGGGGATTCGAATTGATCGATTGCCAGTTATCCAGTGAACATCTTTTTAGCCTGGGAGCCATGGAAATTAGTCGCGATGAGTTTATTGATTGCCTCAAAGAATTGCTGCAAGGAGAAGATAAAATCGGAAAGTGGCAGCTGGATTCTGATTTCGTCCCATTAAGTTATGAATACTAATTCGAAAGTAATCAGCTCAGTACGGCTATTCCGTACATCCCCCCACCCCTGCAGCTATAAGGCGGACCAGCGTGCTGCCACGGTTTTTGTCGATCCTGACCTGGTTATTGATAAAACTCTTAACAGTAAGCTAAGTGAGCTTGGTTATCGTCGCAGTGGTGCCCACCTGTATCGTCCGGATTGCGATTTCTGTAATGCCTGTATTTCTTGTCGAATCCCCGTCGAAGCATTCTCATTCAAACGAGCCCATCGAAAAATCTGGAACAATAATCAAGACTTGGAAGTAATAGAGAGAAATGACTTAACCTGTGATGAGTCGTTTCAGCTGTACGAGCGCTATATTAATACGCGCCATTCAGATGGCGATATGTATCCGGCAACTCCGGAGCAATTTGAAGCTTTCATAAAGACCAAGACTGTCGATACGCGATTTTCAATGTTCTACGAATCGGGTCGTTTAGTCGCTGTTAGCGTGACAGATCTTCTGGAGCATGGGCTTTCTGCGGTCTACACCTTTTTTGAACCAGCGCAATCCAGAAGGTCCTTGGGTATACATGCTATTCTCTATCAAATAAAGCTTGCCAGAGAGCTTGCGCTTCCCTACGTTTTTCTCGGTTACTGGATAAAGAACTGCCAGAAAATGGAATACAAAAGCAAATTCAGGCCTCTGGAAATGTTAATTGAAGGCAAGTGGATATTAGTGAAATAGGACCCAGCTAAAAATCATATCACTTTGCTTCTCGCCCTAAATTCCGGCACAATGCGGCCGCTGTACTAACGTAGAAAGGCCCTTAGAGAGTATTGATGGCAAAAGAAGATCAAATTGAAATGGAAGGTGAAGTGGTTGATACCCTTCCTAATACGATGTTTCGGGTCAAACTCGAAAATGGACACATTGTGACCGCGCATATCTCTGGCAAAATGCGCAAAAACTACATTCGGATACTGACTGGCGATCAGGTAAGAGTGGAACTGACACCTTACGATCTAACCAAAGGTAGAATCACCTACCGCGCGCGGTAAGCCCACCTCAAACGCTAATGTTATGGAATAAAAACTAGCTCTTGGCCTGGCTAAGTTCCGTTCGCTCTGATTTTTTTCGGCCCTTGATATCCAGAACGATGTCATCGCTTTCAGCACTTATGTAGACCTCACCGCCACCGTCAGCCAGTTCACCAAAGAGAATATCTTCTGCCAATGCCTTCTTGAGTTTTTCCTGAATTAATCTTGCCATCGGACGAGCGCCCATGGACTCACTATAGCCATGCTCAACAAACCAGTCGACGGCTGAATCGTCAAGGTGCAGCAGCACATTCTTTTCATCTAGTTGCACCTGCAAGTTCACAAGAAACTTATCAACTACTGTGCGAATAGTATCCGTAGTCAACATGCCAAACTGTACAATAGCATCCAGCCTGTTCCTGAACTCAGGCGTGAAAGACTTCTTGATAATTTCCATGCCATCAGTGCTGTGATCTTGTTCAGTAAAGCCGATGGAAGCGCGCGCCATTTCCTGAGCGCCTGCATTGGTAGTCATTATCAAGATGACATTTCGAAAATCTGCTTGGCGACCGTTGTTATCAGTCAATGTGCCATGATCCATAACCTGCAATAACAGGTTAAAAACATCTGGATGGGCTTTCTCGATTTCATCTAGCAACAGAACGCAATGAGGATTTTTGGTGATAGCCTCAGTCATTAGTCCGCCCTGATCGAAGCCAACATAACCAGGAGGCGCACCAATTAGCCTTGATACGGTATGACGTTCCATGTATTCCGACATATCAAATCTAACTAATTCGATACCCATAATCTTTGCGAGTTGCCTGCTGACTTCGGTTTTGCCTACACCGGTCGGACCGGAAAAGAGGAAAGAACCAATTGGTTTCTCTCCTTCATTCAAGCCAGCGCGGGATAACTTGATAGCAGTAGATAACGTGTCGATCGCTTTGTCCTGACCGAAGACCACCATCTTCAAATTTGATTCCAGATTCCTTAATGCGTCTATATCTGAGCTGGAAACATGTTTTGGTGGAATCTTCGCTATAGATGCAACGACTTTTTCCATGTCTGCAACTTGAATTAATTTTTTTCGCTTGCTCGATGGCTGCAAACGCTGAAATGCACCAGCTTCATCGATAACGTCTATCGCTTTATCTGGCATATAACGATCATTAATGTATCTGCCAGCTAACTCCGAGGCGGCCTTTAAAGCCTTATCGCTATAGCGTAAATCGTGGTGTTCTTCGAAACGAGACTTCAATCCCTTGAGTATGCGGTAAGTAGTATCGACATCGGGCTCGTCTACATCGATTTTTTGAAAGCGTCGAGATAAAGCACGATCTTTCTCAAAAATGCCTCGGTACTCCTGGTAAGTCGTAGAACCAATACAACGTAGGTGACCCGAAGTTAACACTGGTTTTAACAAATTTGAGGCATCCATTACGCCGCCAGACGCAGCGCCAGCACCAATTATGGTGTGGATTTCATCAATAAAAAGTATCGCGTGCTCGTTCTTTTTCAGTTCTGCCAACAACGCTTTAAAACGTTTTTCAAAATCGCCCCGATATTTTGTGCCCGCTAGCAATGCGCCTAAATCTAGCGAATAGATAGTGCTTTCCTTGAGCACTTCCGGTACGTCCTGTTCGACGATCAATTTTGCCAATCCTTCAGCTACAGCAGTTTTACCAACACCTGACTCGCCCACCAAAAGAGGATTATTTTTACGCCTGCGGGAAAGTACCTGGACTACTCTGGTGACTTCATCTTCGCGACCAATAAGGGGGTCGATTCTGCCAGACTCTGCCTCGGTGTTTAAATTAGTGGCAAAACTATCCAGTGGATTAGCAGCTGTATCAGCGACAGTTTCTTCTTCTTGCTGCTCAGGCGAGGTTTCGTTATTGCCAGCATGCCCTGGAATCTTGGAGATGCCATGGGTGATAAAGTTAACAACATCAATGCGGGCGACATCTTGTTGTTTCAGAAAATAAACTGCCTGGCTTTCCTGCTCGCTAAAAATTGCGACTAGAACATTTGCACCAGTAACCTCTCGCTTGCCTGAAGACTGAAGATTGCACGTGAAAAACTGCTCGCTGCAAGACCCGCTGAAATCCCAGGGGGGGTTGAGTTTCACGAGTAGTTTCTGACTCAGGAATAAGTGGAGTAGTCGCGTCGACGAAATCGGCGAGCTCACCCCGTAATCGACCAAGATCACAATCGCAAGCGAGCAATACACTGGAGGCAACTTCATTATCCAACAATGCAAGCAAAAGATGCTCAACCGTCATAAATTCATGACGTTTTTTGCGCGCTCCTTTGAATGCGTAGTTTAAGGTTGCTTCGAGATCTTTACTTAACATATTCCGCCTTCAATTTTAGTAACCGAAAATCCTTCTTTGATTATCTATCAACTTCAACAGAGCAAAGCAGAGGTTGTTCACATTCCCTGGAATAATCATTCACCTGGGCTGCCTTGGTTTCCGCAACGTCTTTACTGTATACACCACAAACACCCTTTCCCTCGGTGTGCACCTTCAACATTATTTGCGTTGCCTTCTCCACATTCATACTGAAAAAGGAGCGCAACACGTCGACAACAAAGTCCATAGGCGTGTAGTCGTCATTTATCAGGATTACCTTGTAAAGCGGAGGTTGCTTGAGCTTGGGTTTTTCTGTAGTGGTTGCATAGCCAGTATCGTGCCCCCCATCACCGTCGTCCTGAGAGTTGTTTGGACGGATAGGTAATCTGGTCATCTTTAAGTCTAGTAGCTGTTGCTTGGACATACTCAATTCAAGGGCCAATATCGGCTTTTTGTGTCACTGCAGTTGTGAATATTTTGCGTTAGATTGCAGGTTAAGAAAAGGCCTTTATGCAGCGCCAGACCGATATTCGATTATACCCTTAAATAAGGCTTATTCTGTGAAATTCAACCGCTTACAGCCGCTCAGGTATGGTTGATACTCGGTGAAGGGCTTTGACATTGATGTAGTGATAGTGTATAGCAATTTTATGGTGGTCGAACCATCACGTGATAATTACAAAAATAATAAGAAGTATGGAGTTGTTCCAATGAGTACCGGGCAAGTTAAATGGTTCAATAATGCCAAAGGATTCGGCTTTATTTTACCTGATGACGGTGGCGATGATTTGTTCGCCCACTATTCAGCGATTGGAATGGAAGGCTACAAAACCTTGAAGGCAGGTCAGTTGGTTTCATTCGACACCATTGAGGGCCCAAAAGGTTTGCATGCCGCTAATATCAAACCCCTTTCGGAAACTGCTTCTGAAAATACGGCAGCGTCTCAAGAAGAAGTTGTAGATGAAGCTCCCAGTGAAGCAGAATCGACTGCCGAATCTGAATAAGCATTCATAGTCTCAGCGACTACCTCGCTGCATTTTTCTGAGCTAAATCTTTCATGCTCTGCATGAGAGTAACTTACGCTCGAAACTTGAAGTTAAGTCTATTTTATTATTCGCATGTCCAGGTTAATTCTTTTTAACAAGCCATTCGGTGTTCTATCCCAGTTTACTGGCGTCGATGGGCAAGCGACTTTGGCCAGCTACATTAATCACAAGACTGTTTATGCAGCTGGCAGACTGGATAAGGATTCGGAAGGCTTGCTCCTGCTGACCAATGACGGAAAATTGCAGCAAAAAATAGCTGATCCAAAATTTAAAATGGAGAAGACTTATCATGCCCAAGTGGACGGCATGATTAGCGATGAAGCTATTGAGAGTTTAGTCCAGGGAGTCGCATTAAACGATGGTCTTACCCGGCCCGCAAAAGTCACTCGCATTGAGGAGCCAGCCTACTTATGGCAGCGGGAGCCGCCAGTTCGATTCAGGCAAAATATTCCCACCAGCTGGATCGAATTGAAAATCATGGAAGGCAGGAACCGTCAGGTCAGGCGTATGACTGCGGCGACAGGATTTCCAACGCTACGCTTGATTCGGGTTGCTATTGGAACTTGGAAACTTGATGGACTGCCGCCTGGCTGCTTTACCGAACTCGAAGTTTAATCCTGCCGCCAGGTTTCAATTGCTTCCGCATCGGTTTGTCGTGACTCTACCCATTCCGTGGAAGATTCAGTAACCTGTTTTTTCCAGAAAGGCGCCTCACTCTTTAAGAAATCCATAATAAACCGAGCCGCATCAAAAGCATTTTGCCGATGCGCACTGGCGGTTCCAACGAAGACGATCTGATCGCTGGGCTGCAATACCCCGACACGGTGTATTACCCGAGTTGCCAACAAGTCCCATTTGTCATTTGCCCTGGTGACTATGGTCTGCAGGCTCTTTTCGGTCATTCCTGGATAATGCTCGAGAAACAGTGATTGGATCTTCTCACCGGCTGCGTTGTCATGATCGTAGATTTCTCGCACAAGCCCGGTAAAGGTAACTATGGCCCCGGCATCACCAGCGGTTATGCGAAGTTGTGCGTATTCCTTCGCAATTTCAAAATCATCTGTCTGAACCGAAATCATGCTGAATATTGCACAGTTAGCCGCCGGTCATGGGCGGGAAAAATGCCACTTCATCGTTTTCAGAAAGTTTATAGCTTCTATCCACAACTGTCTGATTCACCGCCACTAATATTTTGCTGGTCGAATTAACAACGGCACTGAATTTGGGATTAATTGTCGCTAGATGCTTTATCAGCTCATCAATACTGGATACATGGTCTGGCAAGGTTAATTGTTCCTGGTCAGCCTCCAGCCGCTCCCGAATGCTTGCAAAGTAGTGAATTTGAATCATGATTTCTGACTAACCCGCCTTACGATAATGACCACTTTTGCCACCCTGTTTCTCAATCAGGGTAATATCCCCAATAGTCATTTCTTTATCTACCGCCTTGCACATGTCGTAAATCGTCAATGCTGTAACAGAAACTGCAGTGAGAGCCTCCATCTCAACTCCCGTTGGCCCGTTAACTTTGCAGGTCGCTTCGACCAGCACACGACTATTCTCGCTATCCAATTCCAGTTCCACAGCTACGGAAGTCAGCATCAGGGGGTGACACAGCGGGATAAGTTGTGAGCAATTTTTTGCCGCCTGTATACCCGCGACTCGGGCCACAGAAATGACATCGCCCTTGCTGTGACCGCCCTCTGCTATGAGTTTGAGGGTGGCAGCCGCCATTGCAATTTCACCACGGGCAGTGGCGCTACGCTGACTCTCGCTTTTGTTGCCGACATCAACCATCTTGGCTTTGCCCTGCTTATCGATATGGGTAAGTTCACTCATTTATCGTCTCACGCCTTGCTGCCGAATTGATATTATCCATGTTTCCCATCTCAAGCTAAAGCCAAGTGCTAGAATATAAATGAATTAATTCCCATATTATATTGATCCAGAAGCGAATTAATGATTAGATTCGCGACTTTTACAATTTCAGTCGAATGAGTAAAGCCCCTCACATCACGGTTGCCTGTGTAATCGAGCGGGATAGCCGCTTCCTGATGGTGCGCGAAGAATCAGATGGCTTGATCGTTTATAATCAACCCGCAGGCCATTTGGAACCCGGCGAATCCTTAATCTCCGCTGCGGTAAGAGAAACTCTGGAAGAAACCGGTTGGCGGGTTAAAATCACGCAGTTTCTTGGTATCTACCAATACACCTCACCACTTAACGGCATTAGTTATTTGCGACACTGCTTTGTAGCCAGCCCTGTTGCCAAGGTTCAGGATGCAAAATTGGATGAGGATATCCTCGAAGCTTGCTGGTTATCGCTGTCTGAAATTAAATCTAAAGAATCTGAGCTAAGAAGTCCCCTGGTGCTCGAAGTATTAAATGATTTTATTAATGCAAAGATTTTTCCCTTATCTCTTACCCATTCTACTGTCCAGGAGTTCTAGTGTTGGCAGCACCCATTCATAACGTAATAGTCGGAATGTCCGGTGGGGTGGACTCTTCGGTTGCCGCCTATATGCTGCAGCAACAAGGTTTTCATGTCGAGGGATTGTTCATGAAGAACTGGGAGGAAGATGATGGCACTGAGTACTGTACAGCAAAAGAAGATCTAGCGGATGCGCAGGCAGTCTGTGATGTTCTGGGCATTCAACTACATACGGCTAATTTCTCAGCGGAATACTGGGATAATGTCTTTGCCCATTTTTTAAAGGAATATCGCGCTGGACGTACGCCTAATCCTGATGTGCTCTGTAATCGGGAAATAAAATTCAAAGCCTTCCTGGAATACGCAACTGAGCTGGGCGCCGATTTCATTGCCACAGGCCACTACGTGCGAAAGTCCGAAGTCGGGGATGAAACCTACTTGCTCAAGGGAATTGATAGCAACAAGGATCAAAGCTATTTTTTATGCGAAGTCAATGAAGGTTGTTTGCATAAGAGTCTGTTTCCATTGGGAGCTCTGCCTAAATCTGATGTCAGAAAAGTGGCTGCCGATCTGCATTTGCGAACCCATGATAAAAAAGATAGCACCGGAATATGTTTTATCGGCGAGCGGAAGTTTAAAGACTTTCTCGAGCAATACTTGCCCGCGCAGCCAGGTGCCATTGAGACGAATGATGGAGAAATTATTGGTCGTCATGCAGGGCTAATGTTCTATACCTATGGCCAGCGCCAGGGTCTTGGCATCGGTGGCCTGCAAAATAAATCAGAAGATGCCTGGTACGTTATTTCCAAAGATTTAAATCGTAATGTATTGATAGTCGCGCAGGGTAATGAAAACGAGGATCTTTTTTCTACCCGCCTGATCGCACAAGCACCGCATTGGATTAACCAGCAGCACCCGGCGCTTCCGCTTAGGTGCAGCGCCAAGATCCGCTATCGGCAGGAAGATCAAGATTGCCTGCTTAAACCCTACGAAGACTCAAGAGTTGAAGTAATATTCGAACAGCCTCAGCGTGCCGTTACCCCCGGTCAATATATAGTTTTTTATCAGGCTGAGCGTTGCCTTGGAGGGGCAATCATTGAACAGTACTGTCGATAAGTTCAGCCGCTGGGAATATCAGAATGTGGCTCTCGCTGCGGTTGCGCAGTGTGCAGCCCTGGTGAACACTCTGGCAGTAGATGGCAAAGCCCCTCAAACAGAGCTCGTGGCGTCGATAAATCCCCTGCTCGTGGTTAACTCATCTTCCGTGGCTGAAATCTATCCGAAAGTTGCTGATTTTGAATTGGGGCTACGCACTATCCAGGAAATCTTTAGCAACGAGCGCAGTAGAGAGAATACAGAAATCGTCCGCTATACCCTGGGAATGTTGTTATTACGCAACAAACTGGCAAGCAGTAAGCGGCTGCAGAATGAGTTGCGCCAGCGACTTCAACTTATCAACCCGATCGAGAGCATTGAAAGTCCCAATGGTGAAATCAATGCGGCCCAGCTTACGGAGCAAGACCGTATCTTCGAGCAGCTTGCTCAACTTTATCAAGATACAATCAGTACGCTCTCATATCGCATACAGGTACAAGGCAAGATAGAAAATCTCAAAAATGAAAATGTGGCGAATCGGATCAGAGCGCTATTACTGGGAGGGATTCGATCGGCAGTACTCTGGTACCAACTGGGTGGAAGGCGTTGGCGCCTGGTCTTCTACCGGAAACGCGTGCAAGAAACCGCCGGTAATATTCGACGCAAGCTCTTAACTTTAATTTAAAAATTAGTTTCAACAGGAATCATCATGGCAGCATCCCAGTTCAATTCTTTACTAGCACTATCTCCGTTGGATGGGCGATATCGAAGTAAGTGTGAAGAACTTGCCTCCTATTTCAGCGAATTTGGGTTAATGCGTTATCGAGTATTGGTGGAAGTGAGGTGGTTACAGAAGCTGGCATCAATCGAGGCTATTGCAGAGCTTGGGGAAATTAGTTCAGGTGATATTGCTAGTCTGGATAGTTTATTCGAAGAATTCACTATCCAAGACGCTCAGCGAATCAAAGATATAGAAAGCAAAACTAATCATGATGTTAAAGCGGTAGAGTACTTTATTAAGGAAAAGCTTGAAGATCAGGAGTCATTGCAGACGCATTTGGAGTTTGTACATTTTGCCTGCACCTCTGAGGATATTAATAATTTAGCCTATGGACTGATGCTCAAGGAAGGTCGTGACGCGGTCATGCTAAGAGCCATGACTGACATAACCGAGCAACTGGCTGCGCTAGCGAAAGAATTTGCTGCGCAACCGCTATTATCGAGAACCCACGGACAACCGGCATCGCCTACTACCGTAGGCAAGGAATTTGCCAATGTTGTCTACCGCTTGCGCCGCCAGGTGGAACAAATTCAGGAAATTGCCGTGCTGGGAAAAATTAACGGTGCAGTTGGAAACTATAATGCCCACCTCTCCGCTTACCCCAATATCGATTGGCAATCGATTGCAGAGCAGTTCGTTACAGAATTAGGCCTGACCTGGAACCCTTACACAACGCAAATTGAACCCCATGATTATGTTGCAGAGATGCTCAATGCCTTTTCGAGGTTTAACACAATACTCGTTGATTTTAATCGAGATATTTGGAGTTACATTGCATTGAACTTCTTCAAGCAAAAAACTGTCGCCGGAGAAATTGGATCTTCAACCATGCCGCATAAAGTAAACCCCATTGATTTCGAGAATGCCGAAGGTAATTTGGGAGTCGCTAACTCTTTGTTGCAGCATCTGGCGAATAAACTGCCTGTTTCCCGTTGGCAGCGGGATCTGACAGATTCTACCGTGCTAAGGAACCTGGGAGCGGGTTTTGCCTATTCACTTATTGCTTATCGCTCAAGCCTGAAGGGCCTTGGTAAATTAGAACTGAATGTTGACGCGATCGATCAGGATATCGATAACTGTTGGGAAATACTGGCAGAACCGATTCAGACTGTAATGCGGCGCTATCGAATTGAAAAGCCCTATGAAAAACTGAAAGAACTGACCCGTGGCAAGACAATCGATAAACAGTCGATCCAGGAATTTATCGATGGCCTTGAGATTCCGGATGCAGCTAAAGCAGAGTTACTCGCCCTGAGCCCCAGAACTTACCTCGGCAATGCAATTGAGCAGGCTGAGAATATTTGAACGCACCCAGGCTAAATCCTCAATTTGATCCTGCCGCGTTTCTGCTGGATTACTGGCAGAAACGCCCTTTGTTAATTCCGGGGATGGTGGAATTTACCGATCCCCTGAGCCCCGAAGAATTGGCTGGTTTGGCCTGTGAAGATGGGATTGAAAGTCGCCTTGTGCTGGGTGCTGAGCGCTGGCGCTTGCGCCATGGACCTTTCCTGGAAGCGGATTTTACTGCGTTGAGCTCATCCAACTGGACTTTACTGGTTCAGGGAATCGATTCATATATCAATGAATTCAGCACCTTAAGAGATTTATTCAAATTTATTCCGCATTGGAGGCTGGATGATGTAATGGCCTCATACGCCGCTCCCGGCGGTGGGGTTGGCCCTCATTTCGATTACTACGATGTATTCCTGGTACAGGGAAGCGGCCAGCGTAGCTGGCAACTGGGCAAGAAGAACCAGACAACGGAGCCAGTGCAAACGGAATCGGGATTATCGCTATTGACTGAGTTTGAACCAGAGCAAGAATTTATCCTGAATCCAGGGGATGTCCTCTACATTCCCCCGCAGTATGGCCACTGGGGTAGCGCAATTACCGAAAGCTTCTGTTATTCAGTAGGGTTCAGAGCGCCATCTGCAGGGGAAATGCTGGAAGGTTTTAGCGATGCGCTAATCGCTCGTGCAGATCCCGCCTGTCGTTTTACTAACACCGTTGGCGAGGAAATCCGGAATCCCCACGAAATAGGCCTGCAGGACCTGACGGCTGCCTACGCTCTCGTGCAGGATGAGTTGGCGAATTTTGACGGTTTCTGCAAATGGTTTGGCGCCTATATGACCCAGCCGAAGTATCCGGAACTATTTCAGGGATTGGAAAAAACGCCATCTGCTGAAGCACTGGGGAGCGCTATCCGCAGCAATCAGCTAGACCTGCTTATAAATCCTGCAACCAGGCTTGCTTTTACCCTGCCAGTTGATCGACCAACCATCTATTTATTTATTGATGGACGGGTGTATACCCTGAGCCAGTCCAATAGTGAGGCAGTTAAGCAGCTATTTGAGCCAACTTTCTCATTCAATTCATTTTTTTCGACTGCTAATCCTTCGGAGGAAATACAGGATCTGATTTTGGCCATGCTCGCAGAAGGATCTCTTCTTATGCGACCACTGGCGCAAAGTTAGCCGACACTGGCAAGTTACAGCGATAAATCCCTGTTACTCGCTTTTAAAAATTCCTGGCGTAGCTCGGTATAACTTTCTGCCGCTGGGAATTGCGGAAATTCGCTAAGCACGTTTTCAGGTGCGCGAAACAAAATGCCAGCATCAGCCTCGCTCAACATAGTGGTGTCGTTATAGGAATCTCCGGCGGCAATCACCCTGAAATTCAAGCTGTGAAAAGCAATAACGCATTGCCGCTTGGGATCTTTTTGCCGTAGCTTGTAATCCACGATAGCACCGGTTTCATCGGCAACCAGGCGGTGGCAAAAAAGTGTCGGAAAGTCTAGTTGCCGCATCAGGGGATGAGAAAATTCATAGAACGTATCTGATAAAATAATGAGTTGAAAACGCTCTTTAAGCCAGTTTATAAACTCCAGTGCTCCCTCCAGCGGCGCCATTGTTGCAATAACTTCTTGAATATCTGGCAAGCCCAACTTGTGCTGCTTGAGCAAGCCCAGCCGCTGCTGCATCAGTTCATCGTAGTCAGGAATATCTCGAGTTGTTGCTCGCAGTTCATTGATGCCGGTTTTTTCGGCGAATCCAATCCATATTTCGGGTATTAATACACCCTCCAGATCCAGGCAGGCTAGTTCCATCGCGCTCACAACTCCTCTATACACCTCAGCAGGGACCATTCAGTAAGGCGTCAATTTAACAGATGAATGTTTTAGGTAACAGCTGGTCACTGGCGGTAAATCCCTAAAATCTAGATATTGTAATTTTTCAGTGCAGCCTAGCCTATATCTTGTGTATTATGGCATTTAGACTGTCTAAGTGATTAATTTTATTGAATTTTTCACGTGGAACATAGCTTGAGGTTTCACAACTCAGGGCGTTGTAGCCAGCCAGTACAACGCGTACCTTTACCCTCAAACTCAAATAGATCAGAATTAGCGCCCTTTGCCGCCCAACCCGACAGCGCTAGTGAGAATGATGGACAACTCAGAAATTGCAGAGCTCAATACCTCTCTCAGAGAGGCTGAACCGAAAGAGATAATGACGCAGCTGCTCGAGCGACTGCCAAACTCTGCTATTTCCTTCAGCGGCGCTGAAGACGTATTGCTAATTGAGTTAAGCAAGAAATACTCGCCTCCTCCTCCAATTTTTACCCTGGACACCGGACGCCTCCATCCCGAGACTTATCGCTTTATTGAAAAGGTCAGGGATCACTACCAAAGACCTATCGAGGTGCTTTTTCCAGACGCTGAGGCAGTTAGTAATCTCGTCAAAAATAGAGGTTTATATAGTTTTTATAGCGATGGACATGAAGAGTGCTGCGGGATTCGAAAAGTCGAACCCCTAAAGAAGAAACTACAGGGTCTGGATGCCTGGATTACAGGTCAGCGGCGGGACCAGAGCCCCACGAGAGTTGAAGTGCCGGTACTGGAAATAGATACGACTTTTTCCACTGCGCAGCATCAGGTGCTGAAAATCAATCCATTGGCCAATTATAGTTCAGGCCAGGTATGGGAGATGATTCGGCTGTTTGATGTGCCCTATAACGAACTTCATGATTGTGGATTTGTCAGTATTGGCTGTGAGCCCTGCACCAAGGCTATCGGCCCCAACCAGCATGAGCGCGAAGGACGCTGGTGGTGGGAGGAAGCCACCATCAAAGAATGTGGCCTGCATCGAATCAATATTGAACAGGATTCCTGAAAAGCAACTGGCAAACGCCTGATTTTCTGAAGGGCTAATTGATATAATCTCGTGATATCAATGTGTTGGCAAAGAAACCTCTTTAAAAATATCATCTAATTCTAGCTGGCTACGGCAGTTGCTTGTTGCCTGCACCAATTCCCTGGTCAGGTGTGGTGCAAACATTTCGATAAAATCGTACATGTAACCTCGCAGAAAGGTTCCTTGTCTGAACCCGATCTTGGTGATACTCGGTTCAAACAAATGGCTGGCGTCGATAGCTATCAGATCAGCATCAATTTCCGGATTATGTGCCATTTTGGCGACTATACCCACACCCAGACCAAGTCTTACATAGGTCTTGATGACGTCAGCATCAGCAGCGGTAAAAACAATCTTGGAAGTTAGCCCTTGCGCGGTAAATGCTTCATCTAATTTAGACCTTCCCGTGAAATTGCGCGGTAAATTCTTCATCTAATTTACACCTTCCCGTGAATCCAAAGGTATAGGTTACTAATGGAAATTTTGCTAAATCTTCGATAGTTAGCTTTGATACTTCAGCTAATATATGAGATTTAGGCACCAATATAGCCCTGTTCCAGCGATAGCATGGCATCATAATCAGGTCGCTGAATAGTTCCATGGCCTCTGTCGCGATAGCAAAGTCTGCTGTGCCGTCTGCTGCTAATTCACTGATTTGCATAGGCGTCCCCTGGTGCATATGGAGCGCAACTTCTGGAAATTTTTCGATAAATTGGTTAATCGCCGGGGGTAACACATAGCGACTCTGGGTATGGGTTGTGGCTATGGCCAGACTGCCTGTTCGTTCGTCGCAAAATTCCCGGGCAGCTGCTTTAATATTCTCCACCTTGCGGATAATTTCGCCGGCGCTCTTGATAATCGACTCTCCGGCTGGCGTTATCCGGGTTAAATGCTTCCCATTGCGGGAGAAGATCTCAAGTCCGAGCTCGTCTTCTAACAGTCTAATCTGCTTGCTAATGCCTGGTTGTGAGGTGTACAGGCTTTGCGCTGTTTGCGAAACGTTCAAATCATGCTGGGCGACTTCCCAGATATAGCGTAATTGTTGCAGTTTCATCTTTCCTCTGGCCATTACTGCCTAATGAAGGAATTCAATTATGCTATTTTGTTATAAAACTATGCAAAAATATTACTTTTAAGAATAGCCAAAAAATTCTAACTTTCCCCTGCATTTGTGCTGATAGAACCATCGAAAGCAGCCTACCGATTAATTTAAAGCCATATGGAATTCTTGCTGCATATTTTGGCAGGTGCCGCCGTCGGATTTGCCATAGGCCTCACCGGAGTTGGTGGGGGCTCCCTCATGACGCCACTGCTACTGGTATTTGGATATCCTGCGCCGGTTGCAATTGGCACTGACCTGCTTTATGCCGCCATTACCAAAGCCGGTGGCGCCGTTAGCCACCATCGCCAAAGAAACGTCGAATGGAAGATAGTCTTGCTGTTAGCTGCCGGCAGCATTCCTGTGTCGGTTCTGCTCCATGTCTTCTTTCTCGATGCCGCATTCCAGGAATCACCTGAATTTGAGAGTCTCTTGACCTTTAGCTTAGGAATCATGTTAATTGTTACAGCTATTATATTGATATTTAGAGATAAAGTTCGCATGAACGCATTAGAGGAACGGCCTGAATTCTTCATGCAACCCATCCACAGCCATCGATCTGCTGTCACCTGGGTAATGGGACTATTGCTGGGCGCTTGCGTAACCCTGTCTTCCGTGGGTGCCGGCGCATTTGGCGCTGCTATCCTGATGACAATTTATACCCAGCTATCGGCCGTCAGGATCATAGGCACAGATATAGCCCATGCAGTGCCTCTCACCTTTTTTGCAGGTCTTGGATATATGCTCAGCGGCTATGTCGACTTTGTTCTATTGTTCAGTCTTTTGGTGGGGTCACTTCCTGCTATTCACTGGGGTTCAAAAGTGAGTTCCCGGGTCCCGGACAAGGTCCTGCAGCGGCTACTTACCCTCATTTTGCTGTGTCTGGGCGGGTACTATAGCTTTTACTAATAATTTACTTTTATAAAGCATGCTAACTAATTGAAAACTAATTATTAGCTACCCCATGAGGTACGTGACCGGTAGCCACATGGTTGCTCGCAGATTCACAATGGCCTTCCTGATCATCGAAAAAGACGTCGGCGTCAAATGCCTGCAGAAACTCGCTTTTATCCAATCCCCCCAGAAACAAGGATTCGTCAATACGGATATTCCATGCCCTTAATGTCCTTACTACCCGTTCGTGGGCGGGCGCTGCGCGGGCCGTGACCAGGCAGGTGCGAATTGGCACTTCTCCCGCTGGAAAGGCCTGCTGGATCTGCTGCAATGCTGCTAGAAAAGGCTTAAAAGGGCCACCGCTTAGAGGATCATTCGCAGCTTCGAGTTCATTCTTAGTAAAAGCCTCTAATCCTTTGTCTTTAAATATTTTTTCTGATTCATCTGAGAATAAAACAGCATCCCCATCGAAGGCTATTTTGAGCAGATCCTGCGCGTTCTCTGACTTATTGGATGGCAAAATGGTTGCGGCAGCTACTCCTGAGTCCAATGCCTGCCTGACATCGGCACCATCGGCAGATAAAAACAGGTGGCTATTAAATGCCGATATATAGCGATAGGGGCTGTCTCCCCCACAAAATGCAGCGCGGGTAATATCCAGCTGGTAATGCTGAATTGAATTAAAGACACGCAGGCCAGTGTCTGCCGAGTTCCTCGACAGTAAAATCACCTGGACAGGCGATTCTTCCAGGAGAGAATTCAGATGCAGCAACTTATGCACCAGGTTGAACGCCTCGCCCGGTTCCAAGGGCTCGTCTTCACGCGCAATCTGGTATTGTTGATAGGCATCGAGTCCTTTCTCTTCATAGACAAGGTGGCTATCCGTCATATCGAACAATGCACGAGAAGAGATTGCGATAACTAACGGATCTATCTTTGGAATTTCTGTTTCAAGCACTACCGATTCTCATTTCCAAGTGAAAACACAACAAATAGTTGTAAGCCTTACCTAATATGGGTGTTCGCCAAAAATTATCAATGGATTGCTTAAACCCCTGCTATCTGGAGGCTAAGTGTGGCGCTATCGTACTACATCTGAAGAGAGAGTAAGAAAATTGCAATTGTTGCCGATTCTCCCGGGGTTGCTGCAAAGGCAAGGAACGTGCATATGGCTGCTGTCCCTTGTGACACCAATACGTTGATTAGCTAGAACCACGTTTCACTGCCCTGCCGTCACTGGAATCAGCCATTCATTCTTTCCATAGCGCGTTATTTTGGACACAACAAAGCCTGAAGTGTTAAACCTGCTCTTCAACACCCCTCGTTTCTGCCGATAGTTTGAGCAGCGGAAATCGCGAATTCCTGCGCTATTTGTTGCCTGAAAAATACGTTTTAGAACCCCGTTGAGTGATAACTGCAAGCTTGCATTCTGGTCATGGCTATTCTCAAAAACCCAGAACATAAACCGATTGGACTCATTCTCTCTGGAGGCGGATCGCGGGCGGCCTATCAAATCGGCGTCTTACGCGCAGTAGCCACTATATTACCCAAGCATTCGCCTAATCCGTTTCAGGTGATTGCAGGCACCTCTGCTGGTGCCCTTAACGCAGTCTGACTGGCGACCCATGCTCACCGGCTGCGTACCGGCGTGAAAACCCTGGAATACATCTGGAAAAACATTCGCAGCGAACAGATCTACGATCCGCAATCAGGTAATTTGCTCAGCAGTGCATCGAGCGTGCTGTTATCAATGCTCAGTGGTAAAACCAATGACAGCGCTGTCTCACTCCTGGACAACAGTCCCCTCGGCGCGTTGCTTTCTCGCGTAATTAAATTTGAAAAGATTCAGCATAACATAGACATCGGTCTGCTGAATGCCGTGAGCGTAACCGCCTCTGCTTATAGCAGTGGCGAATCGGTATCATTTTATCAGACAGTAAAAGGCATTAATGATTGGGAAGGGCCCCACCGGATCGGACTGAGAACTCGCTTACAGCTGGAACATTTAATGGCATCGACGGCAATACCCATCATTTTCCCGGCGGTCCAGATTGAAAACCAGTTTTATGGTGACGGCGCTGTGCGGCAACTGGCGCCAACAAGCACAGCCATTCATCTTGGGGCGCGTCGAATTTTTGCTATCGGGGTAAGCGGGAATCGCACCAAAGCTCCCCTCGAAGATGAAATGTTCGAGCCTCCCTCGCTCCTGCAAATCGTCGGGCATATTTTGAACAGCGCTTTCGTCGATACGCTAGAGAACGACCTCGAATTTCTTTCTCACATGAACGAAGTCATTCCTCATGTGCCTCCTGCAATTCTCGCGCAGGAACATATTCATGTTAACGAAATAGAGTTGCTGGAAATCTCACCTTCCAGGGAGCTGAATTTACTGGCAATGGAATATTATGATGAATTGCCAAAGCCCCTGTCCAGGTACATTAAATCCGAAACATCGGGCACCATGCTCAGTCTGATTCTGTTCGAAAAAGGATTTTGTAACGCCCTTTGGCAATTGGGTTATGACGATGCTATGGCAAAGGAAGCAAAAATTCGTGAGCTTTTTCAGAAGAATTAGCTAGTCAGATTTATAACAGGCTCCAGTTCCTGCCAATCCGCAATAGCCGTTTGGATTCTTCGCTAGATATTGCTGATGGTAATCTTCAGCATAGTAAAATTTTTCGAGCTCTCTGATTTCAGTAGTTATCTCTGGATATCCTTTCTTCGCTAGCGCTTCCTGAAAACTGGTTCTGCTGCGTTCAGCGGCTAGTAGCTGTTCTGCTTCTGTTGTGTAAATAGCTGAGCGGTACTGGGTACCTCGATCATTACCTTGCCGCATGCCCTGTGTCGGGTCGTGTGATTCCCAGAATTGGCTGAGCAAGTCTTCATAATCACATTTGCCCGGGTCGTAATACACCAGCACTACCTCAGTATGACCAGTCATGCCAGAGCAGACATCTTCGTAAGTGGGATTTGCAGTAATTCCGCCAGCATAGCCGGCGGCTGTACTGTAAACCCCCGGTAGCTGCCAGAAAAGTCGCTCAGCTCCCCAAAAACAACCCATACCAAACACAGCTTTAGCTAAATCCCGGGGTACCGGGTCCGCAATAGGATTTCTGTTAACGAAATGCTCTCTGCTAAAGCGCACAACCTCGGCTCGATCAGGTATGGCATCCTCCCTGGAGGGTAATTCAAGTGATTTGTTACTTAACCCAAATAACATAAAGACTTTCCTGTTGTTATAGCTGTATTGCCAGATTAAATTGATTACGGCATGATGCAGCGAATTCAGAATCCAAGCGCTAGCCTACACCATAAAATCCGATACGCTAAGGACCAGCTTGGTAATAACTCGATTTCAATTACTGCAAGAAATACCAATAATCTCGAAATTCTAGAAGCCAAAGGAAGCGGAATACATGTTAAACAACCCGTTAAGCGCAAGCCGAATGTTGATAGGCATGCCACTGATTGTCCTTGCGCTAGTTTTGTCCTCTTTCTCTACGGGAAATTCCCTGGACCAACTGCTACTAAATGAAAATCCCATACAGAACTTAACTATGAATGAGCAACAGGAACGCTACGCCGAAAACAATATTACGCCGTTTGAAATCGCTGTATCCGATGGAGAGCTCCAGGATTTACGGGAACGTTTAGCTCGAACAAGGCTGCCGGACCAATTAGAAGGAGTCTCATGGGAATATGGTTCAGATCTTGATTATATGCGAGAGATCCTTTCTTACTGGCAGAACGAATTTGATTGGCGTGAACAAGAAAGACAATTAAATCAGCTTGATCAATTCAAAACTGAAATTGATGGATTAAGTATGCATTTCATTCATCAGCGTTCTGCCAATCCAGATGCAATTCCATTAATGATCGTTCATGGCTGGCCAGGTTCGGTTGCCGAGTTCATGAAAATTATTGGCCCACTCACCGATCCCGTAGCCCATGGCGGCGACATTGCTGATTCGTTTCATGTCATTGCACCTTCTTTGCCAGGCTTTGGTTTTTCTGAAGCGCCTTCTGACCAAGGCTATTCACCAGAAAGAATCGCTCTGGTGTTGGCCGACCTCATGGAGCGCGTCGGTTATGAGCGCTATGCCATTGCGGGTGGCGATTGGGGTGCAATTATCAATCGCCATCTTGCCAATCATTATCCAGAGCGTCTTATTGGTATGCATTCCAATATGATACTCGCAAGCGCCCCTGCCGATGAAACAGCGAGGACAAATGTGACTGCTCTGGAGGATGAAACACGGCGCGCACGACAAGCTTACATGGCGAATGAAGTTGCCTATCAACAAATTCAAGGTACTAAGCCACAAACTTTAGGCTATGGATTAGCTGATTCTCCTGCAGGAACTGCAGCATGGATTCTAGAGAAGTTTCACGGCTGGACCGATATGCCCCAGGGTGCGGATGGTTATCTGGATAATCATTTCACGAAAGATGAATTACTGACTAATGTTTCTATTTACTGGTTTACCAATAGCATTACTTCTTCAACCCGAATCTATTACGAAAACAGAAATACTCCCGTGCAAAAACCCATGGAGTTCATCAACGTACCTACTGGAGCGGCAGTTTTCCCGGCAGAATTATTTATTCTCCCCAGGGCCTGGGCAGAAGCGGCTTACGATTTAAGACATTGGACTGTTATGGAGGAAGGTGGACACTTCGCAGCACTGGAAAAACCAGAACTTTATATCAATGATGTAAGGGAGTTTTTCCGTTTACTGCGCTAATGCGTCGTCCTGCGTAAAATCAATCATTTAAAACAACATCAGAGACAAAGATGACTGACATAACCCAAACTCAAAGTAATGAAACAAAAGGCGTACTTGCCTGGATCGAGCGCTCGGGCAACAAACTCCCCGACCCGGTATTTATATTTCTCTGGTGTATAGGTGCAGTGATGGTGATAAGCGTCATTGCTGCATTTTTTGGGATGTCAGCGCTGCACCCAACACAAGTGGATGCCGCCGGGAATGCCGTAATAGTGAATGCTGAAAGCTTGCTATCTGCAGCCAATATTCAAAGACTCCTGGTAGAAATGCCCTCCACTTTTACCAGTTTCCATCCGCTGGGCTATGTGCTCGTGGTTATGCTGGGCGCTGGAGTCGCCGAACGTTCAGGACTTTTTGCTGTAGCCATGAGCGGAGCCATGTCGAAAGCGCCGCAATCCATGTTGACACCGGCAGTCGCTTTTATTGGCATGATGGGTAACCTGGCAGCTGATGCCGCATATGTTGTATTGATTCCATTAGCTGGCGTGGTATTTGCGGCAGCAGGCAGGCACCCCATCGCCGGTATCGCTGCAGCTTTTGCCGGGGTGTCTGGTGGCTTCTCGGCCAATCTTATACCGGGTCAGCTTGAACCATTACTATTTGGCATTACAGAAGCGGCGGCAGAAACACTGGATCCAACTTGGAATGCCAACATGGTAGGCAACTGGTACTTCATTGGTGTAATGACTTTCGTGTTCTTGCCAGTGATCTGGTATGTAACTGATAAGATTATCGAGCCTCGTCTTGCTCCCATAGTTCCGGGAGAAGCTGAGAGTAGTACTGCAGGATTAATCAAAGCGCCTGATTCCAAACTTGAAGATAATGAAGTACGCGGACTTCGTCGTGCAGGACTTGCCTGTCTTGGCGTTTTCCTT
This sequence comes from Gammaproteobacteria bacterium, assembly GCA_028818225.1. Lineage (GTDB taxonomy): Bacteria > Pseudomonadota > Gammaproteobacteria > Pseudomonadales > Pseudohongiellaceae > UBA9145. The sequence goes on along the minus strand of JAPPOG010000040.1, from coordinate 12,718 downwards.
TTCTGGGTAGTACTTTGTATAGCGCCAGGTACCCCACTAATAGAAGATAATGCAACTGGAGTCGCAAGATACAACCCCTTGCTGCAATCACTAGTGGCTGGGTTCTTCATCCTGTTCCTTGCGGCAGGCTGGGCTTACGGTAGTGGTTCAGGATCAATTAAGAGTCACCGAGATGTAGTACGCATGATGAGTGAAGCCATGGGTGATCTTGCTTACTACCTGGTATTGGCATTTACTGCTGCCCATTTTGTCGCGATGTTTAATTGGTCTAACCTGGGATTAATCTTTGCCATAAACGGTGCAACGGTGTTAGAGGGGTCAAATCTACCAGATTCAATATTACTGGCATTTATTATTTTATTTGGCGCAACAATAAATTTATTTGTTGGCTCGGCAAGTGCGAAATGGGCATTGCTAGCCCCCGTATTGGTGCCAATGCTCATGCTTATAGGTATTAGTCCGGAAATGAGCACGGCGGCTTATCGTGTAGGAGATGGTGCAACAAATATTATTACGCCATTAATGCCCTATTTCCCCCTTATACTGGTGTTCTGCCAACGTTGGCAGAAAGAATTTGGGCTTGGTAGCCTGGCTGCTACCATGTTGCCCTATTCGCTGCTGCTCCTGGCCGCCGGGCTAATAATGACAATCATCTGGGTGATATTAGGAGTGCCATTAGGCCCCAATGCCCCGGTAGAATTTACCCTGTGAATAAAGCCTGCTTGAGAGATTTTGGTTTTACTCAAACTTAGGAATTACTAATGAAACGAACGTTTTTATCAGCAATTTTGTGTATGTTTTCCCTGGGTCAGGTGTCAGCTCAGGAGATTGATTATCCCGATTCCTTTGATGAACCCATGAAATTATTTCCAGAAGCCATGGGTGACTTTCATTGGGAAATTTCTTCAGATAATGAGTTAGCGCAGGAATATTTTAACCAGGGCTTTCAATTAATGTATGCCTTCGCCAAAGAAGATGCAGCCCGTTCATTTCAGGCATCGCACCTGGCCGATCCGGATTGTGCTATTTGTTGGTGGGGTGAAGCCTGGGCCTGGGGATCATATCTCAATGGTGCCATGACCACGGCACAAGCTCCTCGCGCCTATTTTGCCTTACAACAAGCGCTGGCCAACATTGCAAACGCAACCGAAAAAGAGGCGGCCATGATTCGTGCACTCGAAGTTCGCTATGTTCAGGAATTCGACCCCGAGACCCGCCGGATTCAAGACGAAGCCTATGCCGAGGCAATGGCAGAGGTGGCTGAAAAGCATCCTGATGATCTTGATATTGCCACTCTTTATGCGGACGCTTTGTTCCTGTTGGAGGAACGCCGGGGATATCGCAGCCTGGAAGACCCCAATGTGATTCGACTGCACAATGTACTCTTGTCCGTACTGGATCGCGATATCAGGCATCCTGGCGCTTGTCACTTACTGGTCCATGCAACTGAATCCACTCCTACGCCTGAGCTCGCCGCACCCTGTGCGCGCTTCCTCGGTAATACGATTCCCGGCGCAAGTCATATTAATCATATGCCCAGCCATACCTGGAATGAAATGGGTCTCTGGCACGATGCGGTAAGATCCAACACCATTGCCTGGCATTCAGATCAGAAGGCAGCTATCGGTAAAGGATTTGCGATCTACCCTACCCACAATTTGACCATGTTGTATTACGCCGCAGCTATGGGCGGTGAGAGTGCTGCTGCAATACAGGCGGCGAAAGATTTAGCAAAATTAAATCGCAACACAGCGATGCTTTCGATGGCCTTGATTCGATTTGGTCGTTTCGATGAAGTTCTGGAAGTAACCAACAAACCTAACGGAGAAATCAATGTAAGTATGTATGATTTTTCACAAGGTTATGCTGCCCTGAAAACAGGTGACTTGGCTAAAGCCAAATCGATTTCCGGTTCGCTTTGGGAGCTCACCGATACCACAACCGCAAGATTTCGCTTTCACGATGGCAAGGATATCGTAGGAACATTGGCCGGAATCCTGGAAGGAGAAATCGCCTGGGCCGAAGGAAATCTTGAAGCGGCAGCAGAGGCCTTTCGCCGTGCCACAGACTACTATACCAATTTAAATTACGATGAGCCGGAACCACTGCCCTTCTCTCCCCGGCATTGGCTTGGCGCCGCTTATATGGAACTTGGAGCTTACGATAATGCACTCAGCCAGTATCGGCAGGATCTGGAAGAACATCCTCACAATATCTGGGGCCTGTGGGGAGCTCAGAAAGCACTGGAACAGTTGGGGCAAGCTGACGCTGTAATTGACCAGGATTTATATGAAGCCTTTCAATACGCAGATATCTGGATCCCCGACACTAAACACTGAGTACTAAAGCCTGTTTTTTTAAGCGGAGTTTCTCGACGCATTGATATTGCCAAAGAGACTTCGCACTACCATGTTTTCATAGAGCTCGATCTGCTCATTCTCAATGGTTGAATCTTCATTTAGCTTCTTGATTTTCATCAAGGCGAATTGCTGGATGATTAATAGTGGTAATACCACTCGTTGCCTTAATCCAATGCTGTATCGGCTACCGGGATGATCTTCAAGAAGCACGGTTTGACCCGACACTTTTAATGCCATCTCTTTACTTAACTCATACTCAATATTGATAAGCTGCCAGAATTCACCAAATACCTTATCTTCTTTCATATACCTCGTTAAGGAAAAATTAGCCTTGCTCATACTCTGCATACTATTTCCAACCAGCGCACGAAAAAAACCAGAGTTTTTGTAAAGATCAACACATTCATCTAGCCGACCTTGCTCTTCCATATTCTTCAGGGCGGTTCCCAGCCCAAAATAACCTGGTACGTTTTGTTTCAGTTGTCCCCAGGCGCCCACGAAAGGAATTGCTCGTAAATCTTCAAACCTGAATTCCTTTTTACTTCCCCTTTTTGCCGGCCTACTCCCGATATTGGATTGGCCGTAATAATTCAATGTGCTCATCTGTTCCAAATAAGGCAAAAATAAAGGATGGTTTTTGAAAGCAATGTATTTTTTATGGCCCAGTTCGGCCAGTTCTTCCATTAATGCTCGTTGTTGTTTACTAAATTCTCTTTCCGGCTTGTCATACAAATTATTCTCCAAACCAGCTGCCAGTAATTGACGTAGATTATGTGTCGCACCGAGCTCGGTGCCAAAATAAGAACTGATAGTCTGACCCTGCACGGTGAGCTGAATCTGGTTCGATTCTATATTCTTACCGAGCGCCGCATAGAATTTATAAGTACTCCCCCCGCCGCGAGCAGGTGGCCCGCCACGGCCATCAAAGAATATTACTTCGACATTATTACTCCTGGATACCGACGTTAATGACTCTTTTGCTGCATAGATGGCCCAGTTTGCCATCAAGTAACCACCGTCCTTGGTGCCATCAGAAAAACCAAGCATTACCGTTTGCTTATCTTTGCGTTTGACTAAATGCTCTCTGTACGCTGGCAGTTTATAGAGAGTCTCCATGTTAGAGCCCGCACTTCTTAGATCATCGATAGTTTCGAAAAGCGGAACAAGATCAACCGTTAATTCTTCTAATGGCCAACCAGATAATGTAAACAATGCAATAAGGCGAGCCATGTCTAACGGCCCGCGGCAATTACTTATAATATAACGATGACAGGCTCGCTCGCCGTTGGCAGCTTGAATGTCTCGCATGGTTCGAAGCGAATCGAGAGTGTCTATCGCGATTGGGTCACAGAGAGATTCGCTCGTGATTGGTCCTGGTACGGCCAGCAATGCATTTATTTGTTCGCTTTCTTCCAATTCATTAAAGTTTACCGGCAGGATTGCTTTATTTTGATCGCAAATGTGTTCCAAGGTTTGGATCAGCATGCGCGCATCCTGTCGAATATCCAGGCTGGCAAAATGAAATCCAAATGCTGCAATCTTACGCTTAAAAGAAATTACACGATCGACAAATAATCCCTGATAATTTTGCTTCAGTATGGTTTGTACTTCATTCAATTGTTCGATTAATTCATTGGGAGAGCTGAAACTACTCTCCAGCTCATGGGTCATTTCCTTGTGAAGCTTTTTCTCAATAGCCTCTACTTTGTTTGCAACTCCTACAAAACTCAAACGCCTCCTTAACTCCCTCATCTCGCGGTGATAGCACTCGATTATTCGTGCCCTTAATCTTTCTGCAACTTGCCTGGTAATTGTAGTCGTTACAAACGGATTACCATCACGGTCGCCACCTGGCCAGAAGCCGACACTTAATAGCTGCTCCAAATCTGCATCGCGATAGCTTTGATAATCATGGAAATAATCCAGAATTTGGCCTATCGCGGGATAAAAAACATTACCCAGGTACCAGCTTAACTGGCCGGCCTCATCGAGAGGTGTCGGTTTTTCCTTTTGAAAAAAAGGTGTGTTGCCTAACTGCTGCAATAAATCTCTGGCCAAGCCGATATCGTTAACTTTAATCGCGTCGATCAAGTCTGTGATAATGGCAAGAACTGAACCTGGGTAGAATTGAGTAGGGTGAGCAGTAAGAATTACTCTGGCGCCAAAAGATGAAAGTATCTGTTTTAACTGTTCTGTTTTCCCTTCAGCCTCTACTCTCTCAGATAACTGGCGTAATTTATTAGATTCTTCGGTGCGGTGAATTTCTGCATAGGCTGCGTCTTCTAGTGCGTCTATCAAAACCACCTGGCGCTCTACATATTGAATAATCTTAAATAGAAATTCGGCCAGTTTTTTGTCATCGAGGTCTGGACGATGAGCATTAAAAAATTCATTCAATATTTGAGTAGGGTCCAGACCGGAAGCAAGGCCTGCATGGCTAGCTTCTTCAAGTAATGGCAACAGTAACCCTGTCTGTTCCACCGCATCCAAAGGAAGTGTGAGGAATAAACTATTGTAGAGTTGATACTTTAGCTCTACTAAATTCTCATAGTGATCTTTTACCGGGTTTTCCGACATGGAGAAAAGTCTGGTTTGAAATAGCTGAAATAAGTTATTAAAAGCGCGTACGTAAAATTTCAGGCGGCTCGGCATCCGCAAAATGCGGTTGCACTACAAATATCTCATCACCAACCGCGGCTGCTGTCGTAGCCTGACCCGTGAAACTTGCCATGCCGATTAACTGCGCCGTATTCCAATGATCATTGCTGGAATACTTCATTACAGCACTGCGACTATTAGAGGTGGAAACTAACCCACTATCGCTGGCCCATACCAGACCATCACCTCCAGCTGCCGGGTAATCAAGTTCAATCATAGACCATCTGTCTGGCGCATTGAGTGGGATTTTTATGAGCTCGCCGCCCTGTGATGATACGACAATTAAATACCCTGCTGCATGATATTCAATACCATTAAGAAACAAACCAGAGTCCTGACCAAAATCTACCAAGACACTCGATCGAAAATATTGATCAACCTTGTAAATCACTCCCATCCTGGTATCGGTTACAAATGCGGTACCTGCGGGACTAACTGTTACGTCGTTAGCAAAATAGGCCGCGCCATCTGGCGGATTAGTAATAGACGCCGCAAGATTAACCATGGCCAGCTGTTCCCCGCTAGTTAAATCATAAATACCCAACATCGCTGAGCCCGACCCAGGAGCAGCAAAACTTTGGGAGTTTGCAACCAGTAATCGGTTGCGAGCTTCATCTACCTCGATACCTACGCTGGCTATTAGCTCAGGGTCAGTTATCGCCGGTATCACCTGCCCCGCATTTGAAATTTCATAAATTGTTCCATCAGCTAATGAGCCGGTTAGAAAGCGACCATTGATACTGTCGTACTCAATTCCTTCTGGAATAAATTCGCCTCTTTCAGCAGTAATACGATCTGGAATTCCGGAACCAATTGTTGTTGCACAAGCTGCTAGAAAAACCGCGGCAAGAACAGCGGCTAAGATACGGTTGAATGAACGAAGCGGGAACAATGGGATACTCCTGATAGAAACAAAACTTATTTTTCCTGATTGTACTCTGAAATAGCTAGTTCAGGCTGTTTCAAATGCTGACAACCACTAAAAGCAGGAATACTTTTGTTGCCTCCCCACCTTTGCTTTAATTCGTTTTCCATCAAAAAAAGCAATTATGATCGATCATATGAATAGCAAATTCTCCTTACACCTCAGTATTGGCCTGCTGTGCCACTTAGTGGTGACCAGTCTTGCTTACGGAGCGGAAAACGAGCTTGCTACTCAGCAAGTGACGCAATCAGCTGCTGTTTTCTGGAATCTGGTTATTGCCCTCCTGGTTATCATAGTGACTGCGGCGAGTGCAGCCTTACCGATGGCGGCAATGCGACAATGGCGCGGTGGTTGGCGCATAGCTGCCATTGTCCCGTTAACAATCCTTGGCTTGTGGATTGCGGTAATAGTAGTAGATAGATTCGAAAATCCTGATGCCCAGCGCTTGTGGGCACTCGAAATATTTGCCTGGGCTATGCTCAACATGATCTACATGGTGACTGTGATGACAGTCAAGCGTGTTCTGGATAAAGCAGAACAGGAGTAAGCCGCAACAGTCTGATAATTAGATGGTTATTATCCGGCTTCCCAGGCCTCATACCCACCGTCCAGACTATAGGTGTCAGCAAACCCCTGCTCAGCCAGGTAAGCGGCGGCACTCATACTCATATGCCCGTGGTAGCAATAAACTAACAATGGTGCGCCGAATTCACCATTGGCGATGAACTCCTGCAAATTGGCATTATGCAGGTGCACTGCGTTTTCTATGTGCCCTGCCGCAAAGGATTGATCATCGCGAATATCCGCGATCTGGATTCTTTTTGCTGGCTCGACATTGGTATTGGTGACGATTAATTCACGTGCCGCTGCTGCGTCTATCCGCTTAAAGTTCACTCTCCATCACCTTCTGCTGGTTTCACGATGTGCCTAAAAATAGCAGATTCGCCTGCAAACTGCCCCGACAAAAGCCCATGCCTGAACCCCTCCCGGTGGTTTGCTTAGGGGGCTTCTTTTGGGTACTTATACTGTTTAATTATACAGTTGACATATTTTTCCCTGTCTAATTATACTCCGTAACCACATCAGAATTTGGCCCCGTGATACGATGCTAAGCAGCAAACAACTTATTAAAATTACAGGAATTTCTAGAGCTACTTTGAATAATTATGTGGCCCTGGGAATACTGCCTAACCCAGTCATAAAACAGCCTGTTAATGAGCCTGGTAGAGTCACTCGTTTGGGTTATTTCGATGATAACTCGGTAGACTGTATAAACAGGGTTAAGGAGCTGAAGAAAGCAGGAATGTCGATGGCTCAGATCGCAAATGAGCTTAGCGCGGTCCCAGGCATGGCTGCCACAAGTTTCACTGCAAAGCCAAAGAAAGTAGCTACGGCTGCTGGGCAGGGATTGCTCATCGACCTATCCCTCGACGCCTCAAACGAGAATTTTCCGGGTCCGGCTTACCTGGTGAATAACAATTTTGAGTTGATCTGGTGGAACGATAAAGCCTCGAAATCATTTTTTTCCAACGCTATAGATCGCTCTGGCGATCTGGAATCCAGAAATCTGTTAGAGGTTCTGTTGAGTACCCCGTTTGCACGTAATGAAGATAGCTTGCAGGAAATTCTCAAACCTCATGTGGCAGCAGGTAAAAAGTGCCTTACTCAGCAAACACTGTTCAAGATTTATTCTGCGCTTGATGCCCGGCAATTGAGCCTGCTCAAAGACTTGTACGAAGATGTGGAACCTGTTGGAAAGGCTTCTGTGGTTCACTATTCCGTAATACTGCCAGGAAAAAACGGAGATCCTTCAGCCTGCGATCTCTGCGTCTGCTTTTATCACGAAGGAATTTTATTTACCTATAGCCCTATCGAAATGGCTGATGATTTCCTGCTCAATTTTTTAACTAAACGCGACCATGTTATCAATGCACTACTAGAAAAAGGCAAACACTGTTTAACCAACGTTACTGTTTTGGTGGCCAGCTTAGAAAACGCTACCCGAATTTATTCTGAGCTACCTGCGGAAGAGTATTTTGAATTAATCAACAATATATGGCAGGAAAGCGAACCTATTTTCAGTAAGTATTACGGTACCCATGGCAAGCATGCCAGTGATGGGTTGGTTTACTACTTTTTCCCTCAGCCAGACTGTGATTACAAGCTTAACGCCATTCAGTGTTCGCTAGAATTACAAAAGATGATGAAGGGAATCACACAAAAATGGCAGGCGAAGAAAGGCTGGTTTTCCGATATTTATTTAAATATAGGCCTGAATGCAGGCCAGGAATGGTTTGGTAGCTACCATGCCGGAGGCCATGTTGAGTTCAAGGTACTGGGTGAAACCATAAACTATGCCTCGCGGATCAGTGACTTTGCCCGAACCGGTTCAGTATGGGCATGCAAAAACATGTTAAGCCAGATTCCTGCTGACAAACGCAAACATATCAACTTTGGTATAACTCGTAAGTCTTTTAAGGGAGCGTCCGTATTTGTTGCCGATACCTATGCAAGCCTTGGAAGTTTACTTGGCGAAGATCAAAGGACAGCCGCAGAATTTTGTGATATCGCAACGCTTCCGATTGCAGAAGTGAGGGCTATCGGAAAACTTCAGGATTAAATAAGACCCACGCTATCTGCTCGATAGACAAAATTAAATCCCTTGGTTTGCAGAGGGATTTTTTTTAGCAAAGTTTAGCCAGAAATAATTAGCTCTGTATTATCGATTACAGGACTTATCGGGTCACTGTTTGCAGAATGAGTGTAGGCGCTTATAAAGCAAACATACCCACAAGTAAGAATCCTACCGTAGCCATACCAGCGGCAATCAGCGCATAAGGCAATTGAGTGCGGACATGATCAATATGATCTGTCGCCGAAGCCATGGATGCCACCACAGTTGTGTCACTTATTGGAGAGGCATGATCCCCAAATACGGAGCCAGACAAAACTGCTGCGAGGAACAGGGCTGGATTGAAATCCAGGGCAAGCGAGATCTGTATGGCCAGAGGTATCATGATGGCAAATGTTCCCCAGCTGGAACCGATTGAGAAGGCAACTATGCTGCTGGTCAAAAACAATAGTGGTAATAAGAAAGTTGGAGGAATGGTGTCCTCAGCCAAACCCGCAACATAAATACCAGTACCGAGAGCATTAGCAACATCTCCCAGAGCCAGGGCAAATAATAAGATCATAGCTACTGGTAATAAGCCTCCTGCGCCTTTTAAAAAAGTGTGCATGAGTTCATCGACAGTGCCACGCCGGTTCCATAAAACCAATACCCATGCCACCAGCAAGGCAATGAGCACCGACCAGAGCACGGAGGTTGAACCAGATCCATCGCTGATTACACCATTTCCGGTAATATATAAACAAACCGGCATGGCTAATACCATTGCCATGATGGGCACGATCATGAAGCGTGCTTTATCTTGCGCATTGTCTGAATCCTGTGGTGAAAGAATTGAAGGGTCTACCATAGGAGTGGCGTTAGGCCAAAGTAATTGCCCCTGCTCTGTTCGCGCCTGGGCCGCTTTCATCGGACCGATATTTATATTGCGCCAAATTACAAAGGCTGAAAACAAGACAACAATTATGGGATAGAGATTAAAAGGGATTGCAGTAATAAATACTTGCAGGGGATTTTCAATGTCTGCTGAGGCAGTGAGGCTAATGATAAGTGCTCCCCATGCATTTAATGGGATCATGATGCAAATTGGAGCCGAAGTTGAATCGATGATATAGGCGAGTTTTTCGCGGGCCACTTTATAGCGATCGAACAAGGGACGGGAAATAGAACCTGCCACAAGCAGCGTTATATTAGATTCAATAAACACCACCACGCCGGTAAGATAGGCAAGCCACTTTGCTTTACTCGGCCTATCAACCCAGTTTTTCGATTCCAGTAAGTGGATAAACCCACGCACACCGCCGGCTTTTTCTATGGTGGCGATCAATCCACCGATTACGAGGGTAAAAATAAGGACCCTGGTATCCCCAGCATCGCTAAAAACGCTAATCACCCCTTCGATGGCCAATGCCAGCCCAGTAAAAGGGTTAACGGATTCCAGGATGCAGAAACCAATCCAGATGCCAATAGAAAGAGAGATAATGACCTGACGCGTCGCTATAGCCAGAATAATAGCCAGTAAGGGCGGTCCTACAGATAATAAATTCGGTTCATACATACGGTCTGGACATTCCTTGCTCAGGCATTGCTGATGCCAGTCGACAATTAAAGTAGCAATAACGGAGTATAGAGAATCGCCTGCCCTTCTGTAATCACTCATCCATCGGAATTAACTGTTAAAGCGATGGTCTGACATCAGGAATTATGGTAAATCTATGTCTGTTAACAGTATTTTATCGCCAGTCTTCATTCCCCAAGGAGGTTTGAGATATGGATCGCCGATCTTTTCTAAGCAACATGAGTGCAGCTACCGTTGCTTCTATTGCCGGTGCTGCAACCCTTTCTGACAAGGCAGACGCGCTGGAAGACGCTATGAGCGTTGAATTGGACAAGCGAATTGCTACTCCCTGGTTTTGCAGTATTGATCCCACACCAGAGCCCGTAGCGGGCGACACTCGTCCCTGGTATCAGCATGATGACCCGCGGCTGCCAGAAATGCCTGAAGCGCCCACGCTGATCGATTTCTTCAAGCTGCGTTTTGCTCCAGCAAATCATGTCTTGCAAAGTGCAAGACTCGCCAAGATTAACGGGATGGATGAAAAAGTCATTCTAGCTTGCCTGCTCCATGACATTTGCGTAGGGAACTTTATTCGCACCGATCATGGCTATTGGTGCGCACAAATGATCGCTCCCTATGTAGATGAAGAGATCGCCTGGGCCATCGAAAAGCACCAGGCCCTCCGTTTCTTCCCTGATGAATCTGTGGGCTATGAGTATCCGGAAGCGTATATTCGATTTTTTGGAGCTGATTACAAGCCCGAGCCGTATATTGTTCAAGCCTGGGAAGAAGCCAAGAAGCATCGCTGGTACATGACATCCCGACTGATTACCCTGAACGACCTGTATTCATTTGAGGAAGGTGTAGTGGTAGATGTCGACGATTTCACCGACATTATAGGAAGACATTTCAAACAGCCTAAAGAAGGTCTTGGATTTGATGGCTCGCCGGTAGCTCATATGTGGCGTAGCATGATCTGGCCAAACAACTTCCTGTAAAGAACCGGATATTTAAAGCGAGGCACTTACTTTAGTGTCTCGCTTTTTTGTTTGCGCGAAATACCCGACATGGCAAAAGATAAAAACTCGGTAGAGAAATATTTGGCCGGGCTACCGCAAGGCAGACGCGAGCCGATGCGCTCATTACGCCAGGTTATCATTGATAATTTACCGAAGGGTTTTGAGGAAGTAATGCAGGGAATGCCGAGTTACGTAGTGCCGCTATCAACATTTCCCGATGGCTATCACTGCACACCGGGGACACCTCTCCCATTTCTGAGTATCGCTTCACAAAAAAACTGCATCGTCCTGTACCATTTCGGTATGTATGCAGATAAAGCGCTAATGAACTGGTTTGTAAAAGAGTATCCTAAACATGTCTCGACTAAATTAGACATGGGAAAAAGCTGCGTTAGATTTAAAAAGGTAGATCAGCTACCTTTAAACCTGATCGGACAGCTCGCGGCCAAGCGAACCGTCGATCAATGGGTCGAATGTTATAAAAGTGTGCTGGCAAAGTAAGAGGCCAGACTTAGCGTCTTCGAATTTCCACATCGCCAACGCCTAGTTCAATTTCCATTATTTTTTCGCCCCCTCCATAGTAATAAGAATCCGCGCTGATAAAGTTTCTTTCATTATCGACGCCACCCTCAAATCCGCTAATTCGTGAATCGCCAACACCTGAATTGGCATGGATGACATCGTAATCATCGGCCAGTACAACGACCTGTACAGAACCGACGCCGAGTTCCATGTTCAGGCTATTGGTGAAATCCGCAATCTGAACATCTCCCACACCCATATCTACCTCTAACTCGAGCTTTGCAGGCAGGACGATTCGCCAGTGTGTCTCGATATCCTGTTCGGTGATACCGAGATAAACATGGGATCTGGAACCGTCAATCTCCAGCTCAATGTCCTCCACATCCCTTCGACGAAAAGAAAACCAGCTCCGCTGTGATTCAATATCTACCTCTAGCTGGATTTCTTCCCCATCATAGGTTTCGATATCCAGCTCACCCACACTTATATCGAGGTGCAGTTTTTCCAGATCTGCAGCGTCAACCACATGAGAAATACGTTTAAAGGTATCAGCGAAAAGCGCTGAGCTGAACAATGCTGTAAGTATGAAGACAATGAATTTTGTTGTATTCATTTTTTACCCCTGCTTGGAATCGAATGAGAACACGATATGTGCTTCCTCATTAGACGGTATGGAAAATAAAAAGTTACAAGCCGCGGTAGATTTCTCTGCCCGTTCCCGGCACCTGGGACAGGCCAAATGGTTCGACACTAATCTGGCGTGTAGAGCCATATCTCTGTAGTCAGAATTGGCTCTGGCAACGCAAGATTGCGGCAGGTTGGTAGCTGGAGTCAAAAACAATGCCAGCCGCTTAAATTTCCGTTTTTATTTTTTCCCTTAGGTTTAATCGGTTAAAAAGAAATATTTTAACCCATTGAATAAGTGTTAGGAAACACAACAAAACCTGGCCTGTGATAAGGAATTGCCAGTGATGAAGTGTTAATTGCATGGTGCCCGGGGCCGGAATCGAACCGGCACGGTATTTCTACCGAGGGATTTTAAGTCCC